>DASTPP010000237.1:0-42974 GCA_035762175.1 Polyangiaceae bacterium | reverse complement strand
CGGGCAGCCCGGGTTCGTCGGCTACGAGCTCGCGTACTCGACGAAGTGCAACTACGGCCGCACCATCACCGTCTGGCAAGACGAGGCGTCGATGATGAGCTTCGTCACCTCGGGCGCGCACGCCACGGCGATGACCGAAGTCCGAACCGTCGGCGTCGACGGCCGCACCATCGACTGGGACATCGCCCCCGACGAGCTGCCCGTCACGTGGGCGACGGCGCGCGCACAGCTCGTGCCCGTGCTGCCCTGACGCGGGCGGCCGGCGGGCGGGCCGAGGCGAGCCCCGCCGCCGCCATCGACGAGGCCCCTCGGCCGCCGCCCCGCTCGATGCGGGCGGGGGGCGCGCCGTCGACACGCACCCCGCCTTACGCGCCCTCGGGGCCCTTCTTGGGGCGCGGCAGCTTGAAGCGCTCGAGGCGCATGATGAGCGCCCGCCGGCTGATGCCCAGCATCGCGGCGGCGCGGGTCTGGTTGCCGCCGCACGCCGTGAGCGCCTCGCGCAGGCGCTCGCGCTCGAGGGCGTCGGCCTGCGAGCGCAACGCCTCGGGGCTCATGGGCTCGCCCGCCCCGGGCGGCGGCGCGCTCGCGGCCGAGGCGATCGGCGCGGCGGCCGCCGGGGGCGGGCCGAGCGGCGGGATGGGCGGCACGCCGCCCGCTCCGGCCGCGTCGGGCGCCCCGGGCGACAGCGTCGGCCGCGGCGGCGCCACGGCCGGGGCCTCGGGCGCGCCGGCGGGCGCGGCGACCTCGGGCAGCAGCGTCGGCGACAGCAAGACGTGCTCGGGCCGGACGATCGGGCCGTCGCACAGCACGAGCGACCGCTCGATGACGTTGCGCAGCTCGCGCACGTTGCCCGGCCAGGAGTACGCGCGCAGCCGCTGCGCGGCCTCTTCGCTCAGCACGGGCACGCGGGCGCGCCCCTCGCGCTCGCAGAAGCGGCGCAGCCAGAGCGCGGCGAGCGGCACGATCTCGGCGGGGCGCTCGCGCAGGGGCGGGATGACGATCGAGATGCCGTTGAGCCGAAAGTAGAGGTCGCTGCGGTAGCGGCCGGCGGCGACCTCGCGGTCGAGGTCGCGGTTGGTCGCCGACAGCACGCGCACGTCGATGGGCGTCGGGCGCACCGAGCCGACGCGCATGACCGTGCGATCTTCGAGCACCCGCAAGAGCTTGACCTGCAGCCCGGGCGACAGCTCGCCCGCCTCGTCGAGGAAGGCCACCCCGCCCGAGGCCGCCTCGAACAGGCCCCGCTTGGCGGCGTGCGCGCCGGTGAAGGCGCCCTTCTCGTGGCCGAACAGCTCGCTCTCGAGCAGGCTCTCGCTGAGCGCGCCGCAGTTGATGCCGAGGAAGGGCGCGGCGGCGCGCGGCGACAGCGCGTGAATGCGCCGGGCGAAGACGTCTTTGCCCACCCCCGTCTCGCCGAGCAAGAGCACGTTGATGGTGCGGGCGGCCACGCGCGCGAGCAGCTCGTGCAGGTAGCGCATGCGCGGGTCGGCCACGACGATGTCGCCCCCCGGCGGCGGCGCGGCCGCCTCGCCGTCGGCCGTCGCCTCGTGGTAGGCGACGACGGTGCTGCCGATCTGCACCTTCGCCCCCGCCGGCAGGCGCGCCGGGCGTCCGGGCTCGAGCCGCGCGGGCGATGAGGCCGTCTGGGCCTCGGCGTCGACGTCGGGCAGGCCGCCGAGCACGCGCGTGCCGTTCTGGCTGCCGAGGTCTTCGACGAAGATCTCGGGGCCCAGGTGCAGCGTGAGGTGGCGCCGCGACACGAGCGCGTCGTGGTTGATCTGCACGAAGCAGTCGTCGCCGCGGCCCAGCGTCACCTGACCCGACTCGGGCAGGGGCACGACGCGGGCCCGATCGCCGTGGCTGACGACCAAGAACCGCGACGCGCTCACGCCCCGCCCCCCGGCCGGCCGCCCGCCCCGCGCCCGGCGCCCGGCGCCCCCCGCCGCGCGGCCCGCTCGGGCCCCGCGGCGCGGCGCCGGGGCGAAACGAGGTGAGAATGGGGTCGAACCGCGCGCGTCATCGGGTCGGGCTCGTGAGCCCCCGCGGGGGTGCCAAAGCGAAGCTTTACGGGCGAGCCGCCCGGCGGGCAAGCGGCGCGCGGCCGAGGCGCGAGGGGCGCCGAGCCGGGCGCGCTTCCGCCATCACTGAAATGGGCCCCGTCGGCGCAGCAATCACGGCGGCGCGCCGGGGCGCGCGAGCCTCTCGCCCGACCTCGCGGTCGTGCCGCCGCCGAAGGGCGAGCGCACTTGTGGTAGCGTAGGGGTGGCGTGACAGCGGGCGAACGACTATGCCCCCGGGCCGAAGACCCTGGCCCCTGCGCGCCTGGGCCGCCTTCTCGTGCGCGCGGAGCCCGCGGTCGGTCCGCCGAACCCGCGGCCGTGCTCCATGCCCCCGCCGCAACGTTCCATGCTGGGTGACGCGCCCGAGCGCGCCCCGGGCGCGTGGCGGCCGCCCCGCGCCGAGTCCGACCGGCGCGGGCAGCGGCTCGGTCGGTACGTGGTGGTCGACCTGCTGGGGCGCGGCGGCATGGGCGTGGTGTACAAGGCCTTCGACCCCGAGCTCGACCGGCTCGTGGCGCTCAAGCTGGTGCAGCCCGCCGGCTCGGCCCACGACGAGGCCGTGGCGCGCGAGCGGCTGCTGCGCGAGGCGCGCGCGCTCGCTAAGCTGGCGCACCCGAACGTCGTCGCCGTGCACGACGTGGGCGTGCTCGGCGGCGACGTGTTTCTGGCCCTCGAGTACGTCGAGGGCCAGACGCTGCGGCGCTGGCAGGCGGCGAGCGGGCGCACGGCGGCCGAGGTGCTGCGGGCGTACGTCGAGGCGGGCCGGGGGCTCGCGGCCGCGCACGCGGCGGGGCTGGTGCACCGCGACTTCAAGCCCGACAACGTGCTCGTCTCGGCCGACGGGCGCGTGCGCGTGCTCGACTTCGGCCTCGTGCGCGCCGAGCCGGCGCCCGGGGCCGAGGGGCCTGCCGCGGCCGAGCCGGCCCTCGGGGCGGGGCCCGCTCGGGCCGCCGCCCCGCCCGCGTCGGCCGACGGGGCGGCGGCCGAGCGCGCGGGCGCGAGCGGGCCGGCGGCGCCGGGCAGCACCCCCTCGGGGGGCGCGAGCGCGCCGACCTTCGTGGGCTCCGAAGAGGCGACCGTCGCCGGGCCGCCCGCCGCGGCCGTCTCGGGCTCGAGCGAGCTGACGGTGGGCGGGCAGGCGGTCGGCACGCTGCGCTACATGTCGCCCGAGCAGTTCGCCGGCGCCGCGGTCGACGCGCGCACCGACCAGTTCAGCTTCTGCGTCGCGCTCTACGAGGCGCTCTACGGCCGGTCCCCCTTCGCGGGCGAGACGCCCGAGGCGCGGCTGGCGTCGATGCTGGTCGGCAAGCGGGTCGCGCCGCCGCCGCGGTCGGGCGTGCCGCCGGCGCTCGGCCGGGTGCTCGCGCGCGGCCTCTCGCCCGAGCCGGCCGCCCGCTTCGAGTCGATGCCGGCGCTCTTGCTCGAGCTGACGCGCGACCGCCGATCGTGGGCGCGGCGGCACGCCACGGCGCTCGGGGCGGCGCTAGGGCTGGCGCTGGTCGGGGGCGGCTCGTGGGCGGCGGGCGCGCGCGGCCGCGCCGACCGCTCGGCGCTCTGCCGCGGCGCGGGCGAGCGCGCCGACACCGTCTGGAACGACGCCGCGCGCGCCCAGGTGCGCGCTTCGTTCGCGGCGAGCGGGCTGCCCTACGCGGCCGAGAGCTTGCGGACGGTCGAAGCCGAGCTCGACCGCTACCGCGCGCGCTGGGTCGAGGCGCGCACCGAGGCGTGCGAGGCGACGCGGGTGCGGGGCGAGCAGTCCGAAGAGCTGCTCGACCTGCGCATGCAGTGCCTCGACGGTCGGCTCGCGCGCTTCCGGTCGCTGGCCGCGACGCTGGCGTCCGCCGACGCGCAGGCGGTCAAGCTCGCCGTGCAGGCGGCCTCGTCGCTCGAGCCGGTCGCCGGCTGCGCCGACGTCGCGGCGCTGCGCGCGCCGGTGCCCCTGCCCTCGGCGGCCGGGGCCCGGGCGCGGGCGGCGGCGCTGCGCGACGAGCTCGCCGCGGTCGAGACGGCGTACTCGTTCTGGCGCACCGACGAGGCGCTGCGCGGCGCCGAGCGCGCCGTCGAAGGCGCCCGCGCCCTCGGCCACCCCCCCCTGCTGGCCGAGGCCTGGCTGACGATGTCGCTCGTGCAGCTCCAGGCCGGCCGGCCCGCCGAGTCCGAGCGGGCGCTACGCGAGGCCTGGAAGCAGGCCGAGCTGGGCAACCACGCCCGGCTGCGGCCCCAGATCTGGACGCGGCTGTCCATCCACGAGATCAACGATCACGACGACGGCGCGAGCGCCATCGCCCTCGCCGAGCTCGCGCACGCGGTGACCGCCGACGCGCCCCCGACCGACCCGACGCGCCTGCGCGTCGAGCGGGCGTACCTCGGCGCCCTGAGCCACGTCGACCGCCTCGACGAGGCCGAGCGGCTCGCCCGCGAGCTCGTTCGCGCCGCGCCCGACGACCACAACCTCTTGCACAACGCCTCGCTGACCCTGACGTTGGCCGGCGACTTCGACGGCGCGCTCGCGCTCGCCGAGCGCGAGCTGCGCATCGCGACCGAGAGGTTCGGCGCCATGCACCCCCAGACGGCCGGCGGCTACACCAGCGTCGGGCTGAACCTGCAGGCCCTCGGCCGCTGCCGCGAGTCGCTCGCCGCCTACGAGGCGGCCTCCGCGCGCCAGCCCCCGCACGCGCAGTTCTTCCAGGTCGCGCTCGAAGGCCGCATCTACCTGCTCCTCGACCTCGGGCGCCCGCGCGACGCCCTCGCGCTCGGCCTCGAGCGCGAGGGCGACCTCCGGGCGACGAACGCCATCAGCCGCCTGCACGTGGCGGTCGCGATGGCGCAGGCGCACTTCGCGCTCGGCCACGACGCCGAGGCGGCCGCCCTCGCCGACGACGTCGAACGCCGGGCCGCCGCGCTCGAGCCGGGCGAGGCCCCGCGCCGGGTCCTCGCCGAGCTCGCCTCGGTCTTCGTCGCGCTCGGGCAGGCCGACCGCGCCGAGCGCCACCTCACCGCGCTCGAAAAGGCGCTGACCGACCGCGAGCGGCGCAACCCCTTCCACCACCCGCTCTACCTGTCGACCTGGGCCGAGCTCGAGGCCTTGCGGGGCCGGCCCGACGCCGCCAAGCAGTGGGCCGAGCGCGCCCGCGCGCTGCTGCGCCAGGTCTCGACGGTGCGCTACGCGCGCGAGGCGCCCGTCCTCTTCGCCCTCGCCCTCGCGGCGCCCACCCGCGCCCAGGCGACCAAGCTCGCCCGGGGCGTGCTGCACGAGCTCGAGCGCGCCGAGTGTACCGACCCGGTGCTGATGCGGCAGATCCGCGACTGGCTGTCGCCGCGACCGCCTTCGCGCCGGCGCCGCTGACCGGGCGGCGCGCCCGCCGGCCCCCGGCCGGTACCGGGCGGGACGAGTTGTACGTGCCACGTCCAACTCGTCCCCGGCGCTCCCAGCCCGCCGGCGCGACGCCCCCCGCCGCGCCGACCGCCCACCCCGCCGGCCGGCCTCGCGCCGCCAAGCAACCGCGTCGGCGGCCCCGGCGCCCGCCCCCGCGCGAGCGCCGGCGCGGCCGAGGCACGTGCCTTGCTCTTCTCTCGATTTGAAGCGCAGCGCCCCCGCCGGGGCGTCCCTTACCCCCCAACCCTATTCGTTCGGGAGCAACGACCATGCAATCTTCCGCCTTCGCCCGCCTCGCCTCCGCCTTCGCCCTGTGCCTGACCGCGGCGCTCGCCGCCGGGTGCGCCGACTCGGGCGAGCCCGAATCGACCGGCTCCGGCGCCGAGAACGCGAACGCCGCGGGCGGCAAGGCCACGGAGACGAACACGCAACAGATCTCGACCTTCGGCGGGGCCGCCACCGACCGGGTTACGTTCCAGGGCGACGCGCAGGTCCGCGTCGACGAAATCGATCTCGACCCGGGCCAGCGCCTCGCCGTCACCGACGGCACGGGCGCCGTCCTGCTCGACGTGAGCAGCGAGGCCAACGGCCAGCCCCGCAGCTTTACCGCGCGCGGGGGCTCGGTGCGGTTTCAGCTCGGCGCCGGCGAGGGCGGCTACGCCGCGACGGTCACCACGGCAGGCGGCGGCGGGGGTGGCGGCCTCGACCAGGCGACGTGCGACCGCGTTTGCAGGCTCGGCGTTCAGCTCGCCCAGTGCGCCCCCTGCCGTTGACCGCGCCGGCCTCGTTGCTGCCCCCGACTTGACACGACGGAGACCATCATGAACCTCAGCGTCCGACACCTTCACCTCGCTTGCCTCGCCCCCCTCGTCGCCGCCGCCATGCTCGCCGGTTGCGCCGACGACGACACGCCCGAAGCCGGCTCGTCGACCGAGAACATCGTGGTGCCGCTGCCCGCCGGTGAGTTCGTCGAGGCGGTGGTGATCAACTCCGTCCGGCCCGACGGGCGCGGACTCAACTGCACCGGCGCGCTCGTCGCCCCGCGCGTCGTGCTCACCGCGGGGCACTGCGTGAACGCGATCGTGACCGACCTGCCCTTCGTCCGGTGGAACGTCTTCGCCCCCAACGCGGGCGGCCAGCGGTCGGCCTCGACGCGCGGCGTGTCCGACTACGTCAACCCCGACGGGGGCGTGAACCCCGACTCGCTCGACGTCGGCGCCATCATTCTCGACGCGCCCATCGACCTGCCCTTCTACCCCACGTTCGCGACCAGCCCCGAGCCCGACGGCACGAAGATCCGCCCCGTGGGGCGCGTCCGCAACGGCGTGCAGACCGACCAGATCTTCAAGGGGCCCTTCCCCCAGGCGGTCCGGCAGTCGGGCGCCTTCCCGCTGGCGTACAACACCGGCCTGACCCAGATTCAGGCGGGCGACTCGGGCGGCCCCAACGTCATCGAGGGTACGCACCACATCATCGCCGTCAACTCGGGCAGCACCCCGCTCGACGCGGGCGTGGCCAAGCCCGAGCAGATCGCGGCCCGGGTCGACCTCTTCGCCAGCAGGCTGCAGGCCATCATCGACGAGAACCCCTGAACGCCCCGGCGCCGACCGGGGCCGGGCGCCCGGGCACCGCTCGCGCCCCGGCCACGCTCCGCACCGGGGGCCCCCAGCCCCCGCCCTTGCCGCGCTCCGCACCGGGGGCGCCCGGCCCCCGCCCTTGCCGCGCTCCGCACCAGGGGCGCTCGGCCCCGCCCTCGCGGCCGGTCGTACGGCCGGCTCACCCCGGAAGCGATTGGCGCGCCCAGAGCAACGATGCGTTCCGCCCGTCGAACGAGCGCGGCGGGGCCGGCCCCTTCATCGTAAGGCCCACCATGGCCCCCACGCCCTCGACGAAGACCGTCCTGCGCCCCGACGAGCGCGCCATCGTGCTCATCAACGTGTTCACCGTGCCGCCCGGCGGCCAAGACGCCTTCGCCGAGACCCAGATCGGCGAATACCGCCGGCTGGGCTTCTCGGCGACCGGGTCGCTCTCGGTCAACCTTCACCGGGGGCTAGGCCCGGACGCGCGCCTCGCCAACGTCGCGCAGTTTCGCGACCTCGAGAGCTACGCCGCCTGGCGCGCGAGCGACGCCTTCCGCGAGCACGGCGAGATCATCCGGCCCCTCTTCGTGCGCGCCGAGCCGGGCATTTACCGCGTGCGTCACGCGCTCGCCCGCCCCGCGAGCTCGGCCGACGCGGCGCCCATCGAGCCCGGGCGCTTCGCCCGCATTCACCTCGCGCACGCCGAGGCCGGCGATCGGGCCCGGCTGCTCGAGGCGCAGGCCGACGCGGCGCGGCGCCTGCTCGGGCGGGGCGACGGGCCGATCTCGGTCACCCTGCTCGAGGGCATCGAGCGGCCGGCGCCGGCCGGGCCGCCCGGCCCCGGCGGCGTGCGCGACGTCAACCACACGCTCGCGGCGTATTTCTTGTGCGAATCGCGCGCGGCGGCCGAAGCCCTCGGGAGCGACCCAGCGTTTCGCGCCGCGTTCTCGGAGGGCGCCGGCGCGCGCGCCGTGCTCTCCGAGCCCTTCGAGGTCGTGTTCGTACAGAGCCAGGCGGCGAGCTAGCCCCGCCAGCGAAGCGCACCGCGACCGCCGGCGTCGCGGGGGGGTCGATGCCCGGCTCACCCGAACGGCGGCGTCTGGCTGGTCGGCACGGGCGCCCCGCCCGCCTTCGCCGCCGCCCGGGGGGAGCGGCGCGCGAGGGGCGAGCGACTCAGGGCAGGCCGCAATCGCCGGGCAGGCGGCCCGACGCGGCGATCGCGTCCTTGACGGGCTGCGCCTCGAGCACGTCGAGGCGCGACGAGGAGAACGAGACGGCCGCGCCGCCCGACGAGGTCACCGACACGATCTCGAAGGTCGGCGAGCCGAAGTCGTCGACGCGGTAGCTCGGCCCCCCCGAATCGCCCCCCTCGGCGAGCGTCTGCCCGCCCGTCGCGACGCGCGGCACCTCGTGGTAGAGGCGGTTGTTGAAGACGCGCGGCTGGCTAGGCGTGCTGACGAAGAGCTCGACGTCCGAGCGCCGCCCGTTGTGTGGGCCGAGGTCGAGATCTACCGCGAGCGCGGCGAGGGGGGCGCGCGGCCCCGCGCCGGCTCGCACGTATCGATCAGCGTCGGCTACGACCACGAGCGGTCCGTGCGCACGTTGACCGCGCGCCCCGCGGCCGCCCGGCCCCTCCCCTGACGGCGTTCGGCCCCCTGGCCAGCCGCCGCACGGCAAAGCGGCGCGCGCCTCGTCGGCCGTCAGCCGTGGCTCGGGCGGCAGGCGCGCTGGGCCCGCTCGTTCGCGCGCGCGCGGACGGGGCGCAGGGCGTCGAACACCAGGTGAAAGACGTAGCCGTAGGCGGCGTAGGTCATGGTCAACGTGACGTCCAGAAGCAGGGCGTCTTGCCAGCCTAGGCCCGTGATGGTGGCGATGACGGGGCAGCTGACCAGCACCGCCGTCGCCTCGTGCGCGAGCGCGTGCAGCGCGCGCAGCCCGAGCGGCCGGTCGCTCGCGACCCGGCCCACGAGGCGCCACTCGGCCCAATCGAACGCCGCGTTGAACCCCGCCGACCAGGCCATCATGAGCGCCGAGAGCACCGCGAGCAGCGTGAGCGACTCGCCGATGCCAGCGCCCGTCACCCGGCCGTACAGCGGGGTGACGACGGCCAACCCCACGCCTTCGAACCACAACGTCTGCACCAGCCGCTCGGTCGCGCTGCGCAGCGGCGCGCCGCTCGCGCCCGGCGCGCCCGCCGGGCCGCCCGCGCCGCCCGCGCCGCCCGGTCGATCGTTCGCGTCAGGGTGAGGGGGGGCCACGGCCATGGTCACATCCTCTTTCGGGGGTGGGGCCGAGACGGGCGCGGGGCCCCGGCATGGCGACGAAGCAACTCGCGCGCCCCGCGTCGGCGGCGGGCCTGGCCGCGCCCCCGGCGCGCGCGATCGCGAGGGCAGATGGCGGAGGCGGCACGGGCGCGTTAACGAGTGGCGAGCTGGGCGAGCGCGGTCCGCAGGGGTTCGAGGTCCACGGTGACTTGCGCCTGGAGCGGCGCGGCCGCGGGGTTGAGAGCCCGGATGAACTCGTCGAGCTCGCGCAGATGGCTGCGCAGCGGCTGGACCCCTTTGGTGGGGTACTCGGCCAGGCGAACGTCCTCGCGCTCGTCGAGGTTGACGGCCTCGAGCTTGGCCCGGCTGAAGACACGGACGTTGGCGAGGGACGACAGCACGTCTTCTTTCGACGTGCCGTCGCCCAAGAACGTCCGCCGCTGGACGATCTCGACGACTTCGTCGGCCCGGGCGGCGTTCAAGACGTTCAGCCGGTGGCCCTCGCCGTACATGTACTCGACCGCGCGGACCCACCCCCGCAGCAGGGCGGCGTACGCCGCCTTGTTCGCCCCCTGGTAGAGGGGCGTGCTCACCATGAGCCCTTCGGAGATGACGCCCGGGTAGGTCGCGCTCGTCGCGACCACCTCGCCGCCGGCCGCGATCTGGTCGTAGATGACCGGGTCGAAGTTCAAGCTCACGGGCTCTTCGCCGGCCTTGAAGCTCGCGACCAGGTCTTCGGCGGGGCGCTCGGTGACCGCGACGTCGCCGATGCTGAACGACCAGGAGTGCCGCGACGTGTCGCGGAAGTAGAGGTCGAGCAGCAGCAACGTCGAGGCGGCCGTCGAGTAGGTGCCGACTTGGCGCTGCCCCGATTGGATCGCCGCGATCGAGGTCTCGAGCGGGGGCCGGATGACGATCTGATCGCCGCCGTACGACCAGTCGACCGCGCCGAGGTAGGTGATGGGCTGCCCGCGCTCGAGCGCGTTGTTGAGCAGCGCGCCGAGCATGTAAAAGCCCCCATCGACCTCGCCGCTGGCGATGGCGTCGATGAGCTGCTGGTCGCCGCTGACGCCGAACTGAACGATCTCGACGTCGACGCCCTCCTCGCGAAAGAAGCCCTTCTCGAGCCCCACGTCGAGCGCCGCCCAGCCGGGCCAGGGGACGTTCCCGAGCCGCAGCTTCGGCCGCGCCTCGTCGCTCTCCTTCGCACAGCCGCCCGCCGCGATCGCCAGCGCGACGAGGGAGGGCATCAGCATCGCCGAGAGGTTCATCGTAGACTCCCTGACGGGGGCGGCGGGGCGCCCGGCGCCGGCGGGCAGAGGCCGGGGGTGCCCCCTTGGAAGGACGCTCCGTCGAAGACGCGGGGGGTGCCCACGTATCGCCCCGCCGCGCCGTCGAGGCACCACAGCTGCCAGCGCGACGCAGAGCTCTGGTTCGGATCGAATTCGAACGTCGAGAGGATGCCGTCCAGGTCGACGGCCGTGGCGGCCGGGTCGCCGCCCCCCTGGAGGGCGCGGCGGTTGAGCGCCTGGACGGCCGACGCGATGTCGAGCGGTCCGGCGCCCGCGCGCGTGCCGCCCGGCGAGGTGACGGCGGCGACCGCCCGGGCGAGGTCGGCGCCGCGGAAGTCGCCGTCGGGGCTCTCGAGCGCGGCGGCGTACGAGGCGAGCAGGACGAGGAACGTGTTCTCGTAAACGCGGGTGGCGCTGACGTTGGGCGCCGGGCCGGGGACGCCGGCGGACGGGGCGGTCGCGTCCTGGTATCGGTCGCGGAAGCTGGAGGCGACCCCCTCGTCGCGTGCCGGCCAGAGGCCGACCACCCGGTCCGCCAGATCGGGCGCGGAGCGCCCGAGAACGATGTAGCCCGGGTCGACCTCGCGCAGCGCCGGGTGCAGATAGACCGGCCCGGGCAGGTCGCCGAGCGCGGCCTCGACGGCCGGCAGGAAGGTGGCCCCCCACGACGCGTTCATCAGCGGCACGACGACGTGCGGCCGGAAGGCCGCCGCCGCCGCCGCGAGCGCGGCCGGGCCCCCCGTGGCGTCGGCGTTCAGGTAGCACGAGCCGCAGGCCGGGTCGTTCTGGTTCTGGACCGCCGTCTTGCCGTTGAAGGTGAGCCGCTCGGCGAGGAACGCCGCGTACCGTTCGGTCTCGGAGCCGAGCACGGTCATGACGCGCAGGTGCGTGGCGCCCGACGGGGCGAGCAGCGCGGCGGCGTTCTCGCCGAGGAAGGCGCTGAGCGCGGCGACCGCGCTCGCGCGCGACGCGCCCGACAGGAACACCAAGCCGCTCGCCTCGGGCACCGCCGCCGCCGTATTCTCGTCGAGGTAGCCGGCGAACACCGGCACGCCCGCCGGGCCCGTCAGCTCGGCCACCGCGGCCAGCTTGTCGCCCTCGCTCGGGCCGACGATCGCCTTGGCGCCGAGGCGCAAGAGGTGCGACGCCGACGCGCGCGGCGTCGCCTGGCTGCAGACCACGAACGACACGCGGCGCCGGCCGCTCAGCTCGACGCCCGCGTCGGCCTGAAACTCGTCGACCGCCAGCTTCGCGGCGGCGACGAGCCCGGCGTCGCGCACGTAGCTCGGGTCTTGCGGCAGGACGTCACCGAGCAGGCCGTAGATGACGGTGCGCTCGATGAAGGGGTCGCCGATGTAGAGGGGGCACTGCTCGGTCAGCAGGCGCTCGCAGCGGGTCGTGCCGTCGGCGGGCGCGCAGATCGAGCCCGGCCCGGTCACGTCGACGCAGTCGGCGTTGGCCGCGCACTCGCCGCCGAGGTCCGAGGGGAACTGATCGACGCAGAAGCCCTTGCGCGGCCCGGCGGTCGCGCAGGCGGTGCCGGCGAAGTCGGGCCCCCGGCCTTCGCAGTCGGCGTCGGCCTCGCACTGGACCGGGTCGTCGGCGACGGCGACGCTGCAGGCGGGCGCGAGCGCGAACAGGCAGCAGAGCGCCAGCACCGGGGCGGGCGGCGGGCGGCGCGTCATGACCCGCCCCCGTCGCACTGCTGCGCGGCGGCGGCGCACTCGCGCTGGACGCACGCGGCGCACGGGGCGTCCCGTAGGGTGCCCTCGCAGTGCAGCGCGCAGACCTCGACGCACTTCGTCCGGCAGACGCAGTCAAAATACGCCGCCAGGCGCTCGGACGAGCTGGGCGGGCCGTCGGACGAGCAGGCGCTCGCCGGCGGCAGCCCCTGGGCGACCGCCTCCGCGCAGCGCAGGCACGTGGGCGGGTCGATGGGGCGGAGCTCTTGGACGCTGGGGGCCGGGTTCGCGGCGCCGGCGGCGCCCCGCCCGTTGACGACGATGGGGCGCTCTTCGACGCAAGCTGCGCCCAGGGCCGCGGCGAGCGCGGCCGTCGCGCGGAGACGTCGGGTCGGTGCCATTCGAGCCTGCCTGCTGTCCGGAGAGGTCACATCGTGCCTTCGATCAAGAGGCCTCGCGGGCCGAACGTCGCGCGCACGGCGGGCCGCTTGGCGGCGTCTCCGGGCGGCGCGAGGTGCCGGACGGTGAAGTACGCGCCGAGCGCGGCCGACACGACGCTCGCCCCGAGCAGCACGTCGGTGGCGAGCCCGAGCCGCTCGGCCGCCGTCTGGTCTTCTTCGATGTCTTCCCGGCGGGCGCCGAACGTCGCCTGCGTGCGCGCCGCGTCGTTGCGGCGCCCGACCGCGAGCACCCCGGTGACGGCGGCGCCGGCCCCGAACGCGCCGGCCGCCGCCCAGAACGGCCAAGGGAAGGGAGGCCCCGCGTCGGCCGGCGGCGCCGCGTCGCCGCGCGGCGCGCCGGCCGTCGACGCCGGCGCGCCGCCCAAGGGCAGATCGACGAACGTGTGTTCGCCCGACACGATCAGCACCGTCTTCGACGCCACCCGGCCGCCGGCGTGGACGCTGAGCTTGCGCGCGCCGACGTTGACGGTGAGCGACTCGGTCAAGGGCACCGAGCCCGCACGCCGGTCGTCGACCCAGATCTCGGCCGAGGCCGGCGCGTCGGTGCGCACCGACACCCGGCCCGTGAACAGCGTCAAGCGCCGAATCTGCTCGTTGACGTCGGCGCGCTTGCCCCGGTCGATCCGCTCGCCGCCCTCGGCGAGGTATCTCGTGTAGGCGCTGATGGCGCCGACGTAGTCTTTCGACTCGGCCCGGCAGAGGGCAATATTGTAAAGGATACGATAATTGCCGGCCAGCCGGTGCGCCGCTTCGAACTCGATCAAGGCGGCGTCGGGCGAGCCGCCCTGGTAGAGCAGGACGCCGCGTTCGAAGCGCTCGACGGCCTCCTTGGGCTCGTCCGCGCGCGCCCGCGGCGCGAAGGTGAGGGCGAGGGCGAGGGCCGCGACGGGCATCCACGACTTCACTTCGGGGCTCCTTGCGTCGGTCGAAGTTCACTGCCTCTTCAGCACGTCGGTGTCGAGCTGCGGCCGGCGCGTCGGCTCGCGCTCGCGCGGCTCGAGCTCTTGAAACGGGCCGCCGGCCGGGGCCGCCGGCCCGGGTTGGGCCGGCTCGGGCGCCCCCTGGGGCCGCTTCGCGGCGGGGCTCGCGACCGGCACCGGCGCGCGAGGGCGGGGGTCGGGCGTGAGCACGATGTCGAGCACCCGGTCGCGGTCGGCCACCAGCGCGATGGTCCGGGGTCGGTGGCCCGGCGCCTCGGCGCGCAACACGTGCGGCGCGTCGTCCCGCGGGATCGAACCCCGGAAAGGGCTCTGACCAAGGGGCTCGCCGTCCCAGAAGAGTTGGCCGCCGCGGGGGGTGATCGTGACTTCGAGCGTGGCGCTCGCGACCGCCGCGGGCGCAGACGCCGCCGCGGGCGCAGACGCCGCGAGCGGGGCGACCACGGCCTCGGCCGCTGGCGGGGCGCCCGGGCGCGACGGCCCGCGCGTGCCGAAGAGCGTCGCGCCTACCGCCACGAGCGCCACGCCGCCCGTCAAGAGCGGCCACTGCCCCGAGCGCCGCCGGCCCGTCGCCGGCCCCCCCCTCGCCGGCAGGTTCGAAGCCCCCAAGTTCAGCGAGCTCAGCGCCGACGGGGCGCTGCCCTCGAGCCCCCGCGACCCGCCCGGGGCGAGCGAATCGGGCGGCCCGCCCGGGCGCTCCGGCGTCCGCCCCGAGTTGGCGGTGTCACTGTCGAATGCGGCGCCGAGCACCGGCACGGAGCCTTCGCCCGGAAAGCCATCGCGACCCCACGCCTCGATCCGCCGGCGCACGGCGTCGCGCTCCGCCGCGAACTGCGTCGTCATGTACTTCGCGACGTCGCGGGGGCCAGCCCGCACGCCGGCCTCGCCCGCCGCCGCGTCGAGGTCGGCCCAAAACTCGGCCGCCGTCGCGTAGCGCGCGTCGCGGTCGTAGGCGAGCGCCTTCATGCAAACCTGGGAGAGCGCCGCGGGAGCCGCCGGGTTGAACGACCCGGGCGGGTCGAACTGGTGCGGCTGCGAGAGCTGGGCGAAGATCTCAAACTCGTTCGACCGCCCCGACCAGAACCGACGCCCCGCCAGCGCTTCCCACAGCATGATGCCGACCGAGAACAGGTCGGCGCGCCGGTCGATGTCCCGCACGCCGCGAAGCTGCTCGGGCGCCATGTACCCGACCTTGCCCTTGATGACCCCCGTGCGCGTCTCGACCGCGACCCCGGCGGCCTTCGCGATGCCGAAATCGACGAGCTTGGTCGCGCCCTGGTAGGTGACGAACACGTTGTGCGGGCTGACGTCGCGGTGCACGATCGACAGCGCCGAGCCGTCGTAGTCGGTCAGCTCGTGGGCGTAGTCGAGCGCCATCAGGACTTCCATCAAGACGAACAGCTCGCACCCGAGAGGCAGGGCGCCGCCGGCGCGCTGCGCCCGGCGCTTGATGGCCGAGAGCGATTGGCCCTCGAGGTACTCCATCGCCAAAAACGGGAGCCCGCCCTCGTCGCCCGCCTCGAACGTCTGCACGATGTTCGGGTGGTTGAGGCGCGCGGCGAGCCGCGCCTCGTTCAAGAACATCTGCTGGCGCTCTTGGTCGTCGTCGCCCCCGTACAGCTTGAGGCACTTGACCACGGCGAGCTTGACGAAGTCTGACTGGCCGACGAGCCGCGCGAGGTGCACGTCACCCATGCCCCCTTCGCCGAGCCGCGCGATCACCTCGTAACGACCGCCGACGAGTCTGGGGGGCCGATGTCGACCGTCGTCGGCGAAGCCAGCCATTGAGCGGCCACTCTACGACACGCTGACGCGCCCCACCATACGGAAAGTCAGTTGTTTGGACTACCTAGTCCCGATAACTAAGAAGGCTTCGTTATTTGCTGGCGTTCAGTGACAACGGAACGTGGTCGGGGCAGGGTGCCCGGGGCGACTCGAGAGCGGTTACTGGGTCGGTTATGCCCCTCGGAAGGCTGGCCTCCTACGAAGGCCAGGGAGGTGGCCTGCCCGGAAGCCGCGTCAACGCAGGGCGGCGTGACGTCGCCATTTCTAGCCGATGTTTACCTCCACGAGGTGGTAAACGTCTGGTTTGAACGACAGGCGAAGCCGCCGCCCGCCCGAGGTGCCGCTGGCCGCGTGGGGCGAGCCGATGCCCCGATCGAGCCGGATGCCTCCATCGGGCACGTTCGGGTTCGGTGGGAGCTCCCGGGGGGCGACCCCCGGGGCGACCTGATACCCGCCCTACCCGGCAGCGGGGCGATGGTGGCGCGGCGGCGGCCCGCCGACGGCGTCGCCGAGCCCTCCGAGGTCGCCGGCGCCGTCCGTTGCCAGGGGCCGGGCGAGCCGGCATCATGCGGCGCGGCCGGTTTCTCCATTTCGCGGAGGTGTCTCGTGCGTACACGATCGACGCTGGTGAGTCTGCTCTCCACGCTCGTTTCGATCTTCCTCGTCGCGCTCGCGCTGGTCGGCGTCTCGTGCGGGTCGGCCGAGCCGAACCGCCCGGTCGCGATCGAGCCGCTCGGGCCGAGCTTCATCGAGCTCGGCGACGTGACGGTGAGCGCGGCCCCACGGGTCGCGCCCCTCGCGGCGTACCCGGTGACGGTCACCGCGCGCAACCGGAGCAACGGCACGCTCGAGCCGGGCGAGGTCGAGCTCCACTTTCGGGGCGACGCGGCGTGGGGCGACGCGCCCCTCACGCTGACGGCGCCGGTGCCCGCGGGCGAGGTGGCGACCTTCCGGGCCGAGCTCGTCGCGCCCACGCCCGGCCGCTACGAGCTCGCCTGGCGGCCCGAGCGCTCGGGCCGCGGCGCCGGGGCCGTGCTGGCGGCGAAGGTCGAGGTCACGTGCAGCGACGGCGTGTTCTGCAACGGGGCCGAGCGCTTCGCGCGCGGCGCCTGCGTCGCCGGCTCCGACCCGTGCGACGACGGCGAGGCCTGCACGGCCGACGCCTGCGACGAGGCGACCGGCACCTGCTCGCACGTCCTGGGCGCGGGCTGCGCCGCGTGCTTCTCCGAGTGCGTCCCCGACTGTACGGGCAGGGTGTGCGGCTCGGACGGGTGCGGCGGCAGCTGCGGCGCCTGCGCCCCCGGCGAGGGCTGCGCCTCGATCGCGGGCACCTGCCAGAGCGCGGCCCAGCCCGGCACCTGCGCGAACCCGCTGCCGCTGCTCGGCCCGGGCGAGGCGCTGCTCGGCGCGCACGCCGTCGCGGGCGACACCACCGCCGGGTTGCACCAGGCGGTGCCGACGTGCAACTCGACCAGCACCGCGGTCGAGATCGTGTACACGTTCACCACGACCGAGCGGGTCGGCCTCGACGCCCGGGCGTCGGGGTTCGACACGGTGCTGCACCTCCGCAAGGCGGCCGCGGCGCCCGACCCGTCGCTCGGGTGCCTCGACGACCGGCCCGAGGCGACGGTGAAGTGCAGCGACGACGCCGCGCCGCCGGGCGACTACGGCTCGCGCCTCGCCGCCGCGCTCGAGCCGGGCACGTACTACCTCATCGTCGACGGCTTCGACTCCGAGGCGTTCGGGCCCTTCACCCTCACGACCCGCTTCGTCAAAGACGGGTGCGTCCCGAATTGCGACGGCCGCTACTGCGGCGGCGACGACGGCTGCGGGGGCGACTGCGGCGCGTGCGACCCCGGGTTCAAGTGCAGCAACCGCCGCTGCCTGCCCGACCCGTGCACCCCCGACTGCGCGGGCAAAGAGTGCGGCGACGACGGCTGCGACGGCAGCTGCGGCGCCTGCCCCGCGGGCCTGCTCTGCGTGCCGAGCACCTCGACCTGCCGGGCGTTCCCCTCGTGCGATCACGACCGGCCGGTCTGCGAGGGCGGCTGCGGCCCCGACGCCTTCTGCGGCACCGACTGCGCCTGCCACCCCTTGGCCGCCCCGATGCCCGACCTCGTGCTCGACGCCGACCGCCTGGCCAGCGAGATCTTGTTCGAGGTCGTCGACATCAGCCCCGACTCGTGCGCCATCGTCGAAGACTGCGTGGCCGGGCCCGGCCGGCGCACGCTCTTGCGCTTCAGCGTCGAGGCGGTCAACCAGGGGCAGGCGACGCTCGTGGTGCCGCCGCCCGCCGATCGCCCCGACCTCTTTCTGTTCTCGCCCTGCCACGGGCACTACCACTTCGACGGGTTCGCCACCTACGGCCTGCTCGACCTGGCCGGCAACACCGTGATCGCCGGGCGCAAGCAGGCCTACTGCATGGAAGACACGGCGCAGGTCATCGAGGGCCCCGGGGTGGCCTGCGAGAAGAAGTACAGCTGCGAAGAGCAAGGCATTCAGCCGGGGTGGTCCGACCTGTATGGCAACGCGCTCGACTGCCAGTGGCTCGACATTACCGACCTCGCGCCCGGCGATTACCAGATCGAGGTCGCGCTCAACCCGGCGCGGGCCTTCGAGGAGGTGAGCTTCGAGAACAACGTGGCCAGGGTGCCGGTCACCATCCCCCCGGGGGCCGGGCAGGGGGCGCTCACGGCGCCCCCCGGGGCCACCCACGGCGCCGCCCGGCGGGGCGCCCTCGACCAGGCGGGCGGCCTGAGCGGGGCGCCGCCCGGCGCGGGCCGGGGCAAGCCGGCGCTGAAAGCGGCGCCGCCGGGGCAGCGGGCGACGCTGAGCTGCCCCTAGCCCGCATCAAGTTCGCCTATTTCGGGTACCCGACCTGGGTCGACGCGAAACGCGTTCTCTACAACCGCGCGCCGAAGCTCGCCCCCGACGCCCCGCGGGCCGAGAAGATTGGCGCGCCTCGCCGGGGCGTCGGGGGGCGTGGCGCGTGCCTGCGGGCGGCCTCGGCCTCGGCCGGCCCGAGCTCGAGCTATTTCTTGGCGCGGGCCGTCAGTCGCTCTCGCGGAAGACGTACTCGTGCTGCTGGTCGCGGATCGTCAGCGTCCGGCGGCCGTCTCGCTCGCCGGCGACGAGCTCGGGCCACCAGCCCGGCGCGCGCGCGGCCGAAGGTGAGCCGGCGGTCGGTGCCCGGCACGATCGACGGCCCTTCGCCGTGCAGCGCCACGTGCGCGTCGCCGATGAGCAAGGGCTTGGGGCCGAACGCGCTCGAGACGCGGATGCGCACCCGCGTGCCGCCGGTGCTCACGTGCACGAAACCCTGGCGGTGGGCCATCGGCGCCCTCGACCAAAAGCTAACATTTTCGGGCAATCTCGGGCCCTGGCCGCTCGCCCTGGTCGTGGCGGCGAGGGCGGCTCGCCGCGAAGACAGGCATGAGTGGCGTGAGGTCTCGGGGGCGGCGATGCCCGGCGGAGGCCCCTTCCGGCGCCCCCGGGCGGCGCCTGGGCGCCCGCGCGGGGCCGGCGCTGCGTGGGGCGAGTTCACACCTGGGCCCCGAGAACACCTCGGCGTACGTCACGCCACCGTTCGTGGCTTCGAAGTACCTACGAAGTTTCTTAGTAGACAGGCCAACGCCGAGAATGTGAAGGTGCCGCCGCCTGAGCGGTCTCGAGGGCAGTTCACCCCCATACACCTCCAGCAAAGCGGTTGCGAGGGACGCATGAACGTCGAGCAGAAAAGGCCCCTGCCGTGGCGTGTGCCTTGTCGGTTGGCAGCTCTCCTGGCGGGGGCCCCGCCGGTTGCGCTCACGCTGCTACTTTCTACCCCCGCCTGGGCCCAGACGATCGGCGTCGCGACGCTGAGCGGCAAGGTCGTCGACACCTCGAGCAAGGCCCCGCTCGCCGACGCGGTCGTGACGGTGACGTCGGCCGCGCTGCAGGGCGAGCAGACGGTGGTCACCGACGGGTCGGGCTTTTATCGCATCCCGAACCTGCCGCCGGGCGACTACACGCTGCGGGTCGACGCCGACGGCTACCGGGCCTACGCGCGGGGGGGCATCGCGCTGCGGGTGAACATCACGGTGCGGCTCGACCTCGAGCTCTTGCCCGAGTCTTTGACGGCCGCCGAGGTGACGGTCGTCGGGCGGCCGCCGACGGTCGACGTGGGCTCGACGGCGTCGGGGCTCAACGTCAACTCGGACTTCATCGAGCGGCTGCCGCTGTCGCCGCCGGGGGGCAAGGGCGGCGCGACGCGCTCGTTCGAGCAGCTGGCCGAGGCGGTGCCCACGGGCCGGTCCGACGCGTACGGCGCGTCGCTGGGCGGCGCGACCTCGCCCGAGAACGGGTACATCGTCGACGGCCTCTCGGTCTCCGACCCGAGCGTGGGCCTGGTCGGCTCGCCGCTCAGCCTCGAGTTCGTCAAGGAGGCGAACGTCGTCACCGGCGGCTACCTGCCCGAGTACGGCCGCACCCAGGGCGGCGTGCTCGACGTCGTGACCAAGGGCGGCTCGAACGAGTTCCACGGCTCGCTGTTCGGCAACTTGACCCCGGGCCAGGCCACGCCCAAGCGCATCGCGTCGCAGAGCACGATCACGACGCAGCGCCGGCTGCTGTCGACCCAAGACATCGGCTTTACGCTGGGCGGCCCCATCTTGAAAGACCGGCTCTGGTTCTTCGTCGGCGGCCAGGCGGCCACCGCGATGTACCAGGCCGAGCGCGAGCTCAACACCTTCTTGACCGGGCCCGACGGCCAGCAGGTGTCCGACCCCGAGGGGCTCGCCATCCCGGTCGCCATCCCCGGCACGGGCCGCAAGTTCCGCGCGAGGTCGAGCCAGTACCAGCTCTTCGGCAAGCTCGATTACCGCGTCAATCAGAACAACACGCTCTCGCTCTCGGTCAAGACGATCATCGGCGAGACGGGCGGCGGCGGCTACTTCTCGGTCTCGCCGCAGAGCGGCTTCATCGAGGCGGCGCAGGCCTTCAACGTCGGCGGCTCGCCCCGCGCGCTCGCGACGTACCGGCCGACGCGCGTCTACGACGTGACGCTGAAGTGGTCGAACTCGTCGCTCAACAAGCGCCTGCTCTTCGACACGACCCTCGGCTTCCACGGCGAGAGCACCACGGGCAGCTTCGCCCTGGCCGGCGACGGGTCCGAGATCGGTACCCTCGACGGGCTGTCGGGCCAGCCGCTCGTGACCTACCGCCGCACCCTGCCGTCGCGCCCCAGCATCACCGAGTTCGAGTCCGTGCCGATCGCGGGCGCGTGCGACGACTCGACCGCGGCGGGCTCGGCGCAGCGCTGCCCCGTCAACACCTACGCCACGCTCGGCCCGGGCAACCTGCAGCAGGCCGACGCGCAGCGCGTGCAGGCGCGCGAGGTCGTCACCTACCTGTTCGAGGCGCTCGGCCACCACGTGGTCAAGGTCGGCGGCGAGCTCGAGTACGCCCAGGTGCTGCACCAGACCGCCTTCTCGGGGGGCTTCGCCGCGCGCGAGAGCGCCAACGGCACGACCTGGCAGGTCACCCGCGGCTACTTCACCCACGTCGCGCCCGACCGCTTCGACCTGCCCCTCAAGCTGGACTACCGGGTCTGGCAGTGGGCCGTCGGCGGCTTCGCCCAGGACAGCTGGAGCATCATGGACCGGGTGACGCTCAACGCCGGCATCCGGTACGACACGCAGACGCTCTACAGCACGCAGAGCGCCGTCTCGCTCGCGCTGCCGAACCAGATCTCGCCCCGCATCGGCCTCATCTGGGACCCGACCCAGACCGGCCGCGCGAAGATCTTCGCCAACTACGCCGTCTACTACCAGAGCGTGCCGCTGCGCCTCGCGTACCGCAGCGGCTCGGGCGAGCCGGGCGCCTCCTTCGACGTGCCGAAGTCGGCCTGCCCCGCGCCCTCGGAGGCGGGCTTCCGCGAGTGCCTGCTCGACCCGAGCAAGGCCGCCCGCAGCTCGCAGGCGGTGCCCAGCGACCCGAACATCAAGTACACGACGCGCACCTTCGGCCGCACCTTCGTCGACCCCGACCTCAAGCCGGGCTCGTCGACCGAGGTCTCGGGCGGCGGCGAGTACGAGATCGTGCCCCAGGGGCGCCTCGGCGCGACGTACATTCGCCGCCAGACCAACCAGATCATCGAAGACATGAGCCGCGACGAGGCGTCGACGTACTTCATCGGCAACCCGGGCGAGGGCATCGCGAAAGACTTCCCCAAGGCCGAGCGCATCTACGACGCGGGCATCCTCTCGTTCACCAAGGCCTTCGCCGACGACTGGCTCGCCCAGGCGAGCTACACGCTCGCGTACCTGCGCGGCAACTGGGAGGGCTTTTTTCGCTCGCAGACGCTGCAGCTCGACCCGGCCATCAACTCGGACTTCGACCTGCGCTCGCTCGTCGTCAACCGCCGCGGCCCGCTCGCGGGCGACACCCGGCACGAGGTCAAGTTCTACGGCGCCAAAGACTGGGCCATCGCCCCGGGCCTTCGCCTGACGACCGGCGCGAGCTACCGCGCCCGCTCGGGCACGCCCACCAACTTCCTGGGCTCGCACCCCATCTACGGCGCCGGCCAGGTGTTCGTGATGCCGCGCGGCGAGGGCGAGCGGCTGCCCTGGGTGCACAACTTCGACGTGCACATGGCGCTCGGCGTCTACCGCAGCAAGACGCAGTCGATCGCGCTGACGGCCGACGTGTTCAACCTCTTCAACCTGCAGGCGGCCGTCGCGCGCGACGAGACCTACACCACGGCCGACGTCAACCCGTTGCAGGGCCCGGCCGCGAGCAACCCCTACCTGCCGGGGCGCGAGAAGAAAGAGATCGACCCGGCGCGCCTGACGACGCCGTCGGGCGCGCCCTTCGAGCCCGGCCAGCGCAACCCCAACTTCGGCAACCCCCTCGCCTACCAAGACCCCCTCACCCTCCGCTTCGGCATTCGTTCGACGTTCTAGGTGATGGCCGCGCGCCCCCGAAACGAAAGGTCCACCGCCGTGAAGCCCCGACTCCCTCTCCGCCTCCTCAGCTTGGCCGCGTCGGCGTCGCTCCTCGTGGCCGGGGCCGACTGCGCCGAGCAGGCCGAGCCCGACTGCACCGTCCCCGCCTCGGGCACCTTCCCGACGCGGCTCGTGGTGGTCGACAACCCGCAGAATTGCCCCGTCCAGGCCGGCATCGTCATCTCGACGCGGCCCTACTACGTTCTCGACGGCGACGGCGACGTCGACTACGACCAGCCCTTCCGGGTTGCGATTCAAACCGAAGAGATGGGCGCCGCCTACCAGCGCGTCGAAGAGAGCCCGGGCCGCCTGCCCCCGGGCGTCACCGCCGAGTCGCTGCTCAACGGCCCGCTCTACGCCTTCGGCCAGCTCAGCGCGCCGCGCCCCGACGACCGAAACTACTGCTACATTCAGACCATGGCGCCGGCCAACCTGAACGTGCCCGCCATCGCCGGCGTGCCCGACGACCCGGCCACCGAGGCCAACGAGGCCCAAGACCCCGAGCCCCCCCTCTCGCTGAGCGCCGAATGGTCGGACTTGACCTTTCTGGTCACCACCGCCTACCCCGGCGTTCAGTTCACCGGCACCCTGAAATACACGAAAAACGGCTGCACGATCACGTACCAGGCGACCGGCGTCTTCGCCAACAACCAGGCCTCGTGCGCCACCAACGACGAGCAAGCGCCCTTCTACCGGGCCGAGGGCTATAACCCCGCCCTGTGCAGCCCCGAACCCGACTTCTCGCAGGGCATCGCCGTCGGCTCGGGCATCAACCCCGACTTTCCCATCGAGTGCGACCCCGTGAGCCGGCTCTGCCTGCTGCAGGGCTCGTTTCCGGCCTACAAGTGAGGCCCCGCCCCCCTCGACTGCCGGTGGCTCGTCGTCGAGCCGCGGGCACGTCAACGCCGCTGACCCCGCCGGGCCAATCGTCGAGCCTTGCCCTGGGTCGAAGCTCGGCCCGGGCCAATCGTCGGGCCTCGCCCCCGAGCCAAATTTCGGCCCGGGCCAATCGTCGATGATTGGCTCGGGTCGAATTTTGACCCAAACCAATGCTCGACGATTGGATCATCGTCGAATTCCGACGAAAACGAATGCTCGACGATTGTTTTGCCGTCGAATCTTCGGCCAAACCACCCCTCGAGAATTAGGTCGGCCTCGAATTTTGACCCAAACCAATGCTCGACGATTGGTTCGGGTCGAATTTTGACCGAGGACAATCCTCGAGCATTGTGCCGAGGCCATAATTACGGGGCGAGCGCTTCGGCGGGGGGGCGCTGCCCCGCCGAGCCCCGGGGCGGCGGGCGGGTCGCGTCCGGCGCGAGATTGCGCGCTCGTGGCGCGAGCGGCCGGCGGCGAAGAGCCGCGTGGGCGGCTTGAATCTCGTCGGGGGCCAGTCTAGAGGTTCGTGAGGTGCGGCCCGCCGGGCTTCGGGGCACCCGGGCCGCGGTTGCAACCGCTTCGAAACCAGGCGTCGGCCTGACGCCGCGACGACATGCCGACGCACGCTCCTTCGACCCTCGACGCTCTGGTCGAGGCGCGCGCCGACGAGGCGCCCGACGCGACGGCGTATACGTTTCTGCTCGACGGCGAAACGGCCGAGGCGTCGCTGACGTACGGCGAGCTGCGCGGTCGCGCGCGCGCGGTGGGCGGCCGGTTGCAGGCGGCGGGGGCGCGGGGCGAGCGCGTGCTCTTGGTGCTGCCGCCCGGGCTCGAGTACGTGGCGGCGTTGCTGGGGTGCTTGCATGCCGGGGCGGTGGCGGTGCCGGCCTACCCGCCCGACCCGGCGCGGCTCGGCCGCACGTTGCCGCGCCTCGAGGCGCTCGTCGCCGACGCGGGCGCGCGCTTCGCCCTGACGCTCGGGGGCATGCGCGAGCTGGCCGAGGGGCTCGGGCGGTCGTCGGGGGCGCTGGCGGGGCTGCGCTGGCTGGCGGTCGACGAGGCCGACGCGGGCGCCGAGGCCGCTTGGCGGCCGGCGGGCGCGGCGCGGGGGGCGCCGGCGGTGGTGCAGTACACCTCGGGCTCGACCGGCGCGCCGCGCGGGGTGGTGCTGACGCACGGCAACCTGCTGCACAACTCGGAGGCGATCAAGCGGCGCTTCGGGCACGACGGCTCGAGCGTCGGCGTCATCTGGCTGCCGCCCTATCACGACATGGGGCTCATCGGCGGCATTCTGCAGCCACTCTACGCGCGCTTCCCCGTGGTGTTGATGTCGCCGCTCGACTTCTTGGCGCGACCGATGCGCTGGCTGCGCGCCGTCGGCCGCTACCGCGCGACGACCAGCGGGGGGCCGAATTTCGCCTACGATTTGTGCGCGCGCAAGGCCACGCCCGCCGACCTGGCCGGGCTCGATCTGGGCTCGTGGCGCCTGGCCTTCAACGGGGCCGAGCCGGTCAGCGCCGACACGCTCGAGCGCTTCGGCGCGACGTTCGGTCCGTGCGGGTTCCGGCCCGAGGCGATGTACCCGTGCTACGGGCTGGCCGAGGGCACCCTGCTCGTCGCGGGGCGGGCGCGCCCGGGGCCGCCGCGGGTCGCGGCCTTCGACCGGGCGCGGCTCGAGCGGGGCGAGGCGGCGCCGGCGGCGGGCGCGCCCCCCGCGTCTGCCCGGCGGCTGGTCGGGTGCGGCGCCTCGATCGACGAACAGACGGTGCTCGTCGTCGACCCCGATTCGGGGCGCCCGCTGCCCGAGGGGCGGGCGGGCGAGATCTGGGTGCGCGGCCCGAGCGTGGCGGCGGGCTATTGGGGCCGGCCCGGCGAGAGCGAGGCGACGTTCGGCGCGCGCCCCGCGGGCCTCGACGGGGGCCCCTTCTTGCGCACGGGCGACCTCGGCTTCGCGCTCGGCGGTGAGCTGTTCGTCACGGGGCGGCGCAACGATTTGCTCGTCGTGCGGGGGCGCAACCTTCACCCGCACGATCTCGAGCGCACCGCCCTCGCCAGCCACCCGGCCCTGCGCCCGGGCTGCGCCGCGGCCTTCGAGGTCGACGGAGGGGGCGACGCGGCGGTCGCGCTCGCCGCCGAAGTCGACCCGCGCCGGCCCTTCGAGCCGCCGTCGCTCGCGGCGGCGGTGCGCGCGGCGGTCGCCGCCGAGCACGGCGTGCGCCTGCGCTCGGTCGTGCTGCTCGCGCCCGGGGCGTTGCCCAAGACCTCGAGCGGCAAGGTGCAGCGGCGGGCCTGCCGCGAGGCGTACGAGGCCGGGCTCTTGCCGGCCCTCGCCCGCGACGACGCCGCCGGGCCGCCCGCCGCGGCCGCCGCCCCGTCGCCCGGGGCCTTGCGAGCCGCCCCGCCCGAGGGGCGCCGCGCCGCGCTCGAGGCCTGGCTGCACGCCCGGCTGCCCGAGCTCGCCCGGCTGCCCGGCGGGCGCGTGCGGGGCGACGCGACGCTCGTCGAGCTCGGCCTCGATTCGCTGTGCCTCGTCGAGCTGAGATCGGAGCTCGAGGCCGCGGCGGGCGCGGCGGCGCCGGCGGCGGTCGCGCTCGAGGCGATGACGGTCGACGGGCTCATCGAATCGCTGCTCGGCGCGCTCGAAGCGCCCGAAGGCGGGGCCGGCGACGAGCGGCCGCGGCCGTCGTCGCGCGAGGGGGCAGAGCTGCCCCTGTCGTTCGCGCAAGAAGAGATCTGGCTCGCGTCGAAGCTCGGCGGCGACGGGGCGCGCTACCACGTCGCCTCGGCGCTGCGCCTGCGCGGCGAGCTGCGGGCCGACTGGCTCGGCGCCTCGCTCGCGGCGGCGGTGGCGCGGCACGGGGCGCTGCGCACGTGCTTTCGGGTCGCGGGCGGCGTGCCGGCGCAGAAGGTCGTGCCGGCCCCGGCGTCGGTGCTGTCGCTCGAAGACGCGCCCGCGGGCGGCCCGGGCGGGCTCGAGCGGGCCCTGGCCGAAGAAGCGCGCGCCCCCTTCGATCTCGAGGCGGGGCCGCCCTTTCGGGCCCGGCTGCTTCGGGTCGGCGAGCGCGAGCACGTGTTGCTCTTTACCGCGCATCACGTGGTAGTCGACGGCTGGTCGATGGGCGTGCTCATCGACGAGCTCGCGGCGCATTACGGCGCCCGGGCGCGCGGCGAAGACGCCGGGCTCCCGGCGCTGCCGTATCAATACGTCGACTTCGCCGCCTGGCAGCGCCGGCGCCTTTCGGGCGCGCGCCTCGCGTCGTTGCGGTCGTTCTGGGCGCGGCAACTGGCCGACCTGCCGGTCGCGCTCGCGCTGCCCTTCGAGCGCGCGCCGGCCGGGCCCGACGATGGCCGCGGGGCGACTTCGCGGGCCGCGCTGCCGGGCGCCCTGCTGCCGGCGCTGCAGGCGCGGTGCGCGCGGGCGGGCGTGACGCCCTTCGCGTGGTTGCTCGCGGCGTTCCAGGCGTTGTTGTGGCGCACCACGGGCCAGGCCGACGTGCCGGTGGGCGTCGCGACGCTGGGGCGCGACGCCCCGGGGGCCGAGCGGCTCGTCGGCAACTTCGTCAACCTGGTGGTCGTGCGGGGGCGGCTCGGCGGCGACCCGCCGTTCGTCGAGCTGCTCGGGCGCGTGCGCGGCGCGGCCCGCGACGCCTTCGCCCACCAAGCGTTGCCCTTCGGGCTCATCGGGCGCGAGGGGCTCGCGCGGCCCGGGCCGCTCGTTCGGGCCGCCTTCGGCACCCAGAACGAGCCGCGCGGGCCGCTCGCGCTGCCCGGCGTGCGGGCCGAGGCCCTCGAGATCGACGCGGGGGCGGCCCGGCTCGATCTGACGCTCTGGGTCTCGGAGACGCCGGCGGGGGCGCGCTGCACCTGGACGTACGCGACGCGCCTCTTCGACGCGCCCTCGATCGAGCGGCTGCACCGACACTTCGTGGCGTTCGTCGAGGCGAGCGTGGCCCGGCCCGAGGCGCGGCTGTCGGCGCTGCCGCTCGACGGGGCGGGCGGGGCGCCGGCGCTCGGCGACGCGCTCAAGCGGCTGGGCGGCCGGCGGCGTGGCGGCGCGGCGCCCGGCGGCGGGGGGGAGGCATGACGGGGGGCAGCTTGCGCGGGCTCGGCGGGCGGGCCCGGCCCGGCCCGACGAGGCTTTCGGCCGAGGGGCTGGTCGACGCGCGCGCGCCCGACGGCGCCGACTACCCGCTCGTGATCGAGGCGCGGGCCGAGGGGCTCGATCTCGGCGCGTGGGCGCGCGAGAACCGGGCCCGGCTCGACGGGGCGCTCGACCGGCACGGCGGCGTGCTCTTGCGCGGCTTTCGCGTCGAGGGGCCGGCGGGCTTCGCGGCGTTCGCGCGCGCCTCGGCGGGCGAGCCGCTGCCCTACCTCGAGCGCTCGTCGCCGCGCGAGCCCATCGAGGGCAACGTCTACACGTCGACCTCGCACCCGGCCGAACAGGCCATCTTTCTGCACAACGAGCAGTCGTACAACTTGACCTTCCCCGGGCGCATTCTCTTTCATTGTGTCACGCCCGCCGCCTCGGGCGGGGCGACGCCCGTCGCGTGCGTGCGCCGCGTGCTCGGCGAGCTGCCGCGCGCGCTGGTCGACCGCTTCGTCGCCCGCGGCTACCTGTACGTGCGCAACTTCGGCGGCGGGCTCGGGCTCTCGTGGCAAGAGGCCTTTCAGACCGCCGACCGGGCCGAGGTCGAGGCCTACTGCCGGGCCAACCAGATCGAGGCGCGCTGGCTCGGCGGCGACCGGCTGCGCACCTCGCAGCGCCGGCCGGCGGTCGCGCGCCGCCCGCGCACGGGCGAGCTCGCGTGGTTCAACCACGCGACCTTCTTTCACGTCACGACGCTCGGCCCCGAGCTCGCGGGGCGGCTGCGCTCGCTCTACGCCGAAGACGAGATGCCCAACAACACCTTCTACGGCGACGGCTCGCCCATCGAGCCCGAGGCGCTCGAAGCGCTACGCGCCGCGTACCTTCGTGCCGCGGTGAGCGTGCCCTGGCGCCAGGGCGACTGCCTGCTGCTCGACAACGTGGCCATGGCGCACGGGCGCGAGCCCTTCGCCGGCGAGCGCGCGGTGGCGGTCGCCATGGCCGAGCCGCGCTCGTGGGCGGCGCTCGGGCACGGCGTGGCGGCCGGGGGCGGGGCGTGAGCGGCGGGCGCGGCGTGGCGGCCCGGGGCGGGGCGTGAGCGGCGGGCGCGGCCCCGCGCCGCGGGCGCCGGGCGCGCGGCGGCGCGACCCGACGAGGGTGAGCGCCGACGCGCTGGTGAGGGCCGGCTGGTTGCCGGGGGCCCCCGGACTGCCCCTGGTCGTCGAGCCGAACGTCGAAGGCCTCGACCCGGTCGGCTGGGCCGAGGGCGCGCGCCCCTGGCTCGAGGCCCGGCTGCTCGAGGCGGGGGCGCTGCTTTTTCGCGGCTTTCGCGTGCCCGACGCGCGCGCGTTCCGCGCCTTCGCGGCCGCGTCGGGCGGCGGCGCGCTGCTCGACTACGTCGAGCGCGCCGCGCCGCGCACGGCGGTGGCCCCGCAGGTGTACACGTCGACCGAATTCGCCGCCGACCAGCCTATCCCGCTGCACCACGAGATGTCGTATTCGCACAACTGGCCGGCGCGGCTCTGGTTTTACTGCGCCCGGCCGGCCCCGCGGGGGGGCGCCACGCCGCTGGCGAGCGAGCGCGAGGTCACGCGGCGGCTGCCCGACGGGCTCAAGCGGCGCTTCGTCGAGCGGGGCCTGGCCTACGTGCGCAACTACGGCGAGGGCGTCGACCTCGGCTGGCGCGAGGCCTTTCAGACCGACGACCCGGCCGAGGTCGAGGCCTATTGCCGCGCCTCGGGCGCCGCCTTCGAGTGGCGCGAGGGCGGCCGCCTGCGCACCCGATCGCCGCGGCGGGCGATGGTCGAGCACCCCCGCACCGGCGAGAGGCTGTGGTTCAACCACGCCTACATCTTTCACGAGACGAACCTTCCGCCCGAAGTGCGCGCGTCGCTGCGCGCCCGCTTCGGGCCCGACGAGATGCCCCGCAACGCCTTCTACGGCGACGGCTCGCCCATCGAGCCCGAGGCGCTCGCGCTGGTGCGCGCCGCCTACGAGGCGGCGGCGGTGCGCTTCGACTGGCAAGAGGGAGACGTGTTGATGGTCGACAACGTTCTCGCCGCGCACGGGCGCGACCCCTTCGAGGGGCCCCGCACGGTGCTCGTCGCCATGGCCGATCTTCGGGTGAGCGCCTCCGACGAGGGCGGGGGGCCGGGCCCCGGGCTCGGCGGGCCATGAGCGCCGCGCAGATCGAAGGCTACCCGCTCTCGGTCGAGCAGCGGCGGGCGTGGGAGGCAGCCGAGGCCGCGGGCCCGCGCTGGGTGCGGGCGACGCTCGAGCTCGAAGGGGCGCTCGATCGCGCGGCGTTGCGGCGTGCGCTCGAGGCCGCCTGCGAGCGCCACGAGATCACCCGCACGCGCTTCGCGCGGCTGCCCGGCATGGGGCTGCCCTTGCAGTCGGTCGCGCCGCCCTCACTCTCGTGGGCCGAGGGCGAGGGGCGCGCGGGGGCGGCGCCCGCGTTCGACCTGGCGGCGGGCCGGCTGCTCGTCGCCGAGCTGTCGGCCGCCGGCCCCGGCTCGCACCGGCTCTCGCTCGCGCTGCCCGCGGTCGCGGCCGACGCCTTCGCGCTGCGCGACTTGGCGAACGAGGTGGGCGCCGCGTACGCCGGGGCGCCCGCCGCGGGCGAGCCGCTGCAGTACATCGACTACGCCGATTGGCAGCGCGAGTTTCTCGCCGGCGACGAAAAGGAAGAGTCGGCGGCGTACTGGCGGCGCTTCGGCGCCCCGCCCGCCGCGGCCGCGGCCTTGCCTTTCGATCGCGGCGGCGCGTCGGCCCCGGGGCTTTTCGGCGCGGTCGAGGGCGCGCTCGAGGCGGGGCCGCTGCGCGAGCTCGCCGCGCGCTTCGGGGTCGACGAGGCGTCGCTCTTGCACGCCGTCTTTCACGCGCTCGTCGGGCGGCTCGCCGGCGCCGACCCGGCGCTCACGGCCCGGCGCTACGACGGCCGCGCGTACGAACAGCTGGCCGGCGCGGTCGGCCCCTACGCGCGCACGCTGCCGGTGCTCACGCCGCTGCCGTGCGACTACCGGCTCGCCGACCTGCTCGGCGCGCTCGGCCCGCTGAACGAGGCCCACCCGCGCCACGCGCTCGCCTTCGACCCCGGGGCGGGCCCCGCCGGCCTCGCCGCTGCGCCGCCGCGCCCGCCCTGCTCGTTCTGCTTCGTGCGCTGGCCCGAGGCGTCGTTCGGCGCCGGGCGGGCGCGCCTCGCCCGGCTCGAGGCCCACGAAGAGCCCGTCGCGCTGCAGCTCGTCGCGGCCGACGTCGGCCCGCGCGTGCGGCTGCGCGTCGACTACGACGGCGCGCGCTTCGCCGAGGCCGACGCCCGCCTGCTGCTCGAGGCCTGCGAGTGCTCGCTCGCCGAGCTCGCTCGCCGGCCCGAGGCGCCGCTGCGGTCGCTGCGCCTCGTGGGCGACCGCGAGCGGCGGCGCTTGCTCGAGGCGGGCGCGGGCGAATCGGTCGCGCTCGGCCCGGCCGACCTCGTGCACGAGCGCCTCGCCGCCGTCGCGGCGGCGTCGGCCGGGGCTACGGCGGTGGTGTGCGACGACGTCGAGCTCAGCTTCGGCGAGCTCGAGCAACGGGCGAACCGGCTGGCGCAGCACCTGCGCGCGATCGGCGTACGGCCGGGCGACGCCGTCGGGCTCTGCCTGCCCCGGTCGGCCGAGGCGATCGTGGCGATCTTCGCCGCGTTCAAGGCCGGCGCGGCCTACGTGCCGCTCGACCCCGAGGCGCCGGCGGCGCGCTCGCGCGTGATGCTCGAAGACACGCGCGCCGCCGCGGTGTTGACGGCCGACCCGCTCGCCGCGCGCTTCGAGGGCTTCGCCGGGCCGGTCGTCCGGCTCGACCGCGACGCCGGCGCCATCGCCTCGCGCCCCGCCGCGGCGCCTGGGCCGCCGGTGCACCCCGAGCAGCTCGCCTACGTGCTCTACACCTCGGGCTCGAGCGGGCGGCCCAAGGGCGTGATGGTACGCCACCGTTCGCTCGCCAACCTCGGCGCCGCGCTCGAACGGGCCGTCTACCGAGGGCGCGGCGCCCGGCTCGCCGTGGGCCTGAACGCTTCGTTCGCGTTCGACGCGTCGGTCAAGCAGATCGTGCAGCTCGCGCGCGGGCACGCGCTGCACGTGCTCGCCGACCGGGTTCGGCTCGATGGTCGCGCGCTCGCCGACTACCTGCGGCGGCGCCCGCTCGACGTGCTCGATCTGACGCCCACGCAGCTCGAGCTCTTGCTCGACTCGCCCGGGGTGCCCGAGCCCGAGCTATGGCCGACGTTGCTGCTCGGCGGCGAGCCGATCGAGCCGGCGCTCTGGCGCCGCCTCGGGGCCGAGTTTCCGCGGGGGGCGTTCAACGTCTACGGGCCGACCGAGTGCACGGTCGACGCGACCGCGGCGGCCATCGCGCCCGGCGCGGCCGGGCCGACGATCGGCGGCGCGCTCGCCAACGTGCGCACGTACGTGCTCGACGAGTGGCTCGAGCCGGCGCCGGCGGGCGTGCCGGGCGAGCTCTACGTGGGCGGCGAGGGCGTGGCGCGGGGCTACCTCGGCCGGCCCGGCCTGACGGCCGAGCGCTTCGTGCCCGACCCCTTCGCGCCCGGGCCCGGCGCTCGCATGTATCGCACCGGCGACGTGGTCCGCGCCGACGGCGAGGGGCGCCTCGCCTTCGTCGGGCGCGCCGACCTCCAAACCAAGGTGCGCGGCGTGCGCGTCGAGCCCGAAGAGATCGAGCGCGTGCTGCTCGAGCACCCCTCGGTCCGGGCGGCCGCGGTGATCGCCTACGGCGACCGGCCCTCCGACCGGCGGCTCGCCGCCTACGTGGCGCCCCGGCGCGCCAACGCGCCGAACGTCGGGCGGCGCCGGCGTTTTGCCCTGCCCAACGGCCTGGCCGTGGTGCACCAGAACAAGAACGAGACCGAGTACCTCTACCGCGAGATCTTCGAGGCGCGCGCCTACGTGCGCCACGGCGTGCGCCTGCCCGCGCGCGGCGTGGTCTTCGACGTGGGCGCGAACGTGGGGCTCTTCACGCTCTTCGTCGCCCTGAACGCGCCCGCGTGCCGCGTCTACGCGTTCGAGCCGCTGCCGCCGCTCTTCGAGACGCTCGGGGCCAACGTCGGGCTCTACGGCGGCGACGTCAAGGCCATGCCCTTCGGCCTGTCGTCGCGCGAAGGGCGGGCCGAGTTCAGCTACTACGCCCGGTACACCATGATGTCGGGGCAGAGCGACTACGCGAGCGCCGACGACGAGGTCGCGGTGATCAAGGCCTTTCTCGAGAACCAGCGCGGGGCGGGCGACGCGGGCGCCGCGCTCTTGCTCGAGAGCGCCGACGAGCTCCTGGCCGGGCGCTTCGCCGCGGAGCGCCACGACGTGCGCTTGCGGCGGCTGTCGGACGTGGTGCGCGACGAGGGCGTCGGGCGCATCGACTTGCTCAAGATCGACGTGCAGCGGGCCGAGCTCGACGTGCTCGAGGGCGTCGACGACGAGCACTGGGGGCGCATCGCGCAGATCGTGATGGAAGTGCACGACGGCGCCGGCCGCGCGACCGAGGGGCGCGTCGCAAGGGCGCGCGGGCTGCTCGAGGCGCGCGGCTTCCGCGTCGAGGTCGAGCAAGACCCGCTGCTGCGCGGCACCGACCGGCACAACCTCTACGCCTGGCGCGAGGGCGCGCCCGTCGAGCCGGCCGACCCGGCGCTCGCCCGTGACCCGCGCGCGGGGGCGGCGGTGCTCGACGCGGGCGAGGTGCGCGCGTGGTTGCGGGGGCGGCTGCCCGAGGTGATGGTGCCGCACGCGGTCGCGCTGCTCGACGAGCTGCCGCTGACGCCCTCGGGCAAGGTCGACCGCCGGGCGCTGCCGGCCCCCGAGGGGCCCCGGGGCGGCGCGTCCTACGTCGAGCCGAGCGGCGAGCTCGAGCGCGCCATCGCCGCGGTCTGGGCCGAGGTGCTGGGCGTCGAGCGGGTGGGGCTGCACGACAACTTTTTCGACCTCGGGGGGCACTCGTTGCTGCTCGTGCGGGCCCACGCGCGGCTCGGCGAGTCGCTGGGCGCGCGCCTTTCGCTGCTCGACCTCTTCGGCCGCCCGACGGTGGCGTCGCTCGCGGCGTTCTTGCGCGAGGGCGCTGGCGGGGGAGGGGCGGGGCCCGGCGACGCCGAGGCGACCGACGAGGCGGCGCGCCGACGCGCCGAGGCCATGCGGCGGCAGCGGGCGCGCGCCAAGGCGAGGGGCGAGGCGTGAGCGGCGGGCGAGGACGCGCGGGGCGGGGGGCGGGCGGCGGGCGAGGGCGCGCGGGGCGGGGGGCGGGCGGCGGCCGGGCGGCGGGGGTCGGGAGGTGAGCGGCGCGCACGGCGACGGGCCCGAAGGGCAGGGGCTCGACGCGGTCGCGGTGGTCGGCATGGCGGGGCGGTTCCCCGGGGCCGGCGACGTCGACGCGTTCTGGCAGAACCTCTGCGCGGGCGTCGAGTCGATTCGGTTCTTCTCCGAGGCCGAGCTGCTCGAGGCGGGCGTCGCGCCCGGGCTGCTCGCCGACCCGGCGTACGTGCGGGCGAACGCGGCGCTCGAGGGCGTCGAGCTCTTCGACGCCGCCTTCTTCGGCCTGAGCCCCGCCGTCGCGCGCATCACCGACCCGCAGCAGCGGCTCTTTCTCGAGGTGGCCTGGCACGCGCTCGAGCACGCCGGCTACGACGCCGCGCGCGTGGCCGGCGACGTCGGCGTCTTCGCCGGGCTCAGCATCAACACCTACCTGCTCGAGAACCTGGCCTCGAACCGCGGCGCCTTCGAGGCGCAGGGGCTGATGCAGGCGGCGACCGCGAGCCGCGGCGACCATATCGCCACGCTGACCGCCTACAAGCTCGGCCTGCGGGGCCCCGCCTTCGCCGTGCAGAGCGCCTGCTCGACCGCGCTCTCGGCCGTGCACCTCGCCTGCCAGGCGCTGCTCGCCTGCCAGTGCGACGTCGCGCTCGCCGGCGCCTCGTCGGTGCGCGTGCCGCAGGCGGCCGGCTACTTGTTTCAGCCGGGCGGCGTCGCCTCGCCCGACGGGCACTGTCGCCCCTTCGACGCGCGCGCCGCGGGCACCGTCTTCGGCAGCGGCGTCGGGTGCGTGGTGCTCAAGCGCCTCGCCGACGCGCTCGCCGACGGCGACACGGTGCACGCCGTCGTGCGCGGCTCGGCGGCCAACAACGACGGCGCCGCGAAGGTCGGCTACGCGGCGCCGTCGCCCGAGGGGCAGCGGCGCGCCATCGCCATGGCCCTCGCCGTCGCGGGCGTGCGCCCCGACCAGATCGGCTACGTCGAGTGCCACGGCACGGGCACGGCGCTCGGCGACCCCGTCGAGATCGACGCGCTGACGCGGGCCTTCGCGGCCAAGACGTCGCGCCGGCAGTTCTGCGCCGTCGGCTCGGTCAAGTCGAACGTCGGCCACCTCGACACGGCCGCGGGCATCGCCGGCTTCATCAAGGCGGTGCTCTGCCTGAAGCACCGCGCCCTGCCCGCCACGCTGCACTACGAGGCGCCCAACCCGCAGATCGACTTCGCGAGCGGCCCCTTCTACGTCAACCGCGAGCTGCGCCCGTGGGCGCCGCCGCCCGGGGGCGAGCCCCGCCGCGCGGGCGTCAGCTCGTTCGGCATCGGCGGCACCAACGTGCACGTCGTGCTCGAAGAGGGCCCCGCGCCGCCGCCGCCGCCGGCGCCGCCGCGCCCGGGCTGGCACGTGCTCGCGCTGTCGGCCCGCACGGCCTCCGCCCTCGAGGCGCAGACCGATCGGCTGCGCGACCGCCTCGCCGCCGAGCCCGGGCTCGAGGTAGCCGACGTCGCGTACACGCTGCAGCTCGGGCGCAAGGCCTTCGCGCACCGGCGCGTGCTGCTCGGCCGCGATCGGCCCGGGGCCCTCGACGCGCTCGAGCGCCTGCCGCCCGGGCTCGCATCCACCGACCACTTCGACGGGCGCGAGCCGGCGCTCGCGTTCGTCTTCCCCGGCGCGGCCTCGGCCTTCGCTGGCATGGGGCGCGAGCTTTACGACGCGCTGCCCGGCCTGCGCGAGCCGCTCGAGGCCTGCTTGCGCGCGCTCGGCTCGGCGGTCGGGGTCGAGGCCCGCGCGACGCTGCTGGGGGCCGAGGCGGGTGCACCGCTGCCCACGCACCTCGCCGAGCCCGCCCTCTTCGCCCTCGAGGTCGCCCTCGCCCGCCTGCTCGGGCGCTGGGGCCTGCGCCCCCGGGCGGTCTCGGGGCAAGGCGTCGGCGAGCTCGCGGCCGCCTGCGTCTCGGGCGTTCTCTCGCTCGATGACGCCGCCCGGCTGGTCGCCGCGCGCGCCCGCTCGTTGCTCGCGGCGCCCGCGGGGGCGATGAGCGCGGTCATGGTCCCCGAGGCCGAGCTGCGCGGCTTGCTCGACGAGCACGGCCTCGCGCTCGCCGAGGTCTTGCGGCCCTCGCTCTGCGTCGTGGCGGGGCCGGCGGCTTCGCTCGAAGCCCTCGAGGCCAGGCTCGAGCCGCGGGGTGTGCCCTTCCGCCGCCTCGGCGTCGATCGGGCGCTGCAGTCGCCGGCGCTCGCCGAGGCGATGGGCGAGCTCGCCGCCGCGCTCGCGCGCGTCGAGCTACGTGATCCCGAGATCGCGCAATTGTCGAGCGCGGACGGCGCCTGGGCGCGCCCGGGCGAGCTGCGCGAGCCGCGCTATTGGGCCGAGCAGGCCGCCCGCACGCTGCGTTTGTCGGAAGGGTTCGCCGCGCTCTTCGGCGACCCCGATCGGCTGGTGCTCGAGGTGGGCCCGGGGCGCGCGCTGCTGAACGCCGCCCGCCTGCACCCGGCGCGCGCGCCGCGCCACGCGGTGCTCGCCGCGCTCTCGGCGGACGGCGGGGCGGCCGCGGGCCTGCGCGCGCTGAGCGCCGTCCTCGGCCGGCTCTGGCTGCACGGCGCGCCCGTCGACTGGGCCCGCTATCACGAAGGCGAGCGCCGGCGCCGCGTGCCCTTGCCCGGCTATCCGTTCGAGCGCCAGCGCCTCTGGCTCGACCCGCCGCCGCCCGCGCGCGCCCCGTCGGCCGAGCCCGAGGCTCCGCCGCGCAAGGCGCGCCCGGCCGACTGGCTCTACGTGCCCTCGTGGCGGCGCGCCCCGCCGCTGCCGCCGCCGGGGCCGAGCGGGCGCGGGCAAGACATTCTGCTCTTCGCCGATCGCTTCGGCCTCGCCTCGCTGCTCGCCCCGGCGCTCGCGCGGAGGGGGCACCGCGTGGCGCGCGTCGAGCGCGACGGCGCGGGCCCCGACGGCCGCGAGCTGCGCGGCGCCGACGATTACCGCGCGCTGCTCGGGCGGCTCGCCGACGAGGGGCGCTTCCCTCAGCGCGTGGTGCACCTCTGGGGCGTCGACCCGCACCGCCCCGGCGAATCGCGCCTCGACGCCCTCGCCGAAATCGAGCGAGCCACCTTCGCGAGCCTTTCGCACCTCGCCCGGGCCTTCGGCGCCCTGCGCCCCGGCTTGCCCTTCGCGCTCGACGTCGTCGCCAGCCAACTCTTTCAGGTGCTCGGCGACGAGGCGATCTGCCCCGAGAAGTCGCTGCTGCTCGGCCCGACCGCGGTCGTCGGGCAAGAGTACCCGGGCGCCCGCGCGCGCGTCATCGACGTCGCGCTACCCCCGCCAGGCGGCCCCGGCGAAGCCCGGCTCGTCGAACGGCTGCTCGCCGAGCTCGAGGGCGAGCCCGGCGCGCCCGTCGTCGCGCTGCGCGGCCCGTCCCGCTGGGCGAGGGCGTTCGAGCCGCTCGCCCGCGGCGCCGACGCCCCGCCCGTCGTCGCGCCGCGCCGCCACGGCACCTATCTCATCACCGGCGGTCTCGGCGGCATGGGCCTGGTCTTCGCCGAGCACCTCGCGCGCGCGTACGGCGCCGCCCTGGTGCTCGTGGGCCGCACGCCGCTGCCCGAGCGCTCGCGCTGGTCGGAGCTCGCCGCCTCGGGCGACCCTTCGCCCGCCGCCCGCGCCGCGCGCCAGGTGCTCGAGCTCGAGCGGCTCGGCGCCCGGGTGATGCCCGCCGCGGCCGACGTCGCCGACGCGGGGCGCATGCGCGAGGTGCTCGCCGAGGCGCGCGCCCGCTTCGGGCCGCTGCACGGGGTCATCCACGCCGCCGGCGTCGCCGCGGGGGGCGCCTTGCAGCGCCGGGCCGACGGGGCCTCGCCGCCCGCCTTCGGGCCGAAGGTTCGCGGCACGATCGTGCTCGACGAGCTGCTCGCCGGCGAGCCCCTCGATTTCGTCGCCCTCTGCTCGTCGCGCACCGCCGTGCTCGGCGGCTACGGCCAGGCCGACTACGTCGCCGCCAACGCCTTTCTCGACGCGTTCGCCCACGAAAAGCGCGGGGGCTCGGCCACCAACGTGGTCTCGATCGGCTGGTGCGGCTGGCGCGACGTCGGCATGCTCGCGAACGCCGCCCGGCGGGCCGCCGCCCCTCCGGCGCACGTCGTCGCCCCACCGCCCGCTGGCGCGCCGTCTCAGGCCGACCCGCCCCCCGCCGGCGCGCCATCTCGGGCCGACCCGCCCCCCGCCGGCGCGCCATCTCGGGCCGACCCGCCGCCCGCGGCCGGCGCGCCATCTCGGGCCGACGCCGTGCTCGGTCACCCGCTGCTCGCGCGCCGTGCGGAGGCGGCGCCGGGGCGCGACGCCTACGAGACGCCCCTGCGGGTCGAGACGCACTGGGTGCTCGCCGACCACCGCATCTTGGGCAACCCCGTCATCGCCGGCACGACCTACCTCGAGATGGTGCGCGCGGCCCTCGAGCCGCGCCTTCGGGGCGCGCACCTCGAGCTGTCGGACATTTACTTTTTGACGCCGCTTTCGGTGCGGCCGGGCGACGCCCGCGTCGCCCGACTCGAGATCGAGCCGACGGCCGAGGGCTTTTCGTTCCAGGTCGAGAGCCGCAGGCTTGGCGGCGAAGCCCTGCCGGTCAAGCACGTCGTGGGCCGGGCGCGGGCGGTGCCGGCCGGCGAGGGCGCGCGCCTCGATCTTGCCGCCCTGCTCGCGCGTTGTCCGCGCGCGAAGGCGTTCACCGACGAGGACGCGTGCGACGAAGATCACGGCCCGCGCTGGCAGTGCGTCCGGCGCGTACACTGGGGGGACGGCGAGATCGTCGCCGTGCTCGAGCTGCCGGCCGAGTTCGCGGGCGATCTCGACGCGATGAAGATTCACCCCGCGATGCTCGACAAGGCCATCGGCACGGGGCGTGATTTCCTTCTGGGCGAGGTGCCCTACATGCCGTACTCGTACGGGCGCTTGACCGTGCGCCGGCCCTTCCCCCGCCGGCTGTTCGTGCACACCCGCGCCCGTCCCGGCGCCGCGGCGGGCGAGACGCCCTCGTTCGACCTGACGCTCGCCGACGACGCGGGCCGAGCGGTCGCCGAGATCGAGGCGTTCTCGCTCAAGCGCGTCAACGACGTCGGCGCCGTGTACAAGGCCTTCGCCCGGCGCGACGTCGCGCCGCCGTCGCCCCGACGTGACGCCGACACGCCGCCCGCCGGCGCGGCGTCAGACCGCGCCCGGTCGGCCGCCGATTCGCCGACACGAGCGGCCGCGCCGATCGCCGCGCCCCCGGCGGCCGAGCGCGGCGCCGCCGCGTCGGTGTTCGAGCGGCTGTTGCGCGACGAGGCCATCTCGCCGAGCGACGGCGTCGAGGTCTTGCGCCTCGCGCTCGCGGCGGGCGACGTGCCGCACCTCGTCGTCTCGACGCGCGACCTCGAAGCGCTGCGATCGCAAGGCCTCGCGCACACCGCCCCGGCCGCAGCGCTCGGGGCGGCCGTGACGTCGCCCGCCGCCGCGGCCCTCGGGGCGGCCATGACGTCGCCCGCCGCCGAGGCCTCGAGCCCGCCCCGGGCCGCCCAGCCGCGCCCCGCGCTGCCCGCGCCCTACGTGGCGCCCGAGACGGCGACGCAACGCGCCCTCGCGTCCATCATCGCCGAGGCGCTCGGGCTCGAGGCCGTGGGCCTCGACGACGATCTCTTCGCGCTCGGGGGCGACTCGGTCGGTGCCATTCAGATCGCGGCGCAGGTCAGGCAACGGCTCGGCCGCGATCTCGCCGTCGCCTCGCTCTTCGAGGCGCCCACGGTGCGCCTGCTGGCCGCGACGCTCGGCGACGACCCGGTCGATGCGGCACCGGCCGCCGCGGCGCCCGCCGATCTGCGCCCGGGCGTTGCCGACGCCGCCCCCCCGCGGGAACGCCCCGACGCGTCGGCGGCCCCGACCGACGCGCTCGACGCGGCCCAGCCGCCGGCGCAGGGCGCTCTCGACGGCCCCCTCGACGCGCCGCCGCCCCCGGCCGCGCCGGCCGACCCCGACGACGACGGCCTCGATCGGGGCGCTCGCCGCCGCGCCCGCGCCCTGGCCAAGCGGGGGAGCGATCGGGCCCCGACCTGACGGGTCGCTTCGCCCGGAACGAGCCCGAACGTGCCGGCCGGGGTGTCGTTTCGGCGCCGAGGCCGTGTGCACCGCGCGCGCGGAGCTCAGTCTGCGGCCGCCCCCCGTAGGCTAGCGCTGGCGAAGCCGAGCAGGGCACAGGCCGCGGTCGACGCGCCGACGGCGGCGATGGCGAGCGCGGCGCCGCGGCCCGGGCCGACGCCGATCAACGGGCCGAGCCAGGGGGCGAGGGCGCCGCCGGGTGCCATCAGCGGTTCGAGCAGGCGGTCGAGCGCGGGCCCGGCCGAAGCCGAGGCGGCGAGCATGGCCGTGGCCTGGGTGGTGTCGCGGGCGGCGGCGACCCGGCCCTGCAAGGCGGAAGGCACCCGGCGCAGCCAGATCGCCTCGCTCAGCGAGCCGACGACGGGCATGGTCATGGCGGCGCCGAACGCGGCCGCGCACGCCAGCGGCAACGACGGCGGCGCGGCGGCCAGCAGCAGCACGAGCCCCTGGGCGAGCAGGGCGCCGAGCACGCCGTCGACCTTCTGCCGCGGCCCCCTCCAGGTGAGCGATGCGACGCCGCCGACGACGAAGCCGACGCCCGCAGCCGACTGCACCACGCCCAGCTCGCGCGCGCCCGCGAAGCCCAGCACGAGCGGCCCGAGCAGCACTTGCACCGCCGTCAGGTTGAAGCTGGCCACCGCGAGCAAGAGCAGCAGGGACGCGAGCCCCCGCTCGGCCCGCACGTAGCGCCAGCCCGCGCCGGCCCCGCCGCCCGGCGCCGAGAGGGCGCGCGGCCGCGGGGCTTCGGCTTCGCCGGCGGGCCCGTTCGACGGCATCGGGGCGGCGGCCGGCGCGGGGGCCTGCGAGGGGCGCGCGCGGTCGGCGCCGCCCGACGCGGCGGCCTTCGGCAGGCGCAGGGCGATCAGCACGAGGGCGGCGAGCACGAACGACGCGGCGTCGAAGGCCAAGATGGGCCCGAGGCCCGCGAGCTCGAGCAGCGCCCCGGCCGCGGCGGGCGCCGCCACCTGCGTCAGGCCGAGCGCGACGTTGGTGAGGGCGGTGGCGCGCTCGAGCCGCGCCGGCGGCACCAGGCGCGCCGTCAGCGCCGAGAAGGCGGGGTATTCGACCGTGTCGAAGCAGAAGACGAGCGTCAGCAGCGCGAGCGCCGAGGCCGGGCCGAGGGCGCCGGCGGCGAAGAGCGCGGCGAGCGCGACCGAGCAGACGCCGGCGCACGCGTGCCCGGCGGCCATGGCCGCGCGTCCGCCCCAGCGGTCGACCAGCAGCCCGGCGGCCGGCCCGAGCAGCGGGCGCGGAGCGAACATCGCGAGCGTCGCGAGCCCGTAAACGGTGGCCGAGCCGGTGCGGCGGTAGAGCCAGACGCCGAGGCCGAACACCGCGAGCTTCGAGCCCGCGAGCGAGACGGCGCGGCCCGCGAGGGCGAGCAAAAACGTCGTCACGGGTCGGCGGCGAGGGCGCGCAGCTCGGCGAGGTAGGCGCCGGCGAGCGCCTCGACGGTGGCGGGGCGGTAGAGGTCGCGGCTGTAGGTCCACTGCACGCGCAGGCGCCCGCCGAAGACCTCGGCGTTGACCATGAAGAGGTGCTGGCGCACCGTGGTGAGGCTGTGGGGCAGCCCCGTGGGCTCGGCGGCCGGCCGCAGCCCGAGCGCGGCGGGGGCCCGGTCGATGAGCAGCGAGCCGCGCAGGTCGAAGTTGCCCCGGTAATTGAACAACACCTGGGCCCGCGGCAAGGCGCGCACCTGGGCGCGCAGGGCTTCGTCGTCGACGAGGTACGTGAGCAGCCCGTAGCCGAGACCCCGGTCGGGCACCGAGCGGAGGGCCGCACGGGCGAGGCGCAGCCGCTCGCGGGGGGTGGCCGCCTCGCCGGCGTCGAGCAAGACGGGGTAGAGGTAGTTGAGCCAGCCGACGGTGCGCGACAGATCGAGCCCGTCGATCGAGCGCCCGTGATCTTCGATCTCGACGAGCGCGTGGCGCCGCCCGGTGAACGCGGCGAGCGCGCCGCTCAGGCCGGCGAGCAGCAGATCGTTGACGTGCACGTCGTCGGCCGTCGAGACGAGGGCGAGCAGGGCCCGCGTCTCGCCCGCGTCGAGGGCGGTGTCGAGCTCGCGGGCCGTGGCGCCCGTGTTGCGCCCTCCGGGCAGGTCGACCGGCAGCGGGGCGACGGCGCGGCGCTCTTCGGCCAGCCAGTGGGCCGCCTGGGCGCGCACCGGCCCCGACCGCGCGAGCTCGACGAGGCGCTCGGCCAGGGCGCGCAGCGAGGTCGTCTTGGGCGGGAGCCGCACGGGCTCGCCGCGCGAGAGCTGCAAGAAGGCTGTCAGCAGATCTTCGAGCACGATCTCGATCGAGAGCCCGTCGCACACGGTGTGGTGCACCAGGGCGAAGAGGCGCGCGCCGCGGCCCGGCCCCAGATCGAAGTAGGTGAGGCGGGCGAGCGGGCCGCGCGTCAGATCGAGGCTCTGCTGCAGGGCGCTCGCTTCGGCCTCGATGGCGGCGGCGAGCTCGGCGTCGGGCAGGGGCGCGAGGTCGACGCGGGCGAAGGCCGGGGTCTCGTCGGGCGGGGCGATGTGCTGGCGCCAGCCCTCGGGGCCGGGCGTCGAGCGCACGCGGAGCGCGTCGTGGTGCGACACGACGTGCCGCCAGGCCTCGGCGAGCGCGGCGGGGTCGGGGCGGGCGTCGAGCGCGAGCAGGGTCGAGACGTTCCAGATGTGGCGGTCGGGGTCGTCGTGCTCGAACGAAAGGTGCTGGTTGGGCGTGAGCGGCAGCGGCCCTTCGAGCGGCCCTTGGTCGGCGCCGCGCCCGGCCCGCTCGCCGCCGAGTGCAGCGGCGAGCGAGGCGACGGTGGGGTTTTGAAAGACCTGCTTGGGCGTGAAGGTGAGCCCGGCCTGCGCCCCGAGCGAGACGAGTCGCATGCTCAAGAGCGAGTCGCCACCGAGCTCGAAAAAGTCGTCCTCGACGCCCACCTCGGGCAGCCCGAGCGCTTGCGCCCAGACGGCGGCGAGGGCGCGCTCGACCTCGGTGCGCGGCGCGACGGGCGGGGCGCGACGCGCCGCGGGGCCGGGTGGGGGCAGGGCGTTTCGGTCGAGCTTTCCGCCCGGAGTGAGCGGCAGGGCGTCGAGCACGAGCAGGTGCGCGGGGCGCATGTAGGCGGGCAGCCGGCGCGCCAGGGCGCGGCGCAGGGCGTCGGGCTCGGGGGCGGGGCGTCCGGGCGGGGCGCAGACGTAGGCGACCAGGCGCCGG
>DASTPP010000236.1:0-3427 GCA_035762175.1 Polyangiaceae bacterium | reverse complement strand
GAGCACGGCGGCGGCGTGCACCAGCCCGCGCAGCGGCGGCATCGTCGCGCGCACCGCCCCGACCACCGCCGCGACGTCGCGCGCCCGCCCCACGTCCGCCTCGAAGGTCCGGACCTCGGCGCCGCGCGCGCGCAGCCGCTCGAGCGCCGCGCTCGCCTCGGCCGAGGGCGGCCGGCGGCCGACGAGGGCGAGGTGGCGGGCGCCGCGCTCGACCAGCCGCTCGGCCAGCACCAGGCCCAGGCCCCCGAGACCGCCCGTAATCAGGTACGTCGCGTCGGGCCTGACGACGAAGGCCGGCGCGGCCTCCCGAATCGGAACACCCTTGTCACCAAACGTGACGCAGAGCTTGCCGATATGCTTGGCCTCGGCCATCAATCGAAACGCCTCGGCCGCCTCGCCCGCCGCGAAGGCGCGGGTCGGCAGCGCGGGCAGCTCACCGCCCTCGACGAGCGCCATCACCTCGCGCAGCAGGCCCCCCATCTTCTCGGGGCGCTCAAGCATCAGGCGTGCCAGGTCGATCGCGAAGTACGACAGATTCTTGCGGAAGGGGCTCAGCTCGACCTTGGTGCCGCCGTAGATGTCGCGCTTGCCGATCTCGAGAAAGCGTCCGTAGGGCGCGAGCGCGTCGAGGCCCGCCGCGATGGCCTCGCCGGTCAGGCAATTGAGAACGACGTCGACCCCCTTACCTCCCGTGCGCGCGAGCAGCTCGGCGCCGAATTCGGGGCCGCGCGAGCTCATGATGCGCTCGGCGGCGAGGCCCGATGACTCGAGGTAAGCGCGCTTCTCGGGGCGACCCGCGGTCGCGTAGATCTCGGCGCCGAGCTTGCGCGCGATGGCGATCGCGGCGAGGCCGACGCCGCCGGTCGCGGCGTGAATCAGCACCTTCTCGCCCCGCTCAAGCCGCGCGAGGTGGCTCAAGGCGTACCAGGCGGTCATGTAGACGAGCGGCAGGGCGGCCGCGTCCTCGAAGCTGATTTTTCGAGGCTTCGGGGCGACGAAGACGGCCTTCGTGGTCACGTGAGTGGCCATCGCGCCGGGCACGACCGCGACGACCTCGTCGCCGGGGCTGACGCCGCGCACCCGCTCGCCGACCCGCGTCACGACGCCCGCGCACTCGCCGCCCAGCCGAACCGCGCCCGGGGGTTGATCGGGGCGCAGGCCCATCGCCGAGAGCACGTCGAGAAAGTTGAGCCCGGCCGCGCGAACCTCGATCTGGACCTCGTCGGGCCCGGGCTCTTCCGGCGAGAATGCGCGCAGCGTGAGGGCTTCGAGCGTGCCCGGGCCCTCGGTCTCGAGTCGGTAGGGGCGCTCGCCGGCCGGCGCCGTCGCGTCAGAGCGTTCGGGCAGCCCCGCGGCCAGACGGGCGGCGTAAGCCTGCCCCGCGCGCAGGGCGACCATCTCGTCGGAGCCACCCGCGGCGAGCAGGCGCGCGGCGAGCTCGTCGTCGGCGCCGGCCGGGTCGAGATCGACCACCGTGCCCCTGAGCTCAGCGTGCTCGTACGCGAGCGTGCGCGCGAGGCCCCAAACGCTCGCCTGCCCGATGGCGCCACCCCCGCTGCCAGCCACGGCGACGGCGTCGCGCGTCAGCACCCAGAGCCGGGGCGCGTCACGCCAGGGCGTCTGCGCCATGGCCTGCACGAGGTAGGTGACTGCGATAGAGCCGTAATCTTGCTCTGCCATCAGATCGGCCAGATCGCTGTCGGCGCTCGCGGCGCCGTCGAGCGCCCAGGCATGCACGATGGCGTGGCAAGGGCGCCGGCCGCCGTCGAAGGTGTCGTGCAAGAAACGCCGAATCGATTCAGGTTCGCGCGGGTCGAGGGTGCCGGGCTCGACCACCTTGACGACGGCGCCTTGCGCCTCGAGGCGCAAGGCGAGGCGGCCGCCAAAGCCCCCGCGGTCGGCCAGCACCACCCAGGTACCCGTGGCCGCAGCCGGCTCGTTCGGGGGCGAAAGAGGCGCCCAGCGCGTATGGTGCATCCAGGCGCCCGTCGGGTCGCCCTCGCCCTCGCGCAGCGGCGCGAGCTGAAGCCCCTCGACCGCCAGCAGCACCCGGCCCCCCTCGTCGACGACCTGCACCACGCCCTCGTACCGGTCGGGGCCCGCCGGCGTGACATGCGCGCGCACCTGCGATGCGCGCGCATCGCCGCCGGGCGCCGCGCGCACCCGCCCCAGCGACGCCGGCACCCACGTCCGGCCGTCCTCGACGCACGCCCCCGTCGCCTGCAGCGCTGCGTCGAGCAGCGCCGGGTGCCAGCCGTACGAACGCTGCTCCCGGCGAACCCGATCGCTGCGCCGCAGCCGGGCGCGCGCTCGCCCCTCGCCCGCATACAGATCGCTCAACCCACGGAACGCCGGCCCGTACTCGAGCCCACGGGCCGAGAGCGCCGCGTAAAAGCCGTCGGCGTCGAGCCTGCGCTCGGCTTGGCCTGCCACGCCCTCGGTTGGTAGCGGCTCGGGCAGCGAGGCCGTGTCGACGCGCCGTAGCTCGGCCTTGGCGTGCGTTGTCCAGCCGCTTTCGCCCTCGCCCCGGCTGCTGATAACCAGCGCCCCCTCGCCCCGCACCACCGCCTGCACCCGCCGCGACGACTCGCCCAGCACCAGCGGCTGCTGAAGCTGCAGGTCGCGTAGCTCGCAGGGGCCGCCGAAGGCGCGCTGGCCGGCCTCGAGCGCCATCTCGACGAAGGCGGCGGCGGGCAAGAGCGCGGCGCCGCGCACCCGGTGCTCGCCGAACGACCCCGCCCCGTCCACCGCCGCCTCGAACAGCCACCCGCCCGCCTCCGTCGACACCTCCCGCCCCTCGCCCAGCAGCGGGTGACCGCCGCGCTTGGAAGCCGCGCGCGCCGGCGCCTCCAGCCAGAAGCGCTCGCGGCGGAACGCGTACGTCGGAAGCTCGGCCAGCGGGCCGCGGCCTTCGTGCAGGCGCTCCCAGGCGATCGAGGCGCCGTGGGCGTAGAGGGCGCCGAGCGACTCGAGCAGCCGCGCGCGCTCGGGCTGCTCGCGCCGCGTCGAGCCCACCACCGCCGCCCCCTCGACCCCCCGCACCAGCCCCTCGAGCGCCGGCACCAGCACCGGGTGCGGGCTCACCTCCACGAAGAGGCGAACGCCCTCTTGCAGCAGGCGATTGATCGCGGCGTCGAAGCGAACGGTCTGGCGGAGGTTGTCGGCCCAGTACGCCGCGTCCAGCCCCGAGCCGTCCGTCACCTCCCCCGTCACCGTCGACGCCAGCGCCACCGCCCCCGCCCGCGCCTCGACCCCCGCCAGTTCCTCGAGCAGCGGGCCGCGCAGCGCGTCCATCTGCCCGCAGTGCGACGCGTAGTCGACCTTGACCCGCCGCGCGAACACGCCCCGCGCCGACAACGACCGCTCCAGCGCCTCGAGCGGCCCGACCTCGCCGGCCACCAGCACCGCGCTCGGGCCGTTGACCGCC
>DASTPP010000235.1:0-29287 GCA_035762175.1 Polyangiaceae bacterium | reverse complement strand
CGTGGCGTACGTGACGGGTCGCGCGGGCGAGCGGGCGCCCGAGCCCGAGGCGCTGCGCGCCGCGCTCGCCCGCTCGCTGCCGGCGGCCATGCTGCCCTGGCCCATCCGCGTGCTCGACGCGATGCCCCTCTCGCCCAACGGGAAGCTCGACCGCCGGGCCCTGCCCGCCCCCGACGCGCCGGCCGCCGACCGGCCTTACGTGCCGCCTCGCACCGAGGCCGAGCGCGTTCTCGCGTCGATCTGGGCCGAGGTGCTGCGCCACGAGCGAGTCGGCGTCGAGGACGACTTCTTCGAGCTCGGGGGCGACTCGATCATGACCCTACAAATCATCGCGCGCGCCGCCCGGCACGGGCTGCGGCTGACGCCCAAGCTGCTCTTCGAGCACCCCACGATCGCCGCGGCCGCGGAGCGGGCGGAGGCGGCCGCGCCCGAGCCGGCCGAGGCGCCGCCCCCGGCCGCAGACCCCGGCGCAGAACTCTCGCCCGAAGAGTGGCGCGACCTCTTGGAAGAGATCGGCAGGTTACCCGTGTCTACGAACAACGGCCCCGACCCCGCGTCGAACGTCGAAAGCGTCTACCCCCTCTCGCCGATGCAAGAGGGCATGCTGTTTTACACGCTGCTGCGCCCGCGCTCTGGCATTTACCTCATGCAGAACCGCTACCGCCTCGAGGGCGACCTGCGGCCCGACGCGTTCGTGCGGGGCTGGCAGCTCGTGGCGGCCAGGCACCCGGTCTTCCGCACCTCCTTCGCCTGGAAGAGCCAGAAGCGGCCGCTGCAGGTCGTCCACAAGCGCGTCGAGCTGCCCTTCGACGTGCTCGACTGGCGCGACCTCGACGAGGCCGCCCAGGAGGCGCGCCTCGACCTCTTGCTGCGCCGAGAGCTCGAAGAGGGCTTCGACTTCGGCAAGGCGCCGCTGACGCGCTTCCGGCTCGTTCGCCTCGGCGAGCGAACCTACGAGTTCGTGCACAGCTTTCACCACATCTTGTTCGACGAGTGGTGCACGTCGCTCATCATGATGGACTTTCTTTCTTATTACGAATCGCTGCTGCGGGGCGAGCCCCCCTCGCTGCCGCCCGCGCGCCCCTACCGCGACTACATCGATTGGCTCGGCCGGCAAGACCTGCCGGCCGCCGAGGCCCATTGGCGGGCCGAGCTGCGGGGCTTCACGAACCCCACGCCGCTCGGGTTCGACGGGGCCCGGCCGCCCGACGCCGCGGGCGGCGAGCAGGTCGAAGACCTGGTGAGCCGGCTGTCGCCGGGGGCCACGGCGGCGCTGGCCGCGCTGGCGCAGCGGCACCGGCTCACCCTCAACACGCTCGTGCAGGGCGCCTGGGCCCTGCTGCTGCGCCGCTACAGCGGCGAGCGCGAGGTGCTCTTCGGGGTCACCGTCGCGGGGCGCCCGCCCGAGCTGCCGGGGGTCGAGTCGATCGTGGGCCTCTTCATCAACACCCTGCCGCTGCGCGTGCGGGTGCCCGACGGCGAGCCCCTTCTGCCTTGGCTCAAGGCCCTGCAAGACCGAAACCTGCTCTTGCGCCAGCACGGGCACGCGCCGCTCGCGAGCGTCCAGGGCTGGAGCGAGGTCGAGCGCGGCCGGCCGCTCTTTCAGAGCCTGCTGGTGTTCGAGAACGCGCCGATCGACCCCGCCCTGCGCGAAGGCCGAATCGCCTTCCGCGTGCAACAAGTGCGGGACCGAGTGCACACGAATTACCCGATTACGATCATGTCCTGGGCGGACGCCGCGCTACCGCTCAAGATCTCGTACGACCGCGCGGCCGTCCCGCCGGACGCGGCCGCGCGGCTGCTCGGGCACCTCGGCACGCTGCTCGAGGGCATGGCCGACCGGCCCGACGCGCGCCTCGGCGAGCTGCCGATGTTGACGCCAGACGAGCGCCGCCAGGCCCTCGTCGAGTGGAACCACGCCCCCCCGGCCGAGCCCGACTTCTCTTCGTACGCCGCGCTCTTCGACGCCCAGGCGGCGCGGGCGCCGGACGCCGTGGCGGCGGCGTGCCGCGACCGGCGCCTGACGTACGCCGAACTGGGCCGCGACGCCGGCCGACTGGCGAGCGCGCTCGCCGCGCGGGGCGTCGGCCCCGAGCGGCGGGTGGCGCTGCTCGACGAGCGGGGGCTCGAGCTGCTCACCATGATCGTCGCCGTCTTCAAGGCGGGCGGCGCCTACGTGCCTCTTTCGACCGACGACCCGAGCGAGCGGGCGGCGAGGGCCCTCGTCTCGAGCGAGGCGTGCCTGCTGCTGACGCGCGAGGCGCTTCGAGAAAGGGCAGAGGCGATCCTTCGCGCCGTGGCGCCCGCGCGACCGCCCGCCCTCGCGACCTTCGAGGGCTTGATGGGCGAGGGCCACGCCGAGGGGCCGCCGCCCGACCGGGGCGGCCCCGGCCACCTGGCCTACGTGATCTACACGAGCGGCTCGACCGGCGTGCCCAAGGGGGCCATGGTCGAGCGGCGCGGCATGCTCAACAACATGCTGAGCAAGGTGCCGCGGCTGTCGCTCCGGCCCGGCGACGTCATCGCGCAGACGGCCTCACCCTGCTTCGACATCTCGGTGTGGCAGTTCTTGACGGCGCCGCTCTTCGGCGGCGAAGTCGAGATCGTGCCCGACGAGATCGCGCGCGATCCGGGCCGGCTGCTCGATCACGTCGAGCGGCGGGGGGTGGCCGTCCTCGAGGTCGTGCCCGCGGTGCTCAAGGGCATGCTCGAGGCCGCGGGCGAGCGGGCCGAGCCGCCCGCCCTCGCGAGGCTGCGCTGGGTCTTGCCGACGGGCGAGGCGCTGCCCTCCGCGCTCGCGCGCGAGTGGCTGACGCGCTACCCGCACGTGCCGCTGATGAACGCCTACGGGCCCGCCGAGTGCTCGGACGACGTGGCGCTGCACCCGCTGACCGAGCCGCCCGACGAGGGCGCGTCGCAGGTTCCGATCGGCCGGCCGGTCGACCACCTGCGACTTTACGTCCTCGACCCGCTGCTCGAGCCGGCGCCGGTGGGCGTGTGCGGCGAGCTGTACGTGGGCGGCATCGGGGTCGGGCGCGGCTACGCGGGCGACGCCCGCCGCACGGCGGCCGCGTTCGTGCCTGACCCCTTCAGCCGCGAGCCGGGGCGCAGGCTCTACCGCACGGGCGACCTCGGCCGCTACCTGACCGACGGCGCGATCGAGTTCGCCGGGCGCCGAGACCACCAGGTCAAGCTGCGGGGCTACCGCATCGAGCTCGGCGAGATCGAGGCGCGCCTCGGCGAGCACGAATCGGTGCGAGAGGCCGCGGTGCTGGTGCGCGAAGACCGCCCGGGCTCGAGGCGGCTGGTCGCCTACGTGGCCGCGTCCGAGCCGGCGCCGACGGCCGAGGGGCTTCGCGCGTGGCTCGAGGCGCGCCTGCCCGAGTACATGGTGCCGCGCGCCTTCGTCTTCCTGCCGGCGCTGCCGCGCACCCCGAACGGAAAGCCCGACCGGCGCGCGCTACCCGCCCCCGAGTCGGGGGGCGCGCCCGACTTCGTGCCCCCGCGCACCGCGACCGAAGGGTCGCTCGCCGGCATCTGGGCCGACGTGCTCGGTCTGCCGCGCGTCTCCCGCGAAGACTCGTTCTTCGATCTGGGCGGCCACTCGCTGCTGCTGACGCAGATCGCGGCGCGCGTGCGGCGCGCCTTCGGGGTCGAGGTGCCGCTGCGGGCGCTCTTCGAGGCGCCGACGGTGGCCGGCCAAGCGCGGGCGATCGAGGCCGCGCGGGGCGCGGGCCCGGCCCCGCTCGCTCCGCCCCCGATCGCCGCGCGACCCCGCGACGGGGCGCCGCTGCCGCTCTCGTTCGCGCAAGAGCGCCTGTGGTTCTTGGCGCAGCTCGAGCCCACCGCGGCCTCGTACAACGTGCCGGCCGCCGTGCGCCTGCGCGGCGCGCTCGATGCGGGGCGGCTCGCCCGCGCCTTCGAGGCCCTCGCCGAGCGCCACGAGGCCCTTCGCGCGCGCTTCGTCGACAGCGACGGGTCGCCCGCCGTCGTCACCGGGGCGGGGCGGCTCGTCGACTTCGCGCTCACCGACCTGAGCGCGCTCGCCGCCGGAGAGCGCGAGGACGAAGCCCGGCGCTCGCTCGAGCGGCGGGCGAGCCAGCCCTTCGACCTGGCGATCGGGCCGCTCGCGCGGGCGTCGCTCGTGCGGCTCGACGAGCGCGAGCACGTGTTGCTCGTTGTCTTGCACCACATCGTCTCGGACGGCTGGTCGATGAACGTGCTCGTCCGCGAGATCGCCGAGCTCTACGCCGCCGACGCCGAGGGCCGCGAGCCGGCGCTGGCCCCGCTGCCCGTCCAGTACGCCGACTACGCGCGGTGGCAGCGCGAGTGGCTCCAGGGGCCCGCCCTCGAGCGGCAGCTCGCCTACTGGCGGCAGCGGCTCGGCGGCGAGCTACCGGCGCTCTCCTTGCCGACCGACCGGCCGCGGCCCGCCGCGCGGTCGTACCGCGGCGCCCGCCACGCCTTCGCCCTGCCGCCCGCGCTGGCGGCCGACCTGCTCGGGCTCGCGCGTGGCCAAGGCGTCACGCCCTTCGTGCTGCTCTTGGCCGGCTTCAAGGCCTTGCTGGGGCACTACGCCGGGCAGACCGACCTCTGCGTCGGCACGCCCATCGCGAACCGCACGCTCGTCGAGCTCGAGCCCCTCATCGGGTTCTTCGCCAACACCCTCGTCATCCGCACCGACCTCGGTCAAGACCCGCCCTTCACCGAGCTCGTAGTCCGGGTGCGCGAGGGCGTGCTCGAGGCGCAGGCGCACCAAGACCTGCCCTTCGAGCGGCTCGTTCAGGCGCTGCGCCCCGCGCGAAACCTCGGCCAGACGCCCCTCTTTCAGGCCATGTTCTCGCTGGCCGAGGCCCAGCCCCGCGCCGGCGCCGGCACCGGCCTCGAGATGCTCCCCTTCGAGGTCGACGCAGGCAGCTCTCAGTTCGACCTTTCGCTCCACATGGCGCTCGAGCCCGGGGGCCTGAGCGCCTCGTTCGAGTACAGCACCGATCTCTTCGAAAGCCGCACGGTCGACCGCATGGCGGGCGAGTTTTGCGCCCTGCTCGAGGGGGTCGTGGCGCGACCTACCGCACGGTTGTCCGAGCTGCCCTTGCCCGCGCGGCCGACCCCGGCCGCCCGCGTGCCCGCGGGCGCGGCCCCCGAGAGCCCGCCTCCGGCCCCGAAGGCGCCCGACGCCGAGCCCCGCACGGCCGAAGAGGCCCTCCTCGCGCAAGTCTGGGCGGGCGTGCTGGGCCGCACGCGCGTCGGCGCTCACGACAACTTCTTCGAGCTCGGCGGCGACTCGATCTTGAGCTTGCAGGTGGTCGCGCGCGCGAGGGCGGCCGGCCTGGCGATCACCGCGCGCCAGATGTTCCAATATCAGACCCTGGCCGAGCTCGCCGCCGCCGCGCGCGCCGCGCCCGCCCCGGGTGCCTCGCCAGACGAGGGCCCCGTGCAAGGGCCGGCGCCGCTGACGCCGATCCAGCGCCAGTTCTTCGCCCGCGAGCTCGCCAACCCCCACCACTGGAACCAGGCCCTTCTGCTCGCCACCACCGAGCCGCTCGCCCGGTCGGCGCTCGAGGCCGCCGTGCGGGCGCTCGTGCTGCACCACGACGCCCTGCGCCTACGTTACACCCGCGACGGGGCGGGCGCGTGGCGCCAGGCTCACGCCGACGGCGAGGCCGCCGACGTAGTACACTGGGTTGACCTTTCCGGGGTGCCCGAGGCCGGCCGGCGCGAGGCGCTCGAGGCGCACGCGGCCCGGTGGCAGGCGAGCCTCGATCTGGGCTCGGGGCCGCTCGTGCGCGCGGTGGCGTTCGACCTCGGGCCGGGCCGCCCGGGGCGCCTGCTGCTCGTCGCGCACCACCTGGTGATCGACGGCGTCTCTTGGCGCATCCTCTTGGAAGATCTGCAAGCCGCGCACGATCAGGCGCAGCGAGGCGAGCCGATACGGCTACCCGGCAAGACCACGTCGTTCAAGCGGTGGGCCGAGCGCCTGCGGGCGGCCGCAGATGATGCGACCCTCCAGCGGGAGGCCGCCTTCTGGCTCGACCTGCCCTGGGGCCAGGTGCGCCCCTTGCCGGTCGACGAGCCGTCCGCGGAGCCGACCGAGGCATCGTCGTCGACCGTCTCGGTGGCACTCGACGAGGCCGACACGCGCGATCTGCTAGCGGCGGCGTCCGAGGCGGGCCGTACGCGCATCGAAGAGCTCTTGCTGGCGGCGCTCGCGACGGCGCTAGCGCGCTGGGCGGGCGGGGGCGCGGTGGCCGTCGAGGTAGAGGGCCACGGCCGCGAAGAGCTCGAGGGCGAAGAGTTCGACCTGTCGCGCACCGTGGGCTGGTTCACCAGCGCCTACCCCGTCGTCCTCGAGGTCGAACCGGGCGCCGGCCCCGGCGCGGCGCTCGGCGCCGTCAAAGAGCGGCTCCGACGCCTGCCCCGCCGCGGGCTGCCCTACGGCGTCGTGCGCGAGCTCGGAGCCGGGCCGGTCGCCGAGCAATTGCGGCGGCTGCCGGGCGCCGCGATCTCGTTCAACTACCTGGGCCAATGGGACGGCGCGCTCGGCGCGGGCGCACGCTTCTCTCCGGCAGCAGAGTCGCCGGGGGCCGAGCGCGATCCGCACAACGCGCTGCCGTACGAGCTCGCGGTCGACGCCGCCGTGTACGGCGGCCGCTTCGAGGCGACGTGGGCCTACAGCGGAGCGCGCTACCGGCGCGAGACCGTCGAGGCGGTCTGTGCGCTATTTCGCGACGCCCTCAGGGGGCTGATCGCCCACTGCCTGTCGCCCGAGGCGAGCGCCTACGCGCCGTCGGACTTTCCCGATGTGGAGCTCTTGCCGCAAGAGCTCGACGCCATTCTCGCGCAAATGAGCTGAAGGCGCCCGCCCGGCGCTCCCCGCGCCGACGAAACGATTGGAACGAGCCCCATGGCGAACAAAGACATCGAGGCCATTTACTATCTCGCCCCCATCCAGCAAGGGCTGCTCTTTCACGCGATCGAGGGCGGCGCCTCTGACCCTTACTTCAACCAGGCCGTCTTTCTGCTCGAAGGCGCGCTCGAGCCCGAGGCGTTCGACCGCGCCTGGCGGGCGGCGGTCGAGCGCCACCCGATCTTGCGAACCGCCTTCGCCTGGCAGGGCGTCTCGAGGCCCGTGCAGATCGTGCGCCGCCACGCCGCGGCGCCCGTCGAGCGCCACGACTGGCGCGGCAAGGGCGAGGCCGAGCGCGAGCAAGCCCTGCGTGACCTGCTCGAGGCAGACCGTAAGCTCGGGTTCGACTTCCTCAAGGCTCCCCTGATGCGGCTCACGCTCGTCCGAATCGCGGACGACGCCTGGTACTTCATCAACAGCCACCATCACATTTTGCTCGACGGCTGGAGCCTCGCCCTGCTCTTGCACGAGGTCCTTACCAGCTACGAAGCCTTCGCGCGCGGCACCGTGCCCGAGCTGCCGAGGCCGCGCCCCTACCGCGACTACGTGGCGTGGGTGCAGGCGCGGGACGAGGGGGCGGCCGAGCGCTTCTGGCGCGGCGAGCTGTCGGGCCTGCGGGGGCCGACGCCGCTGCCCCTCGAGGCCGCACCGCGGGCAGCCGAGCCCGGCGGGGGCCACCCCTACGCCGAGCAGCAGGTGCGACTTTCTCCCGAAGAGATGGGCGAGCTCGCCGCATTCTGCCGACGCCAGCGTGTCACGCTCAACACGCTCGTGCAGGGCGCGTGGGCCCTCCTACTCGCCCGCAACGCCGGCGAGGGCGAGGTGGTCTTCGGCGCCACCGTGTCGGGCCGCCCGCCCGACCTCCAAGGCTCGGACGCCATCGTCGGCGTGCTGATCAACAGCTTGCCGGTGCGCGTGCGCGTGCCCGACCATGAAGACCTTCCGACGTGGCTGCGCCGCCTGCAAGACCGGAACAGCGAGCTGCGTCAGTACGAGTGGGCCCCGCTCACGAGCCTACGGCGTTGGGGCGGCGCGCCGGGCGGCGAGCCCCTCTTCGAGAGCTTGGTCGTGTTCGACAGCTACCCCGAAGCGGGCCCGGGCGACGCACCGGCCGGCCTGCGCGCGCGCGCGCTGCCGCGCCCCGGCCCCCGCACCGGCGACGCCGTATTGGGCGCGGGTCGCAACAACTACCCGCTGTCGCTCATCGTCGAGCCCGCTGACGAGCTACGGCTCATTCTATGCTACGAGCGACGCCGCTTCACCCACGACGCGGCGGCTCGCCTGCTCGACCAATACCGCACGCTGCTCCGGGCCATGCTGGCGCGCCCGCTGGCCCGGCTCGGCGAGCTGTCGCCGGTGGACGAGGCCGAGCGGCGCCGCGTCCTCGTCGAGTGGAACGCGACCGACGCGGCCCGGCCGCAAGACGCCACCGTCCACGCCCTGTTCGAGGCGCAGGCGCGGCAGAGGCCAGACGTCACGGCCGTCGTTTTCGAGGACGAGGCCCTGACGTACCGAGAGCTCGACCGCCGCGCCAACCGGGTGGCCCGTCGCCTGCTCGCGCTCGGCGTGGGGCCCGAAGACCGCGTCGGGCTCTGCGTCGAGCGTTCGGCGGGGCTCGTCGTCGGGCTGCTCGGCGTGCTCAAGGCCGGCGGCGCGTACGTGCCGGTCGACCCCAAGTTCCCGCCGGAGCGGCTGCGCGCGACGATGGCCGACAGCGGCGCGAAGGCCGTGATCACGCAGGAGAGGTGGGGCGCGGCGTTCGACGGGGCGGGCGTGGCGCTGCTGTGCCTCGACCGCGACGAGGCCGAGCTCGCCGGCGAGAGCGGCGAGCCGTTGCCTCGCACGATAGCCCCGTCCTCCCTCGCCTACATCATTTACACGTCGGGCTCGACCGGCCGCCCGAAGGGGGTCGCCGTCGAGCACCGTCACCTCGTGCACTACGTGCACGGCGTGCTCGAGCGCCTCGCCCTGGGCCCCGACGCGAGCCTCGCGTTCGTGTCGACGGCGGCGGCCGACCTCGGCCACACCTCGCTCTTCGGCGCGCTCTGCTCGGGCCGCACGCTCCACGTGCTCTCGGACGCGCGCACCTTCGACCCGGACGCGGCGGCCGAGTACATGAGCCGCCACGGCGTCGACGCGCTGAAGATCGTGCCCAGCCACCTCAAGGCGCTGCTCGAGGCCGCGCGGCCCGAGCGCGTGCTGCCGCGGCGGTGCCTGGTGCTGGGCGGCGAGGCCGCGGGCCGAGAGCTCGTCGCCAGAGTGCGAGAGCTGGCCCCGCGATGCCGCATCGTGAACCACTACGGCCCGACCGAGACCACCGTGGGCGCGCTCACCTGGGAGGCCGGCGACGGCGACCTCGCGGCGGGCCTGCCGATCGGGCGCCCGATCGCCAACGCCCGGGCGTACGTGCTCGACCGGAACCTGGAGCCCGTGCCCGTCGGCGTCGTCGGCGAGCTGTACATCGGCGGCGCGGGCGTCGCGCGCGGCTACCACGGCCGGCCCGCGCAGACGGCCGAGCGCTTCGTGCCCGACCCCTTCTCGGCGACCGCCGGCGGCCGCCTGTACAAGACCGGCGACCGCGCCCGCCACCGCGCCGACGGCGCGATCGAGTTCCTTGGGCGCAACGACCATCAGATCAAGCTGCGCGGCTACCGCATCGAGCTCGGCGAGATCGAGGCCAGGCTCCTCGAGTTGCCCGGGGTGCGCGAGGCCGTCGTGGCGGTGCGCGAGGTGGGCGGGGCCGACCGACTCGTCGGCTACGTCGTCGCGCCCGAGGGGGCGAGCGCCGAACCGGCCGCGCTGCTCGGGGCCCTGGCGGAACGGCTGCCCGAGTACATGGTGCCGAGCCACCTCGTGCCGCTGCCGGCGCTGCCCCTGACGCCGAACGGCAAGGTCGACCGCAAGGCGCTGCCGGCGCCAGGGCGGGAGGGCGAGGCGCGCGCCGGCGACTACGCCGCGCCCCGCGACGAGGTCGAGGCGGCCCTCTGCCAGATCTGGGCCGAGCTCTTGGGCCGGGAGCGCGTCGGCATTCATGACAACTTTTTCACGCTGGGCGGCGACTCAATTCAGAGCTTGCAGGCAATTGCCCGCGCCAACCAGCGCGGCATCCGGCTGACCCCGAAGCAGCTCTTCGACCACCCCACCGTCGCCGCCGCGGCCCAGGTCGCGGCCGTGAGCGCCCGCGGGCCGGGCGGGCCGAGCGGGCCGGGCGGGCAGGCGGAGCCGGCCGAAGCGACCGGGCCGAGCGAGCCGGGCGGGGCGCGCGAAGGGGGCGACGCGGGCGACACGGGCGGGCCGTCGCGGGGCGACTTCTCGCTGAGCGGCCTGACGCGGGAAGAGCTAGAGCGCGCCCTCGCGGGCCGCCCGGGCGTCGAAGACGCCTACCCGCTCTCGCCTATGCAAGAGGGCATGCTGTTTCACACGCTGCTGAACCCGGGCTCGGGCATCTACCTGATGCAGCAGCACTACACGTGGCACGGCCCCCTCGACGTCGACCTGGTCGCCCGGGCCTGGGGGCGCGTGGCGGCGCGGCACCCCATCTTGAGGACTTCGTTTCTTTGGAACGATCTCGACCGGCCGCTGCAGCTCGTTCACGAGAGCGTCGACCTGTCCGAGGTCGTTCAGGCGCTCGACTGGCGCGGCCTGTCCGGGGCCGAGCAGGAGGCGCGCCTCGACGAGACCTTGAAGGCCGAGCTCGCCGAAGGCTTCGACATGGCCCGCGCGCCGCTCATGCGCCTTCGCCTGATTCGCGTGGCCGACGAGGCCTACCGCATCGTACGAAGCTTTCACCACATTCTCACCGACGACTGGTGCTTCTCGATCCTCATGACCGAGTGCCTGTCGTACTACGCGGCCATGCGCGAAGGGAGGGAGCTCGAGCTGCCCGCGCCGCGCCCCTACCGCGACTACATCGCCTGGCTCGGGCGCCAGAGCTCGGCCGAGGCCGAGCGCTTCTGGCGCCAAGAGCTCCGCGGCGTCGGCGAGCCGACCCCCCTCGGCGTCGAGCGCCCCGCCGCGGGCGACGGCCCGGAGCCCGAGGCCATCGCCGACGCGTTCGTCGAGCTGCCCGCCGGCGCGAACGAAGCGCTGCTCGAGCTCGCCCAGCGGCACGAGCTGACCCTCAACACCTTCGTGCAAGGCGCCTGGGCGATCTTGCTGAGCCGCTACAGCGGCCGCCGCGACGTGCTGTTCGGCGTGACCGTGGCGGGCCGCCCGACGGAGCTGCCGGGGGTCGAGTCGATCGTGGGCCTCTTCATCAACACCCTGCCGCTGCGCGTGCGGGTCGACCCCGACCGGCCGCTCGTCGGGTGGCTGCAGGGCCTGCTGGCGCACAACTACCGCATCCGCGAGTACGAGCACCCGCCGCTGGTGCAAGTTCAGCAGTGGAGCGAGCTGCCCAAGGGGCAATCGCTGTTCGACAGCCTCGTCGTCTTCGAGAACGCCCCGCTCGACCCGCGGCTCGGCGAGCAAGTGGGCGACGTACGCCTTTCGTACGACCAAGACAGGGTCCACACCAACTACCCCGTCACGGTCGTCGCCTACCCGAGGGCGCACCTGGGCCTGCGCCTGTCGTACGACCCGCGCGCGCTCGACGCCGCGGCGGCGGAGCGCATGCTCGAGCACCTGCGCCGCCTGCTCGAAGAGATGGCCCGGCGCCCCGACGCGCGGCTCGGCGACCTCGCGATGCTCGACGAGCGCGAGCGCAGGCAGCTCCTCGTCGACTGGAACGCCCCCCCGGGCGCGGTGCCCGAGCCGAAGAGCTACGTAGCGCTCTTCGAAGCCCAGGCCCGCCAGACGCCCGAGGCCGTGGCGGTCTCGTGCGAAGGGCGCCGCCTCACGTACGCCGAGCTCGACCGGGCCGCCGACCGGGTGGCCCGCGCCCTGCGCGCCGAGGGCGTGGGCCCCGACGACATCGTGGCCGTGCTCGAGTCGCGCGACGTCGGGCTGCTCGTCACGCTGCTCGGCGTGCTCAAGGCGGGCGGCGCCTACCTGCCGCTCGACCCTGCCCACCCCGACGGCCGCATCGCCCACGTCCTGGAGTCAGCCCGCCCGGCCGCCATCGTCACCTCCGAAACGTGGGAGGGCCGACTGTCGCGAGCCCTCTCGCGCGCGCCGGCGCACGGGCGGCCCCGCATCCTGGTGCGCGAGCGCGCGCCCGCCGCCCCCCGGCCCGAGGGGGCCCGACCGGTGCCCGCCAGCCCCGGCCACCTCGCCTACGTGATCTACACGAGCGGCTCGACCGGCCTACCGAAGGGCGCCATGGTCGAGCACGCGGGGATGCTCAACAACGTCTGGGGCAAGATCCCGGCGTTGGGGCTGACGCCGGCAGACGTCATCGCGCAGACGGCCTCGCCCTGCTTCGACATCTCGGTCTGGCAGTTGCTCACGGCGCTGCTCTGCGGCGGCCGCGTGCACATCGTGCCCGACGCGGTCGCGAAAGATCCGCGGCGCCTGCTCGAAGAGGCCGAGGCGCAGGGGGTCACCGTGCTCGAGCTCGTGCCCTCGCTGCTGACCGAGGCCGTGGCCGACGCCGACGCCCCCCCGCTCACGAGGCTGCGCTGGATGCTCCCCACCGGCGAGGCACTGACGCCAGAGCTCTGCCGGCGCTGGTTCGAGCGCTACCCGCACGTGCCGCTGATGAACGCCTACGGGCCGGCCGAATGCGCCGACGACGTCGCCCTGCACCCGATCACGTCGCCCCCGGCGCCCGGGCTCACGCACGTGCCGATCGGGCGGCCCGTGCCCGACGTGCGGCTCTACGTCATCGTCGGCGACGACCTCGCCCCGGTCGGCGTGACGGGCGAGCTCTGGGTCGGCGGCGTCGGCGTCGGACGCGGGTACCTGAACGACCCCGCCCGGACCGCCGAGGCCTTCGTGCCCGACCCATTCGGCGATACGCCCGGCGCCCGCCTCTACCGGACCGGCGACCTCGCCCGACGCCTTCCCGACGGCACCCTCGAGTGCCTGGGCCGGCGAGACCACCAGGTCAAAGTGCGCGGGTATCGCATCGAGCTGAGCGAAATCGAAGCCTGCCTCGCCCGCCACCCGCGGGTGCGCGAGGCCGCAGTCCTGGCGCGCGAAGGGGGCCCGGGGGGCAAGCGGCTCGTCGCCTACGTCGTCGGCACCGCGGGCGCGCCGCCGTCCCCCGAAGAGCTGCGCGACTTCCTTCGGGACACGCTGCCCGAGTACATGGTGCCGTCTTCGTTCGTCGCCCTCGAGGCACTGCCCTTGACGCCGAACGGCAAGGTCGACCGCAAGGCGCTGCCCGCGCCGGCCGTGCCCGCGGCCGCCGACCGGGGGGCCCCGCGCACGGCGACCGAAGACCTTCTGGCGGGCGTTTGGGCCGAAGTCTTGGGGCTGAAGCAGGTCGGCATACGGCAGAACTTCTTCGAGCTGGGCGGCCACTCGCTCCTGGCCACGCAGGTCGTTTCGCGCGTTCGCCGGGCGCTCGGCGTCGAGTTGCCCCTGCGCGCTCTGTTCGACCACCCCACGGTGGCCGAGCTGTCTCGAGATATCGACCGGCGCCGAGGCGACGCGGCGCCGGCCGACCTGCCGCCCTTGGTGCCCGTACCCCGCGGGCAGGCGCTGACCCTATCGTTCGCTCAGCAGAGGCTCTGGTTTCTGGCGCAGCTCGAGCCCGAGAGCCCCGAATACAACGTGACCTTGCCCGTGCGCATCACGGGCGAGCTGAGCCTGCCGCTGCTCGAAAAGAGCCTCGTCGCGCTCTCGCGGCGCCACGAGACCCTGCGCACCACCTACGCCGCGGTCGACGGCCGGCCGGCCCAGGTGATCGACCCGGACGGCACGCCGGGCTTCGAAGCGATCGACCTGTCGGGGCTGCCCGCCGCCGAGCGCGAGGCCGCCGCGCGGCGCGAGGCCGCCGCCTTCGCCGAGCGGCCCTTCGACCTCGCGCGCGGGCCGGTGTTCCGGGCGCTCGCGCTCTCGCTCGACGCGCGCGATCACATGGTGGTGCTGTCGATGCACCACATCGCGACCGACGGCTGGTCGATGAACGTGCTCGTCGCCGAGCTCGGCGAGCTTTACGCCGCCGCCCGCGACGGCCGCCAGCCCTCGCTGCCGCCCTTGCCCGTGCAGTACGCCGACTACGCGGCCTGGCAGCGCGGCTGGCTCGAGGGGCCGGCGCGCGAGGCGCAGCTCGCCTACTGGCGCTCCCGCCTGTCGGGCCACCCGGCTGCGCTCGACCTGCGCCCCGACCGGCAGCGCCTCGCCGCCGGCGGCTACCGCGGCGCGCGCCACGAGACGCGGCTCGACCCGGGGCTGACCGACGCCCTGCGCGCGCTCGGCCGGCGCGAGGGCGCCACGCTCTTCATGACCCTGCTCGCCGCGTTCAAGGCCCTGCTCTTCGCGCGCAGCGGCCAGACCGACCTCTTGGTCGGCACGGACGTGGCGGGCCGCGTCCGCGAAGAGACCGAGGGCCTCATCGGGTTCTTCGTCAACCTGCTCGTCCTGCGCAGCGACCTCGGCGGCTCGCCCACGTTCGGCGAGCTACTTCGTCAAATAAGAGAAACCACACTCGGCGCGTACGCCCACCAAGACCTGCCCTTCGAACAGGTCGTCGACGCCTTGCGCCCGGCCCGCGAGCCGGGGCGCCACCCGCTGGTGCAGGCTCTGTTCGTGCTCCAGAACGCGCCGGCGAAGGGCATCGAACTCGGCGGGCTGCGCTTCGACGCCGTCGACCTCGACTGGGAGGTCTCGCGCTTCGACCTGGGCGTCTTCGCGGAAGAGACCGACGAGGGGCTGCTCTGCTCGTGGCGCTACCGCGTCGACCTGTTCGAGCCGGCCACGATCGCCGACCTGGCCGCCCAGTTCGTCGCCACGCTGCGGGCCGTCGTCGCCGACCCCGGGGCGCGCGTGACGACGCTCGTAGACGTCGGCAGAAAAGAGCGCGTCGCGCGGGGCCGCGCGCTCGCCGAGGGCAAGCTGAAGGGCCTGAGGCGCGCCGCGCCGCGCCCGCCGGGCGCCGGGGCCCCGGAGCTGGTGCTCGCCGAGGCCCCGGCCGAAGGCGCGCTGCCGCTCGTCGTGCGGCCGGTCGTCGACGATCTCGACCTCGCCGCCTGGGCCCGCGAAGAGCGGGCGAAGATCGACGCCTGGCTCTTGCGGCACGGCGCGCTACTGTTCCGCGGGTTCGGGCTGCGCTCGGTGTCCGACTTCGAGCAGGTCGCCCAGGCCGCCTGCGGCGAGCTGTTCGGCGAATACGGCGACCTGCCGCGCGAGAAGAGCGGGCGGCACGTCTACGCCTCGACGCCCTACCCGGCCGACAAGGCCATCTTGTTCCACAACGAGAGCTCGCACCTGCCGCGCTGGCCGCTAAAGCAATGGTTCTTCTGCGTGCAGGCGGCCGCCGAGGGCGGCTCGACCCCCTTGGCAGACTGCCGCCGGGCCTACGCCGAGCTCGGGCCCGAGCTCCGCGAGCGCTTCCGGCGCCTCGGGCTGCTCTACGTGCGGAACTTCACGCCGGGCTTCGACGTGAGCTGGCAAGACTTCTTCCGAACGGACGACCCCGCCGCGGTCGAGGCGCGCTGCCGCGCCGCCGGCATGGGCTGCGAGTGGGCGAGCGGCGGGCGGCTGCGCGTCAGCCAGCGCGGCCCCGCCGTGCTCACGCACCCGAAGACGGGCGAGTGGGTGCTCTTCAACCAAGTGCAGCTACACCACCCCGCGTACCTCGAAGGGCCGGTGCGCCAGTCGCTGCTCGCCATGCTCGGCGAGCAATGGCTGCCCCGCAACGTGCTCTACGGCGACGGCACGCCCATCGACGACGAGACGACGCGCGAGCTCGCCGCGATCTACGAGCGCTGCGCCGCGCGCCCGGCCTGGCGCGAGGGCGACCTGCTGCTGCTCGACAACATGCTCGTGGCCCACGGGCGCGACCCCTTCCGCGGGCCGCGCAAGATCGTCGTCGCCATGGGCGAAATGACGGCGGCGGGCGGGCGCGCCGGGGGTGAGCCGTGACGGCGCAGGGGGCGGGCCCGGCGCGAGATGAGGCGCCCCCGGGCTCGCGCCTGTCGCCCCAGCAGCGCTACGCCTGGGCGCTCTGCCAGCGCGGCGCCTCGCCCCGGGCGCGGGCCCTCGTCCGCGTCGAGGGCCGCCTCGACCCCGGGCGCCTGGCCCGCGCCGTCGAGCGCGTCGCCGCGCGCCACGAAATCTTGCGAACGACGTTCCGCCGCGACGCGCGCCTGAAGTTCCCCCTGCAAGTGGTCACGGCGACGTCGCCCGCGTGGCGGAGCCTCGATCGCGGCCGGGGCCCGGCCGACGGCTCGGCGGCCGACGTCGCGGCGCTCTGGCGCGAGGCCTTGAAGCAAGAGCACGACCCCCTGGGCGAGCCGCCGCTGAGCGTGACGCACGTACGGCACTCGGACGGGTGCCACGACCTTCTCTTGTGCCTGCCGGCCCTCTGCGCCGACGCCTGGACACTGCGCCTTCTCGCCCGCGAGCTCGCCGAAGCGTACGACCCCCATGAGGGCGGCGAAGAGGAGCCCATTCAGTACGCCCAGTTCGCAGAATGGCAGCGAGAGCTGCTCCTGAGCTCGGCGGGGCGGCCTCACCCTATAAACCACGCGCCCGTCACGCTCGCGTTCGAGGGCGCCGCCGAAGGTGGCGGGGGCGCACGCGAGGCCTTCGAGTTCGAGCTCGACGCGGCGCTCGCGAGCCGCCTCGAGGCGCTCGCGCGCGGCCAGGGTGCCTCGCTCGCCGACGCCTTGCTCGCCGCCTGGCAGGCCCACCTCGCCCGCCTCGGGGGGGCGAACGACCTTACGATCGACGTCTGCTCGCCGGGGCGAAAGCTCGATGATCTGGCCGGGGTCATGGGCCCCGTGGCCAAGTGGCTCCCGGTGTCCTGTCGCGTCGACGACTCGCTTCGGTTCGACGAGCTGGTCCGCAGGGCGCGGGCCGGCCTCGACGAGGTGGCCGAAGAAGAAGAGTACTTCGACCCCGCCCCGCCCGCGGGCGAAGGCCCGCCCGCCCCCGTCGGCTTCGAGTTCGAGTCGCTCCCCGGGCCTCAGCTCTCGGCCGGCCTGTCATGGCAGCTCGAGCGCGTGTGCACCGGGCCGGGCTCTTGCCGGCTCGCGCTCTCGGTCCGGCAGGGCCGCGAAGGCGTGCGCATGACGCTCTGGCACGACCCCCGGAGGCTCGGCGACGGCGCGGCGGCATGCCTCGCCGGGCAGTACGTGGCGCTGCTCCGTAGCGCGGCCGAGGCCTGGACGTCGCCGGTGGGGCGCCTCAGCCTGCTCGGCCCCGAAGAGCGGGCGCGCCGCCTCGCGGCGGGGCGGGGCAAGGGGCGTGAGGCCGGGGCGCCCGAGTGCCTGCACCGTTCGTTCGAGGCGCAAGCGCGTCGCAGGCCGGGCGAGCTCGCGCTCGTCTGCGGCGACGTGCAGCTCACGTACCGCGAGCTGAACGAGCGGGCGAACCGGCTCGCCCACGGCCTGCGGCGGCGTGGGGCGGGGGTTGGCTCCGCGGTCGGCCTCTGCTGCGAGCGCGGCGCCGGCATGATCGTCGGCCTTCTGGGCATTCTCAAGGCGGGCGGGGCCTACGTGCCGCTCGATCCGCACGCCCCGGCGCAGCGGCTCGCCGACCAGGTCCGACACGCGGGCCTCTCGGCCCTGGTCACCCAAGGGCGCCTCGGGGCCGGCCTGCCCGCCGACGCGCCCCCCGTCGTCACGCTCGACGCAGAAGAGTCGCTCGAGGCCGAGCCGAGCTCCGACCCGGGCGTCTCGCCGCCGCTCGACGAGCTCGCCTCGATCATCTTCACGTCCGGCTCGACCGGCGCGCCCAAGGGCGTCGCGGTGACGCATCGAGGCGTCGCGAGCTACACCCGGGCGATCTGTGAAACGCTTGGGGCCGAGCCGGGGCTCCACTTCGCGACCGTGTCGACCTTGAGCGCGGACCTCGGCAACACGAGCGTCTTCGCCTCGCTCGCCTCGGGCGGCTGCCTGCACGTAATTCTCTACGAGACCGCCACCGACGGGCGGCGCTTCGCCGAGTACTGCCGGCGCCACCCGATCGACGTGCTCAAGATCGTGCCCTCGCACCTCGGGGCGCTCCTCGACGCCGGCGAAGGCTCCGCGGTGCTGCCGCGCCGCTGGTTGGTCCTCGGCGGCGAGGCGCTGCCGCTCGCCCTGGCCGACCGAATCGCGGCCCTCTCCGAGGGCTGCGCGGTGCTCAACCACTACGGCCCGACCGAGACGACGGTCGGCTCGCTCGCGCTGCCCCTCGCGGCGTTCGCCGACCGCCGCGGGTGCGGCTCGGTGCCGATCGGCAGGCCGCTACCCGGCGACGAGGCGTACGTGCTCGACGAGCGCCTGGAGCCCGCGCCCGTCGGCACCACCGGCGAGCTCTACCTCGGCGGGGCGGGGCTCGCGCGCGGCTACGCGGGCCAGCCGGCAGCGACCGCCGAGCGCTTCGTGCCGCACCCGTTCGCTGCGGGCGCCCGCCTCTACCGGACGGGCGACCGGGCGCGCTACCGGCCCGACGGCAGCGTCGAGTTCGTGGGCCGGCGCGACCATCAGCTCAAAATACGCGGGTTTCGCGTCGAGCTGGGCGAAATCGAGGCGCGCATCCGAGAGCACCCCGCGGTATCGAACGCGGCGGCGGTGGCGTACGAAGACGGCCCGTCCGGGCGCAGGCTCGCCGCCTACGTGGTCGCTCGAGACCGCACGCTCGACGAGACGGCGCTACGGGCCTTTCTCAAAGAGCGACTGCCCGAGTACATGCTGCCCGCCGACGTCATGTGGCTCCCGTCGCTGCCCTTGACGCCGAACGGCAAGGTCGACCGCCGGGCGCTGCCCCGCCCCGAGGCGCGCCGGCGCGAACACGTCGCGCCGCGCACGGCCGTCGAGCAGAAGCTCGCGAGCATCTGGGCCGAGGCGCTCGGCCTCGCCCGCGTGAGCGTCGAAGACGACTTCTTCGACCTCGGCGGGCACTCGCTGCTCGCCATACCGCTGATGCACCGCGTGCAACAAGAGCTCGGCGGCTCCCTCTCGCTCGCGGCGATCTTCGAAGCCCGCACCGTCTCGGGCCTCGCCCGGTTGCTCGAGGCCGGCCGCCCGGCCCCGGGCGTCGTCACGCTGCGCGGGGCGGGTTCGCGCCCACCGCTCTTCTGCGTCGACCCCACCGGCCGGCACGCCACGGCCTACCAGAGCCTCGCCGACGCGATCGGCGACGGGCGGCCCGTGTTCGGGCTCGAGCTCGGCCCCGCGCTCACGGGAGAGCACCACGAGGCCCCTTCGATTCGTTCGATAACCGACTATCTGGCGGGCCAGATTCGAGCGCGACGGCCGCGGGGGCCCTACCTGCTCTTGGGCTGGTCCACCGGGGGCGTACTGGCGCTCGGCACCGCCCGCGCGCTGCAAGAGCAAGGCGAACGGGTCGACTTCCTCGGCGTGCTCGACACGCAGACGCGCGCGGGGCTCTACGTCGCGGGCCAGCCCGACATGGTCGAAGAGCTGGCGGCCTACGTCGACCCGGACCGCCGCGCCGAGCTCCTCGCCCTGCCGCCGGCCGAGCTCCTCGGACTGCGGCAGCTCCAAGGGCTCGACGAGGCCGAGCGCGTGACGAAGGCCGCCGCGTGGGCCCAAGCCCGCGGCTTCCTGCCCGCCGACGTGCCGCCCGGCGCCTTCCGGGCTCGCTACGCGCTGCTGCGCGCGGCGGCCCTCTTCATGGCCGAGCTGCCCCCGCACTGCCTCAAGGCGCCGATCCACGCGTGGTGGAGCCGAGAGACGGTAGCCCGCCACGGCCGGCCGCCCGTCGACTGGCAGCAGTACACGAGCGACGCCGCCCACGTCGAGGTAGTCGCCGGCGATCACCTCGACGCCGTGCAGGGGCGCGACGTGTGCTCACGCTTGCGAAGGGCGCTCGAGCAGGTACCGCCGGGCTAGCCCCCCGCCCGCGCACGGGGCTCGGGCGCCCGCGCCACCCGGACGCGGAGAGCGCAAGTCGGGCCGCGCACGGGGCCTCGCGCGGCTCTCGCAGGCGGCGCCGCGCCCCTCGGGCCGGGGCGCCCCGCGACGAGGCCCTCGCCGCGGGGCGCCCCGGCGCTCGGGCCCTTCAGGGCGGCACGCCGAGGGCGAGCGCCCCGAACGCCACGCTCAGCGCCGCGCACAGCGCCCAGGCCCGCGCCCCGGTCCGCGCGACGAAGGCGGCGCACATCGTCGCGACCCACAGGGGCAAGGGGGCCGCGAAGCCGACGGCGACGCGCACGTCTTCGGCGCAGGGAAGGAAGCGGGCAAGGCAGACGCTGGCGAACATCGCGGGCGGCAGGGAGCCGACGAGGGCCGCGGCGACGCGCGCCGCCGCGTCGATGCGCCCGGCAAGTTCGCTACCGCGCATGGCCCACCGCCGCGAGGGCCGAGACCGCCGCGACGACCGGCGGGCCGAGCAGCGCGACGCCCCACACGAGCCGCGGCCAGAGCGGCGCCGCGAGCACGAAGAGGCTCGCGGCGACCGTCAGCGCCGAGAACGCGACGAGCCAGTTCTCGGGCCCGCCCCCGCCCCAGAGCCGCGCCGACAGCACGAAAAACGAAACGGCGGCGAGCCGTAGCGCCGGGCCCCACGCGCGCGTCGACGCGATCCCAGCCCGCAGGCCGCGCGGAAGGCGCTTCGGGCTCGCGCCGTACGCGAGCGCGAACGCGCTGTACGCGGCGAGCAGCGACGCGAAGTAACGCATCGCGCTCCCCCGCGAGCGCCACGCCCCGGGCGGGCCCGGCCTCGCCCTCGCCCCGCGGCCCCCCCCCGCGCGCGAGCGTCGGCGCCATGCCCGCCTCCGGCCGGGGCGGGGCTTCGGCGGCGAGCCCGGCCGCCACGCTACGACGCGAAGCCCGCCAGATGGCCCACGCGACCAGGCAAAGCGCCCCCCCCGCCGCGAGCAGGGCGACGTCGACGCCGACCACGGGCGCGAGCGCCTCGCCCCCGCCGAAGAGTCCCGCCGTCGATCGGCGCGCGGCGAGCAAGGGGGTGGCGAGCAGGAGCCCCCCCGCCAGCCCGAGCTGGTGCCACCAGGGGGCGGGGCCGGGCCGAGCGACGAGCGCCCAGGCCGCGCAGAGGCCGAGCGCGGCGACGAACGTGAGCTCTTCGAGCGCCACGCGGCCGCCCCAGTCGAGCGGCAGGGCGCGGCTCGCGGCGAAGGTCGCGGCGATGGCCACGAACGAGCCCGCGCCGAAGCCCGCCGTCAGCCGCGCGAGCAGGCGGTTGCCGAGGCCCGGCGCACGCGCCTCGCGCCTCGCGAGCCAGACCAGGTTGCCGGTGAGAATCGTGACCGACGCGGCGATCGCGAGGAGAAAGAACAAGGCCTTGGGCGCGAGCCCTTCGAAGTGCACGAAGTGCAGGCCGTAGACCCACGCGCGCATGCCGTCGCCGGCGCCGCGCGCCCGCGCCCGCGCCTTCGGGGCGGCGAGGACCTGCCCGTCCGACTCGCGCAAGCGGACGCGGTCTTCGTGCCGCGGCGAGCCCTCGAACGCCCCGCGCACGTCGACGAAGCCGCCGGCGAGGCCGTGGCGGTGCACCGACACCGAGTCGATGCGCAGGCCGGGCTCGGCCGCCCGGGCCCTTTCGAGCAAGGCGTCGAGCGGCAGGGCCGGCACGGCGGCGGCGTCGGCGACCTCGGCCGGCCACGAGAAGCCCCACGCGGCCTCCTCGGCCCGGGCCTCGTCGCCGCCGAAGACGGGGCCCGTGAACGCGCTGAGGGCGTACGGCAAGAGCACGATGTACGCGCCCGTGTACGCGTACACCGTTTGAAACGGCAGTCCCATCACGCCCAGAACCTTGTGCATGTCCGACCAGAGCACGCGGCGCGAGCGGCCCGGCCGAAACTGGTAAAATTGGCGAACGATGTCTTTGACGTGAATCAGCACGCCCGTCACGATCGCCAGCAAGAGCGCGACCGCGAGCAGGCCGGCCGCCGGCGCCAGCCAGGGCACCGCGGCGTGCGAGAGAAAGTGCACGCCGTAGAGAAAGTCGGAGAGGCCCTCTCGACGCGGGCGGAGGGCGCCGGTCTGGGGGTCGACCCACAGCGAGCGCCTCGCGCCCGTCGCCGGCTCGTCGTAGTCGAGCCGCGTCGCCCGTTCGCCACCCGGCGAAAGGGTCACCCAGACGTCGCTCGGCGCGGGCCGCGCCCCCCCCAACGCCCGCTCGAAGACCTCCGCGGGGCCGTCGTTCCGGGCGGCGCGGGGGCGCTGCAAGCGGGGCTCTTCCCAGGTCGACACCTGCTCGCGAAAGAGCGTGACGGCGCCCGTCAGAAACATGAGGTGGAGGGCGAGCCCCGCGACCACGCCGGCCCAGGCGTGCAGGCTCCAGAACCTCGTGAATGCGTGTCGTGAGAGCTTCACCGCCACACCTCGACCCCGCCGCGCGCCGGGCGGCCCCGCCCCCGCCGACGCCCGCCCGCGCTCAGCGCAACCGCGCCACGCCCTGGAAGAACCCCGGCGACCCGAAGGCGCGCGCCGGCCCGCCCTCGGCCGTCAGCTCGATCAGCGTCGACTCCGAGAAGGTCTCGTTCGTCTCCATCGCGAAGACGCGGCCGTCCACCTCGAACCATGACACGTTCGCGGGCGACGGCGGCAGCCCCTCGACCGGGGCGGCGGTGCCGGCCGCCAGGTCCCAGCGCCACCAGTGCCACGCGGCCTGGCCCGCCAGGGCCCAGGTGGCGGTGTCGCCGGCGATCTGGGCGAGCGAGTCGTCGAGCACGCGCAGGTAGAGCGCGCCATCACCCGCGGGGATGGGGTCGCCCGCCAGCGCGCCCGCCGTCAGCCCCTCGAGCAGCACCGGCTCGCCCGGGGCGAAGGCGTCGGCGCCCGCCGGCACGCGCAGCGCGCAGGGCTTGAGGGTGATGCGCCCGAGCTTGTAGGCGGCGCTGGCCATGGCCGAGCTCACGAAGTACGCCTCGCCCGTGCTCGCGACGTAGGGCTGGGTGATGCCGCCGCAGCGCGCGTCGACGTCGTAGCGCACGGCGTCGGTGGCCGTGTCGACGACGACCAGGCCGGTCTCGGGCGCCACGGTGTCGTTCGTCCAGTCGAACCAGCCGACCGAGAAGACCACCTTGCCCTCGCGCTTCACGGGCCGGTAGCTGTAAATCGCGGTATACCCCTCGCGGAGGGTCTGCGGCAGCGCGATGGTGCCCTCGACCCTCATCTCGGCCGGGTTCAAGATGACGAGCTGCCCGCTCTGCCCGTCGGGCACGTACGCCTTGGTCGGCGAGACGGTGTAGAGCGCCTCGCTGAAGAGGTTCGACACGCCGAGCTGCTCGAGGCTCACCCCGTCGCCCTCGACCAGCTCGCCGCCCTCGCCGAGCGTGTAGCGCGTGATGACGGGCGCCTCGCCGTCGCCGATCGCGAACCACCCGGTGGCCGGGTCGGAGAGGACCCGGACGGCCCCGGGGAACTCGAGCGCCCGCGCGACGTCCAGCGTCGACCCCGCGTCGAGCGACGACACGACCTGCACGTACGAGGTCGCCGGTGCGCTATCGTCGGTGCTGAAAACCCTCGTCGAGACGAGGAACGCCGGCGGCGCCGCGCCCCCGCCCGTGCCGCCGCCCCCGCCCGTGCCACCCCCGCCCGTGCCGCCCCCGCCCGTACCGCCGCCCAGGGGGACGCCGCCGCCGTTGTCGGCGTCGCCGCTGCACCCGGCGAACGCCCCCAGGGCGGCGAGCGCCGCGACCATGACCATCGCCTCTCGAGCTGACATCGGTAGTTTCCTCTCTTTCTCTCTCGTCTTCCGACTCGCGCCGCCCGCGCGCCACGGGCCCGTCAAATCTCCAGCGTCGCTTTGAAGAAGAACGTCCTGCCCGGCTTCGGCACGCCGAAGAAGTCGAAGGCGCGCGCGTCGGTGAGGTTCTGAACCTCGATCGTCGAACTCGCCGTCGCCCGGCCGCGGGCGAGGCAGGTGAGCGCGAGCGAGTGCAAGAGCTGCGAGCCGACCACGTCCTTCGAGCCGGCGAGGCCCGCCCCCTCCCACGCGAGGAAGAACTCGTGGACGTAGCGGGTGTGCCACGCGAGCGCCACGTCGCCGTCCGGGCCCACGACCCCCCGGAACTGCAGGCGCGCCGAGCCGTTGGCGAACAGGTAGGGGCGGTTCGGCACGCGCTCGCCCTCGTTGTCGCGGTAGGTGCCCTCGGTCGCCGTGTTGCGAAAGTCTTGGTACGTGACGTTGCCGTCGAGCGCCACGTACTCGCCCGGCGAGACCCAGCCGAGGTTCGTCTCGAGGCCGAGCGACCGGGCGCTGTACACGTTCTCGTACTTGCTGGCCCGGAAGTTCGACTGCACGAGCAGCATGATGAGGTTGTCGACGTCGCGCAGAAACCCGTTCACCTCGAGCCGCACGGCGCCCGCGCCCGCCGGGCGCGCTTCGGCCGCGAGCCCCGCGTTCAGGTTGTGGCTGGTCTCGGGCTTGAGATCCAGGCTCTGAACCACGAACGCCGCGTCGCCGAACACCTCGTCGGGCCTCGGCAGCCGGGTCGCCCACTCGTACGACCCCTTCGCGTAGAGCCAGCGCGCGACGCGGTACCGCAGCCCGTCGCCGAGGCCGAAGCGCAGGGTGTCGCGCTCGCGGCGGACGGGGGGCGCGCCGCCGTACGAGGGCTCTTCGCTGCGCGCGGTCTGCAGGTACTGCTTGGCGAACGCGATGTTCTCGAGGCGGCCTTCGAACAGGTCGAGCTCGTGCTCGACCCCGTTCACCAGGGTAAAAAGGTGCCGGCCCGAGGTGAGCGGGTCGCGGTCTTCGGGGCGCTGCCTCCGCTCGTCGCCCGAGCGCGTCACCAGGGTGGGCGAGACCGAAACCCGGACGGCCTGCTCGGGGCTGAACTGCCACCCGAGCTGCGCCCGGCCGAAGCCCGTGTGCTTCCAGAAGACCTGGTCGTCGGCGTTGCCCGGGTTCCTCTCGCCCTGCCGCGGGTTCGTCGGGCGCCGGCAGCGCCCGTACCAGTCGTAGAGGCACTCGCTCACGTCGACGAAGGTGGCGCGGCCGTAGGCGTAGCCGGCGACCGCCTGCAGCGACACCCCGCGGCCGAGCACGTGCTCGTAGCGCAGCGTCGCGCCCGCCGTGCTCTCGCCGCTCGTCACCTCGCCGTAGGGCGCGCCCCGTGGCCGCACGCCGTGCTGCCACTGCTTGTCGTAGTCGGTCACGAAGGCGCGCGCGAGCAGGCGCCGCGCCCAGGGGCGGTCGACGAAGCCCGCCTCGACGCCCCCGCCCCATGCCCGGTAGGCGTCGTGAAAGCGGTGGACGCGGGCCGGGCCGACCCGCCCCCCCTCGCCCGGCACCTCGTCGAGGTGCATCGGGTAGTCGTTGCGGGCGTCGTCGAAGAAGCCGTTGACCCGCGTGAAGAAGCCGCTCGGCTCGTGCAGGTGGCGGGCCCCCACGGTGTACCGGTACGTGTCGTACGAGCCCACCTGATACGACGCGGACGCGCCCGTGCCGCGCACCCGCTGGTCGGTCACCAGGTTGACCGCGCCGCCGAGCGCGTCCGCGCCGAAGCGAATCGGCACGACGCCGCGGTAGATCTCGACCCGCTCGACGAGGTTGACCGGCACGTTGGCGATGCCGAACGGGTAGCCCGCGACGTCGAGCGGCACCCCGTCGAGAAAGAAGCGAATCTGATCGCCCGTCAGGCCGTTGAGAGAGAACTGCGTGTCCGAGCCGAGGCCGCCGCTGCGCCGCACGCCCACCCCCCCCACGCGCGCCAACACCTCGCCGAGATCCGCCGTCTGACGCTTCGCCTGCTCGGTCTCGACCACCGTGACGGCCTGGGCCGACTGGCGCAGGCGCTCGGCCGGCGTGACGCCGTGGACCGTGACCTCGCGCGCGGCGGGCGCCGGCTCCGGCGACCGGAACGGCCCGCCCCCGGCGTTCGGCCCTGCGACCGCGCCGGCGCCGGACCGTTCGGGCCCCGGCGTCGCGCCTGCCTCGGGCCCCGACGACGACCCCGCCTCGGGCCCCGGCGCCGCACCGGCCTCGGGCGGCGGCAGCCGGAACTCATACGTGTAGAGGATGCGCGAAGCGACGGGCGCGCCGCCGCGGAGCGCCGGCTCGAAGCGAAAGCGCAACGACGCCTGACGGGCGGGCTCGTCGAAGCCCTCGCCGGCGGCCCCGACGACCTCGGCCTGCGTGACGCGGCCCTCGACGTCGATCGTGAGCCGCAGCACGACGCGCCCCTCTCGCCGGGCGGCCAGCGCCTCGGGCGGGTAGCCCGCGTCGACGAACTCGACAAGCCGCGGCGGCCGCACATCAGGCGGTCTCGTCGCGCTGTCGCCGCCAGCGTCTTGTGCGTAGACCCGGGGGGCGGCACCAAGCAACGCCAACGAGGCAAGCAAGCGAGCGAGCCGGCTCAAGGCCGCCCGCCGCGCCCACCGGCCGGGCTTCCGCCGAGCAGAGCTCGACTCGGTCGATGTCGTGCTGCCCGGCGGCAGTCTGCCCAGACGCTGACCGGGTAGCGCGCCCCCAAGGCCCAGGGGCCGAACCCAAAACCCCGAAAGCGCCCGACCCCCCCCGCCCGGTTGGCCGCCTGCCCGCCCGCCTCCGTGCCCCGAAACGCCCGAAGCCCGGGCGCCAGGGCCCGTCACAAATGCGCTCGGCCCGCAAAAATCACAGGGAGATAGCTCTTGGGACAACGCGTCACGACCGAGCTGAGAAGGCACCGCCAGTTCACGGGTGGCAAAGGGTTTATTAAAATTGAAAATGACTTACAATTTCAAGTCAAGGGAAAGTACATGCACCTTTCCCCCCTGTCAACGCTCCGCCCTTGGTCGCCCTGAAGTGCGCGCCAGCCAGTTCGCTTTGGGCCGCCCTCACGGAGGTCGAACGGGTGCACCGATGCGCGCGTCGGCCGAGCGCCTCCCCCCCGGCCGCGGAGGTCGGGCGTCGCCTTGGGCCACCCTCGGCCGCGACGGGGGCGCCCGGCTGGCGCACCTCGCCCGGCCGCCGCGCGGCGAGCTGCCGGCTCGGGCCCCTCGACGACTCGACTCAGCTCGGCCCCGGCGCGGCCGAAGAAGACTCCCCCCTCGTGGGCGCACCGAACGCCGGCGTCTACGCCTCGGGCTCGGCCACCGAGGGCGGCGTGACCAAGACCTTCAAGTGAGTCTTCACCAGGCCCACCCTGCTCGAGAACTGCGAGGACGAGAAGGACGGCGCGACAGAACCGAGCGCTCGCCGACCTGCCCCAGTAGACGTCGCGCACCGCACGGCATCGCGGGTCGGCAGCGCGTCGCACCGGGGCGCCAGCGCAAGAACGAGCCTCGGGGCGGGATAAGAGCCATGGGCGCCAGTGCCCCCTCAAGGAGCGCACCATGAGCAAGACGAGCCTTCCCTCGACGACATCAGGACCAGAGCCTTTGTTCGCCTCGGCCTGCGCGCGTTTGTGGGGCGCTGCGGCATGGTCGGCCAGGGAGGCCGGCCGAGGAGTCGCCCCGCCCGAGTTCCGGCGAAGCGTCGCCGCGCTCGCGCCACGGCACCCACGTCGGGCGCGTTGCGGGAGCCGCCCGAGGTCAGCGGCGGCAAGCGTGCGGCCCTTCTCCTGGGCTGCTACCGGGCCGCGGCCGAGCACCAAGACGCGTCGCTCGCGCTGCTCGCCCTGAAGCTTCGCCGGTTCAGTGGCCGCTTCGGCGTGGGGCGCGTCAGCTTTCAAGCCGAAGTCGCTTGCTTGGTCGGCGTCTGCGGCCGCCTGGCAGACGTGGTACGTCACGTCTCGAACGAAGCCCTTGAACGGGTCCAGGGCAGCATGTCGCTGCTGGAGCGAAATTCGCTCACCTCCCATCAACTCGCGACGCTCTTGAAGGACGCGCTCTTGGCGACCGAAGAGCTCGCGGCGCTGCGCCTCGCGTACAGGAAGAAGAAGGCCCCCGCCCTCGCGGGCCTCGCGGAGGCCGCTGGCGAAATCGCCCATGATTTCGCCGGCGGAGGAGGAGGGATTCGAACCCCCGGTAGGTTGCCCTACGGCGGTTTTCAAAACCGCTGCCTTAAACCACTCGGCCACTCCTCCAAGCACTTGAAATGACTACTCTTTTCGGCTTCCTTCGGGCCTCCCTTCGGCGCGGCCCGGAGGGCCGTTACCGTCACGTTACCACGCCGCCGAGCCGGCGGACGACCTCGCGCTTCGCCGCGTCGTCAGGGGGCACGGGGCGTAGCAGGTCGGCGCGCCCGTCGCCTACGGAGAGCCGGCGGCCCCGCCGGCGAGGTGGGGCGCCGGGGGCCGCAGGCCAGGCCCGCTCGCCCGCACCGCCCTGGCCCGGAAGGGGTGACGACACGGCCGCGGGGAGGCGGCAGGCGCCGGGCCGCTCAGGCAGACGGCCGGCAGGTGCGGGGAGAAGCAGGGGGGCAAGCCGTCCGGACGTCCAGGCTCTCGAACGCCCGCCAGGGATTGACGTGGAGTGTGCCACATGGCACACCGACGCCATGCCTGATTCGACGCCACCACTCAGGCCGAAACGCGCTGCCGATCGCGGCCGTCGCCCGCTCGCAACGGCCGCCCCCCGGCGTGCCGCCGCGGCCGCGGTGGCACACCCCAGACCGCCGGCCGCCGCCGCCCGCGTGGCGAAGGCCCCGCCCCCGCTGACGCCCCACCAGAGGGCCGAACGCTGGCGCATCCTCGAAGCGCTGCGGCGCCACCGGGGGAACCGCCTGCGCGCCGCCGAGGCCCTCGGCATGCCGCGGCGCACGTTCTACCGGCGTCTCGACGCGTACGGCATCCAGCCGGCGGGCACGTCGCGGCGGCGCCGGCGCCCGCGCGAGGCGTAGGCGCCGGCGCTCGACCGCCCAAGCCTTCGGCGCCGGCAAGGGGAGGGGCGTAGCGGGCGCGGGGCCGGGGGGGGCACGCGTCAGCGCCGCGTGATCGGCCGCTGCGCCCCGTGACGGATGCGGCGCACGATGACCTCGCGCCCGTCGCGCTCGTAGAAGAGCAGGAGCGGCGATACGAGCCAGCGCCGAACGTACCACCCGTCTTTGAGCTGGACCTCGGGCCCGTCGGCGAGCCCCGAGTCGAGCAGCGAGAACGCGTGCGCGAGTTGGTCGACGAACCGGTCGACTACCAAGGTAGGCCGCAGCGAAACAACGCAGCATGCGGCCGTACCCGAGCGACCTGGCGCACGCTCTAGGCTCTGTCGGACGAAGGCGGACCGAGCGCGGCGGCCGAGACGCACGCCGTCGGCCGGGGCCGGGGGCGAAGGAATCCGCCCGGAGTTCGAGCTCCCGACCCCGGCCGAGGGCGCCGCGGATCGGGCGCCGGGCGACGGGAGCCTTCGTCCGACAGAGCCTAGAACACCAGTCGGGTTAATTCCGCTTGACGCACGAGGGCTGCGCAGACGCGCACGCTCGACGCCGCGGGAGGGAGCCGCGATGGCCGCCCGGCCATGACCCGCTGGACCCCGCCCGTCGACCTGAGCCCGCGCG
>DASTPP010000234.1:0-21438 GCA_035762175.1 Polyangiaceae bacterium | reverse complement strand
CCGCCGCCCGCGCCGGCCCCGGCCGCCCCGCCCCGCCCGCCCGAGCCCGCCGGGCCGCCGCCCCCGCGGCCGCCGGGGGCGCCGGCGCCCGCCCGCCCCGCGGCCCCGCCCCCGTCGTCGTCGTCGTCGTCGTCGTAGGCGCCGGCGGGCGAGGCGTCGTCGCCCTCGGGCGCGCGCGAACAGCCGGCCGCGAGCAGGCTGACGCCGAGGGCAAAGAGGCGCGAAGAAACGGGCGAACGCATGGGTGGCTCCCTCCGGGGAGGCGAGGCCGCGCGCCCCCGGGGCTTCGGCCCGGGCGCGGGGGCGCCTTGCTTCGGTTTTCGAAGCGTTCGCCTGCCCTCCGACCCCCGCGATGGCCGGGGCGGGGCGCCCCGATCACGAAAAGCGCCGGCGGCGGCCCCGGGGCGGGCGGGGGCGCGTCGGACCCGGCCCGGGGCGGCCCTCGCCCTCGACGCGGGCGGCCCCGGCCGGGCCGTTCGGCCCCGGCGGGGCGCGGGCCCCATCCAGGCGGCGGATGGGGTCGCTCGTATCAGGCGCCGAAGGCGCGCACGACGCGCTCGAGGCGGGCGCGCTCGGCCTTGCCGAGCACGCCGACGGCGACGGCGGCGAGGCGCTCGGGCCGGAAGATCTGCCCGGCGACGTCGCGCACCTGCTCGCGCGTGACGGCCAGGATCTCTTCGCAGCGCCGCGCCGGGTCGGGGGCGATGCCGGCGAGGCGGGCGAGGCCGTAGAAGGAGGCGAGGGCCTCGGCGTCGTCGAGCATGGCGCGCGTGCCCCAGGAGGCGCGCTTTCGGACCTTGTCGAGCTCGGCGTCGCTCGGCCCTTCGGCGGCGAGCTCGGCGCAGAGCCCGAGCAGCTCGCGCATGACCTCGGGGGCGCGGGCGTGCTGCGTCTCGGCGGCGAGGTCGAAGACGCCGTCGTCTTCGTAGGCCTCGAACGAGGCGGACACGTCGTAGCAGAGGCCCTTGTCGTCGCAGAGCCGCTCGTAGAGGCGGGTCGACATGCCGTCGTCGACCAGGCGCAGGAGCACCTCGGCGGCCGGCTCGCGCGGGTCGCGCTCGCCGACGGCGCGGAAGGCGACGCGCAGGTCGGTCTGGCTGCCGTCGCTCTCGACGTAGCGGAAGCGGGGCCGGCCGGCGGGCGGCGGCGGCGCCAGGGCGGCGACGGCGGCGCCCCCGGGCAGGGGGCCGAGCGAGCGCTCGAGCGCGGGCAAGAGGCCCTCGGGCAGGGCGCCGGCGACGGCGAGCACGGCGTTGCCGGCGCGGTAGTGGCGCGCGTGGTGGGCGCGCAGCGAGGGCACGTCGAAGGAGGCGAGCGTGGCGAGCGAGCCGGTGATGGGGAAGCCGAGCGGGTGCTCGCCGTAGAGCAGGCCCCGCACCAGGTTGTCGGCGCCGACCTGCCGGCCGTCGTCGTCGAGATCTTCGAGGATCTCTTCGTGCACGATGCGCCGCTCGACCTCGATGGACGAGAAGACCGGGCTCTGGACCACCTCGCCGAGCAGCGGCAGCGCCTCGAGCAGCGTCTCGGGCGGCAGGGTGAGGGTCATCAGCCCGTGGTCGGCGGCCGTCGCGGCGTAGAGCGTGCCGCCGAGCCCCTCGAAGGCGAGCGCCTGGGCGTGGGCGTTCGGGCGCGAGGGGGTGCCGCGGTAGAGCATGTGCTCGAGGAAGTGCGACACGCCGTTGGTCTCGGCGGTCTCGAAGCGCGAGCCGACGCGCAGAAAGAGCGCGACCGAGACCTGGTGCAGGGCCGGCCGCGGCACGAGCACGACGTTCAGCCCGTTCGAGAGCCGGTGCTCGAGGGCGCGGAAGGCCTCGCCGTGGTCGAAGCGGCCGGTCACTCTTCGTCCCCCGACTCGCCCGGCGCGGGGGCGCTCTCTTTGGTGTAGGCGTCGTTCACCTTGATCTCGCCCTTGGCCGCGTCGCGCAGGCGCGCGACGTAGGCGGCGAGCGCGTCGTGGCGCTTGGCGGCGAGCAGCTGCGCGCGGTAGCTCTCGCGCTCCTTGTCGGCGTCGAAGTCGGCGCGCGAGGGCACGGTCTTGCCGACGAGCTGCGCGACGAGGTAGCCCGAGTCGAGGCGCACGAGGTCGGTCAGGTCGCCCGGCTTGTCGAGCGCGAAGACCGCCGAGGGCAGGTCGACGCCGAAGGGCAGGCCCCGAATCGGCGCGCCCTCGCGCCCGAAGTCTTTCGCCTCCTCGACCTTGGGCGCCTCGGCCCGGTCGGGCGCCGCCGCCGCCTCGCCCTTGCCGCCCTTGCCGGCCTCGCCCTTGCCCTTGTCGCCCTTCGGGTCGGCCTTGGGCTTCGCGCCCGCCTCGGCGCGCGCGTACGGGGCGAGGGCCTCGGCGAGCGCCTCGGCGAGCGGCTTGCCCGCGGCGGCCGCCTCGCGCGTCTTTCGCGCCGCCTCGCTCGCCTTCGCCTCGGCCTCGGTCGCCCGCCGCCGCTCGCGCGCCGCCTCGCGCCGGCCCTGCGCCTCGGCCTTGTCGCCCGTGAGCGCCGCCTCGAGCTTGAGGAAGAAGAAGCCCTTGTCGGTCTCGCCGACGGGCGAGACCTCGCCGTCTTTGAGCGCGGCGAGCGCCTCGGCCATCGGCTTCGGCAGGCGCGCGGGCTGCGCGCAGCCGAGGTTGCCCGAGGGGTCGATCGCCGGGTCGTTGTTGAGCGCGCGGGCGAGCGCGGCGACGTCGCCGCCCTTGGCGGCCTTCGCCCGCGCCTCGTCGACCTGCTTGCGGAGCGCCGCCTTTTCGTCGTCGCTCGCGCCCTCGCCCCAGGAAGCGGCCACGGCGCGGGCGAGCCGGCACTCGGCCGCCCCTTGGCCCTTGCGCGCCTCCCAGGCCTTGTCGACCTCGTCCTTGTGCTCGGCCGCCCAGGCGTCGACCGCCGCGTCGGACTCGTCGAGCGCGTGCTCGGCGAACCAGGCCCGGTCGAAGCGCACGTACTTCGCCGTCGCCTTCGCCTTGCGCCGCACGAACTCGCCGTACGCCTCGTCGTCGCCGACGCGCACCCGCGAGCGCACCAGGTCGCGCACCCGCGCCGCCAGGTGCTCTTGCTGCTGCATCTCGCGGAACTCGGCCGCCCCCCGGTTGATGTACCGGCGCAGCGCCTTCTCGTACTCTTTCTTGTCGAACTGCCCGTCGGGCCCCTTGACGGGCAGCACGCGCATGGGCCGCTCGGGCGAGAGCCCGAGGTTGTAGTAGAGCACGAAGTCGGGCAGCTCGGCCGGCATCGAGACCAGCACCTGGCCCGCCGTGAGCGCGGCGTTCAGGTCGTCGTCCGAGACCGCCACGCCGAGCCGGGCCGCGTCCTGCGCGAGCAGCTCGCGCTCGACCAGGCCGTCGACGATGCGCTTCTTGATCTGCATCCGCTTGAGGCGCGCGTCGTCGTCGCGCCGCGCCACCAGCCCGAAGGTCGTGCGAAAGTCGCGGCTCGACAGGCACTCGCCGCGCACCTCGGCGGCGCAATCGGTCTTGAGCACCCCCCCCTTCTGGCCGCCGCCCCCGGGCCGGAACTGCACGACGAAGACCACGGTGATCGAGAGGATCATCAGGCCGTAAATGGTGTTCTTGAGACCCTGACTGCGGAGGACGTCGAGCATGGCTGGCGGGGGCCGGCGGCGCGCCTGGCGTAAAGCAGGCCGGCCCCGGGACGGCGGGGATAGCACGGCCTTCGCCCCGCAGGCCACAGCCGCCGCTCGGAGGCCTTCCGGCCCGGGCGCGGGAGCCCCCACGGCCGCAGAGGTGGCGGCCGGGGGCCGCCGAGCGGCCCGAGGCGAGGGCCGAGCTCGGGGCGCGCCCCCGGGAAGGCCCCTCGGGCCCCAGCTCAGGCGCCGCGGGGCGCGGTCTTCTCGACGCCCATCGCGAAGCGCACCTCGTCGAGCACCTCGGGCAGAGCCGCGACGTCCTTCTCGAAGAAGACCTCGAGCCAGGTGTCAAGCACTTTCGTGCCGTCGCCCGGGTCGTAGAGCGTGCGCTCGCGCACGCTGCGCTCGGCGAAGCCGCGGGCGAGCGCCGCGTCGCCCTGCCGGCGGGCGCGGTCGGTCAGCCGATCGCCGTCTTCGCCGGGAAAATCGTTCTTCTGGGCCCGCGTGACCATGCGCACCCGCAGCAGCCCGTCGATGACGACGCTGACGCCCGCGTCCATGATGAGGTTCTCGCGGGGCCGCTCGGCCAGGTGGACCTCCGCCCCCTGCGTCCGGTAGACCTCGAATCCGGCGCTCACGAGGGCCCGCTTCAACTCTTGGACGGTTAGGGTCGACGCCATGATGTCTACCGCTCGGTGTAGGCAAAACCCATATCGACGGTGTCTCAGGCGGGGGCGTGCCGTCAAGCTTCCACGCGAGATCGTGCCCCGGGCGGCCCCGGCCCTGGTCGCGCTCGCGCTCGGCCTCGGCCCCGCGGCGGCCCGGGCGGACGACCCGACGCGGCCCCTGCCGCTCGGCCCCCCGCCCTCCTCGGTCGATTTTCTCCAGTACGGCGCCGCCTACGTCGCCGAGTCGCAGCTCAGCGTGGGCCCGATCTGCGTCGAGGAGGCCGAGTTTCCTTGCATTTTCGGCTCCGGCGGCGGGCTCGCGATCCGCGCCGGCTACCGCGACCACCGGGGCTGGTACCTCGGCGGGGCCTACGAGGTCTCCAAGCATACCTCGGGCAACCTGCTGACCTTGCCGACCCTGCAGCAGGCGCGGGCCGAGGGGCGCTGGGCCCTCGTGCTCGGCCAGCGCTTCTCGCCCTACGTCTCGCTGGCGGCGGGGGTGGCGGCCTACGGCGACGAGTGGGCGGTCGCGACCTACGGGCCGCTCGCGGCCGTGGGCGTCGGGGTTGAGTTCGAGCTCGCGCCCCAGATCTTCGTCGGGGTCGCCCCCGGCTACCGGGCCATCGCCCTGCAGCGCTGGCGCGGGGGTGACTGGCACTCGCCGCTCGGCCTCGCCCACTTTCTGTCCTTCGAAATCACGCTCGAGGCGCGCCGGCCCCTGCCCCGCTACTGAGCGCGGGCTTCCGCAAAACTTGACGCTCGGCGCCCGGACGGCTCTTCTTTCGGCCGTGCGCTGCGAGCGGTGCGGCCGCGATAACCAGAGTCACGTCACCTTCTGCCTCGGGTGCGGTATGCGCTTGAGCCGCGGTCCGGCGCCTGCTGTCGCCGCCGAGCCCCCGGCCGAGGCGCCGCAGGTGGTCTGCGACCGCTGCCACCAGCCCAACCGCCCAACCTACCGCTTCTGCCTGAGCTGCGGCAACCCGCTGGGCGAGGGCGGGGCGAGCAAGGCGGGCCCGAGCCCGGCGCCCCCCGAACCGCCCGCCGCCCCGCCTGCGCCGCGGCCCGCGGCCGAGGGCGGCGCGCCCCGCAACGGCGCCCCGCCCCCGTCGCTGACGCTCGCGTCGATGCAGGCCTCGCCCTCCGCCGCCGCGAGCGACGAGGCGCAGCCCATCGCGGCGATGCCGGTCATCCACCTCGGGCCCCGTGAGGCGGCGGCGCCCGCGCGCCCCTCCTCGCCCCCGCCCCCGGGCGCGCCCGCGTCGCCGACGCGCGCCTCGACGCCGCCCGCCCCGCCCGCGCCGGCGCGCGCCTCGTCGCCGGGCCCGGCCGCCCCGCCGCGCGCCTCCGCGCCCCCGAACGCGCCGGCAGCCCCCCCGGCCCGCGCCTCGTCGCCGTCGAACCTGGTCACCCCTCAGGCGGGCCCGGCGATCGCACCGAACCTGGCGACGCCCCCCGCGCGCCTCTCGACCCCTGGGGCGCCCCCGGCGCGCCCCTCGACCCCTGGGGCGCCCCCGGCGCGAACTTCGTCGCCCTCGATTGGCGGCGCCCCGTCGACCTCCGCGCCGGCCGCGGCCTCGGCGCCACCCGCCGCCTCGCAGACCAAGCAAAGCCCGGCGCCCGCGCGCGCGCCGACGCCCTTTCCGGCGCTGCCGCCCCTGCCCGGGTCCGACGCCGAGGCGCCGCAGAGCTCGCTCGCCACGCGCTGCCCCCGCTGCCAGACGGGCGCCGCGCTCGGGCAGCTCTTCTGCCGTAGCTGCGGCTTCGCCCTCGACTTCGCGCCGGGGGGGGACGCGACCAAGCAGAGCGGCGCCCCCTTCTTCACGCCCCCGCAGGGCGCCAAGGCTGCCGACGACGACGTCCTCAACACCGTCGTCAACGCCCCGGCCCTGGGGGCCGAGGCGGGCGACGACGACGCGACCGCCCTCAGCTCTGGCGAGGGCGCGGCCCCCTTGTCGCTGGCCCGCGACGGCGGCCCGGCCCTGCCCATGCTGGGCCCCGATGACGCGACGCGTGTCGGGGCAGCGGGTCTCGATGAGAGCGAAGACTCGACCGTCCCAGCCAGGCCACGGGGGCCCCTGCCCGAGGTGGGGGTGGTGAGCCCCCAGGGCCCGGCGACGGCGCATCAGCGCCCGACGATCGACGTCACGATCGCTCGCCAGAGGGCGATCGACCCCTCGGCGCCTACCACCCCCCATGGTCGCCTGCTTGTCTACACCCACAATTCGACCGAGGGGGCGCCCTTCGCCCTAGTCGGCTCGCCCATCGACATCGGCTCGCGCGAGGGTCAGATCCGGTTGGCCGAAGACCCTTATGTGGCGCCGCTCCACGTTCGGCTCGTGCTCGAGGGCGGGCGCTGGCACTTGACCGACCTGGGCACGCTGAACGGGGTCTACCGGCGGCTCGCCCCCTCGGTCGAGCTCGGCGACGGAGACTTGATTTTGCTCGGGCAACAGGTGCTAAGGTTTGAGCTTGTCATGGACGCCGAGCGGGCTCTGCGCCCCGCCTACCAGCATGGGGTGGCGCTCTTCGGCACGCCGGCGGCCGCCCGCTACGCGCGCCTGTGCCAGCGTACGGTCGAGGGGGTGACGCGCGACGTGGTGCACGTGGGTCGCGACGAGATGACGCTGGGCCGCGAGGGCACCGACCTGTCGTTCCCCGACGACGGGTTTCTGTCGCGCCGGCACGCGGTGCTGCGGCGCGACGCGGCGAGCGGCCGCTTCCGGCTCGAAGACGCGGGCTCGTCGAACGGCACCTTCGTGTCGGTGCGGGGGCGGGTGGCGGTGCGCGACGGCGACGTGTTCCGGGTGGGGCTGCACCTCTTGCGCTTCGAGGTGCCCGAGCCGCCCGGCGACGGGGCGGCCGAGGGGCGCGCGGGCGAGGGCCCGGGCGGCCGGGGCGGGTCGGCATGAGCCCGCCGCCCTCGCGCACCGCGGGCGCGTCGAGCCCGGGCCTCGGCGCCCCGGCGGGCCCCCCCGTGCGGGTGCGGCTCTTCGGGCGCACCGACGTCGGGCAGGTGCGCGAGCACAACGAAGACAACTTCCTCATCGCCGACCTGTCGGCCCGAAACCGCGCGCTGCCCGAGGGCGAGCGCACGACGGTGGGCGTCGGGCCGCGGGGCACGCTCTTCGCGGTCTGCGACGGCATGGGCGGCGCGGCGGCGGGCGAGGTGGCGAGCCAGCTCGCGGTCGACATCTTGTTCGAGCGCATGGTCGAGGGCGACCCGCCCAAAGACCACGACGAGCTCGCGCGGCGGCTGGTGCGGGCGATCGAGGCGGCGGGGGCGCGCATCTACCAAGAGGCGAAGGCCGACCGCACCCGCCGGGGCATGGGCACGACCTCGACCGTGGCGTCGCTCGTCGACGACCACCTCTTTCTCGGGCAGGTGGGCGACAGCCGCGGCTACATCTTGCGCGGCGACCGCTTCGTGCAGGTGACGCGCGACCAGTCGCTCGTCAACCAGCTCATCGAGGCCGGGCAGCTCACCGAAGAAGAGGCCGAGACCTTCGAGCACAACAACATCATCTTGCAGGCGCTCGGCACGAGCGACACGGTCCAGGTCGACCTGACCTTCGTCGAGCTGCGGCGCGGCGACGTGCTCTTGCTCTGCTCCGACGGCCTGTCGGGCATGGTGCGGCACGAAGAGGTGCGCGACATTCTGCGCTCGTACGAAGACCCCTTCGAGGCGTGCCAGGTGCTGACCGACCGGGCCAACCAGGCCGGCGGCCACGACAACATCACCTGCATCGTCGCGCGCTTCGAGGGCGAGGCGCTCAAGCCCCCGGGCGAGGGCGACGAGCTCAAGTACCGCAAGTACGCGCTGCCCGAAGAGCCGATCGACAACGGCCAGACGCAGCGCATCGTCTTCCACCCGCTCACGGTCGAGCGCCCGACCGACCACGGGCCGAGCGCCTCGAAGGTGGCCGACACGATGCTCAGCATCAACGTCGCCGACTTCGCCGACCAGCTGCGCGAGGCGGCCAACGCCGGCGCGGCGAACCGGCCCCCGCACCATCGCGACGAGCCGGTCGACCTGCCGCTCGCCTCGACGCCCCCCTGGCTGGTGGGCCTCTTCGTCGCCTTCGCCCTGGGCTTCGTGGCCTTCATGGGCTTTTACCTGCTGCGCTGAGCCGCCGGGCCCGGGCCCCCGCCCCGAAGCCCCCGTCCAGAGGGCCCCGCCCCGAAGCCCCGCCCGCAGGGCCCCGCCCCGAAGGCCCCAAAACCTCACCCCCGCCCGGGCCGCCCGGCCCCGGCCCCGCCCGGGCCGGCCTTGCGTCCCGGCCGCCCACGCTCCAGATAGCGTGCCATGGCCCTCCCCCTCGTCGACGAGCAGTCGTTCCGCGCCAAGGTGCTGCAGAGCGAGCTGCCGGTGCTCATCGATTTTTATGCCGACTGGTGCGCCCCCTGCAAAATGATCGAGCCCGAGGTCGAGGCGCTCGCGCAAGAGATGAAGGGCAAGGCGAGCGTCGTGCGCGTCAACATCGACAAGTCGCCCGCGCTCGCCCGCGAGCTGCGCATCCAGTCGGTGCCGACCTTCATGGTGGTCGCGGGCGGCCAGATCGTCGACGCGCAGGTCGGCGCCCTGCGGCGGGCGCAGCTGCGGGCGCTGCTCGAGCCGCACCTGCCGCGGGCCGAGGGGGCGCTCAAGCCGGCCGAGCTCGCGCAGCTCTTGCAAGCCGGGCAGGTGACGCCGGTCGACATCCGCGAGCCGGCCGTCTTCGCCCGGGCGCACCTGCCCTACGCGGTCAACCTGCCCGAGGGCGAGATCGAGGGGCGCCTGGCCGAGCTCCACATGCTAACGGGCGAGCCGGTGCTCTACTGCCGTTCGGGCGACCGGGCCAAGGCGCTCTCGGCCAAGCTGACCGAGCAGGGCATCCCGGTCGCCTTCCTCGAGGGGGGCGTCCTGCACTGGGAGGCCGAGGGCCTGCCCCTGGAACGGCCCGATTGAGGCGATTGAGGGCGGGCGCCGGGGGCGGGGCGGGCCGGGCGGCGGGCCCGGGGCGGGGGTGGGGCCCCCTGCCCCCCCACCCGCGGGCCCTCCGAGGCGAGCGCGGCTTGTCGCCCCGACCCGGTTTCGCGCTAGGATGCCGCCTGTTCCCCCGTGCTCAAGTGGTCCTCCTGCCGTGGGCCCTCCCACACGCGGGGCGCCTGCCGTCGGGGCCCCGACCCCGCGCGGTCGGGCGCCTGGCGCCTCGCCCCCGAACTCTCGCGGTCCGGCGCCCCACGTTCGCGCCGCGCGCTGACGGCGCGGCCGGTGTCGCTTACGCTCCGTTAGACGGCCATGCCCGCCGCCAAGCCCCTAGCCATGCAGGCCGGCACCCTCATCGCGGGCCGCTACCGCATCACGCGCGAGATCGGGCGCGGGGGCATGGCGCAGGTGTACGAGAGCGAGCACCTCGACATCGGCAAGCGGGTCGCCATCAAGATCTTGTCGGCCGAGTTCGCGACCTCGACCGTGGTGGTCGAGCGCTTCCTGCGCGAGGCGCGCGCGGCGGCGGCCGTGCGCAGCCCGTACATCTGCGACGTCTTCGACAGCGGCAAGCTCGACGACCAGCGGCCCTTTTTGGTGATGGAGCTCCTCGAGGGCGAGTCGCTCTACGAGCGCATGGTGCGCATCCGGCAGTTCGACGCGGCGACCACCCTGCGCATCGCCACGCACGTCGGCCGGGGGCTGACCAAGGCGCACGCGGCGAACATCGTCCACCGCGACCTCAAGCCCGAGAACATCTTTCTGACGACCGACGAAGACGGCGAGCTCTTGGCGAAGATCCTCGACTTCGGGCTCGCCAAGTTCTACGCGCCGGCGGCCGAGGCGGGCGACCAGGCGAGGCTGACGCGCGAGGGCGCGATCTTCGGCACCCCGGCGTACATGAGCCCGGAGCAGGTCAAGGGGCAGGGCGCGGTCGACCACCGCGCCGACCTCTGGGCGCTCGGCTGCATCGTCTACGAGTGCCTGACGGGGCGCACGGTCTGGTCGACCGAGCAGGGCGTGGCGATGACGTTCGCGCAGATCGCGAGCGCGCCCCTGCCGCGCCTCGCGCGCTACCGGCCCGACCTGCCGCCGGCGCTCGACGACTGGTTCTGCCGCGCGCTCGAGCGCAACATCGCCGAGCGCTTCCAGGCCGCCAAAGAGCTGACCGACGCGCTCGCCGACGCGCTCGAGCAGAGCCCGCCGCGGCTGCTCGCGGCGCCGCTCGCCGCGGGCGACGGGGCCGAGTCGGGCGCGCCGCCCGACCCCGAGTTCGAGCCGGGGCTCGACCGGCTCGAGCCGGCGCGCGCCTCGGGCCGGCCGCCGGCGCCCGCGGGCGCGACCCCGGGCCAGGGCACGAGCCTGCCGAAGCCGCCGCAGGGGCCGGCGCTCGCGGCGGGCGGCGAGCCGCCGGTGCAGCGCGCGCCGGCGGGCAGCATCGTCGACGCGGGCACGAGCTCGTCGGTCAAAGAAGAGCCCTTCGACCTGCCGCTGCCGCCGACGGGGCGCGGCCGCAGCTCGGGCTGGGCGCTCGTCACGATCGCGATGGCGGCCGCGGGCTTCGGCGCCTGGCAGCTCTGGCGCACGCGCAACCTGCCCGAGACGCCCGCGGCCAACCTGCCGGCGACGGCGAGCGCGGCGGCGGCCGGCAGCTCGGGCCCCTCGTTCGACTCGACGCCGCCCTTGCCGGCGCGGCCGACCTCGGTGCCGCGCTGGGTGACGCTGGTGCAGAGCGGGCAGGGGCAGGTCTCGCAGGGCGAGCTCGACGGGGCGCTACGCACGTTCCGCGAGGCGCTCGAGGTGAACGCCAACCCGCAGGCGCGCGCCATCGCCGACCACGCCGCCGCCGCGCTCGGCAACAAGGGGCCCTGCCGCCTGTCGGGCCTCGGCCGGCTGCGCCCGCACTCGATGACGACGGGCGTCGTGGGCCGGCCCCAGCTCGTCAAGACCAACCGCGCGCTGCTCGCCCTGTGGACCGACGACCACGAGGGCCCGAAGAAAGACCACGCCTACGCCGTCGCGCTCGACGGGGCGCTGCGCCCGCTCACCACGCCGATCGACCTGACGCCCGAGGCCGAAGACGTCGGCGCCTTCGCCGCGCGCGCCGTCGGCGAGCGCGTGGCGCTCATGTTCACCGACACGCGCGGCGCGCGGCCGGGGCTCTTTCTGCGCTGGCTCGACGGCGACGGGCGCATCGACGCGCCGTCGGCGCTCGTGGCCCCCGCGCGCGCCGCGCCGAGCCTGCCCTCGATCGCGAGCGAGGGCCCCGAGCTGCTCTGGGCCGTCTGGGAAGAAGAGCGCGACGGCGACAGCCTCGACCTGATGGCGCGCAAGTTCGACGCGCGCGGCCCGGCGGGGCCCGAGGCGCGGCTGACCGACTTCCTCGGGCGGCTGAGCGGCCCGCGCACGCGCGCCACGCAGCCGAGCGTGGCGGCGACGGCGGGCACGCTGCACCTGCTCTTCCGCCTCGAGCGCGAGGCGGCGCGCACGGTGCAGCACATGGCCGTGATCGACGCCGAGCGCTCGCTCGGCACCGGCATCGTCTCGCCCCCGCACGGCGCGCGCGTCGACCGCACGCTCTCGCCGCTGCACTCGCTGACCGCCGACCGCAGCGAGAAGAACGACACGCCCGCGCTCGCCTGCGACGCGCTCGCCTGCTTCGCCACCTGGCACGTCGAGCGCGCGGGCGGCGGCGGCGCCTACGCCGCCTACCTCGACCCGAAGACCGGGCAGATGATCTGGCGCAAGCGCTTCGCCACCGTCGGCGGCCGGCCCGCGCTCGCCATGGGCCCGCCGGGCGTCGCGCGCCTCGCCTGGTTCGAGCAGGGGCGCGTGCGCACCGCGATGATCAGCCGCGAGGGCATCAGCCCCGCCTCCGCGCTCGCCCGCGTCAGCGGCACCGATCTGCCCCCGCCCTCGGTCGTCATGGGCTCCGAGGCCAACGACTGGGCCATCGGCTGGCTCGACCTCGAGGCGGGGCGCCTCGAGCCCTACGCCCTGCGCGCCACCTGCCCGACGACCCTCACCCCCCCCGGGGGGGCCCCGCCCCCGAACGACCCCCCGCCCCCGAACGCCGCCCCGCCGCCGGCCACTTCGACGCCGGGCGGCCTGCCCCCCCCCGGCCTCCTGCCCCCCTCCGGCGGCCCGCCCCCGGCGCCCCGGCCCGCGCCCCATGCTCCGGATTCCCGCGCGCCATGAGCTGCGCCAGCGCCCCATCGCCTCGCCCCGCCTCGTTCTGACGCCGGTCGAGACGGGCGACGCGTCCGACCTCTGGGCCGCCATCGACGCCTCGCGCGGCCACCTCGAGCCCTGGCTGCCCTGGGTGCCTTACCAGACCGAGCCGGCGATGACGCTGCGCTTCAGCGAGGCCTGCGTGCACGACTGGGACGGCGGCCGGGCCCTGCGCCTGGTCGTGCGCAGCCGCTCGAACCGCGCCCTGCTCGGCGTCGTCGGCCTCGAGTCGCTGCAGCACATGCACCTGTCGTGCGAGATCGGCTACTGGCTACGCCAGGACATGACGGGCCGGGGGTACATGACCGAGGCGTCACGCGCCCTGCTCACCTGGGCCTTCCGCGACCTCGGCGTGCACCGCGTGCGGGTCGCCGCCAGCACCGAGAACCACGCCTCGCTCGGGGTCATCCGACGCCTCGGGTTTCACTTCGAGGGCGTCGGGCGCCAGGCCGAGCGCGTGGCCGGGCGCTGGCTCGACCATGCCACCTTCTCGCTCCTCTCGACGGACGCCGCCGCCCGCCCCCCGGGCTGACGAAAGATCCCCGGGGGCGGCCGATCGTCTACCCCGGCGTGAACAATTCGGCCCCCCGCGGGCATAACTACCGAAGTGCTTCCGGCCGGCCCGCCCGGCCCGCCGGGGCCGCCCCCGCCCGGAAGGGCCGGCGCGCGGGGCCGGTCTGAAGTATGCTTGCAGGGCCGTCGCATGGCTGATCAAGCCCACCCCCTCCCGCCGCGCGAAAAGGCCGCGCGCACGACCCCTGCCCCCCGCAGCGGCGCCCCCACGCTCGGGGGCGACGAGGGCGACGACCCCTACGTCGGGCTGCGCATCCTCGACCAGATCGAGGTCCGCGAGCCGCTCGGCGTCGGCTCGATGGCGCGGGTCTACCGGGCCTTTCAGCACGGCGTCGACCGCGACGTGGCGGTCAAGATCCTGCACCGCGACCTGTCGGACAACCCCGACATCGTCGCGCGCTTCCACCGCGAGGCGCAGGTCGCGTGCCTGCTCGACCACCCCAACGCGGTCAAGGTGCTGCTGACCTCGCAGCTGCCCAAGCGCGACAAGGGCGAGGGCGAGCTCGTGCTCGTGATGGAGTATTTGCGCGGCCGCACCCTCTCCGACGCGCTCGCGCAGGCGGGCGGCCGGCTGCCGGTCGAGCGCGCGGTGCACGTCCTTTTGCAGATCTGCGACGTGGTCGGCGAGGCGCATCGGCGGGGGGTCGTGCACCGCGATCTCAAGCCCGAGAACGTGATGCTGGTCGAGCGCGGCGACGACCCCGACTTCGTCAAGGTGCTCGACTTCGGCCTCGCCCGCCTCGCCTCGAAAGACGCCTCGTACGCGACGCGCCAGGGAGCGGTCTTCGGCTCGCCCCGCTACATCTCGCCCGAGGGCGCCCAGGGCATGGCGGTCACGCCCGCCGCCGACGTCTATTCGCTCGCCACCATCTTTTTCCAGTGCCTCTCGGGCCGAACCCCCTTCGAGGCCGACACGCCCGTCGCGCTCCTGGTCGCGCACGCGACCGAAGAGGCCCCGCCGCTCACCTCGCTGCCCGGCTGCGAGAAGCTGCCCGAGCCCCTCGTCGAGCTCTTGCAAAAGAACCTCGCGAAGAACGCCGACGAGCGCGAGCCCGACGCGAGCGCGCTCGGGCGTGCGCTCGGGCGTGCGGCGTGCGCGGGCGGCCTGCGCCCCGACCCGGTGGCGCTGCGGCTCGGCTGGGTCGAGGTCGTCGCCGACAGCCCGAGCCGCGACGCGTTCCCGCCCGAGCTGCGCGCCCGCATCGAGGCCGAGGGCCGCGGCACCCCCGGCATGACCATCGTCGCCGGGCTCGAAGAGCTACCCTACGATCCGAGCGGCGGCGCCCCCATCCCGACGCTCTTCGACGTGCCCGCGACCGCGGCGGTCAAGGGCGAGCGCGGCGAGTCGCGGCGGGGCAACCCCGGCCCCACGGTCATCCTCGACTCGGACGACCCCTCGGGCCGCACCATGCCGGCGCGCGCCGGCCGCGGCAGCTCGACCGTCGTGCTCGACCCCCACGACGGGCGCCCGAGCAGCCACGGCGGCAAGCCCGCCTCGAGCCGCGGCGTCATCCCCGCCGTCGTGGGCCACAGCGCCGGGCTCGCGCCCGCCATGACCCCGCCGCCGCCCACCTCGCCGCCCTACGTCGCGGGCGTGCCGGGCGACCCCAACCTCTACCCGCACGGGCCGCCCAGCAACCACCGCCACCACGGCCCCGCGGCGCCGCACCCGCATCACCACCAGCCCCAACACCAGGCCCAGCACCACCCGCCGCCGCCGCACCAACCCCCCCCGCCGCAGTCGGCGCACCAACCCCACCCGCCGCAGCCGCCGCACCAACTCCACCCGCAGGGCCCCACGCCGCACGATCAGGCGATGCGTCCGCCGAGCGCGTCGCTCTCGAGCACGCCCGGCGCGAGCCTGCCCACCAGCCCCTCGCAGGCGCCCGACGAGCCGCGGCGCCGCTACGGCATGGTGGCCGCCATCGTCGGCATCTTCTTCGCCTTCGGCGGCGCGCTCTCGTATTCGACCGTGCGCTTCGGCCTGAAGCGGGGCGAGGTCGGCGCGTCCGAGACGCTGCTCGCCGAGGTGCAGCGGGCCGAGCAGCGCGGGGCGTGGCTCGAGCCGCCGGGGCAGAACGTGCGCGAGCTCTTGCAGCGCGCGCAGCGCGAGCTGCCGGGCGACGGCCGGGTCCACGACCTGCGTCGCACGCTCTCGGCCCGGGCGCTCGAGCTCGCCCGCAACGAGCAAAACGCCTCGAGGCACAACGAAGCGCTGCGCTACGCCGAGCTCTCGCGCGAGCTCGACCCCGGCAATCGCGACGCGCTCTCGCTCATCAAAGCGCTGAACGAAACGCCGGCCGAGGCCGTCGTGCCCCCCTCGCCTCCGCCTCCCCCGCCGCTCGCCCCGCCCACGCTGGCGTCGGCGCCCCCGGCCGAGACGGCGCCCCCGCCGGCGCGCCCCGCCGAAACCGCAGCCCCCACCACCAGCCCCGCTCCGAGCCCCGGCGAGCCCGGCCCCGCCACGTCGGCCGGCCGGCCGGCCCGGCCCTCTTCCGCGGCCTCGGGGCGCCCCCCCAGCAACCCGACCCCGCGTCCGCCGACCGAGGGCGGCAAGCCCGGCGGGCGCGGCGGCAGCGGGTCGGGGCCCGATCCCTGGCTCTGACCCGGCGTTTAGGGCACCATCGGCCGGGCCATGAGCAAGGCCGATCGCTCGAGCGCGCGGGGGGGGGTGGCGTTGCTCCTGACCACAACGCTCGTGCTGGCCCGCGCCGCCGCGTGGGCGCAGGGGGCGCAGCCCGCCCCTCCGGGCGCCCGGCCGGGGCTGCCGCCTGCCACGGCGTCGGCGTCGGCGTCGGCTTCCGCGTCGGCGTCGGCCCCGACGCCACCTCCCACTCCGGCTCCGCCGCCCACGGTCGCGCCGGACGTTGCGGGCGCGCCTGCGGCGGGTAGACCTCCGGCGGCTTCACGCGCTCCGGCGGCGACGACGGCCGTGACGAGACCCGCCGTCCCGAACGCGACGTCGACGACGAGCGCCTCAACGAACGCGACGTCGACGACGAGCGCCTCAACGAACACGACGTCGACGACGGGCGCCTCAACGAACACGACGTCAGCGACGGGCGCGCCGGCGAACGCGGCGTCGCCCGCCGGCGCGCCGGCGCCCCCGGCCGCGGGCTCGTCCCAGGCCCCGGCGGACGCCGCGCCGCCCGGGGCCGCCGCGGCCGGGGCGGGCTCTCCGGTCGTGACGCGGGCGGCGGCCTCGGGCAACGGGGCCGTGAACCCGGGCGTCCGCACGACCGTGAGCGAGGCCGAACAGCGAGAGCTCTTGGTCGACGCCCCGCGGCCCTTCACGAAGGCCGAGCTGAGCCTCGGCGCGCTCACGCTGCCGCGGGCGCGCTTCACGCTGCCGACCGAAGAAAGCACCGACCGCGCCGACCTGACGCTGCTCTTGACGCTGCGCCAGCTCTTTCAATGGCGCCCCGACTTCGCCGTCGGCGCGGCCATCGACTGGGGCCTGCGCCCGACGAGCGACGAAATCATCATCGAATCGTCGCGGGGCCCCATCAAGCGCTCGCACTCGCGAAACTACCTGATGGTCACGGGGCTCGTGCGCTACATCCCCGTGGTCAGGCCCGACTACGAGATCTGGCTGGCGGCCTCGGGCGGGGCGCTCATCGTCTCCGACCGGTACGTGTCCGAACTCGACAAGGCGGCCATTCCGGTGGTGGTCGGCCCCCAGGCGACCAACATCAGCACCGAAGGCGGCACCGTGGGCATCGCCGCCGGCTTCGAGTACCGGCTCGACCGCAGCTGGGCGCTCGGGGGCTTCACCCAGCAGATGCTCTGGTTTCTGCCCGAGCAGAAGCGCTGCGCCCAGACGCTCGAGTGCGCGACCGTGGGCGGGCGCCTGTTCAGCTTCGAGGTCGGCTTGACGGCGACCTACCGGCTGCGACTGTAGGCTCCCGACGGGATGAGGGTCTCGGGCCGCCCCGCACGGAAGAGGGTGGTTCAAACACCGCCCCGGCCGCCCTCGAGGGGACGCAGGGGCAGCGAACGCCCGCGGAAACGTTCGTCCAAGCCCTGCCGCAGGCAGGGCTCCCGCAAAGCGAACCGCTCGCGCACGCTCGCCCGGCCGTCGAAGCCTGCGAGATCCTGCGGAACACGCCCGCCTTCCCCCGCGAACCGCTTCGCAAAGCTCGCCCGGCCGTCGAAGCCCGCGCGAGCCCGGCCCCCGGCGAGGGGGCGGGCGTCACGGGCCGAACCGGCGCCGAAGCCGCGCGGCCCACGACCGGGCGTCCGCTGCCCCCGCGTGAGCTCGGGGGCGGGCCCTCAGGGCCCCGGGCTGCGCCGCGAGGGTGGGTTGTTGCCCGAGGCGGACGCGGGGGGCGGCTTCGACTCGGCGCCGGGGTTGGGCGGGTCGGGGTCGCGCTCGATGCGGATGAGCACGACGGTGATGTTGTCTTCGCCGCCGTTGGCGTTGGCGCGGTCGACGAGGCTGCGGGCGGCCTGCTGCAGGTCGCGCCCGTCGCCGACGAGGTCGAGGATCTCTTCGTCGCGCAGCATGCCGTTGAGGCCGTCGGAGCAGAGCACGTACACGTCGCCGATCTGCGCGTCGTCGGCCTGCAGGTCGACGCTGACGTCGCGCTGCATGCCGAGGGCGCGGGTGATGACGTTGCGCGGCAGCTCGTTCTTCTGCTCTTCGGTGAGCTCGGGCATGGCGAGCAGGTAGTCGTTGAGCAGCGAGTGGTCGCGCGTCAGCAGGCTGATCTCGCCGCCGCGGACGCGGTAGCAGCGGCTGTCGCCGACGTGGCCGATGTAGATGCGGCCCTTCTGGGGCGAGTACATGGCGCCGACGACGGTGGTGCCCATGCCCTGGCACTCGCGGACGCGCTCGCTCTTGTCGAGGATCTGCCGGTTGGCGACCCGGATGCCCGTCAGCAGGCGGTTCTCTTCTTCGGACAGGCTGGTGTCGAAGTGGAAGGGCCAGGTGACGTCTTCGGTCGCGGTCGACCGGAAGAAGTCGGCGATGGTGTCGGTGGCGATGCGGCTGGCGACGTCGCCCGCGCGGTGGCCGCCCATGCCGTCGGCGACCAAGAAGAGGTTGTACTCGTTCAGGACGAGGAAGCTGTCTTCGTTGTGCTCGCGCTGCATTCCGCGGTCGCTCAACCCGCAAGCGACCGCCCGAAGGCGGGACATGGTTCGTTCGGGGGGGGTGGTCATGCGCGCGGCGGTAAAAAAGGATCTACGTGGCGACGCGGCCTGTCAAGCGGGCCCCGGAGCGCGCCCGGGGGGCGGCGGGGCCCGTTCGGGGCCGGGCTCATACCTCTAGAACATCCTTTTCTTTGCGGGCCACAATCTCGTCGGCCTTTTTCGTGGCCTCGGCGATGACCTCTTCGGCCTTCTTTTTGGCCCGCTCGACCTCGTCTTCGCTCACGTCGCCCCCGTCGACCAGGCCCGCCAGAAACTCGAGCGCCTCGCGCCGGGCGCCGCGGATGGCCACCTTGCACTCTTCGCCGTACTTCTTGGCGAGCTTGACCATCTCTTTTCGCCGCTCTTCCGTGAGCGGAGGGATGGGGATGCGGATGAGGTCGCTGTCGGTCTGCGGGTTGAAGCCGAGTTCGGCCTCACGAATCGCCTTCTCGACCGCCTTCATGGCCGTCTTGTCGTAGGGCTTGATCGTGAGCAGGCGGGGCTCGGGCACGTTGATCGAGGCCATCTGCGACAGCGGGGTCGCCGTGCCGTAGTAATCGACCCGCACGCCGTCGAGCATCTGGGCCGAGGCGCGCCCGGTGCGCACCTTCGACAGGTTGCGCTTCAGGGCCTCGTGGGCCTTGCCGACCGCTTCGCGCAGTTCGTTGAGGACGTCATCGATCATGGTTCGTCGTTCCGAGGGGGGCCCGGGGGCGGGTGGGCGAAGGGGGGGGAGGGGGGTGAGGCGTGGCCCCCCCGGGCGGCTTCGGACGCCGGCCGAACGCACCTTAGCATCGCTCGGCCCCCCGAAAAGCCCTGTCGTGAGGCCCGCCCTTCGGCTAGAAGGCGACCATACCATGGGCCCTCGCCTCGCCATCGTGCACAATCCTCGCGCCGCCCGCCCGGGCCCGCCCTCGGGCGCCCCCCCCGCGGGGCGGCCGCTCGGGGGGGCGAGCGCGGCGAAAGGCCCGGGGTTTTTACCCAGACGGCCCCGGCCCGGGCCGGCTCCTCGCGTGCCGAGCGGGGCTTCCGCGCGAGCCGGCCGCTCGCCCCCCGAGGCCCGGGCTCTCCCCTATCCCCGGCCGGGCCGCTCTTGTAATTTCGTGAGGGCCGGCGGGGCAGCCGTGGCTGGCTCCCGCGGGGGGGCCCCCGGGGCCCGGCCCTACCGCGAGGCGTCATGCGGTCGCTCGACTACCTTCAGTACCCGGTGCTCGTCGTCGACGACGAGCAAGACAACCTCGACGCCTTCCGCTTCGCCTTCCGGCGCTCGTTCGCGCTGCACTACGCGCTCGGTGGCGAGGGCGCGCTCGAGGCGCTCGACGGCGTAAGGCCCGCGGTCGTCGTGTGCGACCAGCGCATGCCGGGCATGGACGGCATCGCCGTGCTCGAGGAGGTGCAGCGGCGCCGCCCCGAGACCGTGGGCATCTTGCTGACGGCGTACACCGACCTGCCCGTGCTGCTCGCCGCCATCCACTCGGGGGCGGTGCACCGCTACGTCCAAAAACCCTGGGACTCGAAAGAGCTCGCCCTCATCTTGCGCCAGGCCATCGAGCGCTACGCCGTGCTCGACGAGAACCGGCGCCTGCGCGAGCAGCTCGCCCGCTACGCCGGCTACCTCGAGCGCGAGCGGCACGACCCGCTCGACTTCGGCGTGCTGCTCGGCGAAAGCCAGGCGATAAGGCACCTGCACGAGCGGCTCGGGCAGGTGGCGGGCGCGGCCTCGGCCGTGCTCTTGCGCGGCGAGCGGGGCACGGGCAAGCGCACCGTGGCGCTCGCGCTGCACACCCAGTCCGAGCGCGAGGGGCGGCCCTTCGTCGAGCTCGACGCGTCCGAGCACGGGCCCGAGGCCCAGGTGCGCGAGCTCGCGGGCTGGCAGACCGGCGCGGTGCCGGGGGGCCTCGGCGAGCGGGCCGGGCGCATCGAGCTCGCCCACGGCGGCACCCTCTACGTCGCCCACGTCGAGGCGCTCGGGCCCGAGGCGCAGGGCGTTCTCTTGCGCGCGCTCGAGCACCGGCACGTCGAGCGCCTCGGCTCGGCCGGCCCCCCGCTGCCGGTCGACGTGCGCCTCATCGCCTCGACCGGCGAAGGCCTCGCCGAGCTCGAGGCGCAGGGCAAGTTCCTGCCCGCCCTGCGCAGCCGCCTCGAGGTCTTCCCCCTGCTCGTGCCCGCCCTGCGCGACCGGCGCGACGACCTGCCCCGGCTCTGCGACCACGTGCTCGTGCGCCTCTCGCGCCGCAACGGCCGCGCCCCCCGCTCGATCGCCCCGGCCGCCATGGCCAAGCTCTTGCGCCACGACTGGCCCGACAACCTGCGCGAGCTCGAGAGCGTGCTCGAGCGCGCCTCGCTCTCGTGCCGCGCGAGCGAGATCGACGCCGCGCACCTGCTCATCGACGAGTCCGACCGCGCCCGCCGCGGCGCCGCCCCGCTCGCGCCCAGCGTCGCCGACGGCACCGCCAGCCGCATCGACCTGCCCGAGCGGCTCGAAGAGCTCGAGCGCCGCGAGCTCATCGCCGCCCTCGAGCGCTGCCAGGGCAACAAGGCCGAGGTCGCGCGCATGCTCGGCGTGCAGCGCACCACGCTCTACTACCGCCTCAAGCGCCTCGGCATCGACGCGTAGCGCCGAGCGCCGGGGCGCGGGCGGGCCCCCCGCCGGCCCGCGGCCGGGCCTCAGCCCTCGACGGCCCGCGGTCGGGCCTCAGCCCTCGACGGCCCGCGGCCGGGCCGCGCTCAACCCTCGACGGCCTCGGCGCTCGAGCGCGCGAGGTTCCACACGAGGTCTTGGTTGCCCTGGGCGCCGGCGAAGCGCAGCCCGAACCAGCGCGCGTCCGAGCCGATGGTGCGGCGCCCGTCGGCCAGCAGCACCGGGAAGCGCAGCCGGAAGGCCTGGCGGAACACCGTCGTGTAGGGGAAGTAGGTGCGCTCGATCGCGCCCGGCTTGGCGATCGACACGATCTCTTCGGGCACGGTCTCGGTGCCCTTGTCGTCGATGAGGCGCACGATCCACGCGGAGTTCTTGCGCGAGAGGTCGTTCCACCGGCGGTTGGGGCCGTAGAGGGCGATGTAAAACTGGTGTTTTACCCGCGCGTCCGAGAGCGTCGACTCGAGCAGGCGCTTGCGCTGGTCGATCGTCATGCGGTAGTCGGCCGCGTAGCGCACGACGTAGGCCCAGCGAAAGTCCCAGGATTCGAACGTGGCGGTGACCGTCAGCAGGTCGTCGAGCTCGGAGAGCGCCACGAGCGACTCGCTGCGCGTCCAGCGCTTGAGCACCTGGTCGTAGTCGAAGGGCACGTACTGGCG
>DASTPP010000233.1:0-3893 GCA_035762175.1 Polyangiaceae bacterium | reverse complement strand
GGCCGGGCGGCTGTGCTCGAGGGCGGCGCCCTTGGCCTGCTCGAAGAGCGTCGGCGCGCGGCCGTCGGACGTGTAGGGCGCCGTCAGCTTGACGTTGAAGATCGAGGGGACGGCGCGGAAGAGCTTGACCTCGGTGGCCGCCGGGTCGTCAACGAGCTTGACGTTCGCGGGCAGGGGGATGGTGACGCGGAAGAGGGCCTTGGTGCGGACGGTGGTGAAGTTGCTGGCGAAGTCGTCGGCGTCGATCGAGCGGAAGAGCGGGTCGTTCGGGTTCGCCTGAAAGCGCGCCTCGGCCTGGGCGGGGGTGATGGTGAAGTTCTTGGTCGGGTCGTGACAGGTGGCGCACGACCGGCCGTTGCCGTTCGGGATGGGCGTCGTGAACTCATTGAAGCCGGTGCCGCTGCCCGAGGGCCCGGAGGTGCCCCCCGGCGCCCTCGCCTCGTCCGCACCGGTACCGCTCTGGGCCCCGGTGTCGTCGGCGCAGCTGAACGCCGTGAGGGCTGCAACCGTGAACGCAAACGTGGACAAATTCTTGTTCGTGACGAAACGCATGCGTGTCTCCTCGGTACGGGGCGGTTCGTGGCGCGGCCTCATCTCGCGGGGCGCCCCAGCGCGCGCGAGTGCCAAAGGTTGCCGCCGGGCTTTACGCATAGTGCGCCTTGCGTCATCGCTGATTGCAATGAAAAAACAGACGTGCGAACGTCGCAGGGCAGACGGGTGCGTAACCCCTCCCGGGGGGGGTTGAGCCAGCAGGGGGCGGAAGACGGGGGCCGCTTTACGCCAAGGAAGACGGACCATGCACACCCTTCGGGGCCGGGTGTGCTCAACGTAGTGAAGGCAGCTAAGGGGGCTCCTCTATCGTAGCCATAGATACAAACACCTTCGGGGCAATATATCAACACCCTATGCACGGGTAGGTGTCACCAGAGGCGGACGGGCCCCCCGCCTGCTCGCTACCAAAGCCCATTTCGGCTCTTCGAGCGGGTGCCTCACCTGACGACCCACGCCCCGACCCGCCCAACTTTTCTGGGGCCAGTGTGTGGTGGCCCTCCTTATATGGCTCAGCATGAGCTCAACGCCCCTACCACGGATGAGGTAGGAGAAGGTGAGCACCTCAGCGCCTGGCCCGACCGGGCGCGACCCCCCCCAGGGGTGCCCCTCAGCCCAGGGCTCGCACGGCGCGTCGCGTCGAGTCGCGTCGCGCGTCGGGCGTATGGAAGATGGCGGGCGTCACGCGGATATACGGTTTAGGGTAGGGCGGCACCCTCGCTAGGATCTTCCTCGCGCGCAGGCGCTCGACCGCCGCCTCGGCGTCGAGGCACTTGACCTCGAAGCACGTAATGCCCGCTGACCGCTCGTCAGCGAGCCGGTCGGGGGCCCCGAGGGGTTGACCCGGGCCCAGGCCCGGGAGTTCGCCCGGACGACGCCGGTGCCCCGCGGGCCGAAGGGTCACCCGTGGCGGCCGGCGATGGAGACGTCGACCCGGCCCTCGAATACCGAGGGGCGGGCGCCGCCGAGTATGGGCCGCGCGGGCGAGGGCGCGCCTTGCCCTTGCGCCGCCGCCCGCAACGCGAGAGAGAAGGCGCCATGGCAAACCCAGCGATCGTTCTCTATCAGCCGCCGATGAAACCCTGGGGCCTCGTCAACATCAGCCCCTTCTGCGCCAAGCTCCAGACGTACCTTCGCATGGCGAAGCTGCCCTTCGAGGTGGCCGAGGCCAGCATAACGAAGGCGCCGAAGGGTAAGATTCCTTACGTGACGATCGACGGCGAGATGATGGGCGACTCGGGCTTCATCATCGCCCGGCTCGAGGCCACCATCGACGAGCCGCTCGACGCCGGGCTCGACGACAAGGGGCGCGCCATCGGGCACGCCGTCGCCCGGATGCTCGACGAGGGGTTTTCTTTCGCCAACCTCTATTTCCGCTTCGGCGCGGAGGAGGGCTACGGCGTTCTGCTCCCCGAATTCAAGAAGGCCCTGCCCGGCCCGCTGAAGCTGCTGACGGGCGTTATCCGCCGCAACGCGTTGAAGTCGATCCGGACGCAGGGCACGGGGCGCCACTCGCACGACGAGATTTCTACGGTGGCGAAGGCCGATCTGCGCTCGGTCTCGGCCCTGCTCGGCGACAAGCCTTACCTGCTCGGCGACAAGCCCCGGACCTTCGACGCCTCGGTCTTCGCCTTCATCAACACGACGTTGGGCTTCCCCTACGATTCGGAGGCGCGGAAATACGTGGCGGGCGAGAAAAACCTTGTAGCGTATCACGATCGAGTGCAAAAAGCTTTCTACTCTTGAGCCGCCCGTGATTTTTTGCCTGAAGTGCGGGCCGCCCGCGGCCGAGAAAACCGCTTTCAATTTCAACTGACCGAAGCGGCGCGGGCCGGCGCTCGGCCCCGCCCCTTTGGCGCGCCGGCGGCCGTACCCGAGCGACCGGGCGCACGCTCTAGAATAAGGGGGGGCCGGGGCGGCCGCCGCGGCTTCGAGCGTCGGGCCCGGCGCGGCCGCAAGCGGTGCGAGCTTCGCGGGCCGGGCTCACGCCAGCGCGAAGCATTTCGACGCCGGCGCGGCGCTGCCGGCATTCGCACGACGTGCCTTGACGGGGCGCGGCAAGGCCGGGAGCGGCGCGGGCGCGCCAGCGCGGCCCGCTCAGCCCAGAGCGGCGATCGAGTTGTAGCGGCAACTGCCAGGTGGACAGCGCCGCGCGAGCGCGGGGCGCCCCGGGGCCGACGAAGGCGCCCGGGCGCCGGCCGAAGGGCATTGCGGCTGCGCGGGGCGGCGTCCGCCCGGCGGTCGATTCCCAAGACGGAAAATTCTCGTTCTGACAGACGCGCCGGAGCGGCGCCCTTTTCGCGACGGTCCACGAGCTCCATACGGGATGAACGACGCGAAGCGCGGATGGTCAAACCACTTGGCGCAAATCGAGCTGGCGGGGGCGAAGACCAACAAAATTAACGCGCGTCGCCGCGAAACCTTCTTGAAACGCGGTGCTTTCCAAGGTAAGTGATGCCTCGCCGGTGTAGGTTCTAGTGTGCACGAAGATATGTGTTAAGAAAATAAACGGTTACGAATTTTGATTTATTTCGTTGACGGTTGCTTTGAGCGTAAGCTATCTTCTTACTACCATGGGGAAACAGGCGATTTGTACACTCATTGCATTGATCTCACTCGGTTGCGCGGGCGAGGGTGAAGAGGCCCCGACGACCGGCGGGGCGTCCGACGAGGCGTCGGGCGACCGCCGCGGCACCACCGGCGACCCTTGGCGGGACGTCGAAACGAAGGTGAATGCCCGCAGCACCTCGTCCTTTCTCGCCGACCTGGGGGGCGTGCTCTTTGCCACGCCCGTCCCGGGCGGCAACGGCCGGTCGTGCGCGACCTGCCACGACCCGACCAAGAGCTTCACCATCACCCCCGCCCAGGCCGAGGCGCGCTTTCAGGCGAACCCGAACGACCCGCTCTTCCGCTCGATCGACGCCGACGACTTCGCCAGCGACTTCACCACCGTCCGCACCAAGGCCCTCTTCCGCGTCACCATCCCCCTGCCCGCGAACGTCAAGCTCGTTGACGACCCGGCGGCCACCGAGGTCAAGCTCTTCCGCGCCGTGCCCTCGGTCTTCAACGTCAAGCTGAGCGCGCCCTACACGTCCGACGGCCGCGCGCCGACGCTCGACGAGCAGGCCAAGGGCGCCCTCTTGGAGCACAGCCGGCCGACCAACTTCGTCCCGCCCGACGTGGCCTTCGACCTCATCGCTCTCTTCCAAGAGAGCAAGTTCTCGTCGGCCGCCGTCAAGAGCGCCTCGGGCCTCCTCGACGCCGGCCAGGCGCCGCCGCCGGCCGGCCAAGACTACGACGGCCCGCTCACGCCGCTCGAGCAGGCGGGCTTCGAGACCTTCAAG
>DASTPP010000232.1:0-30226 GCA_035762175.1 Polyangiaceae bacterium | reverse complement strand
ACTGGCACGGCCCCGAGCCCAAGGTCGCCTACCCGCTGCAGCAGCGCATGCTGCACGGCTCGATGGGGGGGGCGGGCATGTCGATGGCGGGGGTGTTCCCCTCGCCCTTCGCCTCGCTGCCGGGCAACCTGCCCTCGCCCTTCAACGCCCTGCCGGGTGGCGGCAACCAGACGGTGCCCCTGCCCCGCGCCGACCTCGTCAAGGCGACGCCGCCGGCCGGGGCCACGACGACGCCAATGCCCCCCGGGTCCTCGCGCCCCGGCGGCACGCCGAGATCGCCGCGCGACGCGGCGACGGGCGGCGGCGGCAAGGGCGGCAACGATTCGTCGGAGGGCTGGCCACCAGCGGCCTTCGGTCCGGTGCACATCGCCGAGCAGTCGTCGCACGACCTCATCGCCAGCCCCGCCGTCATGGCGAGCCGGCAGCAGCCCGGGGTAGAGCCCTTGCCGAGCGTGGCCGACGCGGCCGAAGAGCTCACGGCGGTGGTGGCGTCCCCGTACCTGCCGCCGGAGGCGCGGGCCGATTCGACCGGCCAGCATAGCCCGGTGATGGCGGGCGAGTTTGCGTTCATCGACGAGCCGACGCCCTTGCTCGGCGCGATCAGCCTCGCGCCAGAAGCCTTCCCCGACGGGCTGAAGCCGGCGGCCGAGAGGCCCGCCGCCCCCGCGAGGCCCGGCGCCGAGGCGAATGCGTTCACGCCCGCGCCGCCTGCTCCGGCGGCCCCGCGACCGACGCCCGCGCCGCCTGCTCCGGCGGCCCCGCGGCCGACGCCCGCGCCGCCCGCGCCCGCCGCCGCCAAGTCGGCGCCCCCCGCGCCCGCCGCCACCAAGTCGGCGCCTCCCCCGCCCCCCGCCACCAAGTCGGCGCCCCCGCCCGCCGCGACGAAGTCGGCGCCGCCCGCGCGGCCCGCCTCGGCCAAGCCGCCCGCCGCGCCCGGGTCGGCGCCGCCCGCCGCGGCCGCCTCGCCGCGGCCGTCGAAGTCCGCGCCGCCCGCGCGGCCCGCCTCGGCCAAGCCCCCGCCGCCGCAGGGCGACGCGGCGGCGGGGCCCGCGCCCAAGCCCTTCAACGCCAACCTGACGGCGAAGATGAAGTGGGAGCCCGGGCTCGCGCCGCCGCGCCACGCCTCGGCCTCCGACCTGCTCGCGCAGCTCTTCGAGGCGATGCCGGCCCTGCAGTCGATCGGGTCCGAGCGCGAGGGCGTCGAGTTCGTGCTCGCCCTGCTCGGGCGCGTCGTGCCGAGCCGGCTGTCGTTCTGCCACGTCTACGACGCCGGGCGGCGCGAGTTCGTGGTGGCCGGGGCGCGCGCGCCCTCGGGGGGCCAGCGCCTGGTCGGCGCGCGCACGCCCGAGCTCGACCCCTCGATCGCGCCGGCGCTGGGGCAGAAGGGGGCGTTCGTCGTGCCCGACGCGGGCGGCGACGCGCGCTTTCAGGGCGGGCGCTGGACGCTCGGGGGCGAGCCGCTGCGCAGCCTCGTCGCCGTCGCGGTGGGGGGCGAGGGCGGGCGCCTGGGGCTGATCGAGCTCGGCAACCCGAGCGACGGCGTGCCCTTCGGCGAGGCCGACGCCCGGGCGCTCGAGTACGTGGCCGAGCAGCTCGCCGAGTTCCTGTCGCGGCTCGGGGCGGCGGCGGGCGCCGGGCGCTGAGGGCGGGCGATGCCGGGCGGCAGCCGGCTGGGGCGTTCGGCCCTTTACTTCTTTCTGCCGACGGTGGTGGCGGCGGTGCTGGTCATCGGCGCGTACACCTACCGGGCGTCGTTCCAGCTCGAGCAGGTGCGCCAGCAGTCGGTGGTCGAGGCGACGCTCTCGCTGACCAACGAGAAGGTCGACCGGCTCGACCGGCTGGTCATCGAGCAAGACAACGTCGTCGCGGCCGAGGTCGACGCGGGCGGGCTCGACGAGGTGGGGGCGAACTGGCTGCCGACCGCGGCGCGCGAGACGCCGACGGTGCGGGCGGTGCTGCTGCTCGACCTCGCCAGCGAGGGGCGCGAGGTGGTCGCCTTCGCCAGCCGGGCGCCGGGGCCCGAAGACGAGGCGTTCCGGCGGCTGCTGGTGCGGCGCGTGCTGGCCGACTTCGAGCTCTGGCACGCGCCCGAGGGCGAGCTGCGGCACCTGCACAAGACGTACAACGGCCAGAGCTACCTCCTGAGCTACTGGCAGCGCCCGGTCGAGGGGCGGCGGCACCTCGTGGTGGCCTGGCACGACGTGCCGCGGCTGGTGCACGAGGTCTTCCCGCGGCTGTACGCCGACGCGACGGGGCGGGCGCGCGTCAGCGTGGTCGACGAGGAGGGGCGGCTCGTCTACGGCGCGGCGCTGCCCTCGGGCGAGTTCACGGTGGGGCGCCCCTTCCCGACGACGCTCTACGGCTGGCGGCTGCAGGTGGCGCTGACGGCGGCCGACGAGATCGCGGCGAAGGCCGAGCGGCGCCGGCAGCTCGAGTTCGGGCTGGTGGCGAGCGCGTGCGTCGTCATCGTGGCGGGCGTCGCGTTCGCGCTCTACGCCGTCGCGAAAGAGCAGCGCCTCAACCGCCAGAAGATCGAGCTCGTGGCGAACGTGTCGCACGAGCTGAAGACGCCGCTCGCGCTCGTGCGCATGTTCGCCGAGATGCTGCACTCGGGGCGGGCGGCGAGCGAAGAGAAGCGGCGGCAGTACCTGCAGATCATCTTGCTCGAGAGCGAGCGGCTCGGCGCGCTCATCGAGAACGTGCTCGACTTCGCCCGGCTCGAGCGGGGCGGGGCGGCCTTCGACTTCGCGCCGGCCGACCTCGGCGAGGTGGTGCAGCGCGCGGTCGAGGTGGTGCGCTACCGCGCCGAGAGCGAAGGCATGGACCTGACGACGCGCCTGCCGCCCGAGCTGCCCGAAGCGCGCGTCGACGCGCGGGCGATCGAGCTCGCGCTCATCAACCTGCTCGACAACGCCATCAAGTACGCCAAAGACGGCAAGACGCTCGAGGTCGGCGCCGTCTGCCACCGCTACGCCGCCGAGCTCTACGTGCGCGACGCCGGCCCGGGGCTGCCGCCCGACGAGCAGCGCAAGGTCTTCGAGCGCTTCGAGCGGGGCCGGGCGGCGCGCGAGGGGCGGGTGCGGGGCAGCGGCATCGGCCTCGCGCTGGTCAAGCACATCGCCGAGGCGCACGGCGGCTACGCCCAGGTGCGCAGCGGCCCCGGCGGCGGCGCGACCTTCGTCATCACCCTGCCCCTGGCCGACGCCGCCCCGGCCTCCACCGGCCGGCCGCTCTCGCCCGAGCCGTGAGGCGCCGCCCCGGCCCGAGGGCGACTCGCGCCCGAGGCGTGAGGCGCCGCCCCGGCCTCGCGCCCGAGGCGTGAGGCGCCGCCCCGGCCCGGGGGCGACTCGCGCCCGAGGCGTGAGGCGCCCCGTCGGCCGGGGGGCGAGTTCGGGGCGCTCGAAGGGCGTACGAGCGCGCCCCGCGCGCGCCCGAGCGAAGCCAGCCGGCGGGACCGAAACCGACGCGCCGCGAGCCGCGTAAGCCCGCCATGCCGACCGCCGAGGGGGTTTCATCGGGCCGCCCCGCGCCCGGGGCCGGCGGCGGCGCGCCCCCTTGTGACGCGGGGGCCGCGGTGCCATGGCTCGCGACGATGGCGAACGCTCCGGGCGCCCTCGAGGAGGCCATGGGCCACTACGCCGCGGGCGACGACGCGGCCTTCGGGCGGGTCTACGACCTGGCGTCGGGGCCGCTCTTCGCCTTCCTCGTGCGCCTCTGCCGCGACCGCGCGCTCGCCGAAGATCTGACGCACGAGGCGTTCTTGCGCATCCACCGCGCCCGCGGCCTCTACCGGCCGGGCGCGGCGGTGCTGCCCTGGGCGTACGCGATCGGCCGGCGGCTCTTCCTCGACAGCGTGCGCTCGCGCCGGCGCGAGGCGCACAGCCTCGACGAGGGCTGGCAGGGCGGCGGCGAGCGCGAGCGGCCGAGCGATCCGGGCGTGCCCGCGCCCGACGCCGGCGCCGACGAAGAGGTCGAGGCCCGGCGGCTCGCCGAGCGCATCGAGCGCGCGCTCGGCGAGATGCCCGAGACGCAGGCGACGGCCTTCCGCCTGCTCAAGCAACAGGGGCTCAGCGTGAGCGAGGCGGCGGCGGTGCTCGGCACGACGGAGATGACGGTCAAGTTGCGCGCCCACCGGGCGTACGAGTCGCTGCGCAAGCGGCTGGGCGACGTGCTCGGTCGCGAGGCCGGCGGCGCCCCCACGAAGTCCGAGACGTCATGACCCCGCCCCCGCCCCCCGCCGCGCTGCGCGCGCGCATCCTCGCCGACGTCGCGAAGACCCCGGCCACCAAGCCCGGCGCCTTCCGCGCCCGCTCGCTCGCGGCCGCCGCCGCGCTCGCGCTCTGGTGCGCCGCCGCGCTCCTGGTGCTCGGGCTGCGGCGCGACTGGGCCGAGCTGCCCGCGCCCTACGCGTCCGGCACGCTCGCGCTGCTCGCGGTCGGCGCCGCCAGCCTCACCTGGGTCGCCGCCGCCCGCGGCCGGGCCATGGTGGGCCCGCCCGCCGCCGTCGCCCTCGTCGCGCTCGCCGCGCTGCCGCCGGCGCTCTCGCTCGTGTCGATGGCGCTCGTCTCGCCCGCCGCCTCGTCGGCCTCGGTCGCGGGCTGGGGCGAGCTCGTGCGCAACAGCCTGATCTGCGACGGCCTGTCGATGGCCCTCGCCCTGCCGCTGCTCGGGCTGCTCCTGCTGCTCAAGCGGGGCATGCTCGTGCCGGCGCCGGCCCTGGTGGGCGCCGCGCTCGGCACGGCCGCGGCGACCTGGGCGCACGCGCTCGTGCACATGCACTGCGCCCTGGCCGACCGTTGGCACATCCTGATTGGCCACGCCCTGCCGACGCTGCCGCTGATGGCCGTCGGCGCCCTGCTCGGGCTCCTGTGCTTTCGCGGCCGGCCCCGGCCCCGGTGACCCCCCGCCGCGGCCGGCCCCGGCCCCGGTGACCCCCCGCCGCGCCCGACGGCTCGGGGCGGGACGCACGACGAACCCCTCGCTCGCGGCGAGTGACCGGGGCGCCTATGCTCCCTCGCCTAACCCGAATGGGGAGTTGACCGATGAAGAAAATGTACGGCTTCTTTCTGACCCTGGCGCTCTCGGCTTGCACCGCCTTGGCCGCCTGCGGCGACGACGACGACCAACCTGCGGGCGGCACGGGCGGGTCTGGGGGCACGGGCGGCACGGGCGGGCGCAGCGGCGCGGCGGGCCAGCCGAACGAGACCGGCGGCACGGGCGGGGCTCCGGGCGGCGCGGGCACGAGCGGCGCGGGCGGCTCGACGGGCCTTTCCGGCGCGGGCGGCGCGGGCGGCGCGAGCGGCGCGGGCGGCGCGGGCGGCGCGGGCGGCTCGCCCGGCCTGAAGGTGTGCGAGCGGCCCGAGAGCGCCCAGTTCGACCCCACCTCGAACGCCTGGTACGTCTCGTGCCAGGGGCCCACCGGCGCCGCCCCCGACGGCTTCATCGCCAAGGTCGCCGCCGACGGCAAGTCCGTCACGGCCGAGAAGTTCGCGACGGGCTTGGCCGAGCCCAAGGGCATTCGCATCCACGACGGCAAGCTGTACGTCTCCGACGTCGACCGGCTCGCCACGATCAACGTCGCCGACGGCGCCCGGCTCGCCACGACCCAGGTCGCCGGCATTGACCCCGACGTCCCCGAGCCGTCCAAGATCTTCCTCAACGACGTCGCGGTGCACAAAGCGACCGGCGACGTCTACGTGTCCGACAACCGCAACAGCATGATCTACAAGTTCGACGCGAACGGCGGCGCCCCCCAGGTGCTCGCCAAGGGCGCCGCCCTCGAGTCGCCGAACGGGCTCTTGGTCGACGAGACCGACGCGGCCAACCCCCGCCTCTTGCTCGCCTGCACCGGCGCCAACCTCAACGTCCCCAACAACACCGTCGACAAGCTCGGCGCCGTCATCGCGCTCGACCTCGCCGACCTGAACGACGGCGACGGCCAGCTCGAGGTGCGCTTCATCACCCAACGCCTCGGCACCCTCGACGGCATCGAGTTCGACACCAACGGCGACCTGACGTTGATCGACATCAACGGCAACCGGCTCTTCCGCGTCACCCCGACGACGACCTCGCCCCCCCCCTTCGACCAGGGCGAGGGCAAGGTGCTCCGGCAGCGCCTGCTGCGCCCCGCCGACCACGGCTTCGACCCCGACCGTCGCCTGCTCGCGGTGCCCGAAGCCGACGGCGGGACCGTGCTCTTCCTCGATCTGAACACCCTCTGATCTTATTCGGATTCAGGAATCGGGCCGGGCGCGGCGGGCGGCCCCGCACTAAAGTACGGGGCAGCGAACGCCCTTGGAAACGGCCGTCAAAGCCCTGCCAGAGGCAGGGCTCCCGCGAAGCGAGCCGCTCGCGCGCTCGCCCGGGGGCGGAGCCCGCGGGAGTCCGGCCCCAGCGAGGGCCGGACTTTGCGTGCCGAACCGGCTCGATTCCGCGCGGCACGAAGGGGCGTTCGCTGCCCCCGACTTCAGTCGGGGGAAACGTCGCGCCAGGTCGATTCCGGGTCCGATCAGGAACGGATGGTATGATTCGGCTCAACAACAATCGGGCCGGGCGCGGCGGGCGGCCCCCGATTTCCCTCGGGGGCCCGCCGCCCCGTCGCTTGCTGCTCCGAACATCGACAGCTGCTGCAAGCCCCCCCACAGCAGCGCCCAATCACCCACAGCGGCGCTCTCGGGGCGCGCAGCCGCCTTTTTCGGCCCGACGGCGGCGATACCGCGAGCTACCGCGGTGCTCTCGAGAGCTACCGCGGCGACCTCGCGAGCGACCGCGGCGACCTTGGCAACCTGCCGCGTTGGCTCGCCGGCCCCGGCGCCGGCTTTGCGCCCCCCAGAGGCGGCCCTCACGAGCGCCGAATCGCTCGTGCGACACGCAGCGGCGGCCCTGCGACCTCCGGCGGCGGTTGGGACGCGCACAGCAGCGTTCTTGCGACGCGCAGCGGCGGCTACACGGCGCGCGGCGGCGGCCGCGCGTCGCGCAGCGGCGGCCGCGCGACGCACCGGGGTGGCCCCGCCCCGCCCGGCAGCGACTTCGCGAGCCCCGGCGGCGGCCTCGCGAGCCCCGACCGCCGCCGCGCGGCGCCCCGCAGCGATCGTCGGGCGAGCCCCGACGCTCTCGCCCCGCCGCCGCGCGTTCGACGGCCGCCAGGAGGTTCCTACGGTCAAACGCCTACGCTACCGTCGCGCCCCATGCCGATCGATTTGAGCACCATCCCCGAAGCGTTGCGAACGAAGCTCATCAAGCTAGGCGAGCAGTATGGTTCGCAAGACACGCTCGACCAGGCAAACCAGACGCTGGGCGCGTACGCCAAGCACGCGAAGGCGCTGCCGGGCTTCTCGTCGAAGGACGCCAAGCGGCTCGAAGAGGCGCGCGACGCGCTGCTCGAGGCGGGCGTGGGTCGCGACGCGGTCAAGGGCACGAAGAAGGCGACGGGCAAGGCCTACGTCGAGGCGGTGCGAAAGGCGCAGGCGGCGCGGTTGAGCGCGCGGGCGTTGCTCGCCTCGGCCCACGAAGATCTCGAAGAGAGCTCGGCGCCCGAGGCGCGCGAGGCCGAGCGCAAGGCGTCCGCCGCGCTCGCGCTGACGCGCGTCGGGCCGACCAAGGCCGAGCCCCTGGCCCAGCAGCTCGCACAGCTCGCCGCCGCGCTCAAAGACCCCGCCGTGGCCGCGGCGGCCGAGGGCGCGGACGAGGCGGTCGGGGCGCTCGAGGCGGCGACGCAGGCGCTGCGGCAGGCCGACCAGACGGACGTCGCGCGGCGCGGCACGCCGGTCGAGACCGAGACGCTCGACCTGCTCGACGGGCTCATCGTGCGGCTGACGCGGCGGGCGCGGCGCGCGGCGGGCGCGGCGGCGAGGCTGGGGGGCAACCCGGCGCTCGCGCAGGCGTTTCAGCTCGACAAGCTCTACCGGTCGAAGGGCGGCGCGCCGCCGCGCGACGACGACGAGGGCGAGGGGGGCGACGACGGCGGGGCGGAGTTACGAGGGGCGGGGCGAGGGAGCGCGGCGGGGGCGGGCTCACCCGCAGCGCAGTCCCGAGCGTCCGTGCACGCCGGGCCGGGGTCGCACCGGGCGCGACGCTGTCCCCAGCGTCGCCCCGGGCCGGCACGTTCAGACGCTCCCGGCCGCCTGCGGAGCCTGATCGGCGTTCGTCGCCGGCACGTCCCTCTTCAGCCAAGGGATCAACGTCTCGCGCAAGAGGGCAAAGATGTGCCGCTTCGTCTCCGGGTCTTCGTTGCCCAGGTTCACCGAGAAGACAACGTAAGCGTCGGCCCGTTCGTTGATCTTCACCTGCTTTGCGAGGGGGTTGTCCGCGTCGCCCTGGAGCGCCGCCCGGGCCTTGTCAAGCACACGCTCGATGATGGCCGGCGAGTACTCATGATACGAGGTCACGATCCGCAAGAAGCCGGCGAAGGCGGATACCAGGTCACCCCCGTAGACGTAGAACCTGACCTTGTTCTTGATGTAGTCGTAAAATGCGAGGTAGCTCTCGCCCCCCGAGAGGGCACGACAGTAGAGGACGTGCGGCACCGTCTCTTCGGTCAGAAGCGCGTCTTCGATCGCCTTGCGGGCCGCCGAACGAAGCCCGACGTGACCGCGAGCCTTTGCGGCAGCACCTGGCGAAGGACGTCGCGCACGCCACCCTCGGCGGCGTGCCCGAGCGTCGCGTTGTGCGTCGTACCGGGCAGGTGGTGCCGCACGACGTCCGCATGAGCCGTGAGCCGCGCGAGGAGGATCTCGAGGTGCTTTCGCCGCGCCGCCCCTGCCTGCGCCCTCGGCCCCGCCGGGCCCGGCCGAGTGTTCGCCATGACAGGGCCATCTTACCACCGACGGCCTCTACGACCAGGGACGCCACGCGCGCCGTGGGCCTGGCGAGCATCACCGCCGACGCACTCGAGCCGGGCGGAGCCCCCGGAGCGTCACCGAGGCGCGCGAGACGCAGCTCGAGGCGCGCGAGCCGATGCACTCGAGCCGGGCGGAGCCCCCGGGCGTCACGGTAGCTGACGGCGAGGCGCTCGCTCCGCTTGCCCTCCGCCCTTTCACAGGCAAAGTATCTCGGCATGGGGGGCTCAGGTGCTGCGGCCGTAGGGGCCATGGCTCGTAGCCCTCAACGGGGGCGATACGCGATGAAGACGTCTCTCGATCACCTGCCCGACGCCAAACGCGCGAAGCTCGGCCAGATCGCCGCGCTCTTCCGCGAGCGGGTGCCGCTCGGGCTCTTGGTGCTCTTCGGCAGCCACGCCCGCGGCGACTGGGTCGACGACCCCGAGACCGGCTACCAGAGCGACTTCGACCTGCTCGCCGTCACCCACGACCCCGCGCTGGCCGACGACGTCGGCTTCTGGCGCGAGCTCGAGGCGCGCTTGCGCGAGGCGGCCGCCCCCACGCCCGTCACGCTCATCGCGCACGCGGTCACGTTCGTCAACCGCGAGATCCGAATGGGGCAGTACTTCTTCGTCGACGTCGTGCGCGAGGGGGTCGTGCTCTACGACGCGCGGCACGTCACCCTCGCGACGCCCAAGGCGCTCAACGACGACGAGCGCCTCGACCTCGGCCAGAAGAACTTCACCCACTGGTTCGAGAGCGCCAGCGGGTTCTTTCATGGCTGCCGCTACTACGCCGCGCGCGGCCTGCTCAGCCACGCCGCCTTTCTGCTGCACCAGGCGGCCGAGCGCTACTTTCACACCGCCAGCCTGGTCTTGAGCGGGTACAAAGAGCGCTCGCACGACCTCGAAGCGCTCGGCAAGAGCGCCGCCGCGCAGCACCCGCGGCTCGAGGGCGCCTTGCCCCGGGGCACCGCCGAAGACAACCGGCTCTTCCTCTTGTTGAAGAAAGCTTATATCGAAGCGCGCTACACGCCCTCGTACCGCATCACGCCCGACGAGCTCGCCGCCCTGCAAGCGCGGGTGCTCGGCCTCGCCGCGCGCGTGCGCGAGGTGTGCCTCGAGAAGCTCGCCTCGTTCCGCGGTCCCGACGCCGTCAGCTCGTCGCTGCCCCGTCCGCCCGCCCCGGGCGAGCCGCTGCCCGAAGGCCTGCCGCCGCCGCCCGACGACGCGGCCGAGCTGGGGCGCTGGGTGCGCGACGTGGCCGAGCTCGTCGAAGCGCGGGTGCGCGAGGGCGAGGCGCGGGGCGAAGCGCGGGGCCGCGAGGCGGGGCTGCGGACGGCGGTGCTCGATCTGTGCGAGGTGCTCGGCCTCGCGCCGACCGAAGGGCAGCGGGCGCGGCTCGAGGCGATGGGCCTGGGCGAGCTCGAGGCGTTGCGGGGCGAGATCAAGCGGCGGAGGCGCTGGCCGGAGTAGGGCAGGCTCGGCGCGGAGGGGGCGGCGGTACCGAGGCGGAAGCCTGGGACGTCGCCCGACTCGAGCGGCGCGCTGCGAGTCACCGCGGAGCGGGCTAAGATACCGAGAGCCATTCGCATGTCGACCGCCGAGAACATCGCCCTACGCATTGGCTGGTGGAACACCTCCTTGCGCAACGGCAAGGCCGAGGCCGGGCACCTCGAAGCCGCTGGCGGCGTCCTCGCTGCCGCCCGGCGGCTCGCCCTCGTCGATGTCTTTCTCCTCGGAGAGACGGCTCGCCCCCACCTTGACGACTTGCGACGGCGCCTCAACGAGTTGCAGCCCGGCGCCCGCTGGCGCCAGCGACCGAGCCCTCGGCACGACGAGGTGAGAATCGGCGTTTTGTTCGACGAGTCGAGGGTCGAGGTGGGGCCCTTGCAGTTCACCGCGCCGATCAGCGAAGGGAGCGTCGTCACCCGCCAGACGGTCACCACGCTTCGGGCCGGAGGGGCGCCCGAGATTCACCTCGTGATCGCCCACTGGCCCTCGCGGCAGCACGATGAGCAGCAGCGCCCGAAGCGAAACCGGTTGGGCGAGGTGGTCCGCCAGATATTCCGGTCGCTCATCGCCCACTCGCCGCCCGAGGCGCCGCCATACTTGGTCGTCGTGGGCGACTTCAACGATGAGCCCTTCGACCACTCGATCGCCGAAGGGATCGGGAGCACGCGCGACCGGGAGCTCGCGCGGCAGAAGCCCCGGGAGCTACTCTATAATGCCTCCTGGCGGCACCTCGGGGAGGCCGCCCCGCACCCCGACGACCCGGCGACCCCCGCGGGCGCCGGGACGTACTTCTACCGGCGCGGCACGCCATCAACCCGGTGGTACACCTTCGACCAGGTTCTCGTGTCGGCTTCCTTCCTGACCGCGCCCGGTTGGCAGCTCGACGAGAGCCTCACCGGCCCGCTTCGCCTGCCCGACCTCGTCGCGAGCGTCACGAGCCGGTCCAGGCCCTTTGACCATCTGCCCGTGGTCACTACCCTCAGGCATAGCGCATCCGCCACTTGAAGAGGTCTCTGCTCATGACCACCGACTTCAAAGCCGCACTCCAACGAGGCTTGTCCGCCCATGATGACGCGACACGTGCCGAGCGTGAGGTCGACGAGGTGCTCGACGAGCTGAGCCGCCAGCTCACCGAAGTGGTGGGCAGCAACGTCAGCGTCCGGCGTGGCTCGGTCTCTCGCGCGACGCCGGACCTCAGCTGGGTCATCGGCGCGGCGGGCGCCTTCACGCCGAAAGAAAAGTACCCGGCCCTCGTGGCGCAGGGCCCCCGGGGTGAGGTGCCCCTGTGCGAGTTCGAGCTGGCTCGGTCCGGGTACCCCGTCAACGTAGCGTTCGGTGACCAGCAGTACTTCCCTGACGACAGGGCCTCGCTCGAAATGGCCCTCGCCCGCATGCTGGAAGACCCGGTCGTCGCCGGCCGCATCAGGCAGCTTGCGACGGCGGCGTTAGGCCGTCACGCTGGCGGCCGAAGGGCGGCGGGCCGGCGGGCGGGGGAGGCAGAAGCGGGGCGCCTTCTCGACGGGGTCGCGAGGGCGCTTCGCGCCCCCCCCGTCAGCGGGCCGTGACGCGCCGGCGCCGGGCGAGCGCCGCGGTCATGACGAGGGCGGCGAGGGCCCAGGCCCCGCGGCCGGGGGGCGCGGCGCCCGCCGCGCAGCCGCCGCCGAGCTCGCCTTCGTCGCCGAAGGCCTCGCCCTCGGCCGAGGCCGGCTCGGCGAAGGTGGTGGTGGCCCAGGTGGGCGGCGCGAGGCCGTCGAGGCGGGCCGACGCGAGCGCCTCGTCGCGCAGCCAGCCGCGCCAGGCGTAGACCGAGGCGTAGACGGGCTTGCTGCAGTCGCTGCTGTTCGAGCGCGAGACGATGCCGATGAGGCGGCCGTCCGCGTCGAGCGCGGGCCCGCCCGAGTCGCCGCTGCAGATGGCGTCCGAGCCGCGCCACTCGCGCTCGCCCACGCCCTCGCTGCGGCAGGACCGGCCGGCGCAGTCGACCGAGAGCCCGTCGCGCTCGCGGCGCGTGCCGACGCCGAAGCCCTTGGCGTTGTAGGCGCCGAGGCCGACGGCCCGGTACGACTCGCTGCGCCGCACGTTGCTCTCGAAGCGGGGCTCGTAGATCGGCACGCCGCGCTTGCGCAGGGCGCGGACGAGCGTCGGCACGCGCAAGAGGGCGACGTCGTGGCCGCAGAGCTCGTCGCCCTCGCCGGGCACCGCGACGTTCTGGGCGGGTACCGAGAGGCTGTCGAGCGCGTCGGAGAGGCCCACGATCTCGACGGTGAGCGTCTGCGTCGGGTGGAAGGTCGTGCCGTCGCAGAGCGACTTGGCGGGCTTCAGCGCGCTGACGCAGTGGCGCGCGGTCAGCACGAGGTTCGGGGCGACGACGACGCCCGAGCACTGCCCGCCCTTGTCGCCGGGCACGTCGAGCGAGCGGGGCCGGACCACGCGCACGACGCCGAGGTGGTCGTCGTCGTTGACGCCGTCTTCGATGGGCGCCTGCGCGGTGGCGGTCGACTCGAGGTCGTCGACGGCCTCGTCGGCGCACCCGAGCAACGCCGCCGCGGCGATGACCGCCGCCCAGGGCCCGCGGGAGAATCGAGTCGACCGTTGCATCGCAAACGACGGTCGAGCAAGAAGCGCGCCCGCGCCGCGCGGGCCCCGGTTTTCGCTTCGAACTCAGTAACGCGCGCCGCGCCCGCGCCGCTCGGTCGCCGCCCGCGTGGGGCGCGGCAGCACGCGGCGCGCACGGGCCTTGCGGCGCCGCCACACGCGCCCGACGGCGCTCCCGCCTCACCCCGTGTGGCAACCCGCGACGCCGTGGCAGGCCGCGACGCGAGCGCGCCCCAGCGGGCGCGCATTTCGGCCACCGCCCGGAGCTCGAGCCGGGCCGTAGACCCGCCTCAGCGGGGGGCGGCGTCGCCGTTGGGCGGGTCGGCCTCGTCGTCGTCGTCGTCGTCGTCGTCGTCGAACAGGTCGCCGAGGTCGAAGTTGGGCTGGTTGGTACAAGCCCGGAGGCCGTCGAGGGCCCCCGCACAGCGCTCGAGCGCGTCGGCGTCGACCCGGATGGTGACGTCGCCCTCTTCGTCGACGAACCGGGGGTCGCGGTCGCAGATGAGCACGTCGGCGACGCAGGTGTAGATCTCGAGCAGGGGCGCGGCGCAATCTTCGCCGAAGGACCGCACGACCTCGCCCACGGCCTCGCCGCACGCGCCCGCGCACGAGCTCGGCACCGGAACGCCGAGGCAGCCCGCCGCGAACGTGCAGTACGCGTCGCAGGGGCCGCTGCGCTCGTAGGCGCCGGCGGCGGCGGCCGGGGGGCCGATGACGCCGGGCAGGTCGGCGCCCTCGAAGGGGCCGCCGCTCGACTCGCCCCCGAAGACGTTGCCGTCGCCCGCGGGGCCCTCGTAGGGGCCCGCGTCGCCGTAGGTGAAGCGCTGCACGAGCGCGCGCACGCGCTCGTTGACCCCGCGCGGGTCGTCGTCGGGGCCCCGGCCGCCCGGGCCGCCGCCCGCCGAGCAGGCGGCGAGCGCGGCGAGGGCGAGCGCGAGGGGGGTGGCGGTGGTGGGGCGGTACGATCGTGCCATGGGGCCTCCGCGGCGCCGGGGGGGGCGCTCAGAAATAATAGCGCGCCGCGACGTTGCTGCGGAAGAAGTCCCAGGGGTTGTTGATGTTCGAGGTCGAAATGAGAAAATCGCTCTGCTTGATGTCGTCGCCGGCGTTGGGCGACGCCTTGTAGCTGTCCGAGCGCAAGAAGAGCCCGACGCTGCCCTCGAGCGCCAGCTCGGGGATGCCGATGAACCCGAACTGAATCTCGGTGCCGGCCCGGGCGCCGACCTCGAAGCGCAGGCCCTGCACGTCGACGTCGGTGGCGTCGCCCGTGTTGCCGCTGGCGTAGGCGAAGTTGCCCTCGGGCACGACCTCGAAGATGTAGTGCCGGCCCGCGGCGAGCGCGAGCGGCACGCCGAGGTGCACCAAGAACGCGGTGCGCGAGAGCCCGTCGGCGTTGGCGTCGCCCACCTCGGACGAGCTGCTCGAGGTCGCGAAGCCGAGCCCGGCGTCGATGCCCAGCAGATCGTTGACCCAGTAGCGCACCCCGATCGCCGGCGCCGCGATCGAGTCGCGGCCGCCGTTCTCGGCGGCGATGGGCACGTTGCTGAGGCCGAACCAGCCGACGCCGAAGCTGCCGACGACGCGGGTGTGATCGTTGACGGCCGGCGCCGGCGCCTCGGGGAAGGACGCGGCCGCGAGCGGCGCGGGCGCCGGGGCGGGCGCGACGGCCGGCGGCGGGGCGACGGGGGGCGGCGGGGCGACGGCCGGCGGCGGGGCGGCGCCGGCGGGAGGCGCCTGGGCGGCGGCGAGCGCGGGGGCGAGGGCGGCGGCGAGGCAGAGGCCGAGTCGGCCGAGGCGGGGCGTCTTCATGGTGGTCTCCTTTGGGCAGAAGCCTCGACGGCCGGGGCGGCGGCGGCCGGGGGTCAGGGACGGCGAGGCGTCAGGGACAGCGAGGCGTCAGGGACGGCGGGCCGTCGAGGGGGGGCGTCAGGGACGGCGGGGCCGTCGGGGGCGGCGAGGCGTCAGGGACGGCGGGACCGTCGGGGGCGACGAGGCGTCGGGGGCGGCCGGGCGTCGGGGGCGGCGAGGCGTCAGGGGCGGCCGGGCGTCGGGGGCGGCGAGGCGTCAGGGGCGGGGCGGGGGCGAGGCGCGGGGCACGAGCGCGCCGGACGCGTCGAGCTCGAAGCGGACGCGGGCGCCGGGCGGGGCCTCGCCGCGCAGCAGCAGCTCCGCGAGCGGGGCCTCGACGTGCACGGCGATGGCGCGCTTGATGGGGCGGGCGCCGAGCTCGGGGTCGTAGCCGTGCGCGAGCAGCGCCTCGATGACGCCCGCGCCGAAGTCGAGCGCGACGCCCCGCTCGCGCGCGAGCGTCTCGGCGAGGCCCTCGAGCAGGCGCTCGGCGACGCTCCGCACCTCGTCGCGCGCGAGCGGCGCGTAGACGAGCACCTCGTCGATGCGGTTGTAGAACTCGGGCGGCAGCGCGGCGCGCGCGGCGGCGACGACGGCGGCCGGGTCGGGTGCGGGCCGCCGCTCGGCCGCCCCGCCGCGCTCGAAGCCGATGCGCCCGGCGGGCGAGGCCGCCGCGGCCTGGGCGCCGAGGTTCGAGGTGAGCACGATGACCGCGTTGGTGAAGTCGACCGTGCGCCCCCGGCCGTCGGTCAGGCGGCCCTCGTCGAAGACCTGCAAGAAGGCCATGAGCACGTCGCGGTGCGCCTTCTCGATCTCGTCGAGCAGGATGACCTGGTAGGGCCGGCGCCGCACCGCCTCGGTGAGCTGCCCGCCGGCCTCGTGGCCCACGTAGCCGGGCGGCGCGCCGACCAGGCGCGCGAGCGCGTGCGGCTCGGCGTACTCGGTCAGGTCGATGCGCGTCATCGCGTCGGGGCTGTGGAAGAGCGCCTGCGCGACGGCCTTGGCCGTCTCGGTCTTGCCGACGCCGGTCGGCCCGAGCAGCAAGAAGGTGCCGACCGGGCGGCGCCCGCGCAGGCCGGCGGCGTTGCGCCGCAGGACGGCCGCGATGCGCGCGAGCGCCTTGCCGTGGCCGACGACGGTCTCGGCGAGCACCGACTCGAGCGCCAGCATGCGCTCGCCGTCGGCCTCGAGCAGGCGCTCGGGCGGCACGTCGCTCTGCTCGGAGACGACGAGTGCCAGCGTCTCGAGCGGCACCGGGTCGAGCCCCTGCCGCCGCGCCCGCGCCCCGCCGAGGTCGAGCACCGCGAGCGCCTTGTCGGGCAGCGCGCGCCCGGGCAGGTAGCGCGAGGTCCAGGCGACCGCGGCCGCCACCACGTCGTCGCCGAAGCGCACGCCGTGGTAGGCCGTGAGCGCGTCGGCGCCCTGGCGCGCGATCGCCACCGTCTGCTCGGGCGGCGGCTCGTCGACGAAGATGGGCGAGAGGCGCCGCGCGAGCGAGGGGTCGGGCTCGAGCACGCGCCGGAAGTCTTCGGGCGTCGCCGTGCCCAGGCAGGGCAGCTCGCCGCGCGCGAGCGCCTGGCGCAGCTCGGCGCCGAGCTCGGCCTCGGTCTCGCCCCCGAAGAGCTGATGAATGTCGTCGAAGGCCAGCACCACCTCGCCCCGCGCCGCCCGGACCTCCTGGCGCAGCGTCGCGAAGCGCTCGGCCAGCGCCCCCCGCACGCCCGTCCCGCCCAGGAGCTCGGCCGCCGTCAGCTCGACGAACACGCGCGCGTCGGCCGAGCCGGGCGGCGAGGCGGCCGCGGCCGCCGCGACCGCGCGCACGATCGACGACTTGCCCACGCCCGGCGCGCCGACCAAAACGGGGTTGTTGGCCTGGCGCTTGGCCAGCACATCGAGGCAGCGATCGACCTCGGCCTCGCGCCCGACGACCGGGGCGAGCTCGCCGCGGGCGGCCGCCAACGTCAGGTTTCGGCCCAGCGACGAGAGCAGCGGGAAGCGCTTCGGATCGAGCTCGAAGCGCGCGAGGCCCGCCGCCGGCCGCGGCGACGGCGCGGGCCCGGCCCAAGCGCCCGGCGCCCCCGACGACGGCGCGCTCGGCACCGCCGCGGGGCCCGAGGGCGCCGCCGTCGCCGCGCCCGGGCCCGACGACGGCCCCCCGACGCCCGCGCCCGACGACGGCCCCGCAACGCCCAGGCCCGACGACGGCCCCGCGACGCCCACGCCCGACGACGGCCCGCCGGCGCTCGGCGGCCCCAGCGAGCCCGGCGCGGGCAGCGGGCGGCGCGGCCGGACCGCCGGCAGCAGGCTCACGACGGTGCCGCGCGCGGCGGCGCGGCGCGGCGCGGGCGCCGGGCCGGCCGAGGGCGGCGGGGCGGACGCGCTCGCCGCGGCGCGGGCGGACGCCGGCGCGGCCCCGATCGCGACCTGCATCGCGGCGCTGCGCAGGCGCGCGAGATCGACCTCGCCCTGCTCGAGCACGCGGTAGGCGACGCAGCGCCGCGAGCTCAGGAGGGCGAGCAAGAGGTGCAGCGCGCTCGGCATGCGCGCCTGGGTGCGCGAGGCGAGCGCGAGCGCCTCGTCGACCACCTTGGCGATCGCGTCGGACTCGTCGCCCACGGTCGAGTGCACGAGCCGCTCGAGCCGCTGCGGCGTGATGCGGTGCGCCTCGAGCACGCCGGACGCGGCGCTGCCCGGGGCGCTGATGGCCATGAGCAGGTGGACGGTGGAGAGGGGCTCGCGGCGACGAGCGGCCAGCTGCTCGGCGCGCTTGCAGAGGGGGCGCAGTTCGGTGTCGGTGCGGGCAAGGGCCATCGCTCGCTCGGGCGCTAAGGCGCGCCCGCGGCCGGCGGGGCCTGCCCCCCCGGCCGCGACGGCGCGACGCGGCGACCGTCCGGGGCGACGCGCGCGGCGCGGGCTCCTGACGGTCGCCCTAGGACGTAGCGCGGGGGGACGGCTGGCCCCAAATTTCTGGCGCCCGCGCCCGGCCCCGAACGACGTCGCAGGCTCGCGGCGGCCTCGCGACCGCCCGCCGGCGCGCCTGCCGCCCCCCGCGCCTCGCCCGGTCGGCGCCGTAGCCCGCGCCCGGCGCCTCGTTCCCTCGGTGCCGAAGCCCGCGCGCGGCGGCTCGCTCAGTCGGCGCCGAAGGGGCGGGTGTGCGCGTCGCCCGACTCGGACACGCTCAGGAGCTCTTCGATGCGCTTCTCGGCCCGGTCGAGGCGCTCTTGCGAGGCGCGGGCGAGCCGGATGCCCTCTTCGAAGAGCGCGATCGAGGCCTCGAGGGGCAGGTCGCCCCCCTCGAGCTCTTCGACGATCTTGCCGAGGCGCTGGATGGCTTCTTCGAAGCTGGGCGGGTTGGTCTCGCTCATGCGGCCCCGTCTCGTTGTCCGGTCGCGCGCCGGGGGCAAGCGCCTCGTCGCGGCCGCGCGCCCGCCCCGGCGCGGCGGCTCGCTCGGGCGGCGTCGGCTCGCTCGGGCGGCGTCGGCGGGCCGGCGCGGCGGCTCGCTCAGGCGGCGTCGGCGAGGCGGCGCAGCACCTCGCTCACGCGGCCGGACGCGTCGGGCGGGGGCGCTTCGTTGCGCGCGCGCGCGAGCGCGACGTCGAGCAGCGCGGCCTCGAAGCGCGAGAGCGTGACCGAGCGCCGGTAGTTGATGGCGGCGATGCCGTACCGCAAGCGGACCGACCCCTCGGGGCCCTCGCGCCGCTCGGGGCCGTCGACCTTGGCCTTGCCGCCGAGGTCGCGCACGACGCCGCGCAGCTGCGCCGCGCGCGCGCGCACCCGGACGAAGACGTCGTCGCGGTAGAGGTCGAAGAAGCGGTTGCGCGAGTAGACGCCGGGCGCGAGCACGAGCGCGGCGAGCAGCGCGTCGGCGTCGGGGCGGACCGAGCGCGGGCTCACGGCGCCCCCCCGTCGGCGCCGCCCTCGAGGCGCAAGAGCTCGGCCTGGTGGTGGGTGCGCAGGGCCGAGATGAGCTCGTCGAGGTCGCCCTCGACGATGCGGTCGAGCTTGTGCAGGGTGAGCCCGATGCGGTGGTCGGTCACGCGGTTCTGGGGGAAGTTGTACGTGCGCACCTTCTGCGAGCGCTCGGCGTTGCCCACCATGCCCCGCCGCTCGGCCGAGATGGCGGCCTCTTGCTTCTCGCGCTCCATCGCGAGAAGCCGGCTCTTCAAGACCTTCATCGCCTTCGCCTTGTTCTTGAGCTGCGAGCGCTCGTCTTGGCATTTGACGATGATGCCCGTCGGAATGTGCCGGATCTGCACGGCGCTGTTGGTCGTGTTGACGCCCTGGCCGCCGGGCCCGCCGCTCGCGGCGATGTCGATCTTCAGGTCTTTCTCTTCGATGGCCACGTCGTCGATGTCGTCGGCCTCGGGCAGCACCGCGACCGACGCGGTCGAGGTGTGAATGCGCCCCTGCGCCTCGGTCGCCGGCACCCGCTGCACCCGGTGCACGCCGCCCTCGAAGCGCAGCCGCGAGAAGACCTCGCCGCCCGAGACGATGGCGTTCACCTCTTTGTAGCCCCCGGCGGCCGCCTCGGACATATCGGTGAGCTCGACCTTCCAGCCTTTCGACTCGGCGTAGCGGGCGTACATGCGGAAGAGCTCGGCGGCGAAGAGCGCCGCCTCTTCGCCGCCCTCGCCGGCGCGCACCTCGAGGATGACGTTGCGCTTGTCGCGCGGGTCGGCCGGCAGCAAGAGCAGGCGAATGGCGTCTTCGAGCTCGCCGATCTTGCCCCGGAGGGACGGCAGCTCGGCCTCGGCGAGCGCCCGCAGCTCGGGGTCGCCGAGGGCCTCTTGGTGCTCGAGCAGCTCGCGCTCGACCCGCCGGTACTGCTCGAAGGCGGCCATCAGCGGCTCGATGTGCGCCCGCTCTTCGTTGAGCTTGCGCGCCCGCGGCACGTCGTTGATGACGTCGGGCGAGCAGAGCAGGCCTTCGAGCTCGCGATAGCGCTTGGCGACCGTCTCGAGCTTTTCGAGGGGCAGCATGGCGGCGAGGGCGGCCCCCGGCTCAGGGGGTCGAGAACACGCCCTTCTGCACGAAGGTCTCGTACGAGGCGAAGGTGCTCTCGGTCACCCGGGCCGGGGCGCGCGCCGGCTCGGTCTCGCGGCTGAGCGCCGCGCGCAGCGAGGCGAGCGCCACCTCGAGCTGGTCGTCGTCGGGCTCGACGGTGGTGATCTTCTGCACCGCGAAGCCCGGCAGGAGCAGCGCCCGGAGCGGCCCGGTCGTGCAGAACTTCGCCGTGAAGCGCTGCAGCTCGAAGGTGACCGCCGCGATGACGGGGATGAAGGGCAGCTTGAGCAGGAAGAGCGCGACGTTCTCGAGCAGGCCGCTCGACAGGCCGAAGCGCGGCAAGAAGGGCGCGACGGCCGAGAAGATGATGACGCTGACGAGCGCGACGAGCACGAGGAAGGTCGTGCCGCAGCGCGGGTGCAGCGTCGTCTTCGAGCGGGCGTTGGCGACGACGAGCTCTTCGCCCGCCTCGTAGGCCGAGATCGATTTGTGCTCGGCCCCGTGGTACTGGAACACCCGCCGGATCTCGGGCACCCGCCGAATGAGCGCGAGGTAGCCGACGACGATGGTGAGCTTGAACGCGCCGGTGAGCAGCTGAAAGCCCGCGTCGCGAATGTCGAGCCCGAGCCCGAGCACCCGGTTGACGAGCCAGGCGGCGCCCTGGGGCGCGGCGATGAACATGAGCAGCGCCACGCCGATCATCAGCGCCTGCGCGCCCTTCGCCCCCTTGCCGCCCTCGTCGGCGGCGGGGCCCGGCGCGTCGTCGGGCGAGGCGAGCGCGAGCGCGACGACGGGCCACGAGAGCGTCGCGAGCGCCGAGGGCGGCTTCGGCTTCGGCGCCCCCTCGGCCTCGGCCTCGGCCAGGTCGCGCTCGTAGATCTCGGCCGAAAAGCGCAGCGCCTCGGACCCGAGCCGCAGCGACTCGACGAGCGTCATCACCCCCCGCACCAGCGGCCAGCCCCGCGCCCCCTGCCGCGCGTCGACGATGGGCCGCTCGCGCACCACGAGCTCGCCCGAGCGCCGCCGGCACACGATCGAGAACGAGTGCGGCGAGCGCATCATCACGCCCTCGAGGAGTGCCTGGCCCCCAATATACGGACGGCGCCCCTCGTTGCCGGGCGCCTCGTTGCCTGCTTGCATGACCAAGAACCTAGCGCGCCCGCGAGGCAACGTCAGCATGCCAAGCGCGCGAGGGGGCCCGGAAGGACGCCGGGGCCCGCCCGCTCGACCTCGTCAGCCGGCCGCCTTGCCGCCCTTGTTGGTCTCGTAGCGGCGGCGGAAGCGGTCGACGCGGCCCTGCGCGTCGAGCAGCTTCTGCTTGCCCGTGTAGAACGGGTGGCAGGCCGCGCAGACGTCGACGCTGAAGTTGCCGCGCGTCGAGCGCGTCTCGTACGAAGTGCCGCACGCGCACACGACGCGTGCCGTTTTGTAGTCGGGGTGAATGCCTTCTTTCATGACGTCCTCAGGCGGGGGGGTCTTTCGGCCCGGCACCCCCTCGAAAAATGGAGGGAGCGACCTAACGCCATTTGGCCCATTTTGCAAGGCCCCCCCGCCCGCATTGCCGGCGCCCGGCCGATTTGGTAGGGGAAGCCCATCGCCGCGGGGCGACGTCATGGGAGCGAACCGTCGTTGAACACCCCCCCCCCGACGAACGGCCGCCCCCGCGCCCCCGGGCCCGCCGCGGCCCCGCCCGAGGCGCCCGCGCCGCGCCGCGCCGCGCGCCCCGAAGGCGCCCAAGCCGAGCTCGCGGCCCCGCGCGCCGCCGAGCTCGCGGCCCCGCGCGCCGCCGAGCTCGCCGACGCGCCGACCGAGCCCGCGGCCCCGCGGGCCGCCGAGTTCGCCGACGCGCCGACCGAGCTCGCGGCCCCGCGCGCCGCCGAGTTCGCCAACGCGCCGACCGAGCCCGCGGGCCAACTCTCGGCGTTCGAGGACGCCCCGACCGAGCTGGCCGCCCCTCCCGCCGAGCTCGAAAGCCCGTCGGCCGGGCCGGCGAGCCCCCCCGCCCCCTCGGCCCTGGCCGCCCGCTCGCCGAGAATCGGCCGGCTGGCGCGCGCCGCACGGCTGGCGCGCGCCGCCCGGTCGGCGAGAACGGCGGCCCTTGCGGGCGGGGGCGCCGCCCCGGGCGAAGACGCCGCCCCGGGCGAAGGCGCTACCCCGAACGAAAGCGCCGCCGCGAGCGAAAACGCTGCCCTGAACGAGAGCGCTGCCGCGAGCGAAAACGCTGCCCTGAACGAAAGCGCGGCCGCGAACGAGGGCGCCAGCCGCTCCGGCGAAGGCAGCGCCGCGAACGAGGGCGCCAGCCCCGGCGAAGGGCGTGCTACGGGCGAGGGCGCCGGCCCCGGCGAAGGCAGCGCCCCGCCCGAAAGCGTCGGCTCGAGCGGGGGCGTTGGCTCGCGCAGGGGCGTCGCCTCGCGGAAGGGCGCGGCCCTGAGCCGAGGCGCCGTGTCGAACGTGGGCGCCGCGTCGCACGAAGGGGTTGCCCCGGGCGAGGGCGCCGAGCCGGGCGAAGATGGTCCGCCGGGCGAGGGCGACGTTACCCCCCGCTCGGGCCCGCCGGGCGCGCCCCGGCCGCGCATCGCGCCGTCGGCCCCGCGCGGCGGCGGGCGCGTGCTGCTCGACCCGCCCCTCGACGCCTCGGGCGTGCCGCCGACGCCCCCGCGCCGACGGCGGGCTCCGTTTCGGCTGCCGCGCATCCGGGCGCCCCGCGCCGCCTTCGCCGTCACCGCGGGCCTGGCGGCCTTGCTGGCGGCCATGACGCGCCTGGGCGAGCCGCTGCGCACGGCGCTCGACCCCGGGGGCCCGCCGCCGCTGTCGGCGTTGCGCCCGGCGCCGTCGGGCGAGGGGCTCGTGGCCGGGTCGGCCTCGGCCCGGGCGCCCGAGGCGAAGGCGCCCGCGGCCGAGGCGGGCCCCTGGCGCATCGACGAGCTCGCCCGCGATCCGCACCTGCGCCTGGTGCGGGGCAAGCTCGGCCAGAGCTCGCTCGTCGACGCGCTCGAGGCGGCGAAGGTGCCGAAGGCGCAAATTTACCGCATCCTCAAGGCCTTCGCCGACTCGAAGCGCTTCGACCGGCCGCGCAAGAATGACGCGTTCGCGGTCGCCGTCGAGCGCGCGGGCGGGCGCGTGCGCGCCTTCGAGTACCAGGCGTCGGTGAGCGACGTGTGGCAGGCGCGCGAAGACGAGGGGGGCAAGCTCGTCGGCCACAAGCTCGACCTGCGCGTCGAGCAGCGCCGGGTCGCGCGCGCGGTGCTCGTGCGCGACGACCTCAAGTCGGCCGTGGTCGAGGCGGGCTTCGACGACGACCTGCTCGACGCGCTCGACGACGCGCTCGACGACCGGGTCGCGCTGACGAGCCTGCACCGCGGCGCCGTCCTGCGGATCGTGGCGCAAGAGCAGACGGTGCTCGGCAAGTTCGCCCGCTACGTCGACGTCGAGGCGGTCGAGTACCTGCCGCCCGCGCGGGGCGCCGCGCCCGTGCGGGTCTACCACTACAAGAACGGCAAAGCGGCGGGCTACTACGACGGCCGCGGGCGCGCGCCCTACCAGGGCGGCTGGCGCTTCCCGCTGCGCTTTCCGCGCGTCACCTCGCGCTTCAACCCGAAGCGCATGCACCCCGTGTTGCACCGCGTGATGCCCCACAACGGCTGCGACTTCGGCGGCGCCACCGGCACGCCCGTCTACGCCGCCGCGCGCGGCACGGTCGACTTCGTCGGCAACCACGGCCCGAGCGGCAACCTCGTCGTCGTCGACCACGGCGGGGGCACGCAGACGGGCTACGCGCACCTCTCGCGCTTCGCCCCGGGCATCAAGCCGGGCGACAAGGTCGAGACGCGCCAGCTCGTCGGCTACGTCGGCTCGACCGGCCGCAGCACCGCGCCGCACCTGCACTTCTCGCTCAAGAAGAACGGCGTCTTCGTCGACCCGCTGACGCTGAAGATGGACGGCGAGCGCGTCCTGCCGCCCTCCGACCGCGAGCCCTTCGACGAGCTGCGCCGCCAGCTCGACGCGGTGCTCGACGGCATCGCGCTGCCCGAGCGCCCGCGCGACGTCGAACCCGAGATCGAGGCGCCCGACGAGCCGGCCGGCGAAGAGGCCGACGAGGGGCCCGCAGCCGAGCCGGCGGCCGCCGCGCCGGCCCCCGCGCCGCCCCCGCCGGCCGCCGCCGCGGCGCCCCCCGCGGCCGCCGCCACGCCGCCCCCGGCCGCGCCCGCCGCGGCCGCGCCGAACGGAGCCGAGCCCTCGGTCGACAGCGCCGTCTGGCGGCCGAAGCTCGATTGAGAGGGGGGCGCGAGGGCGACCGGCCCGGCCAGCGGAGCGAGCGCTCCGACGGAACGTTCGGCGACAGCGGCTCGTACCGGCCTCGTGAGAAGAGAGCTGCGAGCGGGGGCGGCGAAGCCGAACGAGCCGAACGGGCCTGGGCTTGACGCCCGGCGCAATACGCTCACGACGCGACGCGCGGGCCCTCGATGGTTCGGGCGCGTGGCCCTTCGCTGCCAGCGGAGGCGTCCGTTCGGCACACCATCGGGGCATGGCACGGCGCATGACGCGGCGGGTGCACGGCGAAGCCGGCGCCGGGCCCGCGGTGGCATGGTTATTTTTCCGCCCGTTCTGCACGATTTTTCGCCCCTGCGAGGGGCGAGAAAAGGCACGATTGCCGTGGTCGGTCGGCGGTCGGGCTGTTATTCCTTATGAGAACGACGTTCTGCGTCGTTGTAAGGCACGATGCCCCCTTCGACTTCGCAGGCTGCGCGCGCTGCGACCCTACCTACCTAGAGCGAATGTCACGACCCTACCTCGCCCCGCTGTTCGCCCCCCTCTCGTTGGCCCTGGTCGCGTCCGCCTGTGCGGCGCCCGACGACGGGGGCCGCGCCCGCATCTCGTCGATCGGGGCGCCGATCCAAGACGGCCGCCTCGCCGCGGGCCAGCCGAGCGTCGTGGGGCTGCAGGGCATCGTCGAGCGCGACGAGACGTCGGTGCGCACGCTGCTCTGCACCGGCTCGCTCATCGCGCCGAACCTGGTGCTGACGGCGCGCCACTGCATCGCGATCGTGGCCAACAACCAGGTCAGCTGCGGCCAGGCGCCCTTCGACGACCCGTTCTCGGCCAGCGACGTCTTCGTGACGACGGAAGACGAGATGCCGAACGAGATCCGCGCGTACCGGCCGGTGCGCGAGATCCTCGTGCCCGACGAGGGCAACGACGTGTGCGGCTTCGACGTCGCGCTCGTCATCTTGCGCGACAACGTGCCCGCGAGCGTGGCGACGCCGCTCGAGCCGCGGCTCGACGAGCCGGTCAAGGCCGGCGAGACGTACCGCGCGGTCGGCTACGGGGCGACGAGCGGCCGCGAAGACGCGATCGGGGCGGGCGAGCGGCGCGAGCGCACGGGCCTGAAGGCCTCGTGCGTCGAGGGCGGCGGCAGCTGCGCGCTCTCGAGCGGCAGCGAGTGGGAGGGGCAGGCGGGCGTGTGCGAGGGCGACTCGGGCGGCCCCGCGATCGACGCGAACGGCCGCGTCATCGGCGTCGCCTCGCGCAGCGTGTTCGAAGGGCAGAACAGAGAGGTGTGCGCGACGCCGGTCTACGGCGCGGTCGCGGGCTGGCGCGACTGGATCCGCGAGGTCGCCGAGCGCGCGGCCGACCTGGGCGGCTACGATCCGGCCTCGTGGGTGACGGCGCGCCCGAGCGGCGGCGGCACCGACGACGGCACCGGCGGCGGCGGCACCGGGCGGCCGACGGGCGACAAGGGCAACGCCTCGTCGGGCGACGACAACGCGAGCTCCGGCGACGGCTGCGCGGTGCGCGCGCCCGGGGGCTCGGGCGGCGGGGCGCTCTGGCTGCTCGGCGCGGCGCTCGCGCTCGCGGCGCGGGCGAAGAAGCGCCGCGGGGGCTGAGGCGCGGGGGCGGCGCCGCGGGCCCGTCCGGGCCGGCGCCGTGGCGCCCCGAGCTCGCCGCCGCGGGCCCGCCCGGGCCGGCGCCGCGGCGCCCCGAGCTCGCCGCCGCGGCGCCGGCGGCGGGGCTCGCCCTCGGGCGGCCCCGCGGGGCGCGGGGGCGCGGGCCGGCGCTCAGAACTGCGACGAGAGGATGAAGTAAAACTGCCCGCCCTTGTACGCCTCGGGGCTGAAGCCGCGGGCGTAGCCGAAGCGCGAGGTCGTGCCGATGAAGTAGCCGGCGATGGTGTCGACGAGCAGCTCGGCCCCGACGCTGTAGTGAAAGAGCTTCGACCACTGCGCGGTGTCGAGATCGTTGAAGGCGCCGCCGTAGTCGACGAAGGCCGCGCCCGAGACGCGGCTCAGGTAGAAGGGCAGGGTCGAGAGGCCGCGCTCGGCGATCCACAGGGGGGCGCGGTACTCGGCGTTGGCGAGGTAGTACTGGCGGCCGCCGTAGGAGAAGGGCGGGTAGCCGCGGAGCACGAAGCCGCCCTGAAAGACGCTGTTGCGCAGCACGTCGAGCAGGGGCAGGTCGACGTAGCCGCCGACGTAGTAGAACTCGCGGCGCGGGTAATTGCCGCCCGAGATGGCGCCCTGCAGCGAGAGGCCGAGGGTGTGGTCCTGGTGCCAGGGGGTGCGAAGGTAGCGCGAGAGCGAGTAGGCGAACGAGTAGAGCTTGTAGTCGGACGCGGTCTCTTGCCCGCCGTAGCTCGCGCGCGCGTAGAGGCTGAAGCCGCGCGCGGGGCCGACCGAGTAGAGGTAGTACTCGAGGTTCGAGTACGAGAAGGAGACGCCGGCGAGGCCCACCTGCCCGCGCACGGGCGAGTCGATGGTCACCTGGGTCTGCGGGTCGAGCGCGGCGCCGACCGGGCGCGCGCCCTCGACGCGCGAGACGGTGTAGGCGAAGCTGAAGTCGAAGCGGTCGAAGGCGCGGGGCAGCGCGTAGCCGAGGGCGTTCGTCCAGCTGATGGTCTCCTCGGCGAGCAGCGGCTGCCGGTCGCTGATGCGGAAGTCGCGCGTCGGCACCGCGCTGCGGAAGACGCTCGACGAGAAGTCGACCGGCAGCCGGCCGTAGCTGTAGGTGAGCGCGGCCTGGGGGTTGGCGCGCTCGAGCGGCAGGCTGGCGCTGACCGAGACGCCGTGCAGCCCGATCGCGTCGCGGCCGTTGGCGATGAGGGTGAGGGTCTGGCCGAAGGCGCCGGGGCCGAGGTCGACCTCGTAGTTGCGCGGCCAGAGCGTCTCGTAGGCGCGGTAGGGGCGGCGCGGCCAGGCCCGGGGCGGCGGGGGCGGCGTCGGCGGCGGGCGGTCGTCGACGTAGGGGGCCGCGGGCGCCCAGGCGGCGCGGTCGACGGCGAGGCCGTGGAGGTCGAAGCCGTCGGCGCTGTAGCCGACGTAGACGAGCGAGGCGCCGTCGGGCGAGGCCTCGGGCATCAGGGCGCCGGTGCGCACGTTGGTGACCTGCCAGAGCGCGCCCGAGGCGAGGTCGTAGGCGTAGACGTTGAAGATGCCCGTGCGGTCGGAGGCGAAGTAGACCGTCTTGCCGTCGGGCGACCAGCTCGGCTGGATGTCGAGCGCGCGGTCGTGCGTCAGCTCGACGACGCGGCCCGAGGCGACCTCGACCAGGCGCACGTCGCGGAAGCCGCCCGGCGACCAGGCGCTGTAGGCGACGTAACGCCCGTCGGGCGAGTAGCGCGGGTACTGGGCGAGCTGGAACTCGACCGAGGGCACCAGCACGCGCGAGGGGCCGAGCGAGCCGTCGGGCAGCACGTCGGCGACCGACAGGTACTGGGTGCCGCGGCGGTTGACCGTGTAGACGAGCTGCCGGCCGTCGGCGCGCACGTCGGGGTCGGTCGCGCGCAGGCCCTGGGTCAGCCGCTCGCGCCCGGGCCCGGGCTCGTCGCCCGTCTCGGCGCTCGCGCCCGGGCGCACGCGCACGAGGTCGGCGAAGGCGTAGACGCGCTTGTGGGGCTCGGCGTTCGAGAAGTAGAGGTTGCCCTCGCGGTCGAAGCTCGCGCTGCCCCGGTCGAGGAACGATCGCGCGACGAGCTCGCGGTCGTCCTCGAGCGCGCGCGCGAGCGAGGGCACCTGCACGCGGTAGTAGCCCGGCCGGTGGTGCGCGTCGTCGAGGTAGTAGAGCACCTCGGGCACCGAGGGCGAGCGCCGCCAGGCGGGCGGCGCCCAGCGGGGGCGGGCGGCGTAGCGGCCGGTGTGCGTCAGGCGCGCGCCCTCGCGCAGGCCGCCGGGCGCCGCCCGCGCGCGCGCGACCTGCTCGCCGTAGAGCCGCTCGAGGTGCGCCTTCCAGCCGACGTAGAGCTCTTCGTAGGTGCGCCCGGTCGCGCGCCGCACGCTGCGGTTGATGCCGTAGGGGATGATGCGCCCGCCGTAGTCGGCGGCGATCTCGCGCATCACGTGCTCGCCGTAGACGTCGCCGATCCACGTGAGGAAGCGCGAGCCGTACAGGTACCAGATGTTGCCGCCCGGCCAGCGGCGCGGGCCGTTGCTCATCTGGTCGAGCGGCGCGAGGCGGCCCTCGAGCACGTCGGCGCGCAGGTACATGTCGAAGATCGACGAGCGGTTGCGGCCGCCCGCCGTGCGCAGCGACTCTTCGAGCACGGCGAGCCCCTCGATGACCCAGCGGGGCTGGTACTGGTTCGGCGCGAACGACTTGCCGAGCACGGCGTTCAAGATCGAGGGCAGGCCGCTGACGTTGTCGATGTGGAGAATGTGCGTGTACTCGTGCGTGATGAGCTCGAGCATCCAGTCTTCGTAGTCGGCGAGCGGCGAGGTGTCTTCGGGGGCCGTCACGAAGAGGCGCACGAGGTTGTAGGGCAGCGCCGACGCCGAGCCGTTGGCGTTCTCGGAGTTGTCGGTGACGACCACGTGCGTGATCGTGCTCGGCTCGTAGCCGAGCACCGGCACCAGCCGCCCGTGCACGTCCTCGCAGAGGTCGGCGATGCGCTCGGCGACGCGCTCGAGGTTCTTCGCGTAATGGACGCGGAAGTGCGGCGTCTCGATCGTCCAGAACTCGAGGTAGGGGTCGCCCGCGGCGCGCGCCGGCCGCCCCGGCAGCGCGAGCGCGAAGAGCGCGAGGGCGAGGGCGCAGAGGCGCGCGAGGGCGCGGCGCGCGCCGCCCGGACGCCGCCCGGCCCCGCCGCCCGGCCCCGCGGCGCGCGCGCGCGGGCCTCCGGGGCGGCGGCCCGCGCGGGGGTGCGCGCCGGACGAGGGGGCCGGGCTCACGCGTCGTCGTGAAAGAGCGGCTCGCGGTTGCGGACGTAGCGGTACACGAGCTGCCGCGCCTCGGGCGTGATGTGCTTGAAGCGCACCCCGAAGCCGGGCATGGCGTCGGGCACGTCGGTGCCGCGCTGCTCGCGCGTCCAGACGACGACGCCGAGCGCGTCGAACTCGTAGCCCCCCGGCATCGTCACCCGCAGCTTCACCGTCGCGCCGACGTCGGGCCGCTTGTTGTACGTGGCGACGAAGAGCCCGCCGTGCTCGACCACGTCGTTGCCCGACAGGCCCTTGAAGAAGTTGCTCGCGCTGTTGGTGCCGAGCGGCGCCTCGAACGTGGGCGCGTCGTCGGCCCCGGGCGGGGGCCCGGGCGCGGGCGCCGGGCGCGCCGCCGAGACCGGGGGCGGCGCGGCCGCGGGCGGCGCAGCCGCGGGCGGGGCGGCGAAGGGGTCGCGCTGCACGAAGGGGTCGCGCTGCGCGAAGGGGTCGTGCATCACGGGCCCCGGGAAGGCCGGGCCCGTCGGCGCCCCGGTCGGCCCCTGCGGCCCGGGCGGGTGCGCGAGGGGCGCGGCGTGCGCGACCGGCGGCGTAGGCGCGTGCACGACGGGCGGCGGCACCGCGGCGTGCGCGGCGTGCGGCGGGGGCGCGTGCGCCCCGGGCGGCGCATGCGGGTGCCCGTACGCCTGCGCCGCGGGCGCCGGGGCGGGTACCGGCGCGAGGGGCGGCACGGCAGGCCCCGACGCGACCGGCGGCGGCGCGGCGTAGACGGGCGCGACGGGCGGCGGCGCGGGCGCCGAGGCGACGGGCGGAAGGGGCTGCGGGGCCGACGCGCTGAGGACGGGCTGGGGCGCGCTGTAGCCGAGGGGCGAGGGCGAGCCGTAGGGGGGCACGGGCGGCGCGTACTGGGGCGCGGGCGGCGCGGGGTGCGGCGCGTGCGGGGCCGCTGGCGGCACGATCGGCGCGGTTTGCGGCGACAAGGGCGACGCCGAGGGCGCGCCCATCATCGGCCCGGGCGGGGCCCCCTGGGCTTGCTCTTGGGCCCGCGGCGGGGCCTGAGCGCCCGGCGGCGCGGGCCACGCGGCCCCCGGCGCGCCTTGACCGGCCGCCGGCGCGTGCGCGGCCTGCGCCGGGCCCGCCCCGGGCCAAGCGCCGCCGGGCGCCGGAGGCCCGTTCGGCGCGGCGACCCCGGAAGGCACGACGGGCGCGGCCGCGAGGGGCGCCTGGGCGTGCGCGGCGGCGCCCGGCGGCAGCGCGGCCTGGGCGTAGGGCGCCGGGGCGCCGCCGGCGGCGACGGGC
>DASTPP010000231.1:0-7694 GCA_035762175.1 Polyangiaceae bacterium | reverse complement strand
ACCTTGCGCGGCCGGAGGGCGGGTGCCCTGCTGTCTGAGCCGAAGGCGAGTTCAGGGGGCCCGGAGGCCGCGCAAGGTCACCCGCCGCGCGTATTAGCGCGCAACCGCGCCGCGCGCGGGCCGAAAGGAGAGCCATGTGGGCTCTCGTTTCTCTCGCGCTCGGCGAGCTCCTCGCCCCGAGTCGCTGCGCCGCTTGTGACGAAAGGGTCGCGCCGAATCGGGCGTTTTGTCCGCGTTGCGCGCGCGGGGTCGAGCCCTTGGGCGGGCGGCCGGTCGCGCCTTCGCCGCCGACCTGGGCCGTGGGGCGCTACGGCGGGCCGCTCGCGCGGGCGGTGCAACGGCTCAAATACGAAAAGCGTCCCGACCTGGCGCGGCCGCTGGGGGGGCTGCTCGCGCAGGTCGCGCCCTCCTTGCGAGAGCAAGACTTGTGGGGCCTTGTGCCCGTGCCTACCACCCAAGGCCGATTGCGCGAGCGGGGCTTCAATCAAGCGGCGCTGCTCGCGCAGGAGCTCGGCCGCAGGTGGTGCCTGCGGCCGCGCCCGCTCGTGTTGTGCCGCCGCCGCGAGGGGCGCGCGCAGGCGAGCTTGGGGCAGGGCGGGCGGGCGGCGAACTTGGTCGGGGCGTTTCGGGCCGAGCCGGCGCGGGGCGGTCTGGGCTCGAGGGTGCTGCTCGTCGACGACGTTCGGACGACGGGCGCGACGCTCGCCGAGGCGAGCGCCTGCCTCGAAGGGGCGGGCTATATCGTGGTCGGCGCGCTCGTCGTCGCCCACACCCCGCGCTACGACCAGGAAGGAAAAAACCACCGCACGAGCCCAGGCGAGGTAGGCTGAGGCTCGTGAATCGGACGACGGATGAGTGGCGTTGTATCGAAGCGTCCGGGGAGCAAGCGACCCTTACGACCGACGAACTTCGCGCGAAGCTTCGCGCGGGCCAGCTGACGGCGGCGACCCTGGTCTGGCGCGGCGGCATGCCGGGCTGGGTGCCCGCCTCGCGCGTGCCCGAACTCGGCCCCGAGGCGAAGGGCCCGGCGCCGGCGCTGCCCATCGGCCAGCACGCGCTGCCGCCTCCGGTGCCGGGCAAGGCGACCCTGCTCGGCGTGCCGCCCGCTCCGTCGGCGGCGCCGGCTCCGCGGGCCGCCCCGCCGCCGCCGCCGGTGCCCCGGCCGGCCAGGCGCGGGGGCGGGCCCGTGCCGGCGGCCTCCGGCACCACGCTGCTGGCGGTGCCGCCCGCGCCCGAGGGGGCGCCCGCCACGGCCCGATCGCCCGTCGGCCAGGGGGCGCCGGCGCGGGCGGTGCGCCCGGTCGAGCCTTTGCCGGCCTCGCCGCCGGCGGCGAAGGCCGGGGCGAGCCCGCCGCTCGCGGTCGTGCCGGCCGAGGGCGGGGGGGGCATCCTGCCGTCGGCTTCGTCGGCCGAAGGGGCGGTTGACGCGCGCCCGGCCGAGGCGCCCGGGGCCAAGGCGCCCGCCGGGCAGGGCGGGGCGGCGGGGGCCAACGGCGTGTCGTCGGCCGAGAGCGGCGGGGCGAAGGCGCTGCCGCGGGTGGTCCTCAACGCCCCGCCCGCGGCCGAGCGCGCGTCGGCGCTGCCGGGCGCGACGTCGACGGTGACGCCGCCCCGGCCGTCGCGCGTGCCCGAGCGGGCGGGCGGCTCGACCCTGCTCGGCCTCTCGCCCCTGACGGCCGAAGAGGCGCAGCACCTCGGGGCGCTCGTGAGCGAGGGCCAGCTGAACGACCGCCCCGCGCACTCGAGCCGGCCGCCGGCGGCGACCCCGCGGCCCTTCGTGGTGCCGAGCTCCGAGGGGACGACGCAGCCCTCGCTGATCACGCGGCCGGCGCCCTTTTCGGCCGAGGCGCCCGACGTGCGCTTCCCGCCGGCGCCGCTGACGCCCGACGTCACCTCGCCCCCCTCGGGGCGCCCGCTCGGCGACTTCAGCGTCTTCGACGACCCCGACGAGAAGGGGGGGGCGTCGAAGGCCTGGGCCTCGCTCTTGCGGCGGCGGCCCTCGCTGCCCGCGGGCTCGAAGCTCGTCGCCGCCTTCTTCGGCGGCGGGCTCTTGACCTTCGGGGCCCTGACGCTCTTCGCGCGCCTGCTGAGCCCTGCGCCCGCGGCGCCGGCCCGCGCGCCGTCCGAGGGCCCGCAGGCCGCGTCGGCGCCCGCGCCCGGCGCGGCGCCGAACGCCGAGGCCCCCGCGCCGCGCCCCGGCCCCGGCGCCCCGTGCGCGCTCGGGCCGGCGCCCGCGCGCCTCGCGCCCCGCGTCGCGCGCGACGTGCCGATCGAGCTCGCGGCGGTGCCCGGCGCCGAGGCGGTGGCGGTGGGGTTCACGGCCGAGGGCAAGGTGCCGCGCGGCCTGCGGGTCGACCTCGCGTCGCTCGCGTCGACGCCCGAGGCGGTGCCCGCGCCCCGGCGCCCGGCGTCGGCGATCTGGCGCGTGCTGCCGGTCGCCGCGGCGGGCGGGGCGCTCCGCTGGCTCGTCGACGCCGAGCGCGAGGGCGACGCGGTGGCGGGGGCGCGCAGCGTCCCGCTCGAGCCGCCGCTGGTGGTGGGGCTCGGCGAGCAGGGCGTGCTCAGCGCGCGCCGCGCGGTCGACGCGCCCGCGATCGCCTGGGAGGCGACGACGGCGGGGGCCGACGCGCTGCGGCCCCTGGCGGTCGCGGGGGCGGGGGCGTGGGTGGCCTTCCGGCAGGGCGGGCGGGTCTTCGCGGGGCTGCTCGACGGCGAGGGCAAGCCGCGGGGCGAGCTGCGGGCGCTCACCGACCGCGGCCTGTCGGGCTCGCCCTACTGGGGGCAGGGCGGCGACGAGGTCGCGGTCGCGTTCGCGTGGCGCGCGAGCGAGAACGACCCCTGGTCGATGCGCGTCGCCCGGGGCCCGAAGCAGGGGCCGCTCGGCCCGGCGGCGGCCTTCGCCACGCCCCCGGGCGGCCCGGGCGGCGACGCCATCGCCCCGGCGCTGACCGGGCTCGGCGACGGCCGCTGGGTGGCGGCCTGGACGGAGGGGCCCGCGGGGGCGCGCGCGGTGCGCGTCGCGACGCTCGGGCCCGCGGGCGACGTCCTCGGCGAGGCCGTGACGGCCTCGCCGCCGGGGGCGAATGCGGGTCAGGCCTCGGTCGCCGTTGCGTCCGGGGCCAAGGTCATGGTCGCTTACCTGACGGCCGCCGGGCGCGGCGTCTACGAACTCTGGGGAGCTAGCCTCGCGTGTCCTTCGTCCGCGCTCGGTTCTTCTTCGCCCTGACGCTCGCCGCGGCGCTCGCCGCGTGCCGGCCCATGCCGCACGCGCCCGGCGCCGAGACGACCGTCGTCGGCCGCGCCCAGCTCTACCGGACGGGCCAGCCGACCTACGACCGGTACTTCGAGGCGGTCCACCAGCTGCAGCTCGAGGTGGCGCGGGTGCCCGACGAGCGCCGGGCCGCGCGCGCCGAGCTCGCGCACGCGCTCGGGCTCCTGCCCGACGCGCCCGTGCCGCGGATCGTCGAGGTGATGCACGAGCGGGCGATCGACGTGGGCAAGGGCGGGCACTGGTTCCGGGTCGAGGGGTACCGCGCGGTGACCGAGGGCCGCGAGCCGGGCCCGCCCGTGCGCTCGCTCGGCAGCGCGCTCGACGCCTGCCTCCGGTCCGAGGCGGCCGCGGCCGAGCGGCTGAAGCAGGTGGCGGTGCGCGCGCGCGCCCTGTGGGACCTGACCCGCTCGGTCGAGGCGGGCATCGACGCCGACTTCTTCGGCTTTCGACGAAAAGAGGTGCGCGGCGAGGTGGCGGCCGTCCGGCGCGTGCTGGTCGCGCTCTCGAACCAGAGCACCGCGCGCATGCTCGAGGGCGAGAAGTTCGCGCTCGACCTGACCGCCGCCGTCTCGCCGCGCGGCGTGGCCATCGCGGGCGCCCTGCCGCCCGCCTCGGGCGAGGCCGCCCCCGGCGACAAGAAGCGCGCCGGCGCCGCCCGCAAGCGCGGCGCCGGGGCCGAGAAGCCCGCGGCCGAGCCCGCCGCGGCGGCCGAGGGGGCCCTGGCCGAGCGGCCGGCGGCGGCGCCGAAGCCCGCCCGCCCCGCGGCGGCCGAGAAGCCCCCCGCGGCGGCCGAGAAGCCCCCCGCGGCGGTCAAGCCGGCGGCCGAGCGGCCCGCGGCGGTCAAGCCCGCGGCCGAGCGGCCCGCGGCGCCGAAGCCCGCCCCGAAGCCCGCGCCCAAGCCCGCCGGCGACGACTTCAACCCCTGAGCCCCGGGGCGCGTCCGGCGCGCGCTCCCCCCCCCGGCGGCCCCGGGGCGCCTCGGCGGGCGCGGGGGCGGCTTTGTGGACGCGGGGGCCGGCCCCGTGCGATCGATGCGCCGTGGCGTCGTTCGTGGCTCTCGCCGAGCGGCTCTTGCCCGCGCTCATCCTGGTGCTCGCCGTGATCGGCGCGCCGCTGCTCATGTTTTCGACGCAGGGGCTGCCGAAGCTGCGGGCGCTCGAGCAAGAGTTGACGCAGGTCCGGCGCGAGAACGACGAAGAGCGCCGCAAGATCGCGTTCCTGCGGCAGACCGTGCGCCGCTTGAAGGACGACCCCGCGGCCGTCGAGCGCATCGCCCGCGACGAGCTCGGGCTGGTGCGAAAAGACGAGGTCGTCTTCCTTTTGCCGCGCGGGCGCTGAGCGCCGTTCCGCCCGGAAGAAAACCGCTCTAAGGTGGGGCTGCTTGTCCGTCGACCTGGCCCGACGTCTTCTTTCGAACGGCCTGCTCCAGCGAGAAGACGCCCAGCGGCTCTTGCTGGCGCACGTGCTGCAGGGCACGCCTTTCCTCAAGTTGGTGCTCGACCTCGGGCTCGTGCCCGCGCGCCTCATCGACGACGAGTTCGAGCGGGCCGACGTGAAGGGGCTGCGGCGCGTTTACGTGAACCCCGAGCTGGTCGGCCGGCTGCCCCTCGGGCTCTGCCACCGGCTCTGGGCGCTGCCCTTGCGCCGCGTGCCGTCGGGCGGCGTCGACGCCGCCGCGCTCGATCCCTTCGACCGCAACGTCGCCCTCGAGCTGTCGTTCCACCTCGAGGCGCCGGTGCGGGTCTTCCGGGCGCCGCTCGAGGCGATGGCCGAGGCGCTGCGCTCGTTCTCGTCGACGGGGGGCTCGGCGCCGTCCCGGCGCCACCCCGCGCGCCCGACGCCCCCTTACGCCGAGCCGGCGCCCGGCGCCACGCCGCCCGCCATCCCGCGCTGGAGCGCGCTGAGCTCGGCGCCGCCCATTCCGCTCGTGCGCCCCCGCTTCTCGAGCAGCCCCGAGGGGCCCAAGTTCCCGCCGCCGCCGCCGGTGCCTTCGGTGGCCTGGGGGGCGCCCCCGGCCGAGGGCGCGGCGGCCGAGGGGGGCGCCGGCGTGGCGCCCGGGGCCCGGGGCCCGGCCTCGCGGGGCGAGCCCCCGACGGTGCGGGGGCCCGGGGCGACCTTCGCCGACATCGGCTCGAGCCTGTCGGCCCTGCGCCAGGCGCGCTCGCGCGACGAGGTGGTCGAGCACCTCGTGGCGGGCCTGCGCACGGTCGCGCGGCGCGTCGCCGTCTTCGCCGTGCGTCAGGGCGAGTTCCGCGGCTGGCAGTGCAACGAGGCGTTCGGCGACGCGGCGGCCTTCCGGCGCGTGGTCATCTCGGCCGGGGTGCCGAGCGTGCTCGCCACCGCCGCGGCCGTGGGCCACTACCTCGGGCCCGTGCCGCGGACCCCGTCGCACGAGGCGCTGCTCGGGGTGATGGGGGGCGCGGCGGGCGAGGTGGCCGTCATGCCCGTGGTGGTCGGGGGGCGCGCGGTGCTCTTCGCGCTGCTCGACGAGGTGGTCGACTCGCTGCTCGCGACGCGCCGGGCCGAAGACCTCGGCCGCCTCGCCGGCGAGGTGCTGGGTCGGTTGGTGCGTCGCGACAAGGCGGGCGAGCGGGGCTGAGCGGGCCCCGCCCCGGGGCGGCGTCGAGCCGACCCCGTTCCGCGGGGCCGCGCCGAGCGGGCCGCGCCGAGCGGGCCGCGCCGGGGCGCCGGCGTTCGTTGTATGGTGCCGGCCCCATGCACGAACTTTGTTCGAAGCCCGCGACCGAGCTCGCGTCCCTGCTGGCCCACGGCGAGGTCAGCTCGGTCGAGCTGACGCGGGCGCACCTCGCGCGCATCGACGCCGTCGACGGCGCGCTGCGGGCCTTCACCGAGGTCTTCCGCGAGGGCGCGCTCGCCGACGCCGAGCGCGCCGACGTCGAGCGGCGCCGGGGCGACGCCCGCGGCCCGCTGCACGGCCTGCCGGTGTCGGTCAAAGAGTGCCTCGACCTCGAGGGCCGGGCGACGACGATGGGGGTGCAGGCGCGCGTCCGGCACCGGGCGCGCGAGGACGCCGCGCTCGTCAAGCTCTTGCGGCGCGCGGGGGCGGTCGTGCTCGGGCGCACCAACGTGTCGCAGTTTCTTCTTTATTACGAGAGCTATAACCCCGTCTTCGGCCGCACGTCGAACCCGCACCGCGCCGAGCGCACCCCGGGCGGCTCGTCGGGGGGCGAGGCGGCGGCGATCGCGGCGGGGCTCTCGCCGCTCGGCGTCGGGACCGATATCGGGGGCAGCATCCGGGTGCCCGCGCACATGTGCGGCATCGCCGGGCTCAAGCCGACGGTGAACCGGTGGCCGAACCGCGGGGTGGCGATGCCGCTGCCGGGCCAGGGCGCGGTGCCCGAGCAGGCCGGGCCGATGGCGCGCACCGTGGGCGACGTCGAGCTGGCGATGCGGGCGCTGCCGCCCGAGTGGCTGAACGAGGTCGACCCCAACGTGCCGCCCGTGCTCTGGGGCGGCCCCTCGGCCGACCGGCTCGAGCGGCTGCGCGTCGGCGTCTTCGTCGACGACGGCCTGCTCGCGCCCTCGCGCGCCGTCGCGCGCGCGGTCGAGCGGGCGGCCGAGGTGCTGCGGGCGCGCGGCTGCGAGGTCGTGGCCTTCGAGCCGCCGCCCGCGGCCGAGGTGGTGGCGACCTACCTCGGCGCGCTCAGCGCCGACGGGGGGCGCTCGCTCTCCGAGGCGGCCGAGGGGGGCGAGCTCGAGCCCCCCTTGCGCACGCTGCGCGCCGCCTCGGCCATGCCCGCGGCGGCGCGGGCGCTGCTCGCGCGCGGCCTCTCGCTCGCGGGCGAGCGGCGCGCGGCGGCCGTCCTCGCCGCGCTCGGCGAGAAGAGCGTCGCGGCGCTCTGGGCGCTCTCCGAGCGGCTGCGCGAGCAGCAGCGCGCCCTCTTCGACGCGCTCGACGCGGCCGGCGTCGACGCCCTCGTCTGCCCGCCCTTCGCGACCCCGGCGCTCGGGCACGGCCAGAGCCAAGACTTTCTGGCCGCCGGCGGCTACGCCATCCTGTGGAACGCGCTCCGCTGCCCCGCCGGCGTCGTGCCCGTCACCACGGTGCGCCCGGGCGAGGCCGAGCGCCCGCCCGGGGTCGACCGCGTCGACAAGCAGGCCGCGGCGGTCGATCGCGGCAGCGAGGGCCTGCCGGTCGGCGTGCAGATCGTCGCCCGGCCCTGGGCCGACGAGCGCGTCGTGGCCCTGATGCGCGCCGTCGAAGAGGGCGTCGCCCGCGACGCGGGCCGCCCCCGCACCCCCGTCGACCCGGCCCCCGCCGCCTAGGCTCTGTCGGACGAATGCTCCCGTCGCCCGGCGCCCGATCCGCGGCGCCGTCGGCCGGGGTCGGGAGCTCGAAATCCGGGCGGATTCCTTCGCCCCCGGCCCCGGCCGACGGCTTGCGTCTCGGCCGCCGCGCTCG
>DASTPP010000230.1:0-18840 GCA_035762175.1 Polyangiaceae bacterium | reverse complement strand
GAGCGGCTTCGTCGAATCGAGCGACGTACAGGCCGGCGCGGCTTGGGGCTCGTTGGGGTCGACCCCGGGCTCGGGCCTCGGCGCCCCGGGGTTGGCGGCGCCGCCGCCGGTGCCGCCGCCGCCGGTGCCGCCGCCGCCGGTGCCATCATCATCATCGTCGTCTTCCGCCGGGTTGTCGTCGTCGTCACCGCCACAAGCAGGAGCGGCAATACCGATCGAGAGGAACAAGGCGAGAAGAGTAAAGAAACGGTTCTTCATGGCGCACACCTTACGAACGAGTGGGAGGTTGTCGAAGAATGCCCGACCTGGGCTATGAGACTGTGGGTGATTCTATGCGTTACTGGACAGGCTAGTCTTTTGTCAAGTCTGCCAAAGGTAAGGGTCTGTCACACCTTGAGCCCTACGCTGTTTCCTAGCAAGGAGCGTGCTTGGCTCCTGAAACTACCCCCTTTTGTCCACCGATGCGTACAAAATGCCTGTTTTTTGCCTCGAAAACTTGACCCCCGGAAGGGCTTGAGCCGGCCACTTTAGGGCTGGGTATGACATTCGAGTCATGCTGAGCCGGCCAGCAAGGCACCAAGATCAGGGGGTGGCTCTGCTTGAGCCCGGAAGAAGTCACCCGATTGGACTTCGCCCCCGGTCGAGACGCCTGCGCCATGAGGGATAGAGGCCAACCCTCGGCAAACGTCTCAGCACAGAGCCCTTTGTTGGTTTTGAAGGCCTGAATTGTGTGATTGGCGAGCCAAGAGGCTGGGCCGACGTTCAGGTCTCGAACCATGGGGCGGTGCTCACGTGCCACTGACCGCAGCGGTATGGGCTTCGGAGCTGGCAGGTGGGGTACCGTGGGTGAGGGCCGGGTGGTTCCGGAGGGGGGGCGCATTTTTCTCGCCCGACGGACGTTTTTTTCGGAGCGCTAGCGTCTGCCCCGAGGGGACACTGGCGGGCCCTCTGTCGTCTGCCCCGAGGGGTGCGGGTGGGCCCTCCGTTTTATGATCACTCGCCCTAACGGCTCACCGGGGGGCAGAAGCCCCAGGGGCCGGGCGACCCCAGGAGAGGGCCCAACCTTCGTGGCGACGAAGGAGGCGGGTGGCGCCGACGTGCCGGTACGGGCAACGCGCCGGCGTGCTGGTGCGGCGTGCCGGTACGCGCGACGCGCGGGTCGGCGGCGTGCTGGGCGGGCAACGCGCGGGGCGGGGCGGCGTGCCGGTGCGGGCAACGCGCGGGTCGGCGGCGTGCCGGTGCGGGTAACGTGCGGGGCGGGTCGACGACGCGAGGGGCGGGGCGGCGGCTCGTAGGGGGGGCGGCGCGCGGGGTAAGGGGGCGGCGAAGATGAGGGGGGTGTCGGGGAAGGGGTCGGGGAAGATTTCGCTATTCTGCAGGACTTCGGGCCGCCGGGTGAGCACCTCGCAGCCGGTCTTGGTGACGACGACGGTGTGCTCGAATTGGGCCGAGAGCGAGCCGTCGACGGTGACGGCCGTCCAGTTGTCGTCGAGCACCTCGACGAGGTAGTCGCCGAGGTTGATCATGGGCTCGATGGTGAAGCACATGCCGGCCTTGAGCTTGGTGCCGGTGCCGCGCTTGCCGAAGTGGAACACGTCGGGCGGCTCGTGGAAGCGGCGGCCGATGCCGTGGCCGATGAACGAGCGCACGACGCTGCAGCCCTGGCCCTCGGCGAACTCTTGGATGGCCGCGCCGATGTCGCCGAGGCGCGCGCCCTCGCGCACCTGGGCGATGCCGAGCGCGAGCGACTTGCGCGAGACCTCGACGACGTGCTTGGCGTCGGCCGAGGGCGTGCCGACGTAGAAGGTGGCCGAGGTGTCGCCGTGGAAGCCGTTGTAGCGGGTGGTCACGTCGACGTTGATGATGTCGCCGTCTTTCAGGACCTCGGCCCCGGGGATGCCGTGGCAGACGACGTGGTTGATGCTGGTGCACACGCTCTTCGGGAAGCCCCGGTAGCCGAGCGGGGCGGGGTAGGCGTCGCGGCGCACCGTGTCTTCGTGCACGAGCGCGTTGATCTCGTCGGTCGTCATGCCGGCGCGCAGGTGCTTGCCGACGAGCACGAGCGTCTCGGCGGCCATCTGGCCGACGACGCGCATGGCGTCGATCTCGCGGGGCGATTTGATGTCGATGCTCATTGGCCGGAGACCTCTTGCAGGGCGAGGGCCTCGCGGGCGGCGGCGACGGCCTCGTCGTTGTCGGGGGCGAGGTAGAAGTGGGTCGAGGGCTCGTCGTGCTGGCGGAAGCGCTTCCACATGGCGAGGCCGGTGCGGTTCGAGAGTTTGGCCTCGTACTGGCGACAAAGCGAGTACGAAGGGCTGCCGGGCCGGACTTCGACCTCGACCGCCTCGGCCTCGTCGTAGTGCTTGAGCGGCTCGCCGACGCGGCGCAGTTGCAGCCGGTAGGGCGAGCCCTCGCGCGAGCTGTCGACGCTGATGGTCACGATGCGCATGCGGGCGACGCCGTGGGCGGTCTGGGCCCGGGCGAAGAAGCGCTGGTCGCGCCGGTAGTCGGAGGGGTAGAAGGTGAGCCCGAGCACGGCCGGGTCGATGCTGTCGTCGAAATTCTGCCGGTCGGGCCCCTCGTAGGGGCGCATGGCGGCGAGCGGGACGGTGGAGGGGCGCGAGGACTTCGCGCAGCCGGGCGCGAGCGCGCCGGCCGCGAGCAGGGCCCCGAGGAGGAGGGCATGAGGGGGGGGGGCGGCTGGCATCGGCGCAGCTTGGGGCGTAGCAAAGGGGGCGTAGGCGCTTCAAGCGGAACCGGGGGGCGAGGGCCGAAGGCGGCGGGCGCCCGGGGGGCCGAGGCCCGCGGGGCGGGGCCGGGGGGGGCCGGGGCCTCGGCGGCCCGGCCCCGCGCGGCGGGGCGCCGGCGCGGTGCGAGTTTGACGGGTTCTAGCGGCGCCCCGTACACTAGCGGGCGCCACCATGACGTTTCGCGTCGCACCCCGATCGATCGCGCTGGCGCTGGCCCTCGTCGCCTGCGGCTACGGCACGCCCCAGCCCGAATCGCCTCCGGCCGAGCCGGCCGGCCAGCCAGACACCCCGCTCGGCACCGCCCCGGCCGACCGCGACGACCCCTGGAAGACCGGGGGCGGGGCGAGCGCGGGCTCGGGGGGCGGCCGCTCGCTCGCCGCCTCGCCCGCGAAGGGCGGCGACGCCAAGCCGGGCAAGGCCGGCAAGGCGAAGGAGGCGCCGAAGACCCAGGGCGTCATCCAGCTCGTGCCCGAGGGCATGAAATGGGGCATGCGCCGCGCCGACATCGAAGCGATGGTCGACCGCTTCATCGACGAGGACGCGCGTGAGGCGTTCAAGCGGGTGTCGCCCGGGCCCGCGATGCGCGACCTCGAGGCGCGCGTGGCGGGGCAGAAGGCGGCCTTCCGGCGCAGCTACATCGAGCTGACGCCCGGCCCGCTCGGCCTCGACTCTTCGCCCATCGCCGACGAGTACAGCAAGGGCAACAACGAGGCCCTGATGTCGCACGTGCGCGGGCCCGGCGTGCGCATCTGGTTCTTCTTCATCAACGGCCGGCTCTGGAAGACCCTCGAAGAGGTCACGCTCGTCGAGGGCGGGCTCTACGGCAAGAGCCTCGAAGACGCGGCGCTCAAGCTGGTCGACTCGGTCGGCGGCACGCTGCCGCGCACGACGCCGGCCGACCCCGACAAGGGCCGCTACTTCGTCATGAACGACTGGCAGGACGACGTGACGCACATGCGCGTCTGGGACCGCGCCGGCACGCTCATGGTGGTGCGCGAAGAGAAGTCGACCGTCGGCTCGCTCGGCCAGCTGCGGCGCGCGCGGGCGAACGCGGGCGACGAGAAGCTCGACCCCAACGTCTCGTCGGTGCTCCGCCCGAAAGAGCCCGAGGCGCCGCCGCTGCCCGAGGCGCCCCCGGGCGACAAGAAGGGCCCGAAGAAGAAGAAGTTAGGCGCGTGCGGCGGGGCGCCTTCGGGCTCGTCGTGCTCGCGGCGCTCGCCGGCTGCGGGGGGGCGGGGGGCGAGCGCGAGACGAGCGGCGAGGCGGGCACCGGGGGCTTTGCTGGCGCGGGCGCGGGCGCGGGCGAAGGCGGGGCCGGCGGGGCGCCGGCCTTCGAGGGGCCGCCCTGGCAGCCCGAGCCCTGCCCGCCCGAGATGGCGCTGGTTCGCGGCGAGGTGTGCGTCGACCGCTGGGAGGCCTCGCTCGTCGACAAGGACAGCGGGCTCGAGCTCTCGCCCTACTACCCGCCCTCGCGCGGCGTCGCCACCTTCGTCGAAGAGGTCTGGCAGCGCGAGCGGCTGCGCACCGGCGGCGCGCGGGCGCGGCAGATGCCGCTGCCGCCCCTGCCCGCGTGGCGCCGCGAGCGCGAGGTCGAGCCGCTGGCCGTCAGCCGGCCGGGCGTGGTGCCGAACGGCTACGTCTCGGGCGTCACGGCGGCGCGGGCGTGCGCGAACGCGGGCAAGCGGCTCTGCCGCCACGACGAGTGGCTCGCGGCCTGCCGGGGCGAGGCGAACCGGCCCTTCCCGTATGGCAACGAGTACCGGCCGGGCGCGTGCAACGTGCACCGCGAGTCGCACCCGGCGGCCCTCTTGCACAACAACGCCTCGGTCGGGCACCTGGACCCGAGGCTGAACCTGGTGACCGAGGCGGACGGCGGGCCGCTCCTGCGACGCACGGGCGCGACGCCCGAGTGCCAGAGCCGCTGGGGCGACGCCGCGCTCTTCGACATGAACGGCAACCTCGACGAGTGGGTCGACGACCCCCACGGGCGCTTCGTCGGGGGCTTTTTCTCTCGAAGTACGAAGAACGGCTGCCAGGCGAGCGTGTCGAACCACCCGCCGCGCTACTTCGACTACTCGACGGGGGTGCGCTGCTGCAAAGACCCGCGCCCGGCCGCGCCGCCCGGCTTAGGCCCGCGAGCTCGAGGGCGGCCGCGAAGGGGGTGAGGCGCTGTGCGGGGCCTCGGGCGTCAGGCGGCTGGCGCCTTCGGGCACGAGCATGCCGGTGGTGACGAGCAGGCGCAGCTGCGGCAGGACCGTGCGCAGCACCGGCTCGATGACGCCGCGGGTGGTGAGCGTGGCGCCGGGGCAGCCCGAGCAGGTGCCGGCCAGGTGCAAGGCGACGTCGTCGCCTTCGGCGCGGACGAGGTACAGCTCGCCCCCGTCGGCGTGCACGAGCGGGGCGACGAGCGCCTGAAGGACCTCGAGGACTTGGTCGCGAGAGGACATGCGTGCGTGGGGCGGGGCCCGAGAAGAGGCACCCTATCACAGACCGGGGGCGAGGGGTTCGGCAGGCCGGGCTTGACCGATCGGAAAAAGCCCCTTAGAGTGCGCGGCCCGTCTCAACTGGGTAAACTTTTTCGCAAGGAAAACAGCCTCCGATGGCGGTTCACATTCGACTCTCTCGCGCTGGCGCAAAAAAGGCCCCCTTTTATCGCATCGTCGTCACCGACCAGCGCAGCCCGCGGGACGGCCGCTTCATCGAGAAGCTCGGCACCTTCGACCCGCTGCGCGACGCGGTGCAGCTCGACCACGGCCGCCTCGCCTACTGGCAGGGGGTCGGGGCGACGCCGTCGCACACGCTCTCGCGGCTGCTCAAGAAGCACCCGGCCCCGGCCGCCCCGACGTCGTGAGCGCCGGGTCCGCGGGGGGCATGAGCGACCTGGTGCTCGTGCTGGCGCGGGCGCTGGTCGACCGGCCCGAGTCGGTCGAGGTCAAGGAGGTCGAGAACGGCCGCGCGCTCGTGCTGCAGCTGGTCGTGGCCAAAGACGATCTCGGCAAGGTCATCGGCAAGGACGGGCGCACGGCCCAGGCGATCCGCACGGTGTTGCACGCGGCGAGCGCGAAGGGCGGGCGGCGGGTGCAGCTCGACATCCTTGACTGAGCGGCCGACGCGCCTCGTGCCGCTCGCCGAGGTGGCGCGGCCGCACGGCGTCGCGGGCGAGCTGCGCCTGAAGGTGTACAACCGCGACTCCGACCTGCTCTTTCAGCTCGAGCGGGTCGTCGTGCGCTTCGCTTCGGGCGAAGAGCGCGAGGTGGCGGTGCGCAACGTGCGCCCGGCGGGCGAGGCCGTGCTGGCGCTGCTCGAGGGCTGCGTCGGCCGCACCGAGGCCGAGCGGTGGCGCGGGGCGCAGCTGCTCGCGCCGCGCGAGGCCTTCCCCGAGCCCGAGCCGGGCGAGTTCTACGCCTGCGACGTCGAGGGCGCGCGGGTCGAGGTGGGCGGCGAGCCCTTCGGCGAGGTCGAGCGGCTCGTCTCGTACCCGACCTGCGACGCGCTCGTGATCCGCTCGGCCGAGGGGCGCTTCGAGGTGCCGCTGGTCGAAGGGGCGGTCGACGAGATCGACGTGGGCGCGCGGCTCGTGCGCGTCCGATCGCGCGAGGCGCTCGAGAAGGCGTGAGGGTCGACCTCGTCACGCTCTTCCCCGAGCTCTTCGGGCCCTTCCTCGCCACGAGCTTCGTCGGCCGCGCGTGCGAGGGCGGGCAGCTCTCGGTGCGCCTGCGCAGCCCGCGCGAGTTCGGCCTGGGCAAGCACCGCAGCGTCGACGACACGCCCTACGGCGGCGGCAGCGGCATGGTGATGCGGGTCGACTGCCTGGTCGCCTGCCTCGAGTCGCTCGACGCCGACGCGCCCGGGGGCGAGCGCGCCCACCGCGTGCTGCTGACGCCCCAGGGCGCGCCCTTCGCGCAGGCGAAGGCGGCCGAGCTCGCCCGGCGGCCGGCCGTCGCGCTCGTGTGCGGCCGCTACGAGGGCTTCGACGATCGGGTGCGCTCGTTCGTCGACGAAGAGATCTCGCTCGGCGACTTCGTCATGACGGGGGGCGAGGTGGCGGCGATGGCGGTCGTCGAGACCGTGGTGCGCCTCCTGCCGGGCGTGCTCGGCAACGCCGAGTCGGCGCGCGACGAGTCGCACAGCGAGGCGTGCGGCGGCATGCTCGAGTACCCGCAGTATACGCGGCCCGTCGAGTTCCGCGGGCTGGGGGTGCCCGAGGTGCTCAAGAACGGCAACCACGCCGCCATCGAGCGCTGGCGCCGCGAGCAGTCGGCCCTGCGCACGGCGGCGCGGCGGCCCGATCTGATGCGGGGCGGCGGGGGGCCGGGGCCCTCGGGGGCCGGCTGATGGCCGCGCGCCGCGTGGCGCTCGCGCTGGTGCACCACCCGGTGCTCGACCGCGAGGGCGGCGTCATGACGACCGCCATCACCAACCTCGACGTGCACGACATCGCGCGCTCGGCGCGGGCCTACGGGCTCGAGGCGTTCTACGTCGTGCACCCGATCGAGGCGCAGCGCGCGCTGGTCGAGAAGGTGCGGTCGCACTGGGTCGAGGGCGGGGGGGCGAGGCGCATCCCCGACCGCAAGGAGGCGCTCGGGCTCGTGCGCGTCGTGGCGACGCTCGACGAGGCGGCCGGCGCGTTCGGCGGGGCGGAGGGGCCGCCCGAGCTCTGGACGACGGCGGCGCGGGCGCGGGGCCCGGTGCGCGGCTACGGCGAGCTTCGCGGGCGGCTCGCGTCGCCGGGCCCCCCGGTGCTCTTGCTCTTCGGCACCGGCTGGGGCCTCGCGCCCGAGCTGCAAGATCGCGCCGAGGTGCGCATCGCGCCGATCGTCGGCGTCGGCCCCTGGAACCACCTGAGCGTGCGGGCGGCCTGCGCCATCACGCTCGATCGCTTGCTCGGGGCCTGGGTCTGAGCGGGGGGCGGGGGGCTTCTTCATGAAGTACATGAGGTTTTTCGAACCTTCTTGTTTTGCATGAAGGTTTGGCGGTTAAAGCTTTGATGTTATTTGCCAATTTCGTTGAGGCTTTCGCCTGCCGGGCCCGATCGGGGTGGGGCGAGCTCGGGGGCTTTCGGGGCGCTTCGAACCGGCGGGCGGCCCGGGTGTTTCGGGGGCGTCTCCGACCGGAAAGGCCCCTGTATGATGCCGCCCGTGAACCCCCCCGGCCTCTCGACGCTTGCGCGCGCTGCCCTCGCGCTGATCTTGGTCGTCCATTGCGGCGGGCCCGACGCCGCGGCGCCGCCCGCGCCGCCCGCGCCGCCTGCCCGCCCCGCACCCGCGCCGCCCGCGCCGCCGGGGCCCCCCGCGGCCGCCCGGCGCCCGGTCACCGACACGTACCACGGCCGCGCCGTCGTCGACGAGTACCGCTGGCTCGAGGACGGCAAGGCGGCCGAGGTGCGTCAGTGGTCGGAGGCGCAGAACGCGTTCGCGCGGCAGGAGCTCGCGAAGCTGCCCGGGCGCGCGGCGATCGCCGAGCGGGCGTCGGCCATCTTGCGGCACGCGACGTCGGACCACTTCGCGCTCGCGTCCCGCAAGGGCGTGCTCTTCGCGATGAAGGCGCAGCCGCCGAAGCAGCAGCCGCTGCTCGTGACCCGGAGCTCGCCGGACGACCCGTCGTCGGAGCGGGTGCTGCTCGACCCCGCCCAGATCGACCCCTCGGGCCGCACCACGGTCGACTGGTTCGTGCCCTCGCGCGACGGCAAGTTGGTCGCGGTCTCGCTCTCGTCGGGCGGCACCGAGAGCGGCACGGTGCACGTCTACGAGGTCGCGACCGGCCGGGAGCGCGCGGGCGACGCGGTGCCGCGCGCGCAGGGCGGCACCGCCGGCGGCAGCCTCGCCTGGGACGCCGAGGGCACGGGCTTCTGGTACACGCGCTACCCGGCGCCGGGCGAGCGGCCGGAGGCCGACCTCGCGTTTTACCAGCAGGTGTACTTTCACAAGCTGGGCGACGACCCCAAGGGCGACGCGTACGCGATCGGAAAAGAGTTCCCCAAGATCGCCGAGACGCGCCTCGAGGCGTCGGAGGACGGGCGTCGCGTGCTCGCCACGGTGGCGAAGGGCGACGGGGGCGAGCACGCGCTCTACCTGCTCACGGCCGGCAAGGGCTGGTCGCAGCTCGCGTCGTACGAAGACAAGGTGCGCGGCGGGCGCTTCGGCGCCGACGGCTCGCTCTACCTGCTCTCGCACCAGGGCGCGCCGCGGGGCAAGCTCTTGCGCCTGCCGCCCGGGGCGACGGCGCTGGCGCAGGCGAAGGTGGTGCTGGCCGAGGGCGAGCACGTGATCGACCGCTTCGTCGTCGGCCAGACGCGCCTTTACGCGTCGTTCCTGGCGGGCGGGCCCTCGATCTTGCGCTCGTTCGACCTCGGGGGGCGCTCGCCGCGCGAGGTGGCGCTCTTGCCGGTGGCGAGCGTGGGCCAGCTCGCGGGGCTCGGGGGCGACGGCCTGCTCGTGCGCCAGCAGAGCCGGCTCGAGCCGCCGGCCTGGTACGCGCTCGACGCGAAGTCGGGGGCGCTGCGCAAGACGGCGCTCGCGCGCACGTCGCCGGTCGACTTCGGCGACGCCGAGGTCGTGCAAGAGACGTGCGCCTCGAAGGACGGCACCAAGGTGCCGATGACGGTGCTGCGCAAGAAGGGCGCGCCGCTCGACGGCGACCGGGTCGCGCTGCTGACGGCGTACGGCGGCTACGGCATCAGCCAGGTGCCCTCGTTCAGCCCGATGAACCGGCTCTGGCTCGACCGCGGCGGGGTCGTGGCGGTGGCGGGCCTGCGGGGCGGGGGCGAGTACGGCGAGGCGTGGCACGAGGCGGGCAAGCTCACGAGCAAGCAGAACGTCTTCGACGACTTCGAGGCCTGCGCGCGGCGGCTCGTCGAGGCGCGCTACACGCGGCCCGCGCGGCTCGGCATCGTGGGCGGCTCGAACGGGGGCCTGCTGATGGGCGCCGCGCTCACCCAGCACCCCGAGCTCTACGGCGCGGTCGTCGCGATGGTGGGCATCTTCGACATGCTGCGGGTCGAGACGACGCCGAACGGCGAGTTCAACGTCACCGAGTACGGCACCGTCAAGGACCCCGACCAGTTCGCGGCGCTCGCCGCCTACTCGCCCTACCACCGCGTGCGCGACGGGGCGCACTACCCGCCGACGCTCTTCACGACGGGCGCGAACGACCCCCGGGTCGACCCCTTCCATTCGCGCAAGATGGTGGCGCGCCTCGCCGCGGCCGACCCGGGCGGTGGGCCCTTCCTGTTGCGCACGAGCGGCAACACCGGGCATGGCATGGGCACGCCGCTCTCGGACCTCGTCGAGCTGCAGGCGGACGTGTACGCGTTCTTGTTCCACCACCTCGGGTCGGCGGCGCCGGCCCGCTAGCCGGGGCGGGGCAGCGCGGGATCGCCCTCGCCCGCGAGGAAGGCCTCGAGCTCGGGGTCGCGCGCCCCGCCCCGCCATTCGAACCAGGGCGGGAGCACGCGCGCGGGCCCGGCGCCCCGGGCGGCGAAGGCGGCCAGCACGACGCGGGCGGGGGCGCCGGGGCGCGGGTGGACGAAGCGGAGCGAGGCGGCCGCGAGCCCGGCGCGGGCGGCGCCCTGCAAGAGCTCGGGCAGGCGCCCGGCGGGGTAGACGAAGAAGGCGCGGGCGGCGGGCCCGTCGAGCGCGCGCGCGGCGGCGCGCAAGAAGGGCGCGAGCGCGCCGCGGCGGGCGGCGTCGCGGGCCGGGTCGGGCGAGGGGCGCCCGGAGGAGGGCTCGGTGAAGGGCGGGTTGCAGAGCACGAGCTCGGCGCGGGCGCGGGCGCGCTCGACGTCGGCCTCGAGGACGCGGGCCGAGGCGAAGGGGGCGGCGTTGCGGCGCGCGCGCGCGGCGGCGAGCGGATCGCGCTCGACGAGCGTGAGGGCCGCGGCCGAGAAGAGGGCGTAGCTCAGGCCGACGGCGCCCGCGCCCGCGCCGAGATCGACGGCGCGGGGCGCGCGGGGGGCGTCGAGCAGCGCGGCGCGGGCGAGCAGGAAGGCGTCGACGTTGGCGCGGTAGCCTCCGCCGCGCGGCGCTTGCTCGAGGCGCAAGGCCCCGCCAAAGAAGAGGTCGGCGGGCGGCGTCGCGGGGGGGGCCATGCGCGGGGGGGGCGGACGTAGTAGGGTACTCGAACTCGGTCAGGGCGATTTTCGCAAAGAAGTCAGGGCGACGGCGAGCGGCGGGCACAGCGAGCGCGCGGCGGAAGGCGACGGAGCGGGCGTGGGCGAGGCGGGCGTGGGCGAGGCGGGCGTGAGCGAGGCGGGCGCGGAGGCGAAGGCGGCGGGCGAGCGCGGGGGCGCCGCGGACGCGCGCCGCCGGATCGAGGCGAGGGCGCGCGAGCTCGGCTTCGACGCGGTGGGCTTCGCGCGCGCGGACGAGCCGATCGACGAAGACTTCGCGCGCTACGAGGCGTTCCTCGACGCGGGGATGCACGGCACGATGGACTACCTCGCCGAGCACCGCGAGGCGCGCCGCAGGCTCGACGGCGAGGCGATCTTGGCCGGCGCCAGGAGCGTGATCTGCCTGGCGCGGCGCTACCACCGCGGGGGCGAGGGCGAGGGCGAGGGCGTGGTCGGCTCGATCGCGCGCTACGCGCGGGGGCGCGACTACCACACCTTCCTGCGCCGGCGGCTCCGGCAGCTGGCCGCGTTCGTGCGCGGGCTCGGCCCCGGCGTCGAGGCGCGGGCGGTCGTCGACACGGCGCCGGTGCTCGAGCGCGCGTGGGCGGCGAGGGCCGGGCTCGGCTTCGTCGGCAAGAACGGGCTGCTCATCGTGCCGGGGCAGGGGTCGTACGCGCTGCTCGGCGAGGTGGTGACGACGCTCGCGCTGCCGGCGGGCGTGCCGATGCGCGAGCGCTGCGGGGCGTGCACGCGCTGCCTCGACGCCTGCCCCACGGGCGCCTTCGTGCGCCCCTTCGTGCTCGACGCCCGGCGTTGCGTCTCGTACCTGAGCATCGAGCACCGGGGGCCGGTCGACGAGGCGCTGCGGCCGGCGATGGGCGGGCACCTCTTCGGCTGCGACGCCTGCCAGGAGGCCTGCCCGTTCAACGCGACGCGCCCCGCCCCCGCGTCCTCGACCGAGCCCTTCGCGCCGCTGCCGAAGTGGCGGGCGCTCGGGCCCGAGTCGCTGCTCGAGCTCGAGCCCGGCGTCTGGGACGAGCTCGCCGCGAGCTCGCCGGTCAAGCGCGCGGGCGAGGCCGGCATCGTGCGCAACGCGCTGACGGTGTTGGCCAACGGCGGCCGGGCGGCCGCGTGCGCGCCCGCGATCGAGCGGCTGCGGGACACGCACCCCGACGCGGCGGTGCGCGAGCACGCGGCCTGGGCGCTCTCGCGGGGCGGCGAGCGGCGCGGCGACGGGCCCGCGCCGGGGCCGGCCGAAGGGGCGCCCGGCGAGCGGGGTGACGCAGAGGAGGCGGGATCGTGAGCAGGCGGCGTGGGGCGGAAGCCGGCGAGCGGCGCGGGCCGGGCGCAGAGGGCGGCGAGGTCGAGCGACGCGAGGCGGGCGCGGGCGAGGCCGAGGGGGGGCGGCATGAGGTGGCCGAGGCCGGAGGCGGGCCGCGTGGGGAAAGCGCCGGCGCGGCCGGGCCGCAGGGGGGCGCCGGGGGCGGCCCGCGTGAGGCGCCGGCGGGGGCGGGGCGGCGCGAGGCGGCCTGGGTCGAGAGCACGTTCTGGCGGCGGCTGTTGATGCAGAGCGCGCAGCGCGGGCCCGACTGGGCCTTGCGGGCCGTGCCGGTGGTGGCAGGCTGCCTGTTCGGCGTGGCGCTGCCCTCGGTGCGCCGGGGCGTGCGCCGCGGCCTTTGGCGGGTGCGTGGCCAGGGCTCGCGCCTGCGCGACGAGCGGGACGTGTACGCCACCTTCGTCGCCTACGCCCAATCGCTGACCGAGGGCGTCGCGGCCCTCGGGCCCCAGGCCGGGCGGGTGCGCTTCGAGATCGAGGCGCCCGAGTTCTTCTACCGGCTCGCCGAGCACCGGCAGGGGTGCGTCTTCGTGACGGCGCACACCAGCGGCTTCGAGGTGGCCGGGGCCGGGCTGGGCCGGGCGCTCGGGCTGCCGGTGGTGATGGCCATGCGCGCCGAGCCGAACGCCGAGGCGCGGGCGATGCATGACGCCGAGCGCGCCCGGGCCGGGCTCGAGGTGGTGCATGTCGGCGACGACCCGCTGGCGGTGCTGCGGCTGGCGGGCGAGGTGCGGCGGGGCAAGGCGGTGGGGTTGCAGATCGACCGCCTGCCGCCGGGGGCCCGCGGCGTCGAGGTGCCGCTCTTCGGCGGGCGGGCGCGGCTGCCGCTCGGCCCCTTCGCGCTCGCGCGCGCGACGGGGGTGCCGATCGTGGCGGTCTGGACGCGGCGGACCGGCTTTTTTCGGGTCAGCATCCGGGCCGAGGGCCCCTGGCGCCTCGGGCGCGGGGCGAACCCGGCCGAGATCGAGGCGGTGGCCGCCGAGGTGGCTGCGTCGTTCGAGCGTTGGGTACGGCCGGCGCCGCACCACTGGTTCGATTGGGGCAAAGGGGTGGGTGGCGGCGAATAAGCAAGGGGCGCGCCCCGGCCGCGGGGCGCGCCGGCGGGGGTTCGGGGCGCGCCGGCGGGGGTTCGGGGCGCGGGGGCGGGGTGGCCCGGGGGCGTCGCCGGCGGCCGACGGCGCTGGGCTCGCGGTCGAGCTCTATTTGTTAGGGTGGTGACAGGCCGCTACACGTATACGGAAAGCGGCCCGAAGAGGGTATGGCATTTTGCGCCAGTGGCGGGCCCCGCGCGACGCCCGTGCCAGGGCGGCGGCGCGCGCGAAAAGCGCCTTGCTCGCACGTGGGCGCCCCCGCTCGGGCGAGGTGGGCGCGGCGGCGCGGCGAAGTTTTTTTTTCGAAATCGGTACCCGATACTTGTCGCGGGCTAGCGTGTGCTACTTTGCACACTGCTCCCATGGGTAAGCACAAATCGGTTCGCTTTGTCTCGTTCGTAGGCATGGTCCTCGCCGCGGTCGTCGGCGGGTCGGGCGCGTGTTCGGGCGGCGGCTCGGGCGGCGGCGGCGACGACGACGACGGCGGCGGCGGCGTCTCGGGCCAGGGCGGCTCCGTCGGCTACGGCGGCAGCCCGTTCAACGGCTCGGCGGGCTTCCCGGGCACGGGCGGCAGCGGCGGCGGCGTGGGCCTCGGGCTCGTCGTCGACCCGCCCTCGGTCAAGCTGACCGCGAAGGGCGAGCCGCTGACGCAGACGTTCACGGCGAAGCTGGTCGACGGCACGCCGGTGCAGGGCGCCGAGTGGTCGGTCGACGACGTCGCGCTCGGCCTCGTCAACCCGGGCGGCGTGTTCACGTCGAAGGGGTTCTCGGGCGGCGTGGTGAACGTGACCGCGAGCTTCGGCGGCCGCAAGGGCACGGCCCGCGTCGAGATCGTGGTCGACATCGCCCAGAACCCCGGTAACGTGGCGCCCGAAGACCAGGGCAAGCTGCAGACGGGCGGCGACGCGAAGGCGCTCTCCTTCCTCTACCCCTACGACTACGACAACGCCGGCGCCGACGTCCCGACGGTCTTCCCTCGCGGCGTCGGCGCGCCGCTCGTGCAGCTGACGGGGTCGAAGGCGTCGGCCATGCGGCTGCTGGTCGAGACCGCGGGCTACCGCTACGAGGGCTTCTTCGGGCCGGCCAAGGCCGCGAGCGGCGCCGAGCTCAATTTCAACCAGGTGCCCCTACCCGATCAGGTGTGGCAGGGCCTCGTCGCGTCGGCGCAGCCGGGCGAACAGATCAAGGTGACGGCCACGGCGCTCATCGGCGGCAACGCCGTCGGGCCGGTTGTCCAACGGTGGACGATCGCCCCGGGCTCGCTCAAGGGCATCGTCTACTACAACACGTACTACTCGCCGAAGGCGGGCACCGGCGCGGTCATGCGGATCAAGCCCGGCGGCGAGGCCGAGGCGATCGAGAAGGGCTGTACGGTGTGCCACTCGGTCAGCTCGCAGGGCAACCGCATGGTCGCCAGCGTCGGGTGGGCCGACAACGACCCCGAGCTCCTCGAGCCCGGCGAAGTCCCGAACAACCCGATCGATAGCGCGAGCTTCGAGCTCAAGGCCGACGGCACGAGCTCGGCCCGGGTGCAGGCGTTCGACGAGAAGGCCGCCGCCTCGTACAGCGCCGCCGTCGAGGACGGGCGCGTCTACTCGTTCGGCGGCCTGACGCCCGACGGCAAGTGGTTCTTGAGCAACGGCGTGCCCGCGTCCGACCCGCAGATCCGCGGCCTCGAAGGCTCGCTGCCGTCGCGCCTCGTCGAGACCGACACGGGCGCGACCGTGCCGACGCCGTCGCTGCAGGCGCTCGGCGTCACGTACGCCATCACGCCGGCCTTCTCGCACGACGGGTCGCTCGTCGCCTTCAACCGGCGCGACGTCCTCAATGGCCGCACCCTCTCGGTGATGAACTTCGAGCCCTCGGCGCCGAACGTGGCGCCGGTCTTCTCGAACCTCGTCGACCTGGTGACGGTGCCCGGCACCGGCGCGCAAGGCATCGCCGCCTGGCCGTCGTTCCTCCCGGACGGCAAGGCGATCGTCTACCACGAGGGCACGAGCTACGACACCTACGCGCCGGGCACGAAGGGTCACATTCGCCTCGTCGAGATCGCGACGAAGCGCGTCGTGCAGCTCAACGCGCTCAACGGCCAGAGGCCCGACGGCTCGAGCTACCTGCCGCTCGGCGCGGCGCTCGAGGGCGACCTGAACTTCGAGCCCACGGTCTTGCCGGTGCCGGTGGGCGGCTACTACTGGGTGTTCTTCACCAGCCGCCGCGCCTACGGCAACACCATCGCCCCCAACGGCGTCGAGCCCCGCGGCGGCGACATCTACGGCGGCCAAGAGAACCCGAGCCCGCGCAAGAAGCTCTGGGTCGCCGCCATCGACCTCGACTACGCCGAGAAGCTCGCCGCCGACCCGAACTACGACCCGAGCCACCCGGCCTTCTACGTCACCGGCCAGGAGCAGGCGGCCGGCAACATGCGCGCCTTCGCCGCGCTCGAGCCCTGCCGCCAGCAGGGCTCGACCTGCGAGTCGAGCACCGAGTGCTGCGACGGCCGCTCGTGCCGCCAGAACGGCGTGGACGCCGGGGGCCAGCCCGTCCTGCAGTGCGTCGACCCGCCGCCCGACGAGTGCGCGCGCGAAGACGAGAGCTGCGAGACGGCGGCCGACTGCTGCCAGGACCCGAGCAACAGCATCTTGTGCATCAACGGCCGCTGCGCCCGCAAGCCGCCCGTCATTAAGTGACGCGCCCCGGGGCCGCCGCGGCGGCCCCGGCCGGAAGCGCAGCCCGTGAAGGCCCGCCCCGCGACCGGGGGCGGGCCTTCGCGCGCCGGCCCGGGGGCGTCAGAGGCGGATGTGCTTCCAGTCGCCGCGCCAGAACTTGACGACCATCGCGGCGCAGAGGCCGATGACGTAAACGACCGCGGCCGACCAGATGCCGACCAGCCCGAAGCCGAGGGTGATGCCGAGCAGCCAGGCGAGCGGCACCAGGCAGGTGAAGTGCAAGATGAGCTCGACGATCATCACGTAGCGCGAGTTGCCCGCGCCGAAGAGCGCCTGCGTGAGGATCATGCCGACGGCGATGAGGGGGGTGCACAGGCCCATCACCCGCATCGGCAAGATGGCCGCCTCGCGCACGGCCTCGCTGTGGCTGACGAAGTTGACGATGGCGCCGGTGAAGACGACGCCCTCGAGGAGCCCGACGACGCCGAAGAGCACGAGGCCGAGGCGCACCGAGGCCCAGCCGAAGGCGGCGGCCTGCTCGGGCTTGCGCGCGCCGAGCGACTGCGAGACGAGCGTCGCGGTCGAGGTGCCGAAGGCGAGGCAGGCGGTGAAGGTGAGCTTGAGCACGCCGACGATGTCGGTCGTGGCCGCGCCGTTGACGGCCTCGGCGAGGCCGCTGCGGGCGTCGAGCGTGCTCACGATCTTGGCGAAGAGGGCGAAGCCGCTCATCACCGCGACGGTGGCGACGGCGCTCGGCACCGACAGCCGCAAGATGCCGCCGAGGGTCGACCGCGAGAGGCCCGCGAGCGAAAACGGCCGGAAGGCGACGCGGTACTCGGGCAGCAGGGCGTAGCCGACCATGATGAGCAGGCCCACCCAGGTCGAGGCGAAGCCGCCGATGCCCGCGCCCGCGATGCCGAGCGCCGGGGCGCCGAAGTGGCCGAAGATGAACGCGTAGCAGAGCACGACGTTCAAGATGTTCATCACGACGGCCGACACGAGGTGCACGTGCGTGCGCCCGATGGCGTCGAAGAAGGCCTTGAAGGCGAAGGTGACGGCCATGCTCACGATGCCGAGCAGGCGCCAGGACAGGTAGCGCGTCGCCGCCTCGCGCACGCTCTCGACCGAGATCATCGCGCGCACGAGCACCGGCAGGAGCGCGTAGCCGAGGGCGCTGAAGACGACGCCGGCGGCGAGCGCGAACGTCCAGGCGTTCGCGAGGACCGCGCCCGCCTCCCGGTGCCGCCCCTCGCCGAAGCGGCGCGCGACGTAGGCCTGCGTGCCGATGCCGACGGCCGAGAGCGAGCCGCCGAAGAGCCACAGGATGATGAGCGAGGGCAAGAGCGCGGCCTGCGCGTCGGACGCCTCGTTGCCCGACAGGTGGGCGAAGAAGACGATGTCGATCTCGTTGACGATGCTCTGGGTCAGCATCGCCGCCACGGTCGGCATGGCCAGGCGGAGGATGACCCGGTAGGGCGAGCCCGACAGGTCGACGCTGCTCGGGGCGGATGCGGAGGCGAGTTGGGCCATGGGGCAGGGGCTGCGCCCGCCGAGGCGCGCGCCGGCTTCGTGGTACGGTACGCGGCCGCCGTCGGCAAGGTTGCGTCCGGGGGGGCGGGGTCGGCGCGGGTACCCTTTAGTGCGCCCCCGGGGGGGGGCGGCGGCGGGGCCGCCAGGAGCAGGCCGAGCCCGACCCCCAGGGAGATCAGCCCGCCAGTCGTCAGGGAGCGGCCGACGACGTCACGCCGTCGCGACGAGTCGTCGGCCCCGTCGGCGGCGTCGAGCGAGAGCCAGAGGCCTCCCGCGGCGGCCAGGGCCCCGGCCGCGGTGAGGGCCCAGGCGCCCGGCTGCGGGCGGGGTCTGGGCGGGGGGGCCGGCCGGGGCAGGGGCGCGGCCGGCGGGGGCGCGGGCGGCGCCAGAGGCTCGCCGCGGGGCGAGAGGGCGAAGGGCTCGAGCGTGACCGAGAGCTCACGCCCCTCGCCCTCGCCGACGCGAAAGGACTCGGAGACGGGGTGGTGCCCGAGCGCGCTGACCTCGAAGGCGCGGAGCGTCGTCGGGGGCCGCCCTCGGTGCGGGGGGGCCAGCGGGCGGTCAGGGCGCGGCGGGCGCCCGCTCGAGCTCGCGCAAGAAGGGGTTGAGGTACGAGGGGTCGCGGGGCACGACGCCGGCGTAGCCCTTGCCGCCGGTGCGGGTGCGGCGCACGTCGGCGAAGGCGCCCTCGGCGATGGCGCCCCAGATCGTCTTTTCGCGCACCTCTTCGAGGCAGGCGAGGGCCTCGTCGAGCACCTGCCGGGCGCGCGCCTCGACGCGGCCGCCGGGCTTCCATTGAATTTCGTCGCCGAGGTGGCGCGCGGCGCCGAAGACGTAGCGCGCGCTCTTGAGCGAGAGGTAGCGGTCCATCAAGAGGGGGTTGTGCACGGCCTCGGAGAACATGCCGAGCAGCTCGATGCTCTGGCCGGTGGCGACGCCGACGAGGTTGAAGAGCGCGTCGTGCACGTGGCTCTGGAAGATGTCGCCGGTCTTGTGCTTGGTGGGCGGCATCCACTTGATGGGGTGGCGGGGGAAGACCTGGCGCACGAGCTGGGCCTGGGCGATCTCGAGCAGGAAGCTGTCTTCGAGCCAGGGGTCGATCTCGTAGGCGTGGCCGAGCCCCATCTGCTCGTCGGCGAGGCCCGCGCGGCGGGCGAAGGCCTCGTTGATGAACTGCGAGGCGAGCACGGTGTACGCCTTCTCGACGGCGTCGGAGGTCGTCAGGTAGTTGTCTTCGCCGGTGTTGATGACGATGCCGCTGCGCGCGATGATGCGCCGCGAGACGTACTGGTCGACGAAGGTGCGGCACATGTTGATGTCGCGGAACAAGATGCCGTACATGGCGTCGTTGAGCAGCATG
>DASTPP010000229.1:0-18821 GCA_035762175.1 Polyangiaceae bacterium | reverse complement strand
CCCGCCGCCGACCTCCGCGCTCGCCCGCACGAGGGCGCCGCCCGGCCCCGCCCCCCCGAGGCCCCCCCGCGGCCTCGGCCCCCCGAAGACGAAGCCCGTCCGAGGCCGCCCGCCGAGGCCGCCCGCCCCCAGCGCCCGGGGGCCGATCTGCGAGGCCCCCTGCCCCGGCCCGAGCCCGCGCGGCTGCCGGCCGAGGTGTCGCGGCGGCCCTACGGCGGGCCGCTCTCGCCGCCCGCGCCGGCCGCGCCGCCCGCGCGGGCCCGCGAAGGCGAGCACGAGCGAACCGCCACGCCCCCCCCGGTCGCCGCGAGCGCCCCCCGCTTCGCCGAGCCGGCCGCCCCGAGCGCCCCCCGCTTCGCCGAGCCGGCCGCCGCCTGGAGCCCCGACGAAGGCGCGCGCGCCCCCTCGCCCCGGCCCGCCGGGGCGGCCCCCCCGCCGCTCGTGCCCACGCTCAAGAAGGGCACGCGCGGCACCATCCGCAAGCGAATCGGCTGACCCGATGGCGACGGCCGACGCGCCCGCCGGCGCGAAAAAGCGCCTCATCGACCTCTTGCGCGAGCGCAGCTTCGAGCGCCGCCGCGTCGTACTCGCCTCGGGGCGCGAGAGCGACTTCTTCATCGATTGCAAGCAGGCGGTGCTGAGCGCCGAGGGCCACGCGCTCGCCGGCGAGGTGCTCTTCGACGCGCTCGGCGAGCTGCCCGCCTGCGACGCGGTCGCGGGCGTCGAGCTCGGCGGCTGCCCGCTGGCGAGCGCCGTCTCGCTCCTGAGCTACCAGCGCGGCCGCCCCCTGCCCGCGCTCTACGTGCGCAAGCAGGCGAAAGATCACGGCTCGCGCCGGCTGGTCGAGGGCGGCTCGACGCTCGGCCCCGGCGCCCGCGTCGCCTTGCTCGAAGACGTGGTGACGACGGGCGGCTCGTCGCTGCGCGCGGTCGAGGCCCTGCGCCAGGCCGGCTACGAGGTCGTGGGCGTGGCCGCCCTGGTCGACCGGCTCGAGGGCGGCGCCGAGGCCATTCGCGGGGCCGGGCTCGCGCTCTGGGCGCTGAGCGATCGGCGCGACTACCTCGGCGAGGGCTGAGGGCGCTCGTCAGGCGGCGTCGGGGCGCCGGCCTGCGGCGGGGCCCGGCCCGCGAAGGCGCCGGCCCGCCGGCCGCGACGCGGCCTGACGAGCGCCCGCCCCCGGCGGGGGGGCGAGGGGCCGCCCTTTCACACAACAATAAGGACAGCGCCCCCCGGCCGGGGCCGGGGGCGCGCCGCCCGGGCGGCGAACGAGGCCGGGGCCCCGCTCACTGAATCATGTCTTTGAGCGCCTTGAGCACCGTCGCCTTGACCTTCTTCGAGGCGGGCTTGCCCTTGATGGTCATCGGCTGCTTGGTGAAGGGGTTGATGCCGGGGCGGTCCTTGGTGGCCGGCTTCTTGACGGTCTTGAGCTTCATCAGCCCCGGCAGGACGAACTCGCCCGGGCCGCGGGGGCCGAGCTGCTTCTTGATGACCTCTTGCAGGCCCTCGAAGACGCGGTTGATGCTCTTCTTATCGAGCTCGGTGACCTCGGCGAGCTCGGCGATGACTTGGGACTTGGTCAGACGCTTGGTAGCCATTGCGACTTCCTCCTCAGCAAGAATGATGCGGGGCGGGGCGGGACGGGGTGCGACGGCGTCGGCCGGCCGCTTCGGGGGCGCGGCGCGAGGCCGTCGGGCCCAATCCCCACAGGGGTACGATACCGGTGAGACGGTAGGACGGGGCGCCGGGACGGGGCAACTTCTCGCCCCGGAGGCCCCGATCTTGCGTGCCGCGCGGGCGTCGCGCGGGGGTCGAAGACGTCTGGACGCCCAGACACCCACCGCAAGCGTACGCCGTTTCGAGCGCTTTCGACATCGTTTTTGGGCACCTCGGGGGTCGGGGCCGGTCGTTTTTTGGGGTGAGGCCCCGCCCTCCGGCCGCCTCACCGACAAAAACTCGGGAAAACATGCGGTACCTAACAAGGGCGAACCGCTCTCGCAAGGGGAAACCACGCCAAAGTGACCGCCCACCCCGCTTTTTTTGGCCGTAGAACGCGGCCGCCCTCGGACCCTGGCCCCAATCGCCCCCAATTTCCGCACTCACCTCGGCCCCGAAGCGGCCGCGAAAGGCCCCCGCGAGGCCCCCGCGAGGGCCCCGCGGGGGGGCAAGGCGCCCCCGCTCAGGCCCGCTTCGCGCCCTTCGCCGCGGCCGATTTCGGCCCCGGCGCGGGCTTCGCGGCCGCGAGCAGCGCGCGCGTCGCGCGCTGCATGGCGCGATGCTCGGCGTCGGTCTGGTGGTCGTATCCGACCAAATGCAACACGCCGTGGGCCAGCAAATGCGTGACCTCGTCGAGCGGCGCCCGCCCCCGGCCCGCGGCCTGACGCGCCGCGGTCTCGAGGCTGATGACCACGTCGCCGAGCAGCTCGTCGGCCCCCGCCCCCTCGCCCTCGCCCATCGCGAACGCGAGCACGTCGGTCGGCCGGTCTTTGCCGCGGTAGTCGCGGTTGAGCCGATGAATGCGCCGATCGTCGGTCAAAAGAACGGACAGCTCGCGCGCGCCCAGGCCCAGCCGCGCGAGCATTCGCTCGGCCCGCCGGCGCACTTCGGCCGCCGTCACCCCGGGGGGCGGCTCGAGCGCGCGGGACTTTCGCACGACGGCGGGCATGATCGCGCGGCGCAGGCTAGCGCCCCGCCGCCCGCCGCCTCAACGGCAAAGCGCCCCGCCGCCTCAACGGCAAAGCGCCACGCCGCCCGCCGCCTCGACGGCAAAGCGCCCCGCCGCCCGCCGCCTCAACGGCAAAGCGCCCCGCCGTCCGCCAACTCGACGGCAAAGCGCCCCACCGCCCGCCGCCTCAACGGCAAAGCGCCCCGCCGTCCGCCACCTCGACGGCAAAGCGCCCTGCCGCCCGCCGCCTCGACGGCAACGTGCTGCGCGGCCGGGGCCCCGCCTCCTTATAACGAGAGAGCGTTACCCCCCGGGCCCTCGACCTCTTCACGGACAGCGCCTCGCGCCCCGGCGCCCGCCGCCCCCTCGGCGCGGCCGCTTCGCCCCGCCCGGCCGGCCGCGGCCCCCGGCGGCAAGGCGCGTGCCCCCGGGCCCCGCCCCCCCTCTGCGGACGCGACCACACCGCGGCCGGGCCCGAGCCCCTTGGCGCCCCGCGGCGCGGGCGACTAAGCTCGCCCCCCCATGCTCGCCCTGCGCCTCGCCTCTTTGGGCGCCGCCGCCCTGTCCTTCGCCCTCTCCCTTTCGACCTGCGGGGGCTCCACCGAGAGTGGCGCCGGCCCCGAGCCCCAGAAGCAGGCGCCCGCCGCCGAGATCGAGCTCGCGGGCGTCGACACCTCGTCGCTGACGCCGCGCGAGCGGCGCGAGTGGTCGTCGTACGTGTCCGAACAGCTCGCGCCCTGCAAAGACACCCCCGTGCCGATCGCGCAGTGCGTCCGCGAGAAGCGGGCCTGCAAGCGCTGCCTGCCGGCCGCCCGCTTCCTGGTCACGCAGGTGCGCAACGGCGGCGCGCGCGAGCAGGTGCTCGACGCCTACCGCTCGCGCTTCGACAACGACCGCGTCAAGAACGTCGACGTCGCCGACACGCCGATGAAGGGCGCGCCCACCGCGCCGATCACCGTCGTCGAGTGGGCCGACTTTCAGTGCCCCTTCTGCAAGGCGGCCTCGCCCGCCCTCGACGAGCTCGTCACGCGCTTCCCCGGCAAGGTGAAGCTCTACTTCAAGAACTACCCCCTGCCCGCGCACAACCTGGCCGAGGCCGCCGCGCGCGCCGCCATCGCCGCCGAGGCGCAGGGCAAGTTCTGGGAGATGCACCACAAGCTCTTCGAGTCGTCGCCCGCCGGCCTCGAGGCGCGCGGGCTCGAGTCGCACGCGCGCGAGCTCGGGCTCAAGCTCGATCGCTTCAAGGCCGACATGGAGAGCGAGGCGACCACGGCCCGCATCGCCCGCGAGAAAAAGCAGGCGGAAACTTTGGGCTTCTCGGGCACGCCGCTAATCTACATCAACGGCCGCGAGTTCCCCCTGCGGGGCGACTTCCCGACCGAGCTTACGCAGTGGGTCAAGCTCGAGCTCGAATTGCTCGGCGAGTCGTCCCAGCCCGTGGCGCCCGCCGCCTCGTCGGCGCCCGCCCCCTCGGCGTCGCCGGGCGGGCCGCAAAAGCCGGCGCCCCCCCCGAAGTAGCGCCCCCTCCCCCGCCCCCCTCCCCCGCCACGTGAAGTCCACCACCGACGGCTGCGGCTGCTTCCCGACGGGCCGGCACTACCCCGGCATCGCCCACCTCCTGCGCGTGCACGTCGCGGGCGTCGCCGACGAGCTCGCCGCCGACGCCCCCTGGGAGGGCCAGCGCATCGCCTTCCTCGACACCGAGACGACGGGGCGCGACTCGGCGACCGACCGCATTCTCGAGGTGGGCATCATCATCGGCGAGGGGGGCCGGGTGCTCGAGCGCTACAACTGGCTCGTCAACCCGGGCGTGCCGATCCCCGAGGCGGTGTCGAAGATTCACGGCATCACCGACGAGGCCGTGCGCGACAAGCCGCCGCTCGCCGCCGTCGCGCCCGAGATCGTGGCGGCGCTGCGGGGCGCCATCCCCGCGGCGTACAACGCGAGCTTCGACCGCGCCTTCTTGCGCGCCGAGATGGCCCGCGCCGGCGCGCTCGCCCCGGCCGCCGGCACCCGCGCGCCGCCGGCGCTGCGCGAGGGCATCGAATGGATCGACCCCCTCGTCTGGGCGCGCTTCCTGCAGCGAGAAGAGCGCAGCAAGACCCTGTCCGAGGTCGCCGCGCGCCTCGGCATCAAGCTCGAGAACGCCCACCGCGCGAGCGACGACGCCGAGGCGGCGCTGCTCGTCATGTACGCGCTCGGCCGCGACGAGCGGGTGCCGCGCGCCTACGGGCAGCTCATCCGCGAGCAGCGTCGCCTCGCGCGGATGCAAGAAGAAGACTTCGCCAAGTGGCGGCGTTAGCGGGCGCCCCGCAGGGCGCGCGCGGCGGCGCCGGCGGCGTGCCCGAAGGCGGTCGCGATGACCCGGAGCGTGATGCGCGTGACGTCGCGCACGGGCAGGAAGGCCGTCGAGCGGTCGGGCGGGTAGTCGACGCGCACGGGCACCTCGACGACCTTCAGCCCCGCGAAGGTCGCGCGCAAGAGCGCGTCGGCCTCGAAGGCGTAGCGCTCGCCGCGCGGGTCGAGGGCGAGCACGGCGGCGACGGGGTAGCGGCGCAGGCCGCACTGCGTGTCGGAGAAGGGCCGGCCGGTCAGGACGGTGAACCACCAGGCGGCGCTCTCGTTGGCGCCGAGGCTGCGCGTCGGCACGTCGGTCACGTGCCAGTTTCGGACGCCGATGACGAGCGCGCCCCGGTCGGCGACGGCCCGGTCGAGCTTGACGGCCTCGGCGGGCGGGTGCTGGCCGTCGGCGTCGACCGTGACGAGGGCGTCGACGCCCTCCTCGGCCGCGCGCCGGAGGGCGGTGCGCAGCGCGGCGCCCTTGCCGCGGTTCTTGTCGTGGCGCAGCAGGCGCGCCCCGGCCGCGAGGGCGACCTCGGCGGTGCCGTCGGTCGAGCCGTCGTCGACCACCCAGACCTCGTCGAAGCCCTCGCGCAGGCCCCGGACGACGGGCTCGAGCGTGCGGGCGGCTTGAAAGGCGGGCACGGCGGCGATTCGGCGCATGGGCCTGCAGGCTCGTTCGGGAGGCGGGACAGGACAAGGCCCCTCGGCTATGCTGCCCGATGCTAACGTTACGTCCATTCTTGCCATGCCCGACCGCCCCGACGAAGAGCTGCCGCTGCGCCTCGCCGTCAAAAAAGAGCTGCGCCGGCGCATGCGCGGGGTGCGCGGGGCCCTGCCGGCCTCGGCGGTGGCCGAGCGCTCGGCCCGGTTGCGCGACCGCCTGCGCGCGCTCGAGGCCTGGTCGAAGGCGCGCGCCGTGGCGCTCTTCTGGCCCATCGAGGCGAAGAACGAGGTCGATCTGCGGCCGCTCTTCGACGCCGCGCGCGCGGCCGGCAAGCGCGTCGCCTTCCCCGGCGTGAGCGACGAGGGCGCGCCGGTCTTGCGCTTCGTCGGCCTCGCGTCCGAGCTCGACGATCTGGGCCGCGGCTTCCTCGAGCCGCCCCCTTCGGCCCCCGAGGCCCGGCCGGGCGAGCTCGACCTCGTCGTCGTGCCCGCCCTCGCGATCGACGCCTCGGGCCACCGCATCGGCTACGGGGCGGGCTTTTACGACCAATTGCTTCCGTCCCACGCCCCGCCCGCGCTCGCGGTCGGGGTCGCGTTCGACTTCCAACTCATCTCGGAGGTCCCCACGACCGAGGGCGACGTCGCCGTCGGCTGGGTGCTCACCGACGCCCGAGATTTCGCCGCCGGGGGCACTCCCCCCCGCCTCGCCCCCCCGCCGCCGGCGGGCCCGGGCGCCCCGACGGGGCGCGACCCCGGCCAAGGAGCCGCATCACCATGGAGCCACTCACGGCCGCCGCCCTCGCGGGCTTCGTCGGCCTGATTTTCGGTTTTTTCGTCGCCAACACCCTTTCGTCCCGCACCCTCAAGGAGGCCACCCGCCGCTTCGAAGAACGTGAGAAAGAGCGCACCCGCCGCGACGAAGAGATCGTCGCCGCCGCGCGCGCCGAGTCCGAGCGGCTGCTCGAAGAGGCGCGCGCCCGCGCCTCGCTCGAGGCGCAGGCCATCCGCCAGGAGGCCGAGGCGCTGCGCAAGCAGGCCGACCTCGACGCCAAGGCCCTCACGCAGCAGGCGCGGCTCGAGGCCGCCGAGCTCGCGCAGCGCACCAAGGCGCAGGCCGAGGCCGAGGCGCGGGGCGAGGCCGAGAAGGTCCGCAACGCCGAGGCGGCGCGCTGGAAGGCCGAAGAGCAGCGGTCGACGCGGCGCGAGGAGGCCCTGCGCGAGAAGGAGCGGGCGCTCGACGCGCGCGAGGTCGAGGCGGCGCGGCGCGAGCGCGAGCTGGTCGAGCGCGACCGCCTCATCGCCGAGCGCGAGGCGAAGCTCGGGCCGCGCGAGGCGGGGGTGAGGGCCCAGGAAGAGCGCGCCGTCGCGCTCGTCGACGAGCAGAAGCGCAAGCTCGAGGCCATCGCCGGCCTGAGCGGCGAGGAGGCGCGGCGGCAGCTGACCGCGCAGCTCCTCGACGACGTGCGGCGCGCGTCCGCCCGCGAGGCCAAGCTCATCGAGGACGCCGCCCGCGAGGAGGCCGAGCGGCGGGCCAAGCGCGTGGTGGGCATCGCGATCCAGCGCTACGCGGGCGACCACGTGCAAGAGCGCGCGGTCACCTCGGTGCACCTGCCGAACGACGAGATGAAGGGCCGCATCATCGGCCGCGAGGGCCGGAACATCCGCGCCCTGCAGGAGGCGACGGGCGTCGACTTCATCGTCGACGACACGCCCGAGACCATCGTCGTCTCGAGCTTCGACCCGGTCCGGCGCGAGGTCGCCCGGCTCGCGCTCGAGAAGCTGGTCGCCGACGGGCGCATCCACCCGACGCGCATCGAAGAGGTGGTCGTCAAGTCGCAGGCCGAGGTCGAGCGGGCCATGCGCGAGGCGGCCGAGCAGGCGCTCGACGAGCTCGGGCTGACGCGCCTGCACCCCGAGCTCGCCCGGCTGCTCGGGCAGCTGCGCTACCGCTACAGCTACGCCCAGAACGTGCTCAAGCACTCGGTCGAGTGCGGCTACATCACGGGGCTGATGGCCGGCGAGCTCGGCCTGAACGTCAACGTCGCCCGCCGCGCGGGCCTCCTGCACGACATCGGCAAGGCGGTCAGCCACGAGGTCGAGGGCGGGCACGCCGTCATCGGCGGCCAGCTCGCCCGCAAGCAGGGCGAAGACGAGATCGTCGCCAACGCCATCGCCTGCCACCACGAAGACGAGCCCTGCCAGAGCGTCTACGGCCACCTCGTCACCGCCGCCGACGCGCTCTCGGGCGCGCGGCCCGGGGCGCGGCGCGAGATGTTCGAGAGCTACATCAAGCGCCTGAACGACCTCGAGCGCATCTCGACCTCGTTCGCCGGGGTCGAGCGCAGCTTCGCCATCCAGGCCGGGCGCGAGGTGCGCGTGATGGTCGAGCCGGGCGAGGTCAGCGACTCGGAGGCCGCCCTGCTCGCCCGCGAGATCTCGAAGAAGATCGAAGACGAGCTGCTCTACCCGGGCCAGATCCGCGTGACGGTGGTGCGCGAGACGCGCGCGGTCGACTACGCGAAGTGAGGGCGGGGCCCCGGCGCGCCCCGGGGCGTAGTAGGCTCGCCCCCGATGCCCGCCGCCGCCCCGCCGCCCGCCCTGCTCACCGACCGCTACCAGCTCACCATGCTGGCCGCCTACGCCCGGTCGGGGCTCGCCGGGCGGCGCGCCGTCTTCGAGCTCTTCGTCCGCGCGCTGCCGCCGGTGCGGCGCTTCCTGGTCGCCTGCGGCCTCGGCCGCGCCCTCGCCTCGCTCGAGGGCCTCGGCTTCTCGGCCGCAGACCTCGCGAGCTTCGCGGCCGACTCGTTCCTCGGCCCCGCCCTCGCCCGCCCCGAGGTGCGCGCCTTCTTCGAGTCGTTCCGCTTCGGCGCGCGCGTCTTCGCCGTGCCCGAGGGGCGCCTCGCCTTCCCGCACGAGCCGCTCGCGCGGGTCGAGGGCACGCTCGCCGAGGCCCAGCTCGTCGAGACCTTCCTGCTCTCGGTCGTCAACCACGACGCCCGCGTCGCGTCGAAGTGCGCCCGCGTCACGCTCGCGGCCGCGGGCCGCCCTTGCTTCGAATTCGGTAGCAGGCGCACCCACGAGGCCGCCGCCGCCGACGCCGCCCGCGCCGCCTACGTCGCCGGCTTCGCCGGCACCTCGAACGAGTGGGCCGCGCGGCTCTACGACCTCCCCGTCGCCGGCACGATGGCCCACGCCTTCGTGCTCGCGCACGCCGCCGACGCGGGCGAGGGCGGCGAGGCCGGCGCCTTCGCCGACTTCGCCGACACCTTCGGCCAGCCCGTCACCTGCCTCGTCGACACCTTCGACACGCCGCGCGGCGTCGAGCGCGCCGCCGCCCTCGGCGCCCGGCTCGGCGGCGTCCGCATCGACTCGGGCGACCTCGCGGCGCTCGCCCGCGGCGCCCGCGAGCGCCTCGACGCCGCCGGCTGCCGCGCGGCGCGCGTCGGCGTCTCGAACGATCTCGACGAGCACCAGATCGAGCGCCTCGTCGCCTCCGGCGCCCCCGTCGACTCGTTCGGCGTCGGCACCATGGCCGTCTGCACCCCCGACGCGCCCGCCCTCGGCGCCGTCTACAAGCTCGTCGCCCTCGAAGACGAGAAGGGGCGCATGGTCGCCGTCCAGAAGCGCTCGCCCGGCAAGGGCAGCACCGCCGGCGTCAAGCAGATCTACCGCCGCCCCGGCACGCTCGACGACGTGCTCGGGCTCGAGGGCGAGGCGCCCGGCGGCGAGCCGCTGCTCGAGCTCGCCTTCGACGGCCAGAAGGTCGCCGGCGACACGAGCGCCCGCGCCGCCCGCGCCCGCTTCGAGCGCGATCTCGCCGCCGCCCCCGAGGCCCTGCGGCGCCTCGCCCCCCGCGCCGAGGGCGAGGGCTTCCCCGTCCGGGTGAGCGCGGCGCTCGCGAGGCTGCAAGACGAGGTCGCGCGCGAGGGCCGGGCGCCGCTGCCCGGCTGAGCGGGGCGCGCCCGAGCCGCGCGACGCCCGGCCGGCGCGCGCGAAGAGGCCGCGCCCCCGGCGCCCGGGCGCGCGAACGACGCCGCGCCACCGCGCGCGAGCGTCGCCCCTCGGCTCAGTACCCGAGATCCAAGGTTTGGGCGCTGGTCGAGGCCTTGGGGCGCGTCCCCGCGCGGGGCGCGACGTTGGCGCGGGCCGGGGCCGCGGCTTGCCCGCGCGTCCGGTCGGAGAGGGCGACGGGCTGCGTCGCGGGCGCCTCGCCCGGGGCCGAGGCGTCGGCCGGCGCGGCCCGGAGCGCGGCGTCGGTCGGCGCGGCCTGGAGCGAAGCGTCGGCCGGCGCGGCCCGGAGCGGGGCGTCGGCCGGCGCGGCCGGGGGCGGGGCATCAGCCGGCGCGGCCCGGAGCGGGGCGTCGGCCGGCGCGGCCGCGGGCGCGTCGTGCGTGGCGACGGCCGTGGGCTCGGGCGGGAGCAAGGCGGCCGGCGCGTTGAGCTCGCCGGGGCCGCCTCGGCGCGCCGGCAGGCCCTCGGGCACCATCGCGCGCGAGAGCATCGCGCCGAGGGCCGCACACGTGATCGCGACCGTGAGCGTGCCGAGCCCCCAGGCCAGCATCGGGTGCCGGGGCCGGCCCCAGGGCAGGGCCCCGCCGCCGGTCGAAGGCAGGACGGCCCCGCCCGTGACGCCCGCCTCGTCGCCCGCGACCGCGTCGCCCGCGGGCCCCGCGCCGAACGCCTTCGCCGGATCGCCCGAGTGCCGGCGCAGCTCGTCGATCTCGTGCCCGCGCAGGCGGCCCGTCGGGCCCGGCGCCCGGCCCGGCCCCGCCACGAAGCGAGCGCTCTTCAAGCCCGAGGCGTTCACGAGCGCCTCGACGCACGCCTCGACGCTCTCGAAGCGATCGCCGGCGTCGGCCGCGCAGGCGCGCGCGAACCAGTCGTCCATCGCCTTGGGCGCGTCGAGCCGGAAGTCGCTCAGCTTCGGCAAGGGTTGGGTCAGGATGCGCGCGATGAGGTCGCCGAGGGGCCCGGGCGAGCGCAGGGGCCGGCCCGTGAACATGCGGAAGAAGACGAGGCCGAGCGAGTAGATGTCGGCGCGGTGGTCGACCCCGCCCTGGCCCCGCGCCTGCTCGGGGCTCATGTACTGCGGCGTGCCGAGCAGCACCCCGGCGCTCGTCTGCCCCGCCGCCGTCCAGCCCTCGAGCGGCGAGCTCAGCTTGGCGACGCCGAAGTCGAGCACCTTGGCGATGCGGCCGTCGTCGGGCGTGTCGGCCAAAAAGATGTTCGAGGGCTTGATGTCGCGGTGAATGACGCCGCGCCCGTGCGCGTGCCCGAGCGCGCGGCCGACCTGGCAGACGTAACCGACCGCCTCGTCGAGCGGCAGCGGCCCCTGCCGCTTGACGTACGCGTGCAAGGTCTCGCCCCGCAGCCGCTCCATCACGAGGTAGAGCGTGCCGTCGGGCAGCTGGCCGATGTCGAACACCGAGACGACGAAGCGCGAGCGGATCTTCGCCGTCGCCCGCGCCTCGGTCTCGAAGCGGTAGCGCGCCTCGGGCGAGGCGGCAAAACGCGGATCGATGAACTTGAGCGCCACCGGCCCGCCCAGCCCCAGGTGCGTCGCGGCCCAGACCGCGCCCATCGCGCCCCGCCCCAGCACCGCCTCGAGCCGGTACTTGTCGGCGACCAGCACCCCGGGCTTCAAGGGTCGACACACGCTCTCGCCGAGGGCCGCGCCGAGCACGGGAAGCGCCGCCTGTGAATCGATCTGCCCCCCCGCGTGCTCGTCGCTCATCGTACACCTCAAGCCATGCCCTTAACGTGCCCCGCCGCAACCTACATGCGGTACTGCAGTTTTCTTTCTCTGTCGACGCTCGAAAAGCCCATGCCCGGCGCCAGGCGCCGACACGCCACGGCGAGCGCCTGCACGCAGAAGGGGCCTCGCGCCCGAGCCTGCCCGTCGGCTGCACTCGCCTTTTCGCCCAGCTCGGGGCTCAAGAAGTGTAGCCTATGGTGGTCGTTGGGGGCCAATGTATTTTTCTTGCACGGAAGAAATTTTGCCCCTGGGGTGCCTCCAGAAAACAGGCACACGACCATTTTACAGCCTGCTACGAATTCTCTAGCAGACACCCCAACGCCCGCCCTCGCGCGCGCTCGCCCGGCGCGGCCGACGGCGTGATTCGCCCCGCGACCTAAGCGCCGCCCGGGCTTGGTGGCCCCTGGCCAGGCGGGGCTCACCAGCGTGGGCGAGACGAGCGGCACGGGCGGCGGGGGCGGCGCGAGCGCCGCCCCCGCCGCCACGGCGAGCGGGGGCGCGGGCAGGGCCGAGGCGGAGAAGGCGGGCGGGGCGAGGCAGAGGGCCGGCGGGGGCGCCGACGGGCCCGGGGGCCCGAGCGACTTGATGGCGGGCCGGCCGCCGACGTCGCAGAGCACGAGCACCGCGCCGAGCGGCCGCCCGCGCTCGTCGACGACGGGCGAGGCGATCTCGTCGACGAGGCGCTCTTCGCCGTTGCGCGCGACGAGCACCATGCCCTGGCCCTGCGGGCGCGAGGGCCCGCCGTCGGCGCGGGGCGGCGGGCTGTCGACCAGGCGCAGGACGAGCCAGGCGTCGCGCCCGATCGCGTCTTCGGCCTGCCAGCCGGTGAGCCGCTCGGCCGCGCCGTTCATGATCAGCACGCGCCCCTCGGCGTCGGTGGCGACGATGCCGTCGTCGACCGACCCGAGCGCGGTGTCGTAGAGCCGCTTGTGCACCCGCAGCTCGCGCTCGGCCCCGTGGTTGAAGAGCGCCACCTCGACGGCGGCGCGCAGCTGCCGCGCGTCGAAGGGCTTGAGCAGGTAGCCGTGCGGGCGCGTCGCGATCGCCCGCCCGAGGCTCGCCTCGTCGGCGAGCGACGTCGCGAACACCACGGGCACGTCGGCCCAGGCCCGCAGGCGCGCCGCCGTGTCGATGCCGTCGAGCGGCCCCCGCAGCTTGATGTCGATCAGCACGAGGTCGGGCGCGAGCGACGCCACGAGCCGCAGCGCCTCTTCGCCGGTGCGCACGACCTCGGGCACCTCGTAGCCCAGCCGCTCGAGCGTCTCGCGCAGGCGCTCGGAGGCGAGGCCCTCGTCTTCGACGACCATCACGCGCGTCATCTGGCGACCCTCGCTACGCACACGCCACTTTGCAACGCGTCACCTCGGGGCGGTCGGTCGATGATAAGGCGGCCGCGCGCCGCCGGGGCGCCCGAAGCGCGGGGAAACGACAAAATTCGACCCGCGATTCAGGGCCCGTGCAGGGCACGAGGAGAAGCTGTGGGGAGGCCCCCTACGCCCTGGCGCGCGGGCGGGGCGGGTGGCAGAGAGCGGGCCGTGCGCGAGCCTTGGTTGAAGCTACGCCCGGACGGGCGGGGGCGAAACTACAGCCCCGGCCGCGGCCTGATGGAGTCGGCGCTGCGCCTGGCCTACGGCCCCTTCGGCTGGCCCGCCCGGCTCTGGGGCCTCGTCCCGGCCGCGCGCCGCGTCCGGCTCGTCGAGCACCGGCTGCCGCTGCTGCCGCCCCGGCCCGGGCGCCGGCCCCTGCGCGTCGCGTTCCTGTCCGACCTGCACCTGGGCCCGACCACCGCACGCGCCACGCTCGACCGCGCCTTCGAGCTCGCCGGCTCGCTCGCGCCCGACCTGCTGCTGCTCGGGGGCGACTACGTGTTCCTCGACGCGACGCCGGCGCTCGCCGCCGAGCTCACGGCGCGCGTCGCGGCCCTGCCCGCCCCGGTCAAGCTCGCGGTCCTCGGCAACCACGACCTCTGGACGGCGCACGACCGGCTCGAGCGCGCGCTCGCCCGCGCCGGCGCCCGCGTGCTCGTCAACGAGGCCGCGCGCCTGCCGCCGCCCTTCGACGACGTCGCCGTCCTCGGCCTCGACGACCCCTGGACGGGCGCCCCCGACGCCGCCCCCGCCCTCGCCGCCTGCCGCGGCGCCGGCCTCACCCTCGCGCTCTGCCACTCGCCCGACGGCCTCGCCTTCGCCCGCGGCCCGGGCGTCGATCTCATGCTCTGCGGGCACACCCACGGCGGCCAGATCGCGCTGCCCGGCCCCCGCCCCCTCGTGCTGCCGCCGGGCCCCTACAGCCGGCGCCTGCCCTTCGGCCTGCACCGCGTCGAGGGCACCTGGCTCTTCGTCTCGCGCGGCGTCGGCGCGACCGAGCTGCCCGTGCGCGCCTACGCCCCGCCCGACGTCGCGCTCTTCGTCCTCGGCCCGGCCGGCGGGGGCGCTCAGCCCCTCGCCTCGAGCTCGGGCGGCGGCGGCCAGCTCAGCCAGACGCCCGCCCCGAGCAGCGCGACGGCGCCGACCGAGAGCAAGGCCGGCACGTAGCTGCCCGTGCGGTCGATCGACTGCCCGATGAGCGGGTGCGCGATGATGAGCGCGAGCGACTGGGCCGAGGCGCTGAGGCCGCCCGCGGTCGAGACGGCCGCGCCGGGCACGCTCGCCATCAGCTTGCCCGTGTTGATGACGAGCACGCCCCCCGCGCCCGCCAGGCTCGCGCTGCAGAGCACCGAGATGGCCCAGGGGCCGCTGACGAAGGGCAGCGCGCCCATCAGCGCGGCGAGCGCGGCGGCGACCGAGAAGTAGGTGTACGCCCGGCGCGGCGCGCGGCCGACGAGCTGCCCGAAGACCACCGCCCCGAGGTCGAAGCAGAGCGGCGGCAAGATCAGGTAGGGCGCCGCCTGCCGCGGCGTCAGGCCGTGCGTGTCGGCGAGGAACTTGGTCAGCCACGTCAGCGCGAACCCGATGACCGGCCCGAAGGTGAAGGTGGCGACGAAGGCGCGCCGCACGGCGCCGTACGACCAGACCTCGCGCATCGTCACGCGGGCCGCCCGGGGCCCGGGCGGCGCCTCGAGCGCGCGGCGCGCCCGCCCGCCGCTCACCGCGAGCCAGAAGGGCAGCCAGAGCAGGCCGACGAGCGCCGAGCCGAAGAACGCGAAGCGCCAGCCGAAGGCGCGGTCGAAGGCGTTGGCGACCAGCGGCGCCGAGACGGCGCCGAGCGAGCTGCCCGTGTAGAGCAGCCCCACCGCCCGCATGCGCGCGCCCCCCGAGGGCATCGCCCGGTGGATCGACTGCACCGCCCCCGGGAACGACGGCGCCTCCGCCAGGCCGAGCGCCACGCGCAGCGCGAGCAGCGACCAGAAGCCCGCCATCAGCGTGTGCGAGGCCGACACCGCCGACCAGACGAGCAGCGCGACGGCCAGGCCCCGCCGCGCCCCGACGCGGTCGAGCCCGAAGCCCGCGACCGGCGCCCCCATCAGGTACGCGAGCGAGAAGGCCGAGCCGAGCAGGCCGTACTCGGTGTTGGTCAGCCCGAGCGCCGCGATCACCTTCGGCGAGAGCACCGAGAGGACCTGCCGGTCCAGGTACGAGATGGACAACATCAGCGTGACCATCGCCGCGACCGCCCAGCCCCGCCGCGCGGGCAGCGGCGGCGCGGTCGGCGGCGCCGACGCCTCGTCTTGGCGAGGCGGCAGCCAGGGCCAGGGCGCCCCCTGCGCCCAGGGGTCGGCCCCCGCCTGCGGAGGCAGCCCGGCCCCGCCCGGCGGCCCGCTCAGCACGCCGCCCCCGCCCCGAACGCCGCCCCCGCCCCCCGCCGCCCCCGGGCCCTCAGCCCCCGGCCGCAGCCCCCCGCGGCGCGAAGGCCGCGCGCCCGGCCCCCCTTGCACCCCCGAACGCCGCGCCCGCCCTCCAGCCGGCACGGACGCCCCTCCGCTCGGCCGGAGGAAAGCGACGGGGCCGGGCCGCAGGCGTTTGCGCAGGCCCCCGCCGGAAGGTAGGACGCCCCGGTCCGAGAACGACGACCGCGACGCTGCTCGAGCGACGAGAGAGGCCGAACGCCATGATGACCATGATGCCGACCAACCCCGCCATGATGAACATGATGCCCATGACCATGATGCCGATGATGCCCGGCATGATGCCCGGCATGATGGGCGGCATGATGAACATGATGCCCGGCATGATGGGCGGCATGATGCCGATGATGCCCGGCATGATGAACATGATGCCGATGATGCCCGGCATGATGAACATGATGCCCGGCATGATGAACATGATGCCGATGATGCCCGGCATGATGGGCGGCATGATGCCCGGCATGATGAACATGATGGGCGGCACGATGCCCACCATGATGGGCGGCACGATGCCCACCATGATGCCGATGATGTGCCGCGTTCAGATGGAGATGACCAAGGAGGGCATGGTCTGCCGGATGATGCCGGCCGAGGGCCAGACGATGGAGTCGATGCGCGAGCGCATGGACGCGATGATGAAGATGGCCGGCTCGGGCATGCCCGTGATGATGTCCTGCGGCGGCATGCCCATGATGATGGGCACGATGGCGCAGCCGGGCGGCGCGATGATGCCCGCCGCGGCCGGCGCCGGCATGATGAAGTGAGGGGCGGCGGCCGCGCGGCCGCCCGCCCGCCGGGGCGCTCGCCGGCGCCGGGCGGCCCCGAAGCCGGGACGCCCGGGGGCCCGAGCGCTCAACCCGTTCGTTCGACATACGTCATGACAAGGTACATCATGACGGGGTCGTCGGCGGGGTTTCGATAGGCGTGGGGCACGTCCGCCCCGAAATAGATGGCGTCGCCGGCCTCGAGCCGGTGCTCTTCGCTGCCCACCGAGAGCTCGAGCACGCCCGCGGTGACCACGAGGTTCTCGCGCGTGCCGGGCGGGTGCGCGCCGGCGTCCTCGCGGGCGCGGGGGCCGAGCCGCAGTTCGTAAAATTCGACGAAGTGCGGCTCGTCGAAGGGGAAGAGCGCCCGCGACGAGAACGAGCCGTCGGCCGACGAGAGCACCTTCGCGCGCGACGCCCGCAGGACGAACGTGTTCGGCACCGGCCGCTCGGTGAGCAGCGCCGAAAAAGGCACGTCGAGCGCCCGCGCGATCTTCCACAGGACGTTGATGGTCGGCACGCTCTGGCGCAGCTCGATCTGGCTGAGCATCGCCCGGCTGACCCCGCACGCCTTCGAGAGCCGCTCGAGCGAGAGGCCGCGCTTGCTGCGCAGGCGCCGCAGGTTCACGCCCACCGCGGCGCCCACATCGCCCCCTTCGCCCGGGCCCCCCCCCTCGCCCGCCCCTCTGGACATGCTCGGCGGCCCCTCGACCGCCTCCGCAGGCTCGGCGGCCGGGGGCGCCTCGCCCGCAAGCGCCGCCTTCGCCAGGCCACCCCGCTCGGCGACCAACGCCCCCTCGCCCCGCAGCCCGCGCTCGGCGGCCAACGCCCCCTCGCTCCGCGGCCCCCGCTCGGCCGTCGACGCCCCCTCGGCCTGAGGCCCCCGCTCGGTCGCCGACGCGCCTTCAACCTGAGGCCCCCGCTCGGCCGCCGACGCGCCGTCGGCCCCCGACGCCGCGTCGGAGGGCACCGCCGTATCGGAGGCCGCCGCCGCATCGGAGGCCGCCGCCCCCTCGACCTCGGCCGCCCCGTCAGCCCCCGCTTCGGCCCGGCCGAGGGCCTCGGCCCCCTGGCCGCCCTTCGCCGCCGTACGCGCGCCCTCGAGGCGCCCCCCCCCGCGCGCGGAAGGCATCACATCGGCCAAACAGGGACCCAGACCCACCACCACATCACGGGCATCGCCCACGCGGGCGGGGCCCCGTTTTGCGGGGGCGCCGAGCCCTGACGCCGACGACGGTAGTCTTGCAGATCGATGACTCGGGCCTCGCTTGCCATGGGAACCTCGCTCAGCAGCGGCACCTCAATCATCTGTTATAGTGGACGACTTGTCAATGCAATAGACGCCAGCACCCCGATCGGGGCCTCATCTTGGGCTCCCGAACCCGGGCGGGGGCGCCGCCCCCCGGCCCGCCCGGCGCTCGCTGGCCGCAAGGGCCAGGGGGCCGGCTAAAGTAGGCTGATGAAGCCCGTCCGTTATGTGCTCGAGGTCCGTCGACCCGACAATTACAACGAAGTTTGGGCGCTCTTTGAGGCGGCGACGCCCTGGGTGGCCATTCACGTCGGCGAGCTCGTCGACCCGGGAGACTGGCCCGGGTCGCAGTCGCCCAAGCGTGTTTTGCGGGTCATCCGCGTCGAGCACGCGGTGACCGACGAGGGGCCGCAGCTCGTACATCGCCTCAGGTTGGCGACGGAAGAGGTCGACGGCTACCCCCGCGTCGACCCCTCGTAGATCGGCCTTGGCCGCCCGATGCGCCCCCGAGGTTACTGCCTCGCGGGCGGCCGGAGCCCCGTCGGTTACTGCTTCGCGGGCGGCCGGAGCCCCGTCGGCGAGGGCCCCGGGGGGCGTCCGCCGGGCGGCCCGGCCGTCGTCGGCTGCGGCCCTGGCGGGCGGCCTCCCGGCGGCGCCGTGGTGGTCGAGGTCGTCGTGGCGCCCGGGAAGGGCAGCGGCAGCGGGAACCCCCCCGGCGGCAAGAACCCCCCCGGCGGCGGCGCGGCGACCGTGGTCGTCGCCGCGGGCGGAGCGACGAAAATCGGGGGCGGCAGCGCAGGGGGGACGATCGTCGGTGCGATGGTGGGTGCGACGGTCGGCGCCACCGTCGGGGCAACGACGAACTGGGGCGGCGGAGGGGGCGGAGGCGGCGGCGCTTCTTCGACCGACCGGACGGTGCAGCCCGCCGCCGCCGCCAAGCAAGCACACCCCATCACGATACTGGCCGATTTGGCTCGCTTACCCATGGTGGTTCCCTCCGCCCCCGCTCGGTCTCGTCTCCTACCGCAGCGGGCGATTGTTCTCTTCCCTGGGCGGGCGGCGCAATGGCCGCGAGGCCCGGGCGCCTCCCCGCGGGGCGCGGCCCCGCTGCGGCGCCGGCGCGGGCGCGCCTTCGGTGCCCGGGCGAGTGCACCTCCGAGGCTCGGGCGGGCGCGCCTTCGGTGCCCGGGCGAGTGCACCTCCGAGGCTCGGGCGGGCGGGGCTTCGGCGCTCGGGCGAGTCGGGGCTTCAGCGCGCGTGGGCGCGCCTTCAGCGCTCGGGCGGGCGCCGGGCGGGGTCGCCCTACTCTGGGCCCGAGGCGGCGTCGGCGCAGCAGCGGAAGCCGGTCGAGTAGTCGTGGTACGAGGGCTCGTGGGTGAGCGTGACGTAGGCGCACCCCTCGCCGTTCTGGTTGGTCGTGCTGAAGAAGCCCCCGACGAAGATGCCGTTGCCCGGGCGCACCGACTGCGGCGGGTAGGCGCCGTTCTCGTCGGGGGCGCGCGTCACGAGCGCGAGGGGCACCGGGTCGCTCACCCACTCGT
>DASTPP010000228.1:0-12640 GCA_035762175.1 Polyangiaceae bacterium | reverse complement strand
CCTGCGGGTCGACGACTTCATCTTCGACTTCGACAACGGGTCGTTCCCGGTGGGCACGTCGTTCGCGCAGGTGACGGGCCCGCTGCACTTCGCGTTCAACAACAGCAAGCTCCTGCCCCGCAGCGCCGCCGACCTGACGCCGACCCCGCCGGCGCGGGCGCCCGGCAGCCAGCGCTGAGCGGGCGAGTCGGCCCGCCGCCGCGTTGACGGCCGCTCCCGAGACGCGCGGGGGCGGCCGTTCACATTCGAAAAGACGCCCTTCAAGCACCGCGAACAAGGGCGCTCCGCCTTCTGCCTCACGCCGCCGCCACCGAGCGCGCGGCGCCGAAGAGAACGAAGACGAGCGCATGTCGCGGTTCGAGGTGGGTACGCGTGCCGTCCTTCGCCGGGGCGCCTCGACGGGCCTTCGCCCGGCGGTGCTCGCGGCGTGGCAGCGCGCCCCACACCAGGCCGAAACGACGAGCCCGCCCAGGGCCGAGCTCGCGCCTCGACCCCCCGCGGGCGCGCTCGTCCCGCAGTCAAAACGTGCTTCTTCTGCGATTAATTGTTTTTGTCTTGGGCGGTGCGCGGCGTCGAAAAAACGCCGCCGGCCCGGGGGGGACGTGCAGCCGGCGCGTGACAGCGCCCGGCGAGAGAGGCATGGTTGGTGTCGTGCCTCTGCCCCCGGTGCATCTCGACTTGCCGGTCATCATCAGTCGGCTCTTGGCCGCGCCCGAGGCCCCCTTGCGCCTCCCGGCCCCGCCGCCGGGGCCCGGCGTTCGTCCGACCTCACCCGGGCCGGCGAAGCCGGGCGTGCCCCGCCCCGCCCCGCGCCTTCCGGGCCCCGACCTCGGCTCGGGCTCCGACGTCGCCGAGCCGGCCTCGCCCCCGCCCGGCCCCGATTTCGATTGGGCCCCGAGCTCGCGCGGCTCCGACGTCGAGTCGCCCTGGGCGGCCCCGGGCTCGCGCGGCTCGAGCCCCGAGATCGAGTCGCCCTGGGCGCTGCCCACCTCGCGCCTCCCGGGCCCCGATTTCGGCGCGCCCGCCCCTGGCCCGACCCCGCGCCTGCCCAACCCCGACGCCGAATCGCCCTGGGCGCCGCCCCCGCGGGGCCTGCCGGGCTCCGACATCGAGTCGCCCTGGTCGACCCCTCTGTCGCCGCCCTCCGCCCCCGACGTCGAGTCGCCCTGGGCGTCGGCGCGACAGCCCGAGCGGCAAGCGCTACGGCAGCTCCGCTTGCCCCGCTTCGATCTGAACGTCGGGCGGGGTGCCCTCGCGGCGCCGCCGGCCCGACGCGAGCGGCGCTAACCCCGCAGCCCCGGGGGGGCGCCCTACGAGTCTCGCGCCGCCAGCTCCGCCAGAATGGCGGCGTCGGTCGACTCGATCGCGGCGACCATCTTGGCCAGCTTCACCGGGTCGAGGTGCCCCCTGGTGCGCAGCCCGGTGCAGACGTCGAGGCCGAAGGGGCGCACCTGCCGGATGGCGGCCGTCGCGTTCGCGGGGCTCAGCCCGCCCGCGAGGAAGATGGGGCAGGTCGACGACCCGACGATGCGCCGGCTGAGCTCCCAGTCGTGCACGCGCCCGGTGCCGCCGAGCTCTCGCACCGACGCGCCGGGGCGGCCCGAGTCGAGCAAGATGGCGTCGACGTGCGGGCAGATGCGGGCCGCGTCTTCGATCACGTCGTCGCCCTCGACGTGCAACACCTGCACGATTCGCAGGTGCGGGGCGCGCCCCCGGATGGCCGCGTACGCCGCCTCGTCGACCCGGTCGACGAGCTGCACGGTGTCGACCCCGCAGGCGAGCGCGTGCGCCGCGATGGCGGCCCCGTCGACGCGGCTGGTGAGCAAGAAGCGCGAGACCGGCGGCGGCACCGAGCGCGCGATGCTCGCGATGAGCTCGTCGTCGATCACGCCCGGCCCGCTCGGCATGTCGGCCACCAACCCGAGCGCCGAGGCGCCGAGCGCCACCGCGCACGCGGCCTCCTCGTGCGAGGAGATGCAACACACCTTGAGCCGCGTCCTCATCGTCCGCTGATCCTATCGGGTAAGGGGCCTGACGGGAACGTGTAGCTCAGTGTGCGCTTCGTTCGCCTTGTTGGAGCCGCCCGCGCGAATAGTTTACCAGCCGTAGAAATCCGCCCTTCTTTTCCGGCGGAAGGGGGCCCGCTGTGGCAAGCTCAAGCTGTGCGGCGGGCCCGAATGTCACGCGGGCCAGGGCGGGGGTTGGCGACCAGGCGTTCGACCACAGAAGGGCCCTTTCGATGAAAAGCGCACTGTTGTTCCTTGCGTTTGCGATCGTCCCCGCGGGCTGCGTACCGGCCTCCGAAGACGGCGGGCCGGGCGAGTCCGAGGGGCCCGAGCTCGCCCCCGAGGCCCCGGCCTCGCCCGACGCGCTCGCGTCGTCGGCGACCCGCGACGATAACCTGGCGATGGGCAACCCGAGCGGCGCGACGGCCGACGTGGCCAACAAGAATAACTTCTTGATGGTAAAGCCGCAGTACGCCCTCTCGTACAACAACTCGCGGGGTGGGGCGAACTGGGTGAGCTGGCACCTGAGCTCCGCCTGGAAGGGCAGCGCCCCCCGCTCGGACGTGTTCAAGACCGACACGAGCCTGCCGACGGGCTTTCTGCGCGTGAGCACGAGCTTTTACACGGGCACCGGCTTCGACCGCGGCCACCTCTGCCCCTCGGAAGACCGCGACGCGAGCAGCACCGACAACGTCGCGACCTTCTTGATGACCAACATCTTGCCCCAGGCGCCCGACAACAACCGCATCACCTGGGTCGCGCTCGAGAACTACGCGCGCACGCTCGTGACCCAGGGCAACGAGCTCTACATCGTGGCCGGCGGCCGCGGCTCGGGGGGCGCGGGCAGCAACGGGTCGGCGACGACCATTCACAGCGGCGACGTCGCCGTGCCCTCGCACTTCTGGAAGGTGCTCGTCGTGCTGCCCGTCGGCACGAACGACGTCGCGCGCGTCACCGACGCGACCCGCGTCATCGCCGTCGACATGCCGAACAACCAGACCGTCGACACCAAGGTCTGGGGCGACTACCGCGTGACCGTCGACGCGCTCGAGGCGCTGACGGGGTTCAACTTCCTGTCGAACCTGCCGGCCGCCGTCCAGGCGACGGTCGAGTCGCGGGTCGACAACGGCCCCATCAAGTGAGCCGGCCGGCCCCCGGCGCATGGCGGCGGGGGCGCCACCGCGGGGGCGGTTAGGGCGGCGTCGCTCCGTCCGCGAGGGTGGCGTCAGGCGAGGGCGGCGTCAGGCGAGGGCGGCGCTGCAGGGCGAGGGCGGCGTCAGGCGAGGGGGGTGCTGCGGGGCGAGGGCGGCGTCAGGCGAGGAGGGTGCTGCGGGGCGAGGGCGCCGCGAGAGGCGCGTGGCGACGCCCGCGCGAATGCGTCCGCCGGAGCGCACGGCGACGCTGGCGCGCAGGCGTCCGCCGGAACGCACGGCGACGCTGGCGCGCAGGCGTCTGCCCCGGGGCGCGCGGCGACGCTGGCGCGGAGGCGTTGCCCGGAACGCATGACGACGCCGGCGCGAAGGTGGCCCCCGGAACGCACGGCAATGCTTGCGCAGGTGTCTTCCCCGGGCGCGTGGGGCGGGTTCTTGCGGATCGTGGGGTAGGTGGGGAACGTCCGGAAGTTCGAGCGGTAGAGCCGCTCTGCGCGGGTCGAGGCCCCACCGTATAGAAGTTCGGGACAGTGAATGGGCGCCGCGTCGGCGTGCGTCAACGCGGCCCCGCGGCGCGCCGCGTGCCCTGCCGGCGCGGGCCTTTTCGCCCGCCGCGGGCGCCGGCGACCCGGCCGCGCGCCACCCTATTTCGTTTCCATACCGGCCCGTTGGGAACTTCCCTACGTCATCCTACCGTTGTTGCGGGGGCCTGGCTTTCTCGCGGGTCGGGTCGGAGAGGTGGTGGTAGGGTAACTTTACGCCCGAGTGGTACCCCGCCTGGCGAGGGCGGTTTGCCACCCAGGCGCTCGTGGTGACCTCGCGGGCGTGTGCGTTCGCGTCCCTGGCGGGGTCGAAGCCCGAGCCCTCGTCGCCCCCTGTCGGCCCGGCCCCCCCGGCCGGGCGCTCGCCCCGGAGGTAGTCGATGCGCACGCGAACCTGTTGGCCTTCTCTTGTCGCCTTTCTGATCGCGTCGTCGGCGGCGGTGTGTCGGGCCGACGCCCCGCTGGCGGCGGCGCCCGCGGGGGGGGCGGACGCGTATGCGGCGCCGGCGGGGGGGGCGGACGCGTCCGCGGCGCCGGCGGGGGGGGCAGATGCCTCCGCGGCGCCGGTGGGGTTGAGCCTCTGGTGGCAGGACGGGGCGGTCCGCGACGAGGCGGGGCAGCCGCGCGTGGTCGACCTTTACGAAGACTTCCGGCGCTACGTCCAGGAGCTCGACATCACCGCGCGCGTCGTGACGGGCGACGACCAGGGCATCGAGCCGCTCAAGCAGGTGGGGGACATGGCGGGGCTCGACTGGACGGGGGTCGAGTTCGTCGAAGAAGACTGGCGTCCCGACTTCGAGGGCGGCTTCACCCGCAGCCGCTTCTACCGCAAGGCCCGCTGGATGGAGCGCTACAGCGTCTTCGCGCTCGTGCCGGTCGACGGCGCGGGCAAGGCGGTGGGGCTGCCCATCTTGGAGGTGGCGGGCCTCGACGACGCGCCGCTGCCGGGCGACGACGGGTTCGTGCGGCGCTTCGACGCGCGGCAGGTCACGCCGCGCTGCCCGGCCATCGGCGACTGTAGCGGGGCGACCGAGTTCATCGCGCAGGGCCTCGTGCAGGTGCGCTACGCGCTGCAGCCGGGGGCGCGGGCGGTGGCCGTGCCGGCGCAGGCGTCGCGGCTCAAGCTGCTCTGGACCGAGGACCCGGGCAACCCGCGCTACGTCGACGTCGCGCGCCGGCCCTACGCCGACACGCCCTACCGCTACGGCTTCGCGCCCTCGCTCGAGGCGCTGAACGCGCCGGCCAACGGCGCCCACTACGCGCCGGGCGAGGCGATCGACGTGCGCGTCACCTTCCGCGACGGGGCGGGCAACCGGCTGCACCCCGAGGGCAGCCTGCCGACGTACGCCGACTTCGTCGAGGGCCGCATCGCGAGCGGGCTGCGCTACTACGACGGCTTCCAAGAGCTCTTGACGCTCTACTACGCGCTCAAGCACCGCGAGGGCCTGACCATGTGGTCGCTCTCCGGGCCGACCGACCGGGTCCGCTTCCCGAGCCACGTCGTGGGCTTCTTCGACTTCTTGCTGCCGCAGACGCCGACCGCCACGGTGGCCGAAGACGGCTTCAGCGCCGTCGCCGCGCTCAACCCGCGCTTCGAGCAGCTCGTGGTGCCCGAGCTGCGCGGCACGCCCGTCTCGGACACGGTGCGCTTCGTCGTGCCCGCCGACGCGCCGCCGGGCACGTACGTGCTCACGGTCAAGGCGCGGCGCGACTGGGGCGGCGAGGCGCTCAACCGCGCCGCGACGCTCGAGGTGCAGGTCGGCCAGGCGGCGCCGACGGGCTTTCAGCCCGACACGGGGGGCTGCGAGGGCTGCCACAGCGGGCGCGCCTCGCTCGCGAACGTCCTGCACGGCCTCGGCGACCGGCGCGCCTGCCCGAGCTGCCACGCCAAGCTCGCCTTCGAGCCCGACCACGCGCTCGACTACCGCGTTCACCTGATTCACACGCGCTCCGAGCGCGTCGCGGCCGACGTGTACGATTGCTCGCTCTGCCACCTGACGACGCCCGAGGGCCCGCCGCGGGGCTACCCCGGCGTCGGGCCGTTCTGAGCGGGGGCGGGGCCCCGGCGTCGCGGCGGCCCGCGCCGGGTGGTGCCCCGGCGTCACGGTGACAGGCGGGGCCCCGGCGTCGCGGCCACGGGCGGGGCCCCGGCGTCGCGGCGGCCCGCGCCGGGCGGGGCTCGAAGAGGGGCCCCGTCGGCGCTCGCGAAGCGGGGCCGAGGGCGGGTCGAGGCGTCGAGAAGCGGCTTCCCTTGGGGCGAGAGCCGTTCTATTCTTCCAAGCTGGCCCTCCGGGTACCCCGGGCGGGCAATGCATGGCGCACGTCACGATGTCGACGGCCTACACGGGCCGGCCTGAGGCGGCGGCCGCGGCCGACGAGCGGCCCGCGCGCTTCGCCTCGCCCCGCGCGGCGAGCACGCCCACCCTGCTCGCGTTCGGGGCCGGCGATGGGTGAGGGCCCCCCGGGCGGCGCGGGCGAGGCCGAGCGGCTGCGCGCCGAGGCCGAGCGGCTGCGCGCCGAGCTCGACGCGCAGCGCGGCGAGGTGCGGCGGGCGCAGGCCATCTCGGCGCGCACGATGGCCATGTTCCAAGAGCGCGCCCTGCAGATGGAGCTCATCCGCCAGCAGAACGAGGACCTCGACCGGCTCGCCGGCGAGCTGTCGCGGGCGAAGGCGGCCGAAGAGGTGCGCTCGCGCGAGTTCGAGGCGGTGAGCCGGCTCAAGAGCGACTTTCTGGCGAACTTCTCGCACGAGATCCGCACGCCGCTCAACGGCATCCTCGGCTACTGCGAGCTGCTGATGCGCGAGGAGGGGGGGCGGCTGACGCCGCACGGCCGGCGCGACCTGTCGGTCATCAAGGCGAACGCGCGCACGCTGCTCGCGCTCATCAACGACATCCTCGATTTGTCGAAGATCGAGGCGGGGCGCGTCGAGGTGGTGCTCGAGCCGGTCGACCTCGGGGCGATGGTCGACGAGTGCGGGGCGACCGTGGGCGAGTACCTGCGCGGCAAGGCCGTCCTGCTGAGCGCCTCGGTCGACCCCGCGGCGGCGGCGCTGCGCACCGACTCGCTCAAGCTGCGGCAGATCTTGCTGAACCTGCTCTCGAACGCGGCCAAGTACACCGAGCGGGGCGAGATCTTGCTCGAGGCGAGGCGCGAGGGCGACGCGGCGGTCGTCACGGTCGAAGACACGGGCGAGGGCATCGCGGCCGACAAGCTGCCCTTCATCTTCGACAAGTTCCGCCGCCTCGAGCCGCCGGGCCGGCGCCAGCCGGGGGGCACGGGCCTCGGCCTCGCGATCGTGCGCGAGCTGGCGCGGCTGCTCGGCGGCTCGGTCGCGGTCGAGAGCGAGCTCGGCCGGGGCACCAAGTTCACGCTGCGCCTGCCGGGCGCCATCGCCGAGGGCGACGCGGTCGCCGTGCCGGCCCCGCCGCCGAGCCGCTCGGCCCTGCCGCCGCCCTCGGGGCGGCTGCCGCGGGCCGAGGCGCCCGCCCCGGGCCCGCGCCGGCGCGTGCTCTACGTCGAAGACTCGGCGCAGAACCGCGACGTCGTGCGGCGCTACCTGCGCGGCCTCTACGACGTCCTCGAGGCGACCGACGGCGAGCTCGGCGTCGAGCTGGCCGCCCGCGAGCGGCCCGACCTAATCTTGATGGACCTATCCCTGCCCGGCCTCGACGGCTACGAGGCGACGCGGCGTCTCAAGGCCGACCGCGCCCTCGGCGACGTGCCCGTCATCGCCCTCACCGCCCACGCGGCGCGCGAAGACGAGCGGCGGGCGCGCGCCGCCGGCTGCGCCGCCTTCCTCACCAAGCCCATCGACCGCGACACCCTCGTCGCCACCATCGGCAAGCACCTGCCCGGCGGGGGGTCGTGAGCGAGGCGCTGCGCGTGCTCGTCGTCGACGACGACGCCGACGTGCTCTCGCTGGTTTCGCGCGTGCTGCGCGGCCAGGGCATCGAGGTCTCGGTCTCGTCGTCCTCGCTCGGCGTCTCGAACCTCATCCGCCGCTTCGCCCCCGACGTCGTGCTGCTCGACGTGCACATCCCCGCGCTCTCGGGCGACGCGCTCGTGGCCGTCGCGCGCCGGCAGGCGCCCCCGCAGACCCGCTTCGTGCTCTACTCGTCGTGCGACGAAGACCAGCTCCGCGACCGGGCGAAGAAGGTCGGCGCCGACGGCTACATCAGCAAGAGCGTCGACCCCTACCGCCTGCCCGACCTGCTGCGCAACCTCGCCAAGGCGCCCAAGCCTTAAAGTGCCGAGCAGACCCCCCGGCGGGCCGACCTCGTCGGTCGTCGGTGCTCAAAGCCTTCAGGTTTCTGCGCTCCTCCGCCCTCGCGCTCGGCCTGCCGGGGGGGGCTGCTCGGCACTCTTAGGCCCGCCGCCCCCGCGCCGCCCGCGGCCCCGACGGGCGGCCGACGCAGGGGCTTGCCCCCCGCCCCCCCGAGCGCGTAGCGTGCGTCGAACCGGGGCCTTGGGGACGCACTCTGCCGTGAGGGTACGAGAGGTGGCTCGCGCGTGGCTGCGCAAGGCCGTCGGCCCTCGCCGGCCGGCCGCGGCGCCCTTGGCGGGGCGCCTCGCGCTCGCCGGCCTCGCCGCGGCGCTGCTCGCGTCGCCCGGGCCGGGCCCGCTGCGGGCCGAGCCCGCGGGCGGCGCGGGGGCCGGCGCCGGGCCCGCCGCGCCGCGCGCGCTCGTCGTCGAGCACGCCGAGGCGACGAGCCTGCAAGACGCGCAGCGGCAGATCAATGCCGACCCGCTCTGTCTCGTCTGCCCCTGCAAGGCCGAAGAGCGCGTCGTGCTGACGCCCGTCGGGCTCGATCTGCTGCTCGACCAGTCGACGAGCGCCCTCGGCATCCGGCGGGGCGGGGGCCGGGACGAGGGCCGGGGGCCTTCGCCCGACGAGCGCAACCGCGCCGTCGGCGAGCTCGGGCGCTACGTCGACGAGGCCGCCCGGGCGCAGCGGGTGACGCAGGGCGACGCGGGCCGGCGCTTCATCCGCACGAAGAACGTGCTCTCGCTGCGGGGCAACTACTCGCCCATCGCCCGGAGCCTGCGCGAGACGTCCGAGCGGGCCGAGGCGCTCGTCGTGATGACCGACGGCCTCGAAGACGAGGGGCCGGGCAGCGACGAAGAGCGCGACTGCCGCCGCGCGTGCGCGGGCAAGCGCGACGGGCTCGCGTGCCTCTGCGGCTGCCGGCGCAAGGTGCTCGTCGACCAGGTGCGCGCGACGCTCGCGATGGGCCGGCACCTCTTCTGGGTGACCTTCCCCCCCGCGCGGCGCGCCGACGAGTGCTCGCCGCACTTCGGCGAGGCGACGCGGCAGATCGACGCCGCCTGCGCCGAGCGCCGCCGCCCGGCCCAGGGCGCGGGCTCGTGCCGCCACGTCGTGCTCGCGGCGACCGACCTGCGCGACCGGAGGCTCGCCGCGGTCGAGGCCCGCGTCGACGGTCCGCTCAAAGAGTTCTTCGACGTGGTGCGCCGGCAGACGCAGAGCTTCGGCGTCACCCGGGCGCTGCCCCGCGAGCCCGGCGCCCTCGCGATCGGCGACGGCCGGCGCTTCCGCTGCTCGGCCGCGCCCGTCGCCCCCGACGTGCTGCTCGCCGCCGCGCACTGCCTGCCCGCGACGCGCGCGCTCGTCGAAGACGAGGCGTCGGGGCAAAGGCGCGTCCTCGCGATCGTCGACGTCGCCCGCGCCCCCGCCCCCGGCGCCGACGCCGCGCTCCTGCGCGTTAAGACCGACGAGCCGCTCTTCGTCCCGCCCCGCCGCCGCGCCCGCGACGACGCCCCGCCCCCCGGCGTCTTGCGCCTCTTCGGCCACGGCGAGCGCCCGCGCACGGCCGACGCGGGCCCCGGCCTGCTGCGCTCCTTCGTCGACCTGCCCGCCGCGGGCTGGGGCTGCGACGGCCGCCGCGTCGGGCAGACGGGCTGCACCCCCGGCCTCGATCTCGTGCTGCTCGGCGGCCCCGGCCGCGACGCCTGCCTCGGCGATCGGGGCGGCCCCGTCTACGAGCTCGTCGGCGAGGGCCGAGAAGGCGGCAGCTGCGGCTGGCGCCTCGTCGGCGTCGGCGCCCGCCCCGCCGGCGACCCCCGCGCCGCCTGCGGCTCGGGCGCCCTCGCCACCCGCGTCGACGCCCTCGACCCGTGGATCGAACGCACCCTCGCCGCCTGGAAGCGCCCCCGCTCGCCCTGACGCCCCGCCCCGACCTCGGCCCGACGCCCGCCTAGCGCCCCCCGCAGCCTGTTCGCCCCGACGCCCGCCGAAGCTCGCTCGCCCTGACGCTCGCCGAAGCCCGTCTCGCCGCCCGCCCACGCCTCGCTCGCCACGACGCTCGCCGCTCGGAAAGGCCCCGCCCGCCCATGACGCCCGCCCGCCGCCCGCGCACCGCAGTCCGCGCCGCCCTCGCCCGCCTCGCCGCCCCCGCTCGCGCCGGCGCCCTGGCCGCGGCCCTCGCCGGCGTCGCCGGGCCCGCCGCCGCGCAGGCGCCCGCCGCCGCGCAGGCGCTCGCTTCGGTCTCGACCATCAACGTGCCCTCGCGGCAGCCGCGCGTCTTCGTGACGCTGCCCAAGATGCCCCCGACCCGCACGCGCTGCGTCTTCGAGCTGGTCGACGCGGGGCGCGGCGCCGAGAGCGATCGCGCCGTCCTCGAGTGGGACCCTCTGACCCCCGGCGCCCTGCAGCGCTCGCTCACGCTCAAGGGCGACCGCCGCTACCAGGTCACCTGCTACGCCGACAGCGCGCGCCACGCGCTCAAGGCCGACGTCGACTTCGCGTGGAGCTTCCGGCACGTCCAGCCCTCGGGCGGCGGCTGGGACATTCGCTTCGAGGGCGGCTCGCCCCCCGAGGCCGTGCTCGGCCGCATCGAGCCGCGCGCCGCGCGCGAGTACGCCGCGCAGGCCGTGGCCTCGGCCGGCGGGCGCCGCGAGTTCAGCCTCCGCGTCTTCGACAAGCTCGAGCCCCTCGCCGGGCGCGCTCTGCAGGCCGCGCCGAGCGCCTCGTGGCGGGGCCCGGGCCTTCTGCCCGAGGCCGACGCCCGCGAGCTCTTCGGCGTCGTCGCCGAGGTCGTCGCCGGCCGGGTGCGCCCGAAGGCGCTCGAGCGCACGCGCAAGCGCCTCATCGACGCCCTGCGCTGCGAAGAGCAGCGCCAGGGTCGGCACGAGTTCGAGCGCACCTGCGCCCTGCTCAAGGTCACCAAGCTCGAGGCCCTCGCCGCCTCGGGCGACGAGCTGCTCGCCGCCCTGCTCGCCGACGTGTCCGAGGCGGCCGCGCGCAAGGCCGCCCAGGCGCGGCCGCACCTGCGCAAGGCCCTCGCGCTCGCCGCCGAGCTCGCCGCCGAGGCCGCGCGCGACCGGCCCGAGCGCTACTTGAACGGGGGCGCCCGCCTCTTGCTCGAGCTTTCGCGCGCCCGCTGGCCCCTCGACGGCGCCAAGGCCGGCGCCTCCGACCGCGCCCTCGCCCTGCAGATCGCCCTCGCCACCGTCGCCGAGTGCGCCGACTCCGAGGCGTGCGACGACGCCCGCGTCGCCCGCATGCTCCACAACCCCGCCGACTACCTGAGCGTGCGCACCGACGCGCTCGGCGCCGCGGCCGACCTCGGCCGCGCGAGCGCCGTGCTCGCCTCCTGGGACGAGGGCCCCGCCTTCGTCGCCTCGGGCCTGCGCGTGCTCTCGCCCCCCGCCACCATGACCCAGGCCGAGCAGGCCAAGGCCGCCGTCGACATGCTCGCCTGGGCCGCCGAGCTCGTCGAAGAGGGCGGCACGAGCTCGCCGACCTCCGACCTCGAGCGCCTGCGCCAGCTCTTGTCGGCCTGCCTCGACAAGGACGCCGCGACGGCCCTCTCGGCGGCCGCCGCCGCGCCTCCCTACCGCGACCGCGCCAGCAAGCCCGACCGCATGCTCTCGACGCTCGGCGCCTTCTTGCGCTCGTCGTCCACCGGCCGCGCCCCCACCGACGAAGAGCGCGCGGCCCGCCGCGAGGCCAGAAGGCAGGCGCTCGAGTCGGTCATCAACGCGCAGCTCGCCCGCGGCAACCGCCCGGGCGACCCCATCTTCTCGCTCGGCTCGAGCATCGCCACCTCGGCCGGCTACTCGACGGTCTACCCCGAGGGCACGGCCCCCAACTACGGCGCGCCCACCGTGGTGCCCCTCGTGGCCACCCTCGGCGTCGCCTTCGATCTGCACTCGGCCGGCGGCCTCGGCCTGCACGCCGAGCTCGCCCCCCTCAACGTCGGCGGCTACTTCGTCGCCCGCGAGACGCGCGGCTCGGACAACGTCAAAGACGGCTTCCGCGCCGTGCGCAACACCTCGCTCGACGTCATCATGCCGACGGCCATCCTCGGCCTGACCTACGTCGGCGCCGAGGCCGACATCATGTTCCTCGGCGGCCTGACGGCGGCCTACCTGCCCAAGATCGAGGCCGACCGGCGGGCCCGCAGCGAAGAGTCGCTCTACCTCGGCATCTTGCTGGGGGCGTACCTACCGATCCTCGACTTTAACTGAGCGTCGCGGGGGCCCAACGTCGGGGGCGCGCGGGCCGGCCTCAGCCCCGGCGCAGGCGGTGGAGGATCTGCGCCCCGAGCTCTTCGGAGCGCGAAGCGGCCGATTCGACGGCGTCCATGAGGGTGCGGCGCAGGGCGCCGGTCTCGAGCGTGTGCAGGCCGGCGATGGCGGTGCCGCCGGGGCTGGTGACCATGTCTTTGAGCGCGCCGGGGTGGACGCCGGTCTCGAGCAAGAGCTTGGCCGAGCCGTAGACGGTCTGCGCGGCGAGCATGAGGGCGGTGTCGCGGTGCAGCCCGACCTTGACGCCCCCGTCGGCGAGCGCCTCGATGATCAGCATGATGTAGGCGGGGCCGCTGCCCGAGAGGCCGGTGACGGCGTCGAGCAGCGACTCGTCGAGCACGGTGACGCGGCCGACGGCCTCGAAGAGGGTGCGGGCGAGGGCGAGGTCGGC
>DASTPP010000227.1:0-30322 GCA_035762175.1 Polyangiaceae bacterium | reverse complement strand
GGCGCCCATGGCGCCCGCCGCGCCGGCCGCGCTGCCGGCCGCGCCCGCGCTCGGTGCGGGGCCGGCGCCGGCGGCGGCATCGACGTCAGAAGGCTTGGGGTCGGCCGAGCAAGCGCCGAGGAGCAAAGCAACAAGGGAGAGCGCGGTATGGTTCGTCCGCATGGGTCGGGGGTCGCTCGGGGGTTCGTCGGCGGGTAGTCCTGGCACCTAAGCAAGCGCTGGGCCGCCGCGCGGAGCCCGCGGCGCGACCCGGCGTCCAGGCGTCCGGCGCGACGAGACCCGCATGCGGCGCCTTCGGGGCGGCGCACGCGGGTCGTCGAGGGGGGACGCGCGACCGTCCGGGGGGACCGCGGCGCGTCCGAGCTGCCCGGCGCGTGTCGGGACATGCGGCCGGGCTCGGCGGGACGGCGCGGCGGGCCGCGCCTGCTGGCTCGGCGCGGCGGCGCGCTACGCGCCGACGGGCGGCGAGTCGGGCGTCGCCTGCCGCCCGACGCCCAACCGCGCGCGCACCTCTTCGATGGGCAGCGGCATGAGCGCCCAGTAGTCCCACTGGCCCATCACGTCGACGCGCAGGCGCCGCCCGCGCAGGTAGGCGGCGAGCACGCGCTCGGGGTCGAACGCGCCGCGCGCGGGCATGACCACCGCGGGGCTGACGCGCAGCCCGAGGTGGAACGTCGCCAGCGCGATCGCGACGAACGTGAAGGCGTCGCCGCCGGCCGAACCCGCGTAAAAGCCCGCGAGCTCGCACTCGCCGGCGGGGTCGGTGTCGTAGCCGTTGAGCACGTGCATCAGATCGTGGTGCAGCATACGCTCGGGCATTCCGCCTTTTTCGCCGGGGAAGGCCAGGCCGCGCGCCGCGAAGTGGTCGCTCACCGCGCGGCCGAACGACCCGACCGGGCACCCGCCGAGCGCGCGGTAGCGCGCCGCCAGCGCCGCGTCGCGGTGCAGCCCGAGCGCGAAGACGGCCGCGCGCCAGAGGCCGAGCGCCCCCTCTTCTTGCCACGTGCGCGCGAAGAGCCGGCGCGCGTCGGGCGAGCGCGTCACCAGGGCGCGCTTGACCGCGAAGGCGTCGCGACGGCCGAGCGGGCCGAGCAGGTCGACCCACGGCGAGCGGACGCCGAGCCGCCGCGCCGTCGCCCGCACGGCCGCCCGCCGCGCGGCCGTGACCTCGCCCTCGATGCACGCGGCGACGAGCAGCGCGTCGCAGAGCGCACGGCGCGCCGCCGGCGCGGGGAAGGCGCGCGCGAGCTCGGGCACCTCGCCCCCCGCGCGCCCGTCGCCCCCCTCGCCCCCCTCGCCCCCCTCGCCCTCCGCGCGCCCGTCGGCCACGCCGAGCGCGCGCGCCGCCACCTCGAGCAGCCGCGCGCTGCGGGCGCCCGGCGGCACGCCATCGGCCTCGACCACGGCCCGCACGGCCCCGAGCGCCGCGGCCGACTGGGCGCGGGTGAGACCGAACGCGCGAGCGAGGGCACCGTCTTGCATGGTCGAAGCCTTTCAGGGGGGCGACGCGCTCGGTGCGCGCCCGAGGCATAATGCAACTTCGAGTTGCAATGTCAAGGCGCCGCGGCCCGGGGCGGGCAAGGTAAGGTTGCGGTCGCAATGAGCCGCCCCCTCAAGCGCAAGCCCCGCCGTGACGCGGGCCGCCCGCGCGGTGCGTTCATCGCCGAGGCCGTGTTGGCGTGCACCCTCGAAGAGCTCGCGTCCCACGGCATCGAGAACCTCAGCGTCGACCGCATCGCCCGCGCCGCCGAGGTCAACAAGACGAGCGTGTACCGGCGGTGGCCGACGCGCGCGGCGCTCGTGGCGGCGGCGCTCGAGCGGGTGCACGGAGAGGTGAGCGTGAAGCTCGCCGACACGGGGTCACTGCGCGGCGATCTGATGCTCCTCGTCGGGGCCGTGGCGGCGCTGCTCGAGCAGCCGAGCGGGCGGGCGCTGGCGCGCGCCGCGTTCGCCGAGTCGGGGGCGCCCGAGATCGCCGCGCTCGCGGTGCGGCAGCTCGAGAGCCAGGCGAGGGGGCCCGCCCACGAGCTGATCGAGCGGGCACGAGCGCGCGGAGAGTGGCGCGCGCCCGTCCCGCCGGAGGTCGTGATGGCGGCGGTGGTGGGCGGGCTCCTTCACCGCACGATGATCGAGCACCGCCCGGCCTCGGGGGCGTGGCTCGCGGCGCTGGTCGATCTGGTCGTCGGCGGGGTCGCCCCGCGGGGCGCGCCGGCGCCGCCGCCGCCCGCGCGCTGAGCGGCGGCTCGGCCGGGCGGGCGACGGGCGGCCGGTCAAGTGAGCCGTGCAAGCCCATGGGGGTTTTCTCGGGGGTCAGTGCAGTTCGAGCGACGCGATGTCGATGGCCACGGCGACCCGGCCGCGGTCGGGGTGGTTGTCCGGCTGCCGGGCGTAGACGCGGCGGCGGGTGGGGAAGACGAACCCGTCGAACGCGCGGTGCCCGTCGAGGTACTGCGCGCTCTGCAGGCCGCCCAGCACGTCCACCTGGTAGTCGTGGCGCCGCAGCAGGCCGTCCGCGTCGACGTAGAACGTCTGCCGTGCGCTGTGGCTGGGCACGTGCTCGGGGAAGCGCACGTGCAGCCGGTCCCAACGCTCGCCGCGCTCGTGCCACGGCTCGCCCTCGCTCACGGCGAAGCCGGCGCCCGCGAACACGAAGGGGATGGTCAGGTACGTCCACATCGCGTAGCCGCTGAAGTAGGCGAGGTCGAGCGCGTCCCAGGGCTCGTCGCGCGGCCGGGCCGCGATCGCGGGGCGCGGCTCGCTGCGGGACGCCGTCGCGCGGCCGTCGCGGTCGTAGACCACCACGCGGTCCGGCGTGAAGAGCATCGCGCCGCCGTCGGGCCCGACGTCGGCGTAGCGCAAGAGCGGCCGGTGCGGGTCGGCGTGAATGGTGACGCGGTCCAAGGCGTGCGCGTGCCCTTTGGCCGCCCACAGGCCGCCGCCGATGGCCCCCGTGGCGGACAGGTGGCGCAGGGCGGACCAGCGCTCCAGCCCGCCGTGGGCCGAGAGCGCTCGCAGGAGGATGGTCGAGGCGGACATGGTCCGGGCTCCGGGTGCGGGCGGCGACGGCGTCAGGCCGCGGCGCCGCGGGGCGCGGCCGCCACCGCCGGGAAGTCGAGCGCCGTGTCGTTCACCCGGTTGAAGAGGTTGGTGAACGTGATCGCCGTGATCACCCACAGCGTGTCGACGATCTCGGCGTCCGAAACCCCGGCCGCGCGCACCGCGTCGATGCGCTCGGCGGCGACCGGCCCCCGCGACGTGGCGACGTCGCGGGCGAACGCCGCCAGCGCCCGGTGGCGGGCGGTGCCGCCCTCGGTGCCGAACCGCGCCGCGTCGACGGCCGCCGGGTCGAGGCCGAGCCGGCCGCCGAGGAACGCATGGGCCGCGACGCAATAGTCGCACCCGTTGGCCTCGCTGACGGCCAGCTTGATGACTTCGATGTCTTGGGCGGCCAGGCGGCCTTGCTTGAGCGAGGCGTCGAGCGCCAGCAGCGACTGCAGGGCAGGCAGGCTGTTGGTGCCGATGTCGACGTAGGCGTTGGGCACCGCGCCCATCGCCCGGCGGATGCGGGCGAAGGTCTCGGCGGTGGCACCCGTGGCGGTTTCGATGGGGCGGGAGGCGAGGCGGGTCATGGGGTTGCTCCAGTGGGCGCCGTATCGGCGTGAAACCACCCTAAGGCCTTCCATTTGGTGCAACTAGGCGGTAAATTCGAGAGCCAGGCTTCCATAGAATGGTAGGCTCAGATGGACCGCTTCGAGGCGATGAACGTGCTGCTGACGGCGATCGACGCCGGCAGCTTGTCCGAGGCCGGGCGCCGGCTGGGCATGCCGCTCGCGACGGTGAGCCGTAAGGTCTCCGAGCTCGAGCGCCACCTCGGTACGCAGCTGGTCGCGCGCGGCGCGCGCAAGCTGGCGCTGACGGACGCGGGCGCGCGCTACGTCGCCGCGTGCCGGCGTATCCTCGAAGACCTCGGCGAGGCCGAACGCGCCGCGTCCGGCGAATACGTGGCGCCGACGGGCGAGCTGGTGATCAGCGCGACGTTGGTGCTGGGCCGCGCGCACGTGCTGCCGGTGGTCTGCGACTTCTTGCGCGCCTACCCCAACATTCGCGTGCGCTTGCAGCAGAGCGACCGGGTCGTCAACCTGGTCGAAGACCACGTGGACGTCGCGGTCCGGCTCGGCACGCCGGCGGAAGGCGCGCTCGTCGCGGTGCCGGTAGGCTCGGCGCGCCGCCTGCTGTGCGCCAGCCGCGACTACCTCGCGCTGCACGGCGCGCCGGCGTCGCCGGCGGACCTCGCGCACCACGACTGCATCGTGTTCGAGTCGCTGGGCTCCACCGGGGTCTGGGACTTCCGCAACGGCTGGCTCGACTACGACGGGCCGGTGCGCAGCCGGCTCGTGGTCAACACGGCCGAGGCGTCGCTCGAGGCCGCGCTGCGGGGCCTGGGCATCGCCCACCTGCTGTCGTACCAGGCCGCCGAGGCCCTCGCGTCGGGGTCGCTGAAGCAGGTGCTCGAGCCGCTGTCGCCGCCCGCGCTGCCGATCAACTTGATCTACGCCGCGCGCAAGCCGCTGCCGCTGAAGATCCGCGCGTTCCTCGACTTCGCGGCACCGAGGCTGCGCAAGCGGCTCGCGGCGTAGGCGACGATCGTGCGGGCGCCGCGGACGGGTGACGCGGCGGCAGGGGGACGGTAGCCTACGATGGCCCGCGCGCCGGTCTCGGTCGGCAGAGCCCTGGCCCAAGAACGTCGACGGCCTGACGTTCAGCACCCGGCGCCGGCGCCGCCTGCGCGCGCAACGACTCGCGCCGCCCCGCCCGCGCCGCCCCGCCGCCGTTGATTCAGGCGGCGGGCGTGCCATCGTCCGCGACTGCCCTTCCCGCGGAACGCGGCCGCCGAGGCCCAAAGAAGCGGGCCTACTCGTCGAACTCTGCGTGCATGACGATGTCGCAAAAACCGGGAATCGGCAGGCCCTCGCGCTCTCGGCCGACCTCGCCCATGAGGTTGATCGCGCCGGTCATCGGCTTGCGCCGGATCACCGCGCCCATGGCCTCCAGCATGGCATGCTTGTAGCCGAGCCGCGGATACTCGGCGAGAATGATTTCGACGCTCTCGGGCGTTACCAGCGAACGCGGAATGGCGCCGATGTCGATGCCGGCGCCGAGTTGAACCAGCGCGATCTCGGGCCGCTTGCGCTGCGGCACGCCGGGCGTAGTGTGCAGAGCGATCGCGTCCCAGATGACAGCGATCTTCTTGTCAGAATAGCCCTGCCTCGACAAGAAGTCGGCGGCGGCGTCCGCGCCGTCGATCTCGAAGCGGTCCTCGCGAATGAACTTCTCCACCAGGCCGAGGTCGTGCAGCACCGCGCCGAGAAAGAACACCTCCTCGTCGTACTGCGCGCCCCGCAGCGCCCCGGCCTCGCGCCCGAAGGCGTAGGTGCGCATCACGTGGTTGAACAGGAAGGGCGGCGAGTGGCCGCGCGCCAGCTGCATCGCGGCGACGCACACGTCCGTGTCGGGGTGCTGCATGGTTGTCTCCTTGAAATCGTGGGTTTGCGATCCGCCCCCGGCGGCCGCCCCGCGCTCGCTCACGCGCGCGCGCCTCCGCCCGGCGCCCCGGTCTCAGAGCGTACCTAGCCTGCCCCCGGGCGCGGCCGTGAGTGGCAGGAACGACAATCTACGCCAGGTTCTCGCCAACCGCGCCGCGGCCAACGGCGCGCGGGCCGCCCCCATCTGCCCGGGCGCGCTCGCGCTCGCCGCGACCGGCCTGCGCGACGGCGGGCGCGCGACCGGGTCAGGCCTTGATCCGCTTCATCTCCGGGTCGTAGAGCGGCCGCAGCGACGCGATCGCCGGGTAGGTCTGGTTCGCGATTTCGACCTCCCACGTCCCCCGGTCGATCCACGCCTGATCGAGCGGCTCGCCGGCCTCGACCATCGCGAGGCCGACCGCGCCGCCGAGCGTGAAGCCGTACGACGCCGCGCGGACGTAGCCGACGCGCTTGCCGTCCCGCTTCACGATCTCCGCGTGGAACATGAGCGGCTCGGGGTCCTTCACGAGGACCTGCAGCAGCCTCTTCGTGAGCGGCCCCTTGGCCTTCTGCGCGAGGACGGCCTCCTTGCCGAGGAAGCCGCCCGGCTTCTTCAGGTCGAGCGCGAAGCCGAGCCCGGCCTCGAGCGGGGAATCGGTATTGTCGATGTCGTGCCCGTAGTCGCGGTACCCCTTCTCCATGCGCAGGCTCGCGAGCGCCTTCAGGCCCGCGTGCCGCAGCCCGCAGTGGCGCCCCGCGTCGGTCAGCCGATCGTAGACGTGCGCGGCCATCTCGCTCGGGACGTAGAGCTCGTAGCCGAGCTCGCCGAGGTACGTGATGCGGACGCAGAGCGCGCGCGCGAAGCCGACGTCGATCTCCCTCGCCGTCCGGAACGGGAAGGCCGCGTTCGACAGGTCGCAGGTCGTGACCGCCTGCACGAGCTCGCGCGAGCGCGGCCCCTGGACGTTGATCTGCGACCAGCCCCCGGTCACGTCCGTCACGAACGCGTGGCCGCCGCGCCCTTCGGCGCCCGCGCGCGCGATGTGGCGACGCAGCCAGGTCTCGACGTGCCGGTGCGCGGTGTCCGAGGCGACGACCCAGTAGCGGTCGTCGTCGAGCTTCGTGACGGTGAGGTCCGCCTCGAGCGTGCCGCCCTCGTTCAGCCACGGCGTGTACGTGATGCGGCCGGGCGGCCCGTCGACGTCGTTGCCCGAGATGAAGTTCAAGATCGTCCCGGCGTCGCGCCCCTGGACGAGAAACTTCGCCATGAACGACATATCCATGAGAACGACGCCCCCGCGCGCCGCCTCGTGCTCGGCCTTCCAGTAGGGGAACCAATTCTGGCGACCGAACGAGAGCTTCTCGACCTTCGGCTCCGCGCCGTGCGGCGCGTACCAGTCCGGCCCCTCCCAGCCGCTCACGTCCTTGAAGTACGCGCCCTTCGCCGCCAGCCGATCGTGGATGGCCGACCTCTTCACCCCGCGCGCGGTCATCATCGAGCGCGTCGGGTAGTGGCACTGGTAGACCATGCCGAGCGACTCGACGGTGCGCGTCCGGCGGTACTCCGGGTTCGACTGGTAGGCGTGGAGCCGGTCGATGTTCATGCCCGTCACGTCGACGTCGGGCCGGCCGGTGAGCACCCAGTGCGCCATCACGCGGCCGAGGCCGCCGCCCGTAAGGATCCCGATCGAGTTGAGGCCGGCCGCGACGAAGTAGTTCCGCAGCTCTGGCGCCTCGCCGACGACCGGCGCGAGGTCCGGCGTGAAGCTCTCCGGGCCGCAGAAGAACTTCTTTACGCCGGTCTCGAGCGAGACGGGCACGCGGCGCATCGCCTTCTCGACGTACGGGCCCATGCGGTCCCAGTCGGGCGGAATTTCCCCGAAGGAGAAGTCTTTCGGAATGCCCTCGACCTTCCACGGCGCGCAGGCGGGCTCGAAGAGGCCGATCATGAGCCCGCCGACCTCCTCGCGGAAGTAGCCGTACGAGCCCGGGTCCTCGAGCACGGGGAGCGAGGCCGAGAGGCCGGCGATCTTCTCCGTGATGAGGTAGTAGTGCTCGGCCGCCTGGTTGGGGATGTTCACGCCGGCCTCGGCGCCGAGCTCGCGCGCCCACATGCCGGCGCAGTTCACGACGACCTCGCATTCGACGTCGCCGAACGGCGTGCGGACGCCGGCGACCGCGCCATTCTTCTTGAGGACGCCCGTGACCGCGACGCCCTCTTGGACCTTCGCGCCCCGCATGCGGGCGCCCTTCGCGAGCGCGGCGGTGACGCCGACGGGGTCGGCGCGCCCGTCCTCCTTCACGTAGAACCCCGCGAGCAGGTCGTCCGTCTTCGCGAGCGGGAAGAGATCCTTCACCTGGGCGGGCGAGATCTCGTGGACGTCGACCCCGCAGTAGCGGTTGAAGGCCGAGACCCGCCGGTACTCTTCGAGGCGGTCCTCGTCGGCGGCCACCTCGATGAAGCCGACGGGCTTGAAGCCGGTCGAGTGGCCCGTCTCCCCTTCGAGCCGCGCGTACAGATCGCGCGTGTACTTGCGCATCTCCGTCGACGTCTCCGAAAACGACCCGAAGGTCACCATGAGGCCCGCCGCGTGCCACGTCGTGCCCGACGTGATGCGGTCGCGCTCGAGGAGGAGCACGTCCTTCTCGCCCATCTCGGCGAGGTGGTACGCGACGGAACAGCCGATGACGCCGCCGCCGATGACGACGACGCGGGCGCGGGCAGGAAGGACCGGAGTAGACATCGGCCCGAGAGCTTACCCCGGGAAGCACGGGCGGAGAAGGCGGTTTCCAGTGACAGCAGAACGCGGCCGACACGCCCCCGTCCGCTCGCACGGCGCACCGATCGACACCTCATCGGTTTCGCGAGTCCCCCCCGTGCGCCGGCCGGCGCTCGTCCCAATCGGACCGAGGTGCGTCCGATCGGCCCGCCCGGGCGAAGACCCTCACAGCAGACGACGGAGCGAGCACGCGGCGCCGCGAGGGGGCGGCCGGCGTGAGGCATGCCGCGGCGTTACGCCCGACCCGACCGGGCTGGGCGGCGCGCCCGCGGCCCGCGCGCCGTCTTCGTAAACACCTTACGCGGAGGACGAACGATGGAGAAGTCGACTGGCTCCTGGTTGCGAAAGCTCTTGGCGCTCGGCGCCGGGGTATCCTGTCTCGCCCTGACCGCCTGCGATCAGCGCGACGGCGCGATTGCCGCCCCGCCCGAGGGCGCGGCGCCCGAAGACGCCGGGGCAGACGAAGCGACGTTCACCGACGACGACGTCGCCGACCGACTCGCGGGCGACGCCCGGCTCGCCATGCTCCAGGGCATGGTGCGCTCGGCGGGGCTCGGCCGGGCGTCGGGCGCGCGCACCGTTTTTGCGCCGACGAACGCCGCCTTCGAGGCCTTCTACGATCAGGTCAACGACGGCGATGCGTGCGCGGCGTATCTCACGTCCGGGCCGGGGGTCTCGCTGCTACGCAAGATCTTGGGCTACCACGTCGTGCCGGGCAAGTTCACCGCCGCCGACATCGTCGGCGCTCTCGGGCAGCAGGCCGACGGCTCGCTCGAGGTCGACTCGGCGCTGCGCGAGGGCGGCGCGCCGGCGCAGATCGTGGTCACGGCCTCGAGCGGCGGGGGCGGCGTGGGGCTCGATCTGAACGGCGGCAACGGCGCCTTCGGCGGCGCCGACGTAGTCTTCGCCGACGTCTTCGTCGGCGGCGGCGTGCTGCACGTGGTCGATCGCCTGCTCCTGTCGCCGGGCCTCCGGGCGGTGCTCACGGGCCTGCCCGCCGACGCCGCCTGCCGCCCCAAGCCGGGCAACCTCGTCGAGGTGGCGTCGTCGACCCCCGCCCTCTCGACCCTGGTCGATCTCGTGATCAGCGCGGACCTCGCCGGGGCGCTGCAGTCGCCCGGCCCCTTCACCGTCTTCGCCCCCTCGAACGAGGCCTTCGGCACCTTTCTCGGCGGCCTGAACGACGGCGCGGCGTGCGTCGACTTCTTGAAGGGCGCCGGCAAGCCCGTGTTGAAGCAGATCTTGCTCTACCACGTGGTCGGCGACAAGCTCGACGCGAACGCCATCGTCAACGACCCCGACGGCCGCCTGCCGACGCTGTTGACCGCGGGGGGCCACCCGCCCCAGGCGGCCGAGCTCTTGGTCAGCGTTTCGGGCGCGGGCCTCTCGCTCAACGGCGGCGCCGGCGTGCTCGGCGGCGCGGGCGTCGTGCAAGCGAACGTGCTCGCGAGCAACGGCATCGCGCACGTCATCGACGACGTGCTGCTCTCGCCCGGCCTGCTCTCCGTACTCGGGGGCTTGCCCGCCGACTCCCCCTGCCGCCCGCAGTCGCACTGAACGGCGCCGCCACGGCGCCCGCCGCGCGCGGTCGCGGCGGGCGCCGGCGCGCCGCTCAGTACGCCGCGCGCTGCGCGAGGCCGAGGGCGTAATCGGGCCAGAAGGTGCCCGCGCTCGGGCCGCCGTTGCAGGCGCCGTCCGACTCGCCGGGGGCCTTGATCCAGAAGAAGGCGTCGACCAAGGGGTCGCCCGTGCTCGCCGTCGGGGGGGCGCCGAGGGCGCGGCCCGAGGGGTTGCACCACTCGCCGTTCGAGCCCTTGCCGTTGCGCGAGGTGTCGATCACGAACGGCTTGTTGTTGACGAGCGCCGAGACGGCGCGGCCGAAGGCGATCTCGAGGTCGGTCGCCATGAAGTTCGAGACGTTGAGCGAGAAGCCGCGCGCCCCCTCGACGCCGGCGTCGCGCAGGCGTTGCGCCATGTCGGCGGCCGGGCGCCACGACGAGTGGCCCGCGTCGAGGTACACCGCCACGTTCGGCGACGAGAGCTCGCCCACCGCGAAGCGCAAGAGCCCGAAGCGCGTCTGCTTGTCTTGCTCGCTCAGGCAGTCGGTGAGCGCGAGCGCGTCGGGCTCGAGCACGACCACCGCGCGCCGGTCCGCGAGCCCGCGCCGGATGGCCGAGACCCAGTCGCGGTACGCTTGGGGCGAGCCGAGGCCCCCGCCCGAGAGCCCCCCGCAGTCGCGCTGCGGGATGTTGTACGCCACGAACACGCCGAGCGCGCCCGCGGCCGCGATCTGGTTCATGCGCGCCGACACCGTCGCCTCGACGTTGCCGCTCCAGGCGCCGAGCCACTGGGCCGCCGGCCGCGTCGAAATCTTGCGCAGCTGGGCCGCGTCGGCGGGGCGCGTCGCGTCCCACGCCTGCGCCGCTTGCGCCGCCTGCGAGTCAGGCGCAACAAAGTACGGAATGCCCGCGAAGGGGTTGCCGGCCCCCGGCGGCGGCGGCGGCGGCGGCGGCGGCGGGGGCGGCGGCGGCGGCGGCGGAGGGGGCGGAGGGGGCGGCGGCGGAGGGGGCGGAGGGGGCGGCGGCGGCGAGCCCCCGGGGCCCACCACGTCGCACGCGACGCCGTTGAGCAGCGCCGAAGACGGCTTCTGCAGCACGCCCGCGAGGTTGAAGCCGAACTCGACCGAGCCCCCCGCGGCCACCTGCCCGTTGTACGAGGCGTTGGTCGCGCGCACCTTCGGCCCGGTCTGCGTCGTCGTCGCGTTCCACGATTGGGTGACGCTTTCGCCGTTGGCGAAGACCCACTCGAGCGCCCAACCGTTGAGCGCCGTCGCCGTCGTCACCTTCGCGGCCACCGTGGCGCCGCTGCCCCAAGAGGTGGTGGCGACGAACTCGGCCCGGCAGGGCGCGGCGCTCACGACCGGCGAGCCCACTTCGCCCCCGTCGACCATCGCCTCTTCGGCGCCGGAACAGCCCGCCATGGGCCCCGCCGCCAGTGCCCCCGAGAGCGCCACCAACCATCGATTGCGAACCATGCGTCACCTCCGTGCGGGCCGGGCGCTCGCGCACGCGGCCCTGCGGGGGTCGCGCGCACCGCGAGCCCCGTTGGGTTGCTTCGACAAGCGAAGGAGAAGGGAGGTGGCGCTCTGACACCTCGCGTCTCCGCAGGCAACCCTCAAGTTACCGCTGGTCACAAAGCTAACTCGGGCGAGCGACCCGCCCGGGCCCCCTCACGGCAGGTGGCCGCCGCGAGTACCGTCGGCGCCATAGCCCCGCAGCGTGGACGGCGCCGGGGCCTCGTCCTCGTCGCCGAAGGCCGCGAAAAAGTCGACCGACGTGAGGGCCTCGTCGTCGGACGCACCGTCCCAGGGGAAGGCGTCGAAGAAGTCGGCGACCGACTGCCCCTCGTGCGCGGGCGCGAGGCCCCAGACCCAGCGCGCCCACGTGACGCCGCTCACCGCCTCAGGGCCCGACACCGCGCCCCCCGTGCAGAAAGTGGAGCACGAGCTCGACGTCGCCGCCGGCCCGCTGCAGGGCCTCGTTCAGGTCGGCCCGGCGCGGCCGCCCGACCACCACGAACGAGCAGCGCTCGGCGCCCTGGGCCCGGCAGCAGACCTCTTCGACCGCGAGCAGCTTCTGGGCGAGGTGGTTGAAGAATGCGCAGAGCATGCCCGCGAACAGGTAGCAGCGCGGGCCGTCCGAGCGGCCGATCGACTCGGCGAGGGCGCTGCGCTCGACGTGCACGACGAAGGCCCCGCGGGACGAGGCGCCGAAGTCGACGCGGAAGAGGCCCCAGCCCTGGCGCCGCATGTAGACGCCGAAGCGCTCGGCCACCGTCCGCACCGGCAGCTCGCGCAGCGAGACGCCGAGCTCTTCGAGCGCCTCGACCTCGAGGTCGACGACGGCCAGCCGGCCCCACTGCAGGCCCCACTCGCGGCTGAACAGGTGCCAGCCCCGCGGCGCGATGCGCGACCAGGTGGCGCGCAGCGACGCGAAGAGGTTCGCCCGCACCTCGACGACGCGCCCCTCGAGCTCGTCGCGCCGCACGCCGAACGCGTCCTCGTCGGGCGCGAGCTCGCGCTGCAGGGGGGCGGCGAAGCCCGGGGGCAGGCCCGCGCGCGGCGGCAAGAAGCGCCGGCGGTTGACGAGCAGGTAGACGCGCCCCTCGCCCGCGCGCACGAGCTCGATGTCGACCTCCTGCGCGCCGAACTGAAAGTCGAACACAAAGGGGAACGTCTCGAGCGGCCCCCGCTCGGGCGTCGCCAGAAAGCCCCGCACCCGCCCCTCGAAGGCGGGCACGTTCGTGCAGGGCGCGACCTCGAAGAAGAAGTGACGCCCCAGCACCTCGGCGCGGTCGAGGCGCGCCAGCCGCGCCTCGGCGAGGTTGTACCGTCGCACCCGGCCGGACGCGTCGAGGCAGATGACGCCGAAGGGCAGCGCGTCAAGCTCAGCGTCGGACTTCTGATCGACCCCAAGCGGGTCGAAGGGCGGCGGGAGCTCGGGCTCGGGGGGCGTGTTGATCGAGAACAAGGGCGGCGCCTCGGGGCCGAGGTCGGCGGCCGCACCTCGGCCGCCCCCGGCCAGCCCTCTATCGATGCCGCGACCCGGGCGCGCGCTCGCGCGCACCGAACAAATCTTTCGCTCCCTGCCCCGCCGACGCCGAGACCCGCGCCGCCAACGCCCACACCGTCGCCCCCCACGGGCGGGCGAAACTCGTCGCGGCCCTACCGCCCGCCCGCTTCGCCGCTCACGCGCCGGCGACCTCCCCCAGGTAGACCCCTGACGATAGGCCGCCCTTCACCTGCCGGCTCACCTCGTCGACGAGCACCTCGTCGTCGCCCCGCTCGAGCGCGTCGAGCACGCGGCGCACCACGTCGTCGGGCCGCGTCTTGGGCGCGTCGACCCCGCGGGCCATGTCGGTGTCGACGAAGCCCACGTGCACGCCCACCACCTGCGTCTTCTGCGCGCGCAGCTCGCCCCGCAGGCCGTTGGTCAGCGCCCACGCCGCCGCCTTCGACGCGCTGTAGGTCGCGGTCCGGGGCAGCGTGACCCAGCTCAGCGCCGAGAGCACGTTCACGATCGCGCCGCCCCCGCTCCGCGCCAGCGACGGGGCGAAGGCCTGGCTCGTCGCCAGCGGCCCGAGGTAGTTGGTCTCGATCTCCTCGCGCGCCGCGAGCAACGAGCCCTCGGCCAGCGCCCCCCCGCCTTTGATGATGCCGGCGTTGTTCACCAGCAAGCTCACGTCGTCGGCGCGCGCCGCGAGCTCGGCGATCGAGTCGGGCCGGGTGACGTCGAGCCGCACCGGCACCACGCCCGCCAGCGCGACCGAGCCCGGGTCGCGCGCGGCCGCGTACACCTTGCGCGCGCCGCGCTCGAGCAGCGCCCGCGCGAACGCGAGCCCGAGGCCGCGGTTCGCCCCGGTGACCAGGGCAACGGAGTTCTCGATCTTCATGGGTGTCCTTCTTTCTTCGGTCGGGGTTCGTCAGGGTTTATGACGAAGATCATATTTTCGGGCGCGCGGGCACCTCGCCCGCTTCGGCGCCGGCTCAGCGCGCCCTTCGGCGCGCGAAGCGCTTCACGGCCCCCCGCAGCTCGCGCGAGAGGTCGGGGTCGTCGACGGCGCGCGCCAGCACCAGCGCGCCGACCAGGGCGGCCACCAAGACCCGCGCCTCGTCACGGCGCCCTTCGTCGCCGTCGCACCCGGGCAAGAGGCCTTCGACCAGGCCGACGAAGGCCTCGACGTTGCGCGTGGCGACCGCCCGCACCTCGCCCGCCTGGCGGGGCGTCTCGGACGCGAGGGCGGCGAGCGCGCAGCCCGACTCGGCCCGCGCGGTGTGCGCGTCGGACAGGTAGCGCTCGGCCAGCGCCGCGAGCGCCCCGCCCGCGTCGCCCGACCGGGCGACGGCCATGGCCCCGAGGGCCTCGATCGAGCTCTGCGTCGCCCGCTCGGCCGCCTCGGCGATGAGCGCGTCGCGCGAGGCAAAGTGGGCGTAGAACCCGCCGTGGGTGAGCCCGGACTCATTCATGATCTCGGCGACCCGCACGCCGCCGTAGCCCTCGCGGCGCAGCGCGCGCGCCGCCTCGGCCACGATGCGCTCGTGGGTCGCTTCTTTCTTGCCGGGCTCCCCGGGGCGGCGGGCCATGAAAAATATGATACGCATCATATTTTCGGACGCAAGGGCTCCCCCGAAAAAACCGCCGCTGCCCTCCCGCCGACGAGGCTCGGCTGGCGCGGCCGACGCGAGCCCGGCGGCGACCGACCTCTGTGTATAGTCGGCCGATGAAGCGCTTGCTGCTTGCCCTGCCCGCCGCTCTCTTCTTCGCGCTCGCTTCCTGCGACTCGGACCCGACCGAAACGCCAACCACGACGGGGGGCACCGGCGGCGCCGGTGGCAGCGGTGGCCGTGCCGGTGGCGGCACGGGCGGCGCAGCGGGGGCACCCCAGGGCGGCGCGGGCGGTGGTGGCGCAGGGCAGACCATGGGCGGCCCGACCGGGGGCGCGGGCGGCGCGGCCGGTGCGGCTGGCGTCGCTGGCGCGGGCGGCGGGGGCGACGAGGGCGGCGCAGGGGGCGAGGCTGGCGCAGCCGGCACGGGCGGGTCGGCCGGCGCGGCTGGCGCTACCGGCGCGGGCGGCGAGGCCGGCACGGGCGGGGCGACCGGCGCGGGCGGGGGGCAGGCCGGCGTGGGCGGGGCGACCGGCGCGGGCGGGCAGGCCGGCGTGGGCGGGGCGATCGGCACGGGCGGCGCAGGTGGAGCGGGCGGCACGGGCGGGGCGGCTGGCGCGGGCGGCGCAGGTGGAGCGGGCGGCGCAGGTGGAGCGGGCGGCGCAAGCGGAGCGGGCGGCGCAGGTGGAGCGGGCGGCGCCGGCGGGGGCCCCCCGGCCAACAACGGCTTTCCCGACAAGTGGCCCGACGGCCTGTCGTGCGCCAGCGAGCCCCGCGTCACGGTGTGGAGTTACGACAGCGACACGTTCATCTTGCGCCAGTCGCTGTGCACGAACTTCGAGGGGCCGTTTCTCTATCTACTCTTCGGCGAAGACAAGGCGTTCTTGCAAGACACCGGCACGAGCCACGTGAACGTCGCCGCCGCCGTCGGCGCGGTGATCGACGCCTGGCTGGCGAAGAAGGGCAAGGCCTCGATCGAGCTGGTGGTCACGCACTCGCACAGCCACGGCGACCACGTCGGCGGCGACGCTCAATTCGCCGGCAAGCCACGCACCACCGTGGTCGGCACCTCGGTCGCGGCGGTGCAATCGTTCTTCGGCATCACCAACTGGCCGACGCAGATCGCGACCTTCGACCTGGGCGGCCGCACCCTCGACGTCATCCCCATTCCGGGGCACCAGAGCGCGCACGTCGCCGTGTACGACCAGAGCCGCGGCCTGCTGCTCACCGGCGACACGCTGTACCCCGGCCGGCTCTACGTCAACAACTGGGCCGCGTACGGCCAGAGCCTGCAGCGCCTGGTCGACTTCGTCGCCGCCGACCACCCCGTGACCTGGGTGCTCGGCACGCACATCGAGATGTCGACCACGCCCGGCGACGACTACCCCATCGGCGCCAATCAGCACCCGAACGAGCGCCCCCTGCAGCTCACCCAAGCGACCCTCTTGGAGCTGCACGGGGCGGTGAAGGCCCTGGGCCCGACGCCGCCGCCGCAGCAGCAGGTGCACGACGACTTCATCATCTACCCGCTGTAGCCCGGTCGGGCCCCCGCCCGCTCCCGTTGTCGGGGCCAAGCCCGCTCAGAAGCCTTACGACCCGCGGGGCCCCCGCTTCTTGAGCAGCGCCCGCAAACCCTCGACAACATCAACCCATGCGTCGTCGCGGGTCGGCCATTGCGAGACCGCCCGTCCGCCCCTCGGAAGGGCCCGGCGCCCGCCGAGCGGGTGCTCTGCCAGGCCCGCCACGGGACGAATGAGAATCGGCACCACGGCAATGCCTTGCCCCTCGTCGCCATCACGTCTCTTCAGGGCCCGGGCCATGTCTTTCGAGCAATCAGAGGAAGCCATGAAGTCGGGCGAAATGAGCAAGAGGACGAGGTCTGCCTCGTCGAGCCGGTCGGCGACTTCGCGCTCGACCACCGCCCCGGCCAGCGCTTGCCCGCGGTGCCAGGCCTTGATCACAGAGCTTTTCTCAAGCGGCGCGAGATGGATCTCGAGCTCATCAAGATAGCGCTTGTCGGCCTCGGCACAGACGACGAAGACGCGCGTCTGCTCGCCGGCGGCTACCGTCGGTGCGCATTGAGCGCGGGGAGCAAGGTCGGATTGCGGCTCAGCCCGAGACCGACCTTCGCGGCCGTCCATCGAGATCTCACCGGATGCACCGCCATACTTGGTGTCAATGGCGCCGGGGGCGTAGCCGAGCTCGGCGCCGAGCTCAGCCACGAGGTCGGGCCGCTCGACGCTCATGAGCTTACAGAACGCTCGGATCTTTTCGCCGACCTTGGCGTCTGTCCAGTACTCCGTATGTCCGCCAGCTCCGAGGCAGACGTCCGTGCGAGAGTCGACTTGATACTCGCCGACGTACGTGTTCGGATCCACGTCGGGCGCCCACAAGCCGCGTCCGATGTAGTCGCCGGCGAAGAAGAGATTGAGCCACCGCCCCGCGCCGCCATTGCCCGCAAGCACGGGCTCGAAGCGGCTCGGCATCATGGCCGCGTGGAGCGCCCGGAGTGGCGACCCCATCGTGACGAGCCCGACGCCCCACCGACGGCCGACAACGGTCGTACGGGCGAGGTCGACGGCAATCACGCTCCCCTGGCCGTGACCGACCAGCACGACGTCCGTGTACTCGCTCTCCGCGAAGCGCGCGATGAGGGCCTTCGCGCGCGCGACGACGGCTGCGCGGGGGCTCCTTGGGTCGTCGGTGTCTTCCCGGAGCCAGAAGTCGACGTCGAGCGCGATCGCGAGATAGGGCCACGCAGCCGAGAGCCCCTTTGCCGACTTGAGCAGCATCGGGAGGGCCACCGTCGCGCCGGCGAGCGCGACAAAGAAGACGTAGTAGGCCCGCTCCATTTGGTAAAAGAGCTCGACCGCGAAAAGCGACGCCCCGAACAGCGGAAACACGCCGAAGATGACAAAGTATGGGCCATGCCGGACGACGCGACCGAGGATCGATCGGCCGTGGCTCACCCACGTCGCCTGTCGGAGCGCCGCCTCGTCGGCGTCCGCCGGCGCGGGCGGGCCGTCGGCGGGGGGCTTCGGCGCGGCGATCGTCGGGGGCGCGAGCGTCCAGAGTGCCGTCGCGACGGTCACGAGCAAGACGACGGCGTAAATCGGGACGTACGTCAGCCGTACGGCCATGAAGACGAGGTTCGCGAAGTCCGTTAGACTCGTGATCTGCGCGTGAATCGCCTTCGGGACGAGCAACTGAAGGACGCCCAGCGCGAAACCGTTCAGCGCGAACATCAGGGTGACCGCGAGCCTAGCGGTCTGCCACGGGGTCCAAGAGCGCGCCTTCGCCGCGGCGGCGCGGCCGCCCGCGATCGCGAGCACCAGGACGAGGGCCACGGTGAGGACCCAGCCCCAAGCGATGGCCTGGGACGCGCGGCCGGTGACGTCTCTTGCGATCGCGCTCGCCTCGGTAGACGGGACGGCGCGCGGATCTCGAAACCGGAACCAAACGTACGCCGGAAGGAGCGCCGGGCTCCACGACAACGCGCCGAGGAGCCTAGAGAAGGTCGGGTCGGAGCGCCACGAGACCACCAGCGGGCGGAGCACCGCGCAAACGAGCGCGGCCGCGCCTGCCGTCGCCGTCACGGCGGCGACGCGTCCTCCGCGTTCGGGCTCGGGCAGGCTCGCGCCTGCGAGGGCGAGCGCGCCGAAAATCGCCGAGCTCGCGACGACCGTTCGGAGCGGCGCCGAAGCCTTGAGCAACGACGGGTACCGGTACGCCACGAGCGACCCGAGCAGGAACGACGCCGCCAGACCGACCGCGATCGCGACGGGGGCCGGCGCGCCCACGGGGAGCAACACCGGCGCCCGCATCGCCGCGGTCGCGACCCACCAGGCCAGGCCCACCGGCAAGACCCCGAGCTGGAAGAAGACGAGGCCGAGATACCCGAGGCGAAGCGCCCTCGCCCCGACGGCTCCGCCGCTCGCGGTCTCCGCCGCCCGCAGCTCGGTTTCCGCGATCTGCATCACGCGCGGGACGAGTTCGAGGAGTTGCGTGACGATCGAGACGAGGGTCGGCCTCCGCTTCGACAGATCACCCCAACGTAGCTCGACGACGTGCCCGGTCGCGCCGCCGAGGTCGCCTTCGAGAAGCACCGTGTCGTAGGCGACGACCGCCCTCTCGCGTGGCACGCTTACGTGCAGTTCGCCCCGACCGGTGGCGCCGCCGGGAAAGAGGACGGCGGCGAGGTCCCTCGCGACGTCGCCCGGCGTCGCGGTGCCGACGCCGGGGACGGCGACGAAGGCGACCTTTCTTGGGGCCCGCCCGCTCACCGCGTCAATCTTTCCGCTTGTCGAAGGTGAGCGCGAACCCGTAATCCGTGCCGCAATGCGCGAGGACGTTCCGCCAAGTCGCCTCGTCGCCGAACGCCTCCTTGAGGAACCGAGAGCACGCGACTCGCGTCAGATTGAACGTCGCGCGGTAGTGGCTGAGCCCCCACTTCTCGATCCACTCTTTGCCGCGCTCCGAGTCGCCGTTGTCTTTGTTGAGGTACTTGTGACCGATCGGCGAGGAAGGGCAGGTGCCGCGCTCCCAAGCGATCGTCCCGCTCTTCCCCCCGGGCAGCCAGGCGGCGAGGTCTCCGTCGTTCGGCGCCCGCCAGAGCGGCGGCGTCGGCACTGCCTCCCAGCGGTCGTACCGCGTGACGGCGAACTCGACGAAATCGGTGTGCGCATAAAAATCTTCGAGGCTGTGAAGAACATGGCCGAGGTGATGAAGGGCGCGGACCGCCTCTCCGCGGCCTGCCGCCTCCCGCGCCCGCCCGTACTCGCCCCGAAGGTACTCGAGCCCCGAGTCGATTTGACAATTGTCAAAGTGCTTCTCCGGGTCGGCCACCCCGGCGATGTCCTGCTGCCACTGCGCGTGCACGATCGCGTCGGCGCACTCGAGGCTCCGCGGCGTCTGCTCGATCAACTTCTCCCGGTCCTGCGGCGTCGCCCCGGACAGCGTGGTGATGGCACCTCGCTCACGACCGAGCGCGGCGAAGCCCTTGGGCGGGTCCGCGCGATGCGCGGCTGCGTCGCCGGGTGGCGGAGCCGTCGCCGCCCCGCCGCCGGCGCCTGACGCGCACGCGCCGGCCGTGAAGCACGAAACGACCACGCGGAGGACAAAAAGGAGACGACGCGAATGAGCACTCATCGGCACGGGTCCCTCCCACCATCTGCGGCTTGGGCGGCCCGGCAGAACTCGTCCGACCGCTCGTCCTCGAATTTCGCTTCTTTTTCGTCGAGAGCGCCACCGATCCAGGCCATCTCTCTCACGAGCGTGGGGAGGTTGCCCAGTCCGGAGGCGGGGTCGGCCGGCGAGGCCGTCGGCTGCGACGACAGCCCCCTGGCGACGTCTCTGAATCGGCTCGAAAGATCGGCGGAGCGGCGCGCCCCGCGCGGGTGGGTGCCTCGCAGCCTCGGGAGGAGTACGACGCCTTGCGTTCGGCTCATGAGCGAGCAAAACGAGAGCTGCCTGAAGGGTATACGATGCACGTTCGTGGCGCCGAGCCGCTTCGCGCTCCAGGTGTCCAACGCATCCGCCCCGAGGGCAACCTCCCGCCCGAGTTGCTCGACGGAGGCTGCCTCCCCGAGCCCCCGTTCGTAGTAAGGGGGGCGACGGAGCAAGCCCGCGAGCGCCTCCTGCGCGAACTTGTCCGCCGCGAGCTCTTCGTCGAGCACGCCCTCGCCGCCGCAGAAGTCGGTGATGGTCTGAATCTTCTCCCTTACCGGTGCGCCGAGTTGGACCACTGGCGTGGGCTCTACGCCCCCGGCGGAGCGCCCCCGGAAGACATGCCCGAGCTCGTGGGCGATGACGAATAGAAGCGCCGCCGACGGGAAGTCGGCGCCCGCCCCTCGCGCCCCTTGCAAGGCGGCGACGGCCCCGTCGGCGCAGCGGAGACGGCGCCCGGCGACGTCACATGATCCGGCGACGCTGACGGAATCCAGCTTCGGGGGCCCCGGCCGCGACGTGATCTCTGGCGGGTTCGCGAGAAAGCACCCATCGCGGTCGACCTCGCCGACGTAGGCGTCGCGCACGACGGCGACATGAATTCCGCCGTTCTCTTGGCGGTCGTCGCGGCCAACGTGAACGTCCGGCATGGCCTCGGCCGGGTGCGTGCGCCGGCGCTGCTCGAGGACCATCTCGATCGAGCGCTCGAGCAGCGAGTTCCAACGGGTATCGAGACGGCAGGCAGGCGTAGGTTGGCCGAAGGTCCGCCCCGCGCCGACGTCCGGCTGAGGCTGCAGGCCGAGCGGTGCCGCGCCGCGCGGCTCGCCGCGGCAGCCTACGCTCACAAGTACGCCCGCGACCACGGACGGCGTGAGCATGCGTAGCGCCCTCACGAGCCGCCTCCGGCGCCCGGCTCCGAGTACTGCAGGCAACCGCGCACGGCCGGGGGCTTGCCTTCGCAAAGTTGCTCGAACGTCGCACGAATGTGGACGACGCGCCCGTCGTTCGGCCTACCCCCGAGCCGGATCGCGTGGATCCGAAACGAGCCGCCGACTTCGTTGCAGCCACGGCCGTCGCCGGAAACGGCCAGGCCGGGGCGGTTCGGGTCGGTGAATGGCGCGCGCTGAGCGTTTTCGTAGGCGCCCACATCGAGAGGTTTACCCAGCGAATCGGTCGACAGAGAGACCGACCAGTTGTTCCCTGCGTGGAACGTGACGTAGGAAGGCAGCCCGCTCTGGGCTGCTTCGACATCTTGCGTCCATCCGGCGCCTGCCCGAACAGTGATCGCACTCTCGACTACGTACGCGCCCGGCTCCCCCACCAAAAATAGCGCGTTATCGCCCCCCGCACACCTGTCCCAGAGTTCTGGGTAGGGCGGCGCAGGCGCGCCACTACCCACTTGGGTTGGCGGAGGGCCGACGGCGGCACCGGGGCCCGGTGGGGGCTCCGCGGGAATGTCTACGCGCGTGGCATCTCTCGCGCAACCCGCCAGGGCCATCACGACGAAGACGACGGCGCGGAGCGGCGACATGTCTCGGAGAAGCACGCGCAGCTTCATGGCGTCATCGTGAACTCGTCGAGCGACCACGGCCTGGCGGATGTCGGGTCGCCCGCCCCCCCGGCGAATGTGAGGTGCGACCGGTTGCCCTTGGGGTTCCGTGTGCCGACTCGTCCTGCGCTCTCGCTCGGCCGTAGGGCCAGCCGAACGACTCGAGATGTCCGACGCCTCGCGCACGCCCCTGTGTTGCTCAACCATTATATCATGAGACGATCGCCGATGGCGTGAGACGACACTCGTTTGGCCGGCTCGGCGTTTCTCGTCATCTTTCACCAACGGTGAACCAAGGCTGACACGGCCGCCCTCCCCCCTACCTCCCCCAGGCCTCCGCTCGTACCCCGCACCCCACCGAGACCCCCTTGGGTTACCCCCCTCGCGTAACGCGGAACGAAGCGAAAAAACCCCCGAGACCTGCACCCCGTGCGCCTGAGCGGCGTTTGGTGTCGCAGACCCCGGCGGCGCGCGGGTGACGAGACGATGCAGCGAGAAAGGGGCCGGCGAACCGAGGCGGCGCCTGGGGGCGGGCGAGAAATCTCGTCGGGGGGCGGTTCGTTTCCCCGCAGCGGGCGCCGGCCCCCCGCCTGGCAACACCAGAGCGACGCGGGTAGCAGCGGGGCGTGAGGTTCGAGAGAAGTGATGAGATATCAAGGGTGCCGTCGGCCCCGGAGCCGCGACCGGAGGCCGCCACGCTACCGCGCCCGGCTCATGCCACGAGCGCCGCCATCGCGTCGAGCAGGACGTGGACGTCGTCGTCGATCGTGAGCGGCGGCATGAGATAAAGGACGTCCGCGTGCGGGAGGCGCAAGGGGCGGAGGAACGCGCCGCGCGCGGCGAAGTCAGCGGACGCCGGCGCGGCGCCGGGGCGCATCTCGACGGCGCCGATCGCCCCGAGGACCCGCACGTCGACCACGTTCGCGCGGCCGCGCAACGGCTCGAGCCGCTCGCGGAGCACCCGCTCGAGCGCGCCCACGCGCGCGGCGTAGTCACCCTGCTCGAACAGATCGAGGCTGCCGTGGGCGGCGGCGCAGGCGAGCGCGTTGCCCATGTACGTCGGGCCGTGCTGGAGGGCGGCGCTCGCCCCCTCCGAGAGGAAGCACTCGAAGACCGACTCGCGCGCGACCACCGCCGCGAGCGGCAGCGTCCCGCCCGAGAGCGCCTTGCCGACGGTGACGACGTCGGGGGTGACGCCGGCCGCCTCGAGCGCGAAGCGCGCCCCCGTGCGAAAGAAGCCCGTGGCGATCTCGTCGAAGATCAGCCACGCGCCGCGCTCGTCGCAGGCGCGCCGCATCCGGCGGAGCGCGCCCGCCGAGTGGAAGCGCATCCCGCCGGCGCACTGCACGAGCGGCTCGACGATCACCGCCGCGGCCTCGTCGGCCACGCGGTCGAACGCGGCCTCGAACGCGCCGCCGTCGCCCTCGTGCGGGAGCGGCAGGTGCACGGCGTCCAGCCCCATGCCCGCGAAGGCGTGGTGCATCCCCGAAATGGGGTCAGAGAGCGTCATCGTGGCGAACGTGTCGCCGTGGTAGGCGTTCTCGAAACAGACGACGCGCCGCCGCGCCCGCCCGCGGTTGTGAAACGACTGCACGGCCATCTTGAGCGCGACCTCGACCGCCACGGACCCGCTCTCGACGAAGAAGACGCGCGCGAGCGGGGCGAGCAGCCCGGCCAGGCGCTCGGCGAGCGCGTAGGCCGGCTCGTTGGCCAGGCCGCCGAACGCGGCGTGCGGCAGCCGGCGAAGTTGCTCTTCGACGCGCGCCCGGATGTGCGGGTGGTTGTACCCGTGGGCCGCCGTCCACCACGAGGCGATGCCGTCGACGAGCTCGCGGCCGTCGGCGAGCACGAGCCGGCTCGCGCGCGCGCCGACGACGGGCAGGGGCGCCGGGGCCGTCTGGTGTTGGCAATAGGGGCGCCAGACGTGACGCGCGCCGGACTGTAGCCAAGGGGGGGTGAGGGACACGGCGGGGCGACGTCAGGGCGCGGGGGGCAGGCCGTCGACCTCGAACGCGAGGAAGGCCGTGCGCTGGGTGGCGCTGAAGTTGTTGTCGCTGACGACGAGCAGCGAGCGCTTGTTCGAGGGCAAGGTCGGCCCGAAGGTCAGGCCTTCGAAGTTGTCGACGCTCTGAAAGCCCGGCTCGAACTGGGCGACGATGGCGTTCACGTCGAGCACGAGCCGCTTGCTCGCGCGGGCCGCGCCGGCCGGCGTGACGTTCAGCCCCGCGACGTCGGCGGCGCCCGCGAGCGAGACCTCGAAGATCTTGACGAAGTTGTTGAAGACGCCCTGCGCGTCTTCGCCCGTCGCCCGCTCCATCGCGAGCAGGCGCGTCTCGTCGATCGGCAGCAGGTCGACCAGGCCGCTGACGCGAAAGCGCGGCGTGCCGTCGGGCTTGGGGCCGGGGTCGGCGCCGGGCACGGGCTCGAGCTCGTACGCGAACTCGGCGCCGGGCGTCGCGGTGCCGTCGGCCGCCAGGCCGTAGCGCAGCACCCGCACGACGCCGCCCTGGCCGTAGTCGGCCGGGGCGCCGTCTTGCACCACGGGCACCTCGTTGCACGCGAAGAGGTAGCGGGCGTCGGGGGTCGTCGCCAGGCACTCGAAGGCGCCGTTGTTGCGCACGCCGGTGGTCTGCTGCGCGCCCGCGGCGTCGGGCAGGTAGCGGGCCGGCACCGGCAGCGCGCCGACGTACGAGCCGTCAGGGGCGGCGCGGAAGATGGCGGGGGCGAGCACCTGCGCCGGCGACACCTCGCCCTCGGACGAGACGTAGAAGCCGCCCCCCGGCGCCGGCGCGATGCCCTCGGGGTCGATGCTGTTGGCGGCGAAGAGCTCGCCCGCCGGATTGCGCAAAAGGACGGCCTTCTCGTCGTCGATGGTCACCCCGACCTGCCCGGCGTCGAGCTGCAAGGGCAGAGGGTACAGGCGGACGGGGCCCGTCGCCGGCGCGCCCCGGCTGTCGGATATCGCATAAATCGTCTTGCCCGCGGCGTCGTAGAACGTGCCCGACAGGCCGCCGAAGGGGTACTTCGTGCCGGGCCCGGCCTGGCCGCCGGCGCCGCCCTGGCCGCCCGCGCCCGCGGGCGTGCCGAAGTTCAGATCGTCGAGGAAGGTGAGTGAAACCCCCTGCGACGCACCGCCCTGCCCGCCGGCCGACCCGCCCGCGCCGCCCGACCCGGCCGCGCCGCCGGCGCCGGCGGCGCCGCTGCCCATGCCGCCCGCGCCGCCCGACCCGGCCGCGCCGCTCGACGAGCCCCCGACGCCGCCCGACCCGGCTGCGCCGCTCGACGAGCCCCCGGCGCCGCCCGAGCCCCCTCGGCCGCCGGTGCCGGCCGCCGGAGTGTCACTCGGGGTGTCGTCGTCGTCGCCGCAGGCCGCGAAGCCCGCGGCCGTCGCGAGCAGGAGGAGGCCAAACGATCGCGAATGTTTGCTTCGAGAGGGGGTAGGGCGTGAGGTCACGCCGCCCCTTATGCCGCGTTCGATGCGTCGGCAAGGCAGTGGTTGGGTGACGGTGCGTCAACGGCCCCGCCCGAGGCGAGCCCGGGTGCGTTTTCGGCCTGCGCCCCCGGCCACGCCGGGCCGCGGCCGCGGCGGGCGCGCGGGGCTATTTTTCGGCGTTCGGCGTCACCACGCCCGCGCAGTGCCACCGGGCGGGGCAAGGGCGGCCGGCGTCACTCACCCCGAGCGGTCGCCGCCCCCCCTAACGTCTCGCCGCCCGGCCCGCGACCGCGCGCCCCTCGCTACGAGGGCTCGGTCTTCGAGGGCACGAGCGCGGGCCGCGATATCATCGCCTTCGGCGTCTACGACGGCCGCGGCGAGGCCACCGTGCGCGACGACCGAACGACGCCGCGCGTGCTCGCGCTCTGTCGGCCAGGCGCTCGGCCTGCTTGCTCAGCGCGGGCGCTTGGCGACGAAAGAACTCGGCGCGACCGTCGGCCGACGCGCGCCGGCGCCCGGCCGAGCCCCGGTTCGGTTGCCTATGGCACGATCGAAGACGTCAAAGTCAACGTCAGCGACGACGAGTCCAATGGCGTCGGCACGGTACACGAGTGCTGGCACCGGGCCTCGAAAGATGACGCCATCCATCTCGGCCAAACCGTCGCGCTCGCGAAGGGCAACTATGGAACGCAACGTGCATCAAAAAGTACCTGCCGACGTATGCGGCCATCTCAGGTGGGCGATACGTCAGCGTTGCGCTTGAGCAGTATCTGTTCGAGCAATTCCTCTTCGAATCGACCCCAGCCGTTATCGCGAAATGAAGCTCGTCACGAGTTTCAAAATCGCAAAAAGTTCGGTAACCCAAGGTCGATTCGTAAGGGGGCCAGAGTAGGAGATTCTGTCATGACACACCGAAACGATCGTATCGGCACACTCGAGATCACTGGCGTGGGCCGGGTCGACGTCAGGCCTGACGTCGCGGTCCTCTTTTTGGGCGTCGTCACCGAAGGAAGGACGGCAGAAGAAGCGTCCACCAGGAACGCCGAGAAGGCGAACGAAGTCGTCGAGCGGCTCACGCGGCTGGAGATCCCTCGCACTGATCTGAGGACCGTGGGCCTGAACCTCTACCCCATCTACCAAACCCAGCCCGGCACTGACGTCAGCACGATCATCGGCTACCGGTTCCAGAACTTGATCATGGCGAGGGTGCCCGTGCAACTCGCCCCCAAGGCGTTCGACGCCGCCGTCGCCGCGGGCGTGAACGAGAGCAGCGGCATCACCTTCGAGCTGCGGGACGAGCGCCCGTATCGGCAGCAAGCGCTCGAGCTCGCCATCAAGGCGGCTCAACTCGAGGCCGAGACGCTCAGCCGCGCGATGGGCGTCACGCTCAGAGGGCCGCGCTCGGCCCAGGTCGTCGAGGGCGGTGGCCCCCTTCGGATTGTGTCGGAGCGCCTCGCGGCGAGAGCCCCAACGCCTATTCTGCCCGGGACGATGACGGTAACGGCCGAGGTCCGGTTGGTCTTCGAGTACGCCGGGTGAGCGCCCGCGCTCGACCCGACCTGATAACGGTAGCGCCTTAGCCGGTTCGAGCCCCCGATGCCTCGGCGCGAGAGGCGTGGCGCGACACCCCGGCTGTGGCAGGCGTGCTAGTTGATCGTTCGAGGCGCGGTCCTGGTCGAACCCAAGCGGTGCTTTGGCTCGTACGGGCCGCGTCGGTCGGACGCGCGACGAGGGGGGGTCGTCTCCGTCAACCGGCGCGGGCACGTCGCGTCCTGGCTCTTCCGGAGCCGCGACGGCCTCGTCGAGGGTGGCGGCGATGCGCTCGTCGAAGCGCCCTTCGGGGGCGGGGGCGAGGCGACGCATGGCGGGCCGCGGCGCCGCGTGTGCCCCGCGGTGACGGCAAGGGCGAGCCTTTCGCAAGCGCCTTTCATTTCCGGGCGTTCAGCGACCGCGAGGCGTGGTTCGCCGAACGGGTCGACCTGCCGAAGGGGGTGCCGAGCGCGGACACCGTCCGCCGCGTGCTGAGCGCCCTGCGGCGAATTTCGCCCCCTGCCCCCGAAAATGAAAACCCACGAGAAAAAACCGACGGTGGCAGACGTCGCTTGAGGCACCCGCCAAACGCTTGGGCTTGCCTCCCCTCCCCGGCGGCGCCCTCCCCAAAAAGGCCCGCATTTGGGCACCTTCAAGCAGCGTTTGCCACCGTCGTTTTTTGGGCCCGCGGCCGGCGGCGGCCCCCCCTCGATGAGCCACCCGGTGTGCCACCGAAGCCGGGGGGGGTTACTCAGTAACACATTTTGTGCCACGACCCCTGCGGAGGGTTACTAAGTAACCCTTTTGTGCCACCGAGGCCTTCCGCGACGTTAAAAAGTAACCCTTTTTGTGCCACAACCGCCTCCCGGCGGGTTACTGAGTAACCCTTTTTGTGCCATAACCCCTCTCGGCGGGTTACTGAGTAACCCTTTTGTGTGCCAGAGGCCGTCCGAAGGGTTACTTTTTAATGGTTGGGCCGGCCGAGCGACCTCGGGGGGTTACTTAGTATTGGTTCGGCCGGCGGGGTGGCCCCGGGGGGTTACTTTTTCATAGTTCGGCCGGCGGGGTGGCCCCGGGGGGTTACTTTTTCATGGTTCGGCCGGCGGGGTGGCCTGGGGGGGGTGACTCCGTAACCTTTGCCCGTCAGGGCAGGGCGCGCACGAGCACGCCGCCCGGCGCCGCGGCCACGGCGCGCACGCGGCCCGGCACGCCCTCGACGGGCCGGAACCGACACGCGGGCGCGGCCGCGCGGGGGAGCACGTTCGCCGTGACGACGCCGCCGGGCACGCGTCGCGGGCGACGGGGCCCCCCAGGCGTGCCGGTAGCACGCCGAAGGCGCGCGGAGGCCGGGGGGTCAAGGCGTACTCGAGGGGTCCGCTGGGTCGCTGCCTTGGTCTTTTTCGTCCCCGTCGAGAAAGCCGTCGGCGTCGCGATCGAGGCCGATGCGCGCCCCCGAGCCCGGGGGCGCGCAGGTATAGGTCAGCTCGCCACCGCACTGCGAGGCCTTCTGCCGCAGCGCCGCGTCGGAGATCGTCGGGTCGGCCAGCCGAGAATCGCCGTGGCTCGACGAGAACGACGCGTCGTAGAGAAAGGGGCGGCCGGCGATGACGCTCGGCGGCTCGGGGTTGTGCATGGCGACGTGCGCGATCTCGACTTGAGAATGAGCGCGACCTCGGGGGCCGGCACGCCCTGGTGGTTGGTGGCGGGCCCGGGTGAGCCATCTTCTCCGAAGCCGTCGGGGACGAGAATTTGGTGAATCGCCGTGGTGCGGTTTCCGGAGTGGAAGCCTGCCGCGTACACCTTGCTGCCGTCCGGCGTCACCGCCAGGGCCCGCGGGGTGTCGGTGAACAGCGTGGCGATGGTGAGCGGCGTGCCCGGGAGCGACGTGCCGAGATTGTCGGCGTCGAAGACCCAGACGTCGGCCCGGCCCACCCCGGGGGTGGTAAGCTGCGGATCGAAGGGGACATTCTGACCGCGGTGGGCGGCGGTGATGAAGGCGCGGAGCCGGCCCGGCCCGGCGAAGACGATGTCGCGCGGCTCGTCGCCGACGAGCAGGGTACGAACCACGCGGCCGGCGCGCGCCTCCGGCTCGATCTCGACGACGCTGACGCTGTCCGACAGGTGGTTGACGACCCAGACCTCGCCGCCGCTGCGGGCCGCGACGGCCACCGGCTCGAGGCCGACGGGGATGGAGGCGCGGTGCTGCAGCCCCTTCTTCTTGATGCAGAAGACTTCGAGGCGATTGTCGGGGGTGTTGACGGCGAAGAGCAGCTTGCCGTCGGATTTCATTTTTGAACGGCGCTGTAGCCGCGTGCGACCGGCGCGGGGCTCGGCGTGCCCTTCCTCGCCTTGGCCGCGCTGCTGCTCGCGATCTCTGGCTGCGGTCCGCGAACGTCGAAGCACGCCCGAAGGCTCGCGCCGCTCCGGGTGAGTTACAGCCATTGGGCCGGCTGCTTTCCGCCGTTGAAGACACGCTCGCCATCGTCTCTTACGCGCTGCTCGATCGCGAAGGCCAGAACATTCTCGACACCATCTTGCCGTGGACGGGCAAGGACGAGTCGAGCAGCGAGTACTTTCGCGGGGCCATCGACGGGCTGCCGTACGTCTCGTCGGTCCTCTTCGCGGACCGGGGGCCGACCCTGGTTTTTAGCAGCCCCATCCGCGACCCGAGAGACAAGAAAAAGACGATCGGCGTGCTGCGGTGCATCTACGACCTCTCGGTCGTCCAGCACCTCATTCTCTTGAAAAACGGGCTGGCCGGGCCCGAGTCGTTCGCCTCGACGGCTGGGGCATGATCCAAAAGCTCCGGGCGACGCCAGCGCTCGCGGGGCTGGTGATCATCGCGTCGTCGGCCAGCGCGTTCGAGTCCGATCAGCGCCGGAGCCTGAGCGCGGGCGCCGACGCCTTCGTCGCCAAGCCCCTGCAGATGGACGAGCTCCTCCATAAGATCCAGCGGCACCTGGAGCTCACGTGGCGCTACGAGCCGCACGAGGGGGCGCGGGCGGCGGACGGGCCGGGCCGCGACGCGCACGACGACTTCGCCGCCGAGCACCCGGAGGCTCGCCCCCCGCCCGCCGGCGAGCTCAGCGCCTTGCTCGAGTACGCCCGCAAGGGGCTCATTCGCCGGCTCGGCCGGGCGCGGCGCGCGGCGCGCGCAAGGGAGACTAGGCGGGCTACCCCTTGTCCGCCGGCGGCGGCTCGTCGGCGACGAGCGGGCGGGGCGGCCCCTTGCTCATGCACCCGTGCTCGCGCTCGAGGTAGGCCAGGGCCCGGCCGATGATGTAGACGACCGCTTCCGTGTCGACCTCCTTGAACGGCCCCCTCTTCTCGGCCACGACGAGGTCGGCGAGCCCGATGCCGCCGTAAGCGAAGGTGAGCGGCACGTCGGTGTGACCGATCTTGTCCTGGCTCATCCGCCATTCGACGCGCAAGATCGCCCTTCCCTCCGCGGTGACGAGCGGCCACGCCTGGCGGACGTACCCCCGCCCTTCCCAGTCGCCGGTGATTTGCTTGGCACTGGGTTTCGGCAAGAGGTTACAGAGGTTCTCGTAGAGGGCCTGGTAGTCGATGCTCGGTGTCGTCATCGCCAAACCTTTAGCAGGGGTAGCTCCGGCCAGGCTATCGGTGTGGTGGCGACCGATTGCCGAACCCTCTCGGCGGCGTCCTCGCCCGCGAGCCGGAGCTCGGCTTCTGCTCGCTGGGGCAGCCTTGCGGCCATGTGCCATCCCTGCGCGGGCCCCTAGGCTCTGTCGGACGAATGCGGACCGAGCGCGGCGGCCGAGACGCAAGCCGTCGGCCGGGGCCGGGGGCGAAGGAATCCGCCCGGATTTCGAGCTCCCGACCCCGGCCGACGGCGCCGCGGATCGGGCGCCGGGCGACGGGAGCATTCGTCCGACAGAG
>DASTPP010000226.1:0-7996 GCA_035762175.1 Polyangiaceae bacterium | reverse complement strand
GGAGGTCAAGCTGGGGCGAAGTCGCTACGCGCCCAAGCGGCTGCGGCGAACGGCGCCCGAGCGCTGGATGTGGGAGCAGTCGGTGGGGCGCGAACGCCCGAAAGAAGCCGCTTGAACGCCGCTACGTGAACGGCATTGGAGTGAACTCGGGGGCAGCGAACGCCCGGTCGTGCCGCGCGGAAGCGGGCCGATTCGGCCATCAAAGCCCGCCCCCTCGGCGGGGGCCGGGCTCCCGCGGGCTTCGTCTTCGGGGCGAGCGAGCGAAGCGGCTCGCTCCGCGGGAGCCCCGCCTCCGGCGGGGCTTGGACGGCCGTTTCCGCGGGCGTTCGCTGCCCCCGGCTTCAGCCGGGGGCAGCCCGCCGGCCTCGTTTTGAACCACCCTCTTTCGCCTGGGCGGGCCGCCGGCCCGTTCGCCACGCCTCCAGCCGCCTGGGCGGCGCGCCCCGGGCCCCGTCGTGACCACATCAAGCGCGGTCGGTATTATCGCACCTGCCCTCCCGTTCGAGGCCCCGCCGAGCGGCGAGGCGTGCTTGCCCGGTCGGGGCCTTGGGATAGGGCCGTGGGCACCCCTGCAGGGGTTCGGGGCAACCGGTCGCCGGCGGCGCGCATCAGGGGCAGGCGGCGAAGGCGGCAGGTCGGCCGCGCGCGTCGCGAGAGAGAGAAGACACCATGCCGAAAGCAATTTGGAATGGCCGCGTCGTCGCCGAGTCGGACGCCTTCGAGACCGTCGAGGGCAACGTGTACTTTCCGCCCGGCGCGCTGAAGCGCGAGTACGTCCGCGAGAGCGCGACGACGACCGAGTGCTCTTGGAAGGGCACGGCCCACTACTACACGCTCTCGGTCGACGGCGCCGAGAACCCCGACGCAGTCTGGTATTACCCCGACCCGAAGCCGGCCGCGCGCAACATCGCGGGCCACGTCGCCTTCTGGAAGGGCGTGCGCGTCGAGCGCTAACGAAAGAGCCGGCACTCGCGCACTTGCCCGCGCGTCGCCTGCCTCGTGCAGCGGTCGAAGACCTCTTTCGCCTCGGCGGCTCTGCCCATGTTGAGCAGCGCCGTGCCCCAGCACAGGTAGGGCAGCGCGTCGCTCGGGTCGGCCTCGATCGCCACGCGCGCGGCCTCGATGGCGTCGGCGTACTTGCCGCCTTCGAGCAGGCGCTGGGCCTTCAAGCCGAGCTCGCGGGCGCGCTTGGGGTCGGGCGCGGCGGCGCCGGGCGCGCCGGGCGCGGGGGGCTCGACACGAGCGGCGCCGGGCGCGGAGGGCTCGACGCGAGGCGCGCCGGGCTCGGCCGGGGTCGCGGCGGGTGCGGCCGGGGCAGCGGCGGACGCAGCCGGGGCGGCAGCGGACGCGGCAGGCGCGGCGGCGCGGTCGGCCGGCGCGTCGGTCGGCGGGGCGCTGCGCGGGGTGATGAAGGCGGTGGCGGCCGAGGGGCTGGGGCGCACGTTCGTCGCGTCGCTCGAGACCCTGCGCCCGGCCCAGAAGGCGACGCCCCCGGCGACCGAAGCGGCGATCAAGGCGACGACCGTGACCAGAACGATCTGCCGTCGCTTCTCCAGCGCGGGGTCGAAGAGGGGCGCGTCACCGGCCTCGGGCTCGGCCCCGAGGGCGACGGCCATGCCCCCGTTGCCGAGGGTGGGACGCGAGGTGTCGGAGGCCTCGGCTTCGGGCTCGGCGCGGCCGCGCAAGGCGTCGGGCTCGGCGCGCACGTGCTCGACGGGCGTCGCCGGGGCGAGGGGCGTGGCAACGGCGAGGGGCGTCGCGTCGGCGGGGACGAGGGGGTGCTCGCTTCGGCGGTTCGCCGGGACAGGATCGCCCTTCGAAGCCGTCCCGTACGCGGGCTCGGCGCCCTTCGGGGCGGACGGGTGCGCGGGCACGGCGCCCTTCGAGGCCGTCGCGTGCGCGGGCTCGGCGCCTTTCGAGGCCGTCGCGTGCGCGGGCTCGGCGCCTTTCGAAGCCGTCGTGGAGGCCGGGTCGGCGCCCTTCGGGGCGGGCGGGAAGGCGGGCTCGGCGGCGCCCTTCGGCCCGGGCTCGGTGCCGGCCTGCGGGGCGTGCGCGGGCTCGGTGCCGGCCTGCAGGGCGTGCGCGGGCTCGGTACCGGCCTGCGGGGCGGGGGCGGGCTCGGCGCCGCGCTGGGGGTCGTGGGCGAGCTCGGCGCCGGCCTGCGGGGCGTGCGCGGGCTCGTTCGAGGGCGGCGGCGCGGTGATGGCCTCGTGCGGCGAGACGGCGAAGGTGGCGTTGGCCGGGGGCGGCGCGACATCGACCACGACGTCGACCTCGCCCCGCGAGGCCTCGGCGCCGCGCCTGGCGTCGGCTACCACCTCTTCGAGCAGGGCGAAGACGGGCTCGTCGTCGGCGCGGGTGACCGAGTTGGCGGCCGGGCGCGGCAGGGGCGCGGGCGCGACGGGGCTGGCGGCCGCGCCGACCTCGCCGGGGCGCAGCGGCGGGGCCGAGGGCGGGGGCGGCACCGACGAGCGCCGCGCCTGCGCCGGCGGGGGCATCGAGGGGCGACGGAGCTTCGCCGTGGGGGTCATCGACGCACGGTCGGTCTGGGAGGGCGGGGTCGTCGACGCACGGCCGGCCTGGGAGGGCGGGGGCGACGACGCACGGCCGGCCTGGGGGGGCGGGGGCTCTGACGAGTGCCGGGCGGGCGGCGGGGGCACCGACGAGCGCCGCGCCTGGGCGGGGAAGCCGTTGGTCGGGCGGTAGACGCCGTTGGCCGGGATGGTCGGCGCCGACGAGCGCAGGAGCTCGTGCATATCGACCGCCGGCGGCGCCGGGGGCAGCGGGGGCGGCGCGATGGGCCGGGGGCGCGAGGGCGGCGGGGGCACCGAGCCCGCCGTGCGAATGTGGACCTCTTCGAGGCTCGGCACGACCGAGTCGGCCTCGGGCCGCAGGGCGCCGAGGGGGGTGAGCAGGCCCTCGAAGTAGAGCTTCGAGACGGTGTCGAGCGTCGACAGATCTTCGAAGGGCGAGGCGTCGACGACCTCGGTGAGCGAGTGCCGGCCGTCGAAGAGGCGCAAGACCCCGTTCAGCTCGTCGGGGATCTCGTTGAGCCGCTCGATGAGCTGGCCGACGTCGACCTCGAAGACGGTGTCGAGCGGGGGCAGCTGCTCGAGCAGGCGGCCCCACTCGTCGACGCGGCGCATGCCCTCCATGAGGAGGCCCTGGGTCGAGGTGCCGATGACGTCTTCGTTGTTGACGGGGCAGAAGTGGACTTCGAACTGCCCGTCGTTCCACAAGAGGGCCCGGTAGACGGCCTCTTCGCCGCGCAGGTGGCTGAGCTCGGCGTCGAGCACCTTGCCCTCGCGGATGTAGACCTTGCACATCTCTTCGTGGCGCGTGAGCAAGACGACGCCGGTCTTGCGGCTGACCTCGAAGGTCTGCAGAAGGTCGACGACGGCCATGTCTTTGAGCGAGCCGGCGAACTTGGTTCGGCCGCCCGAGGCGGGCAGGCTCGCGATGCTGTCGTGCGTGCGGCGGGCGAGCAGGAGGTTGACGCGGCCGAGCAGGTCGCGAACGAAGATGGGCTTGGTCAGGTAGTCTTCGACGCCGAGTTCGAGGCCGCGAATCTTGTCTTCGATCGATCGCTGGCTGGTCAGGAACACGACCGGAATGTGCGCCCACTCGGGCCGCTCTTTCATGCGGCGCACGAGGCCGTAGCCGTCGAGGCGCGGCAGGCGCGTGTCGGAGAGCACCAGGTCGGGGGGCGACAGCTCGAGCTTCGCGAGCGCGTCGAGGCCGTCGGCGGCCGTGGTGACGGTGAAGCCGGCCTTGCGAAGGCTCACCTCGAGCACGCGGACGCTGCGCGGGTCGGCGTCGACCAGAAGGAGTTGCTGTTTCGCCAAGGCAATGCGTAGTAAAGCACACTGGGCTCGGGTGTCTCCAGTTTCGCGCCCCCCGCCGCCATGAGCGACAAGACCGAAGAGCCGACGCCGCGGCGCCTTCGGAAGGCGGCCGACGAGGGCGACGTGCCCGTCAGCGCCGCGCTCTCGGGCGCGCTCGCGTTCTGGGCGGCGCTCGCCCTCGCCCCCGCGGCGCTCGGGGCGCTCTGGGCCTGGGCGGGCGCGGCGCTCCGGCGCGCCCCGTCCCTGCCGCCTGATCCGCGCGCGGCCGGCGCCGCCGCCCTCGACGCCGCCCTCGCGCTCGTGCGCCTCGCCGCCCCGGCGCTCCTGGCCGCCGCGGCCGTCGCCGCGCTCGCCGGCTACGTGCAAGGCGGCGGCACCATCTCCTGGAAGAAGCTCGCGCCCGACCTCGCGCGCCTCTCGCCCGCCCGGGGGCTGCGCTCGCTCGCGAGCCCCGAGCGGGTGAGCTCCGTCGCCCGCGCGCTCGTCGCCGCCGCCGCCGTGCTCTGGGTGGGCTTCGCCGCCCTGCGCGACCACGTGGCCGACCTCGCCGCCGCGATCGGCGCGCCCGGCAAGGCGCTGCCGGTCGCGGCCGGGGCCGCCCGCCGCGTCGCCCGCGACGTGGGGCTCGTCCTGCTCGCCTCGGCCCTCGCCGACGTCGGGCTCACGCGTCGCGCCTGGAAGAACCGCCTCAAAATGTCGAAAGACGAGGTCAAGCGCGAACACAAAGAGTCCGAGGGCGACCCGCACCTGAAGGCCGCCCGCGAGCGGGCCCACCACGAGCTGCTCACGCAGGCCTCGATCAACGCCGTCAAAGATGCCACCGTCGTGATCGTGAACCCCTCGCACCGGGCCGCGGCCCTGCGCTATCGCGAAGGCGACGACGACGCGCCCACCCTCGTGTCGAAGGGCGAAGGCGCCCTCGCCGCCCGCATCATCGAGGCCGCCCGCGCCTACGGCGTGCCCGTCGTGCACGACGTGCCGCTCGCCCGAGCGCTCCTCGAGCTGGACGTGGGCGACGAGATCCCCGAAGAGCTTTACGAGGCCGTGGCCGAAGTCCTGCGTAGCCTGTGGGAGCACGAAGAGGCCCCCCCCGGCGGCGAGGGCCCCGCAGGCGCGGGCGGCTGAGGCGGGGGCCGCGGCCTGCCTTCCGGCACCCCGAGGGCGCGAGCGGCCAAGGCGGGCGCCACCTCGCTGTCGCCTGCCTCTCGGCACCCCGAACTCGCCCTTCGGGCTCAAACAACGGGGCCCCCGCCTCCAGGCAGGCGACAGCGAGGTGGCGCCCGCCTTGGCCGCTTCGAAGCTGAGGGCCGTCTGGGGCATTCGGGTTTGGCCCAAGGGTGCGGGCGCCTGTAGATTAGATAGGGTTGTCGAGGCCCCCGCATGGCACCCCTCCGCCGCCCCGCCCGGCCCTTCGTGGCGCCGCCCCGAACCTTGCCGTCGTCGCCCGCCTCGCGCCCGCTCGCGCTCGCCGCCTTCGCGCTCGCGGCGGCCGCGTGCGGCGACGCGGGCGACAAGGGCAAGCCCGCGCCTTCGCCCCCGCCGTCGGCGCCGGTCGCCACGCTGGCGACGCCGAACGCGCCGGCCCCGCCGCCTTCGGCCCCCGCCTCGGCGCAGCCGCTCGGGCGGCGCCTCGCCTGCGAGCGGCTGCTGCCCGAGGCGGCGCGCGACCGGCTGCTGCCGGGCTACGTCATGCGCCAGGGCGCCAAGTGCCCCGAGTGCGGCCCCGAGTGCACGTTCACGCACCCGAGCCGGCCCTACGAGGGCGTGCAGGCGAGCCTGGTTTGCAACGAGGCCTTCGACGCGAAGAAGGTCAAAGACCTTTCGGAGCCGCTACGCACTTCGCTGCGCAAGGCGGGCCCGGTCAAGGGCTTCGGCCGGGGCGGCGTGCACGGCGAGAAAGAGTTCGGCACCTTCTACACAGTGCTCGCCTTCGACGACGACAGCGACTGCCGCGTCAGCATCGACTGGATGCGCGGCGATCGCGACAAGGCGCTCGAGCTGGCCAAGGCCGCGCTCGCGGGGGTCAAGCAGGCCGACTTGCGGTAGGGGGCGGCCCCCGGGGACGCCACCTCCGACGGAAGTCGGGGGCGGCCGTTCGCGAGGGGCTCAGCGCGGCGCGCCGAAGTTCTGCGTCCAGTAGATGTCGAGGGGGCCGCCCTCGGCGCGGCCGACCCCGAGCTCTTGAAAGCTCGGGTTCATGATGTTGGCGCAGTGGCCCGGGCTCTCGAGCCAGCCGGCCATGACCTCGGCGGGCGTGCGCTGGCCGGCGGCGATGTTTTCGCCGAGCGCCGAGAAGGCGTAGCCCTGGGCCCGGACGCGCGCGGCCATGTCGCGGCCGTCGGCCGAGTCGTGGCTGAAGTAGCCCTTGGCGGCCATGTCTTCGCTGTGGGCCTGGGCGGCGCGGGCGAGCGCGTCGCTCCAACGCAAGGGGCGGGCGGCGGCGAACGACCGCCCGCCGCAGGAGCGGGCGGTGGCGCGCGCTTCGTTGACGAGGGTGAAGACCTGGCCGGTGACGTCGTCGGGCCCGGTGCTGGGGCCGGTCGAGGTCGGCGCGGGCGGGGGTGTCAGGCCCTCGCCCACATCGCCGTCGTCGATCTCTTCGAGGAGGGCGCAGCCCGGCCAGGCGGGCAGCGCGAGGCAGGCGAGGGCCGAGGCGGCGAGCCAGCCGAGAAAGCGCCGGGCCCGAGGAACACGCGCCATGAGCCCGAACGTAGCAAATCTTGGCCCGCCGGGCCCGGGCCGGCGTTACAAAGAGACTTGCCCGCCCGCGGCGAACCGTTAAGTACGAAGCGGGCGCGTTCTTACGATGTCGTCGCCTGCACCCCCTCCGCCGCCTGACCCCGCCGCGCCGCCCGCGCCCCCGTCGCCGTTTCTGCAGCCGGGCGAGGGCAGCCCCGAAGAGGCCCGGCGCGCTTCGGCCTGGCGCCGGGCTGAGCTCGCGTTCCGCAGCGTCTGGGGGCTGATGATCTCGGGCTGGCTGCACCTCGTGCCGCTGGCGGTGTTCCTGCTCGGGGGCCGGTCGTGCCTGGGCTTGAACGGCGGCGACGTGTTCGGCGAGAAGGGGCAGGTCGGCGCCGGCGGTCCCGAGCTCGAGATCAGCCTTTACGAAGAGAAAGACCCCGAGCCGCCCTCGGCCCCGCCGACGCCGCCCGTGCCGCTCGCGCCCCCGGCGCCGCCGCCCGCGCCGCCCACGCCGCCGAAGCCGCCCAAAGAGAAGAGCGACGAGGGGCTCGAGAAGCCCGACGAGAGCGACGCGCCGCCGCCCGAGCCGCCGCGCCCCCGCCGCCCCACGATGGACAACGTGCCGCCCGGCCCCGAGAAGCGGGCGGCCAAGAGCAACGGGCGCGCGCCGGGCGACGCGAACAGCATCTCGTCGCAGCGCGGGCGCCTCTCGGTCGCGGTCGAGTGCGACGACCCCGTCGCCGGCGTGTGGATGTCGAGCATCTACGACGCGCGCCGCTCGCAGTGGTACATCTTCACGCTGCAGATGCGCCACGACGGCGGCCAGCTCTCGGGCAGCATCGAGTCGCACTTCTGGGACGGCCTTTCGCGCCAGACGCGCCCGCCGTCTTGCGACGAGACCGATCTGCACGCCATCGTGTCGATGCCCGGCTCGGGCTCGACCGACGGGCGCCGCGTGGTGTTCGGCTCGAGCAGCTGGCGGCTGCAGCGGCTCATCTGCGGCTCGCCCGGCCAGCTCGCCTACAGCCCCGACAGCTTCTCGGGCACCATCGACGCGGGGCGCAACGAGTTCAAGTCGCTGGCGAGCGACGGGCAGAACTTCATCAACGAGCCGATGCTCTTCCGGCGCGTGCGCTGCCTCGACTGAGGGCATGGGCTCGGCCCCGGACTGAAGTCCGGGGCACGGCGTCCCCCAATCGTGCCGCGCGAAATCGGGCCGATTCGGAGAGCAAAGCCCGGCCTCCGTTGGGGCCGGGCTCCGGCGGGCACCGGGCCCCCCGCCGAGCGCGCGAAGCCGCTCGCGGCGTGCGAGCCCGCCCCCAACGAGGGGTCTAGGGATTGGTCACTTTTTTTCCTTGCAAGGTCGCCATGGCCGCGCGCCAGCCGGCGGCCCGCGCGCGCAGCTCCTCGTAGCCGCGCCAGAGCACCTGCCAGCCCGGCCGCCCGTTGTGCGTCAGGTGCCCGCCCAG
>DASTPP010000225.1:0-54700 GCA_035762175.1 Polyangiaceae bacterium | reverse complement strand
CTCGAACTTGTCGGGGCAGCAGTCGCCGAACTGCACGCACAGGTCGTCGCAGAAGCAGCCGTCGTCCGACTGCCCGCCGCAGAAGAGCGTGCCGTCGTCGGCCACGCAGCTCGGCCCGCCGCCGCCGCCGCCCGCGCCCGCGCCGCCGCCGGCGCCGGCCGAGCCGCCGGTGCCGCCGCAGACCTCGAACTTGTCGGGGCAGCAGTCGCCGAACTGCACGCACAGGTCGTCGCAGAAGCAGCCGTCGTCGGACGGGCCGCCGCAGAAGAGCGTGCCGTCGTCGGCCACGCAGCTCGGCCCGCCGCCCCCGCCGCCCGCGCCGCCGCCGCCGCCCGAGCCGCCGCCGCCCGACTCGAAGGCGTAGGCGTCGAGCGTCAGGCACTCGCCGCCGGGCACCGGCGTCGAGGTGAAGTCGGGCGCGATCGTGACCTCGACCAGCTTCAGGTTCGTCACGGCCGCGGCCGCGTCGGCCGTGAGCGGGTCATTGACCTCGGTCAGGTTCAGCGTGCCGCTCTCCTGGAAGAACTGCTTGACCAGGTTGCCGGCCGCGTCGAGCGCGAACAGGCGGAAGCAGTGCACGCACGTGGCGTAGTTGTCGTTGGGCGGGCTGCCCAGGTCGAAGACGCCGGGCTCGAGCGGGGGCAGGCCGAGGTTGGTGCCGTACAGCTCGAGGCGCAAGAGGTCGTCGCCAGCGACGACGACGTCGGGCGAGACCGCCTTGCTCTCGTAGCCGAAGATGTCGCCGAACTGACCAGACACCGGCGCGAGATCGGCGTTGACGCTGATGGCCGTGCACACACCGCCGCCGCCGCCGCTGCCGGCCGCGCCACCCGTGCCCGCCGCGCCGCCCGTGCCGGCGGCGCCGCCGGTGCCGGCCGCGCCGCCGGTGCCCGCGCCGCCGCCGGTGCCGCCGCAGACCTCGAACTTGTCGGGGCAGCAGTCGCCGAACTGCACGCACAGGTCGTCGCAGAAGCACCCGTCGTCCGACTGCCCGCCGCAGAAGAGCGTGCCGTCGTCGGCCACGCAGCTCGGCCCGCCGCCCCCGCCGCCCGCGCCGCCGCCGCCGCCCGAGCCGCCCGAGCCGCCCGAGCCGCCCGAGCCGCCGCCGCCGCCCGGGTTGACCGTGACGGAGACGTCGTCGTCGGACGAGCCCGCGCCGTCGCTGACGTGCACGCGGAAGGAGAGCTCGGTCGCGACGCTGACCGCGGGCGCCGTGAAGGTCGGCTGCGGCGAGCTCGCGTCGGAGAGCGCGACCGAGGGGCCGGCGAGCTGCGTCCAGGCGAAGGTGAGGGCGCTGTTGTCGGGGTCGGTGCTGCCGGTCGCGTCGAGGGCGACGGTCTGGCCGCTCTCGACCGACTGGTCGGGGCCCGCCGCGGCGACGGGGGCGAGCGGGCAGGCGCCGCCCGCCTCGTTGGCGATCTGCGGGAAGGGCGTGTTGGTGGCGCCGGAGACCTGAATGTTGTCGACGTCCCAGCCGGGCGCGCCGACGATGGTGTCGGTGCCGATGCGGAAGCGGAAGCGCACGGTCTTGCCGGCGAGGGTCTGGCCGAAGTTGACCGTGGTGGTCTGCAGGGCGGGGTAGCCGACGCTCGCGCCGACGTAGGCCTGGCGGTTGATGAGCGGGTTGCCCGTCGCGCTGGTCGAGATGGTGCCGCCGTAGCCGGGGTTGATGCCGAGCTTGGTGACGTCCTGGAAGACGAGCCCGCCCGTGCCGGTGACCTCGGCGAACTCGAGCACGCCGCCGTCGTAGCTGGTCGTGCCGGACTTTTCGAACTTGTGGGCGTGGTCGAACTTGAGCACGAAGTCGCCGCCGGTGCCGACGACGATGTCGGGCGACTCGAGGGTCGAGTCGCTGACGAGGGCGAGGTCGTCGCCGTGCCAGAGGCGGTTCTGGGTGGTGGCGTTCTGCTCGCGCTCCCAGACCTCGACCGCGACGTTGTCGGCCGCCGCCCAGGGCGTCGCCGAGGCCTCGACGGTGTCGAGGGTCGAGGCCTTTTGCAGCTCGTCGAAGTTGGTCTTGCGCGAGAGCGTGCCGGTCACCTCGGTGACGACCGAGTCGGCGTTCGTGACCTTGACGTTCAGGGCGATGGTCGCCTGCGGCGCGGCGTCGGCGGCGAGCCGGACGTCGACGGTGGCGACGGCGTTGCCGTAGGGGTCGATCGAGGCCGAGGTGGCGGCGCCGCCGTTGAGCACCTCGACGCCGGGCGAGCCGCTCGTGACGAGCACCTGCGAGGGGCCGAGCGCCCCCATGCCGACGTTGCCGATGGTGATCGTGACCTGGCCGGTCTCGCCGGCGTCGAGGATGCCGTCGCCGTCGCAGGCGTGCTTGGCGTCGTTCAGGTCGAGCGGGCCGAGCGCGAGCTTGCCCTTGAGGTCGAAGTTCTCGACGACCTCGTTGAAGTTGATCGAGCTGGTCGGCGGCGAGACGGCGCCCGAGCCCATGCCGCGCTTGGCGAAGCCGGCGGCGAGGCGGGCGGCGTCGGCCTTGTCGTGCGAGGCGGCGTACGCGAGGATGGCGTCGCGCTGCTGGACGAAGGTCGGCTCGACGGGGGTGAGCTTCATGCCGCCGACCATGTAGTCGGCCATGCGGCGCTTGGCCTCGTCGAAGGGGTGGGCGGCGAGCAGGTTCGCGTAGCCCTCGAAGAGCAGGGCCGTCCAGACCTCGCCGGCGTTGTGCACCTCGGAGTTGATCGCGGCGCCGCCGGGGCCGCGGGGCGGGGCGCCCGGGCCGGAGGGCAGGGCGTTGACGTCGCCGATGTGCTTGAACGTGAGCGGGTTCTTGCCCGCGAGGTCGGTCGAGTACGGGTAGCGCCGGATGCCGAAGTAGGTCGAGTTGGCGAACGAGACGCCGGCGAAGCCGGCCGCGGCGTAGGCGCCGCTCGGGTCGTCGCCCTCCTTGACCATGAGCATGAGCGCCTGCAGGTCGCCCCAGCCCTCGCTCATCGAGCTACAGGACGCGCTGCCGCAGTTGACCAGGCGGTGGTGCCAGTAGTGGCCCCACTCGTGCGCGATGATGGTGTTGTCGTGGGTGCCGTCGTACTCGACGCCCGCGTCGCGCGAGACCGTGGCGTTGACCGGGCCGCCGGGCAGGGCCGCCTTGATGGCGTTGCCGTCGGCCTGCGTGACCATGACCGAGCCGATGTTGATCTGGAAGGCCGGCGTGCCGCCCATGCTGATGGGCGAGCCGGGGGCGTTGTTGACGACGATGACGCCGACGGCGCCGGCGGCCTGCGCGTTGAAGACCTTGTCGGTGAAGTTGCAGTTGCCGCGGTCGAGCAGCGCGATCTGGCCGGCGAAGCCGGTGAAGGTCTCGCAGCCGTCGTTCGGCGAGATGCCCCCGTTGTCGACGACGAGCTTGACGGGCCCGGAGAAGGTGAAGTCCTTCGGGCCGAAGCCGGCCGTGCCGACCTCGGTGATGTTCAGGCCCGGGACGGTGGCGGACGCCGTGACGGTGTCGCGGCCCGACCAGGCGAACATCTGCATGCGCGGCCGCGAGCCGTCGGCCGGCGTGAGCATGTTCGCGTTGTTGCGGCTGCCCTGGAAGAACTTGTCCTGGGCCTGCGCCTCCATCGCGTCGTTGGCGCCCGTCGGGTGGCGGCCGTAGTTGTTGTTCTGCGCGACGCCCGCCGACTCGGTGAAGCCCGAGTCGTACCAGTAGTCGTGCAGCCAGTTGACCGTGTAGAAGAGCTGCGTGACCGACGCCTTGATCTGCGCCGGCGTCGCGACCGGCTCGGCGTTCGGGTTGAACGTGTAGTCGAAGGCGTTGGGGCCCGTCAGCTCGGCGGTCGGGTCGCCGGCGGGGTTGTTGTTGTCCTGATCGCCGCCCGGCGTGCCCTCGTCGTGGTCGGCGTAGGCGTCGGCGTTGTTGCCCGAGGTGAAGGTCGCGGTCGGCGCGAGCCAGGGGTCGCCGTGCTGGTTGAAGCCCTCTTGCGGCGCCACGATCTGCGCGCCGAACTCGGGGATGAACCCGCTCGGCGTGCCCGTCGGGTGGGGCGAGGCGTCGGCGAAGGGGCTGTCGGCCGGCGGGTAGTGGCGCGCCGGGTCGTCGTCGGCGTAGACGCGGTAGTTGAACGAGTCGTACGCGACGAGGTTCGCGCGGTAGAGCACGCGCCCGTCGACCGCCGACACGACGTAGGCGTAGCCCTCGTTGTCGCCGCCGTTCTGCGCCGTCAGCTCGAGGTAGTAGGCGGGCTCGAGCCGGTCGGCGAGCGGGAAGTAGACCGACTTGACGCGCGGCTCGTCGCGCATCACCACGCCGCGCAGCCCGAGCGCGGCGGGCGAGACCTCGAAGAAGCGGTAGTCGTCCTGCCCGCGGCCCGTGTCGCGGAACTCGGAGGCGTTGAAGGACAGCCCGTACATGTCGCCGAAGGCGAGGGCGAGGGCCTGGTCCTGGGCGAGCCGGAAGCCCGTCTCGTGGCGGGCCGAGGGGCGCGCGTGCGAGGCCGCGGGGTAGGGCGCGCCCGAGATGGCGAGCAGGCTCATGTCGCGGTTGAGCAGCAGCTTGACGTCCGAGCGGAAGACCTCGACGTCGTTCACCCGCTGCCGCATCGTGACGACGACGCCGCCGCGGCCCGTGTCGTGCACGTCCTGCACGCGCGCGGTGGCGACGTCGGCGCGCGTGACGCGGTAGAGCGAGGCGTAGCGCGCGAGGTAGCCGCGCGCGGCCTGCTCGGCCGTCGCCCCCGGCGCGTACGCCTCGCGGCTGCGGCGCGAGGCCCACAAGAACGACGGCACGCCCCGCACCGGGTCGACCGCGGTGACGGTCGCGCGGCGACCCAGCGTCGCGCGCTGGTCGGGCGCGGCCGCCGGCGCCGCCGCTCGCCCGCCCTCGCCGATGCCGTAATAAGCGTCGACGTGGGGCCGCCCGTCGTCGGCGCGGGCCAACGAGGCGACGAGGACGAGCGGGGGAAGAAACGTGATCGGGCGTAGCGTGCGTTTCATGGGGCTCCCGTCGGGCCAATCCCGTACTGTGGGTAGGGGGGGCGAGTGAGTCGGGGGCGCGACGACGCGCGCCCCTCTCGACCCACCGACGGCACAGCCGACCACACTTACCGAGTACGAAACAAGTCACATCTGCAAGGCGTCTTCATTCTTCGTTTCCGCGTAGGGCGGAAGGGCCGCCGCCTACCTCGTCGCCATGCGCCCGCTCGCACGCAAGAAGCAAGGCGCCGTGCGTTGTTCTAGAACCCGAACAGGGGGTGCGTTTCGGTTCTTGACGTGATACCGAAAAGGCTTGCTTTTTTTCCGAACTAGACCGCGCGGCCGAACGCGGCGCCCGCGGGGTTCTCTCTGCCGCCGTTTCGTTGTAGAGCCGGCCATGCGCTCGACGTGGCCCGCCGCCCTCGCCGCCCTCGCCGCCCTGAACGCGCGCCTGCCGGGCGCCCTCGGGGCGACGCCGGTGCAGGGCGGCCACCCCGAGCCCCGGGTCGTCGTCGACGTCGTGCACGTCGCCGGGCCGCACAAGCGCGCCGAGATCGAGCGCGAGGCGCGGCGGGCGCTCTGGGGCAAGATCATCGCGTGCTACCGCCCCGCCGCGGCCAAGCGGCCGGGGCTGCGCGGCGAGGCGACGCTGCGCTTCCGCGTCGGCGCCGACGGCTCGGTCGGCGGCCTGCGCGCCGAGCAGTCGACGCTCGGCGACGGCGAGCTCGTCGCGTGCTTTCAGGGGCACGTCGCCGGCCTCGCGCTGCCGAAGGCGGGCGCCGAGTCCGACGTGGCGATGCAGATCCACGTCGCCCCGGGCGACCGCCCGGGCGCGCCGCGGGCCGCCGGGCGCTAGCGCGCGGGGCCGCGGGCGGGGCGTGATCCGCGGGGGCCGCGGGCGGGCGTGATCCGCGGGGCTGTGGGCGGGCGTGATCCGCGGGGGCCGCGGGCGGGGCGTGATCAAAGCTCGGGGCGTGACGCATTCTAAGGGGGGGCAAGTCTGCCCGCCGGGCGGGGCCGCCGCGCGCGGGCCCCGGCAGGCACCTCCGCCGCCGCGCGCGGGCCCCGGCGGGTGCGTTTCCGGTGCGCGGCCGGAATAGGGCGGGCTCGCCGAAGGTCCTACCCGCACACGCCGCGGGCCCGCCCGAGGTCGAAGCGCCGCCCCCGCGGCCGTTCGGCGCGGGCGCGCCCGCCGAGCCCACGACGTACGAGAGCGGGGTCGCCATGCGCCACATCGATCGAGAGCTTGCAGAGGCAATCAAGGCCGCGCCGGGCGAAGAGCCGGGCCCCGATTCGAAGCCCGGCGTCGCCCGGCCGGCGCCGCCGCCCCGGCCGAAGCGCAACCTCGGTCTGCTCTTGGGCCTCGCCGCCGTCACCGGGGGCGTCGTGGCGCTGGCCCTGAGCATCGGCGAGGGCACCTCGTACGCCAAGACCGTCGACCAGCTCCTGGCCGACCGCGTCCGCCTGGCGGGGCGGCCCGTGAACGTGCAGGGCACGCTGGTCAAGGGCTCGCTCAGCTACCAAGACTCGCCCTGCGAGTACCGCTTCACGCTGACCGCGGCCGGCGCGTTGCTGCCCGTGCGCTACCCGGTCTGTGTCGTGCCCGACACTTTCCGCGACACCCCCGCGGGCGACGTCGAGGTCACCGCCTCGGGCAAGCTCGCGCCCGACGGCAGCTTCGAGGCGAGCAACGTCATGGCCAAGTGCCCCTCGCGCGAGGGCTACCAGCCGCAGGGCGCCGCCGCCGCCATGCCGAAGTGAGGTGGCGCCCGGCGCTCAGCGGCCGGCCGAGGGCGCCTCTCCCTCGCGCAGGTAGGCGCGCAGCTTCTCCATCGCCCGCGCGTGCAGCTGCGAGATGCGCGGCCCGCTCACGCCGAGCAGCGCGCCGATCTCCTTGAATAGCACGCCCTCGAAGGGGTGCATCGACCCGATGAGCCGCTCGCGGTCGGGCGGCTGCGACACCGCCCGGTCGAGGCGCTTGCGCGTGTCGTTCGCCTCGGCCTGCTCGGCCGGGCTCACGGCCTGCTCGTTCTGGCGCGGTGCCCGTCGCTCCGGGTCAAAAAGAACCCGCCTCGCGCGGCGGCCGAGTTCGGTCGGGGCCTTATCCTACTAGCGTTACCCCGCGGCGCTAAAGGGTGCGGGGCGATCGCACGCTGCCGCGCCCGCGCCCGCGCCCGCTACAACGGCAACCACGTCGTCTCCACCTTCGACCTGCCGCCGCGCACCACCGCCAAGGGTTTGGGGCAGGGCGCCACAGCCGGGGGGGGCTCGGCGAGCGCGTTCTTCCGCGGCCCTAAGGCTTCTCGGGCCGGCCTCGCGGTGGGCGGCCCCGCCCGTGGCGCGGGCACGTGGGTTGCAAACCGGAGCTCAATTGAGCTCCTGACGAGCCCACGAAAGACCACGCCATGCCTGCCGCTAGCCTCTTTACGTTGCTCGACGACATCGCGTCCGTGCTCGACGACGTGGCCACCATGACGAAGGTGGCCGCCAAGAAGACGGCGGGCGTGCTCGGCGACGATCTCGCGCTCAACGCCCAGCAGGTCAACGGCGTCAACGCCGACCGCGAGCTGCCCGTGGTGTGGGCCGTGGCCAAGGGCTCGGCCTGGAACAAGGCCATCTTGGTGCCGGCCGCGCTCGGCATCAGCGCGCTCGCGCCCTGGGCGGTGACGCCGCTCTTGATGGCGGGCGGCGCCTACCTCTGCTTCGAAGGCGTCGAGAAGCTCGCGCACAAGTTCCTGCACGGCCCCGAAGAAGACGCGGCCCGCCATGGCGAGCTCGTGCGCAAGCTCGCCGACCCCGAGGTCGACGTCGTGGCCGCCGAGCGAGACAAGATCAAGGCCGCGATTCGCACGGACTTCATTCTCTCCGCCGAGATCATCACCATCGCGCTCGGCGTCGTGGCGGCGGCGCCCTTCGCCACCCGGGTGACGGTGCTCGCGGGCATCGCGACCCTGATGACCGTCGGCGTCTACGGCCTCGTCGCCGGCATCGTGAAGCTCGACGACGCCGGGCTCTACCTGCGCCGCGCCGGCGGCCGGGGCGGGCTCGCGCGGCTCCGGCGCGGCCTCGGCGCCGCCATCTTGAGGGTTACGCCCATTCTGATGAAGGGCCTCTCGATCGCGGGCACCGCGGCCATGTTCCTGGTCGGCGGGGGCATCTTGGCCCACGGCGTGCCGGCCGTTCACCACGGCATCGAGGCCCTCGCCGCGCGGGCCGGCGCCCTGCCCGGCGTCGGCCCCCTGCTCGCGGGCCTGACCTCGGCCGCCCTCAACGCCCTGGTGGGTGTCGTGGCGGGCGCCCTCGTCCTCGCCGTCGTGGCCCTGGTCAAGCGCGTCGCGGGGGGCACCAAGCGCCCGCCGGCCGGCGAGGCGCCGCGCGCTTCGCGGGGCCCGGGCGGCGGGGCGGCGGCGCCGAGGTTAGAGCGGCTCGCGGGGCCCGGGCGGCGCCGAGGTTAGCTCGACACCAGCCAGCCGTCTTTCAGGTTGATGACGCGGTTGCCGTGCGCCGCGTTCGTCGGCGAATGGGTGACCTGCAGGATGGTCGTGCCCTGCCGGTGCAGCTCGCGGAAGAGCCCCATGATCTCTTCGGCCTGCGACGAGTGCAGGTTGCCCGTGGGCTCGTCGGCCAAGAGCAGCTTGGGCCGGGCGATGACGGCGCGGGCGACGGCGACGAGCTGCTGCTGGCCGCCCGAGAGCTGGCTCGGGTAGAGGTCTTTCTTGCCCACGATGCGAAAGCGGTCGAGCGCGTCGCCGATGAGCGCCTTGCGCTCGGAGCCGGGCAGGTTCCGGTACGAGAGGGGCACCTCGAGGTTCTCGGCGACGGTGAGGTCTTCGAGCAGATGAAACTGCTGAAAGACGAAGCCCATGTGCTTCTTGTTCAGCGCCACCCGGTCTTTGGGCGCGAGCTTGTGCACCGGCTGGTCGAGCAGGCGGTATTCGCCCGTCCAGTCGGCGTCGAGCATGCCGATGATCGCGAGCAGGGTCGACTTGCCCGCCCCCGAGGGGCCCATGAAGGTGACGAAGTCGCCCTCGGCAATGTCGAGGGTGATGCGCCGTAGCACCCAGGTGCGGCCGGCCCCGGTCGGGTAGCTCTTCTCGACGTCGCGCAGGTGAATCATGGTCGGGCCACGCCTAGCGAGGCCCGTGCCAGCGAAACATGCGGCGTTTTACGCGCCCGTTCGGCCCCCCGTGCCTCGCCCCTGGGAAGGCGCGTCCCAGAACCGAACAAGGCCAGGCGGGCCCGCCCCCGGCCGACCGATCCGAGGCCCCTGCCTACCGCGCCCCGGCCCCGGTACCGGACGGCTCGCCCGCCCCGCCGTGGTCGTAGCCGTGGGGCCAGAGCTCGCCCGCGGAGCCCAACGTCGTCCGCGAGGGCGAGCCGACGGCCTCATCGAAATGGCAGGAGACGCACGACTTGGTGGCGTGCCAAAGCAGCTCGGACGACGCGTCGACCGGGGCCTCGACCTCGGCGTCGTCGCGCGAATTGTCGGGCGGTTCGGCGCAGCCGCCGAACCAGGCGAGCGCGAGGCTTGCCAACCAAGCCCACATTCGCAAGGCTCGGCGCGAAGAAGGGTGCATGGGGCGATGGTACTCGACCTCGACCGGGGGCTTCAATCGCCGTCGGGCTACGCCCCGCGGCGGGTGAGGGGCCGGCCTTCCGCGCGCTGCCGAGTCGAACGAACGTACGGTGATTTCGGCGCGCGCGTGTGGCATCGTGGCCCGGGCGGCGCGCCCCACGTCCGGCCGGCCGCCCCGAAGCGAGGCGACGATGAGCTTGCTGACGATCGTGCCCGAACGAGAGCCCTCCCGCGTCGAGCAGGCGAGCACCGACCCGGCCGAGATCGCCCGGCTGCTCGCCCCGCTCGGGGTGCGCTTCGAACGCTGGGCGGCGGCCCGCGAGCTGCCCGCGGGCGCCGGCCAGGCCGAGGTGCTCGCGGCCTACCGGGCCGAGGTCGACCGGGTCACGCGCGAAGGCGGCTACGCGAGCGTCGACGTCGTGCGCCTCGCCCCCGACCCGGCCGACCCGGGCTGGCCGGCGAAGGCCCGGGCGGCGCGCGAGAAGTTCTTGGCCGAGCACACCCACGCCGAAGACGAGGTGCGCTTCTTCGTCGAGGGCGCCGGCCTCTTCTACCTGCGCTCGGGCGGGCGGGTCTTTCTCGCGCTCTGCGAGCGCGGCGACCTGCTCTCGGTGCCGGCCGGCACGCGGCACTGGTTCGACATGGGCGAGCGGCCGAGCTTCTGCGCCATCCGATTTTTTGGCACCCCCGAGGGCTGGGTCGCCTCGTTCACCGGCGACGCCATCGCCGGGGGCTTCCCGAGCTTCGACGAGGTTCGGCGGGGGGCCGCGACGTGAGCGGGGCGGCCGGCGGCGGCGCGACCGGCGACGGGCCCCTCTCCCCTCGCCTCCCTCCCGGGGGAGGGGGGCCGGGGGGCGGGGCGAGCGCCGCGTACGACGCCGTGCTCGTCGACATCGAGGGCACCGCGGGCTCGATCGCGTTCGTCAAAGAGGTGCTCTTTCCGTACTCGCGCCGGGCCTTCGCCCGCTTCGTCGCCGAGCGCGGCGCCGAGCCCGAGGTGAAGGCGCTGCTCGCCGCCGCGCGCGAGCTCGCGGGCGACCCCGGCCTCTCCGACCCGGCGCTGGTGGCGCAGCTCGAGCGGTGGGTCGACGAAGACCGCAAGGTGACCCCGCTCAAGGGCCTGCAAGGCCTCATTTGGCAAGAGGGCTTCCGCCGCGGCGACTTCCGGGCTCACGTCTACCCCGACGTGCCGGGCGCGCTGCGCGCCTGGGCGGCCCGGGGCCTGCGGCTCTTCGTCTTCTCGTCGGGGTCGGTGCGCGCGCAGCGGCTCTACTTCGCCCACACCGAGGCGGGCGACCTCGCGCCCCTCTTCGAGGGCCACTTCGACACCACGACGGGCCCCAAGGGCGAGCCCGCCTCGTACGCCGCGATCGCCTCGGCGATCGGCCTGCCGCCGGGGCGCGTCGTGTTCCTCTCCGATAGCCGCGCCGAGCTCGACGCCGCGCGCTCGGCCGGCATGGGCACCGTCGGCCTCGCCCGCGAGGGGCGCCCCGATCTCGGCGACCACCCGGTCGCCCGCGACTTCTCTTCGCTGCCCTTCGTCCGGGCCGAGGGGGCTTCGTGACGAACGAACCGAACCCGCCCATCGCCGACGAAGACACCTTCGTCGAGCGCCTCGACGTCGCCCTCGCCGGCGAGCTCGCGGCCCTCGCGCGCTTCTGCCACGCCCAGGGCTGGGCCCGCGCGACGAGCGGCAACTTCTCGGCGCGCGTGGGCGAGGCCCGCGTGCTCGTCACCGCGTCGGGCGTCGACAAGGGCGCGATCGGCGAGGGCGACTTCGCGCTCGTCAACCTCGAGGCCAAGCCCGAGGGCGAGGGGGGGCCCTCGCCCTCGGCCGAGGCGCCGCTGCACTGCGCGATCTACCGCCGGCGCCCCGGCGTCCTTGCCGTGGCCCACACCCACTCGGTGGCCTCGACCGTGCTGTCGCGCCACTTCGCCCGCCGCGGCGCCCTCTCTCTGCGCGGCTACGAGATGGCCAAGGCCCTCGGCGCCCGCTCGCACGAGACGACCCTCGTGCTGCCCATCCTCGAAAACTCCCAAGATGCCCTTGCCCTCGCCCGGGCCGTCGAGGCCAGGCTCGACCGAGACTCGGTGGGCTACCTGATCGAGGGCCACGGCCTGACGACCTGGGGGCCCGACGTCGCCGCGCTGCGCCGGCACGTCGAGGCGCTCGAGTTCTTGCTCGCTTGCGAGCTCGCTTCGCTCTCGCTGCCCCCGGCCGACGCCCCCCGGCCCCTGCCGCCCCGGCCTTCTCGGCCCGGGTTAGTGGCCGAGCTCGGGGCCGCGTCGGGGCACGTGGCCGCCCGGCTTGCATTGGCGCACTGAGGCGCACCACCCGTGTGGGTGGCCGATGGCGGCGTTCGCTGAGCGCCTTTACCCTACGGCTGCCCCCCTTCTAAAAATGCGTGGCTCGCGAGGCAGGGCTGCGTTGGCGGGGCTGAACATCCGTGGTAGCTAAGGGCCTTCGGTAGCGAACACCGTTTGGGGCGAAACGGTTCGGTGCCGCGGGCAAGAGGGTCGGCCTCTCGAGAGGGCGTGTGGGCATGCCGACGGGTCAAGCGAAGGCGAGTCGCGTCGAAGCACGGCCGGCCGAGGGGCAGGGCGTGAAGGGCGGGTCTAGCGGCTGGTTGCAGCCCGAGAGCTACCTCATCGAGGTCGATCGGGGCGGCGAAGTCTCGAAGCGAACGCCCGAGGGCTGGCGCGTCCTGAACCCCGAGGGCGGCCAGGCGCCGGGCGAAGCCCCGACCGGCGAGCGCGCGCCGCACGAGAGCGCGCCAGCCCCCCACGAGAGCGGGCCACGGCCCCGCACGGCCTCCGCGCCTCGTTCCGACGCCGAGGGCCCCGTGCACGAGCCGGTGCCGCTGAGCCGGGGCCGCGCGCCCGCCATGGCTAGGGCCCGCGAAGCGCCCGCCAAGGTCGGGGCCCGCGAAGCGCCCGCCAAGGTCGGGGTTCGCGAAGCGCCCGCGAAGGTGGCGCGCGAGCGAACGCCCGCGGGCGGCGCCGGTCGCCCCTCGCCCCTCGTCGATCTGAGCGCCGTGATGCCCCAAACCGACGCCGATCTCGAAGAGGCGAGCTTCGACACGCTCAAGGGCATCGCGGCGCTGCGCACGGGCGCGACGACCGGCTCGTTCACGTCGAAAGAGTCGACCGAAGAGCTCGACGCCGCCCTCGCGGCGCTGCGAAGCATCACGCCCGTCCGGGTGTCGCGCACGCAGGTGATCCTCGTCCGGCGCCGCCGGCGCAAGGCCCTCGTCGCCCTCGCGACGCTCGCCCTCTTCGCCCTGCTCGCGGCGCCCGCGCTGCTCGTCGCCTCGTCGAAGGGCCTGCTGCCCAAGCTCGCCCTGCCGGCCTGGGTGCGCCTCGGCGCCCAATAGAGCCGCTGTATTGGGCGCCGAGGCGCCGAGGCGCCGACGCGGCGACAGCGCTGCCCGCCCCGGGCGGCGCCCTACCGCCCGGGGCGGGCGTCCCGCGGTAGGGGCGCCTGCTGCTCGAGCGCCACGTCGATCAGCTCGCGTAGCTGCGGCCGGTTGCCGATGCGTATGTCTCGCTGGGGCGCCTTGCCCGTGCTGCGTAGCAGCCGCGCCGCATCGGCCGGCTTGAGGGGCGCCCTGCCGTGCTGGCGCAAGACGCCTTGCACCGAGGCGAGCACCCCCGCCACGATCGCCGCCGCGCTCGAGGTGCCGTCGAAGCGGTGGGTGTACGTGCGGTTTCGGCCCGCCGCCATGAACAGGCCGTAGCCCGTCGTGAAGACCTCGTCGCCCCAGGCGTGCGCGTCGACCCTCGACCCGTAGTTCGAGAAGCCCAACCTTGTCTCGTGATCGTCGGGCGCGCCGGCGGCGACGACGATGGCCCCCGACGAGACCCCTCCCCGGAACGGGTTCGACCACGAGGCGGGGAAGCCCTCGGCCCGCTCGTCGTAGAGCGGGTCGTCGAGGTCTTGGGCGCCGTTGCCGGCGGCCTCGACGACCAGAACCTCGCGCGCCGCCGCGTACCGGATCGCGGCGAAGACGTCGGGCCACCACTCGGGGGCGATGTACCCGTACGCGTCGCCGCGGCGGGCGAACCCGCAGCGGCGGCCCGGCATCTGCACCTCGAGCAAGATGAGGTCGCCGGGGGCGAGCCGGTCGGCGGCGAAGCAGATCGCCTCGGCCAGGGGCAAGGCGAGCTCGGTCGGGTCGGTGTTCGAGTCTTGCAGCGCGACGGCGTCGACCTGCGCGTTCGGCACCAGGCCCCGGACGCCGAAGCCGTTGTGGCACGCGCCGAGCACGCCGAGCACCGCGGTGCCGTGGTCTTCGTGGGCGTGATCTTGCACCGGCTGCCCGCCGATGACGCCGCCGCGCAGCCCCGCCAGATCTTCGTGCGCGTAGCGCCAGGCCCACTCGAGGTCGACGATGCGCACGCCGTCGCCCAAGGCGCCCAGGCGGCCCCATGCCCCGCGCGCGTCGACGCCCGGCAGCGGGTCGAGGTACCTCTGCCGCAGGTGAAAGTCGCTGGTGTCCGCCTCGGGCGGGACCTGGGGCGGGCCCCGGGGGGCCTCTTCGCGCGTCGCGAGCTCGGCGCCGGGCCGGACGTACGCGGCCACCAGCGGCAACGCCGCCCGCAACCGCTCGGCCACCCGGCGGAGCTCTTGCTCGGGGCCGTACGCGCAGTAAAAGCCGTCGAGCGAGCTCGCCGCCTCGGCCGTCGGGGGCCCGCGCTTGGCGATGAGCGGGGCGTGATGCGGGGCGTGATGCGGCCGGAAGAGGGGCTTCAGTTCGCAGCCGCCCTCTCTCACGATCGCCCGCAGCCCGGCCTCGCCCCGGGGCGCGGCCGCCGCGAGGGCGCGCCCGCCCTTCTCGTGGGCAATGGCCACGGGCCTCGTCACCACGATCAGCTCTTCGTGCGTTCTCGGTCGGGTCATGGCACCTCGGGGGCTCGGCGCAGGGCGTCGCCGGCGCTCAGGGGTTGGTCGTGACGCTGCCGGGCGCGCCGCCCGGGCCGCCGGGCTGGCCCTTGGGCAGGTGCTCGACGACCGCGGCGCGAACCTCGGCCAGGGTGCAGCCCGGCATGACGTCGACCACGAGCGCGTCGCCCCCGTCGTTCATCACGTACTCGATGGGGCCCGCCTCGGCGTCGACGTACAGCACCAGCGTGTAGGTGTCTCTCGGCTGGGGCGGGACGGCCCCCCGGTTCAGCTCGTGCTTGAAGAGGTAGCAGCCCCGGAAGCCCGGCTTGGGCGCGATCTCTTTCGTCTCGCCCCGCTCGTAAAGAAACTCACCCCGCTTGCGAACGACGGCCTTCGACAGATTGCTCTCTTGCGTCAGTGACATGGGCCCTCTCTTTCGATTTCAACCATCGACGGCGCAGCGAAACCCGAGATTGTCCCCGACCGCGTTGGCCGGGCGCCGCGTGCGCGCGCTCGTCCGCGCGTTCGACGACTCGGCGAACGAGCCGCCGCGCACCACCTTCGGCAGCCCGGCCGCGCGCGCGGGCGCCGCCTGCCGATCGCCCTCGACGTAGGGCGAGTCGACCCACTCGGCGGCGTTGCCGCCGAGCCCGCGCACGCCCTCGGGCGTCACGTCCTGCGGGGCCCGCCCGACCGGCGCGACGGCGACCCGGGCGGGGCAGCCCGGCTCCATGGGGATCTTGCCGTCGGCCGGCACGACGACGCCGCCGCAGCGGGCCGGCGCCTCGCCCCAGGGGAAGGGGCGGCCGCGGGCCCCGCGGGCGGCGGCCTCCCATTCGTTCTCGGTCGGCAGGCGCTTGCCCCGCATCGCGCAGAAGGCGCGCGCGCCGTTCCACGTGATCTGGACGGCGGGCCAGGTCTCGCGCCCGGGGCGCGCGCGGAAGGTGCGCCCGGCGGTGTACTCGATGCCGCCGCCGTCCGGGTGCAGGTCGAGCCAGACGTCGTCGTCGCCGCCGGTCGGCGGCTCGCGGCGGACGTAGCGGGGGTAGTGGTCGTCGCTGTCTTCGGCCACGTGCAGCGCCCCCGTCATGGCGTTGAGCCAGGGCACCACCTCTTCGTTGGTCACCTCGTCGACGTCGATCGCGAAGGGCGCGATCGCGACCCTGGCCTCGGGCTCCTCGCGCCGCATCGCCCCGCGCTCGCAGCCCGCGCCGAGCCGGCGGCACTCGCGGTCGAGATCGTCGGGCGCGCGGCCGACCGCGATCGTGCCGACGTCGAGGCGCACCATGCCGGGCGGCGGCGTGCGGGCGGGGCGCTCGGGGGCGCGGGGCGGCTTGAAGGCCCCGAAGCCCACCGCGGCCGCGGGGGCGGCGAGGGCCGCCAAGATGAGAGCCCGGCGAACGCGCCGGGGCAGTGCGGGGGCCGCGCCCGGCTCGCCCGCCCCGGGGTGCGCGGGGGCGGGGCCGGGCGCGAACCCCCCCGAGGGCTTGGTCGGCACGTCCGACGTTTCGACCTCGCGCAGCACCGCGAGAAACTCGGCGCCGTCCGCGAAGCGCCCCGCCTTCTCGAGGCAGAGGGCGCGCGAGACCGCGGCGCGCAAGCCCGCGGGCATCGACCGCCAGCGTTCGCCCTCGAAGCCCGGGGCCTGGCGCATCGCCGCCGCGGCCTCGGCGGCCGACGCGCCGCGGAAGGGGCGCTCGCCCGCGACCAGCTCGTAAAGCAGCACGCCGAGCGCGAAGACGTCGACCCGCGCGTCGAGGGGCGCGCGGGCGTATTGCTCGGGCGCCATGTAGCCCGGGGTGCCCGAGAAGCCCGTCCCCGGGGCGCTGCCGGCCGCCCCCGTGCCCTCGTCGGGGCGCGGCGCGTCGAGCCCGCGCGCGAGGCCGAAGTCGAGCAGCTTGACCTTGTCGCCCTCGGTGATCATCACATTCTCGGGCTTGAGGTCGCGGTGCAAGACGCCCGCCTCGTGCAGCGCCGCGAGCCCCTCGGCGATCTGCTTGCCCAGCGCGAGCACCTCGGCGGCCTCCGGGGCGCGGTCGGCCATCCATCGGCGTAGCGTAAGGCCGCGGACGAGCTCCATCGCGACGAAGGCGGCGCCCTCGTGCTCGCCGACGTCGTAGACGCGCGCGACGCGCTCGTGATCGGTGCTGGCGGCGAAGCGCGCCTCTTTCAGCAGGTGCGCTCGCGGCTCGCCCGGCAGGCCCTCGGCGTCGCCGCCGAGGAGCTTGAGCGCGACCGGGCGACCGAGCAGCGTGTCTTTCGCCTGGTAGACCACGCCCATGCCCCCGCGCCCGAGCTGCCGCTCGACGAAGTAGCGGCCCCCGGGCCCCCAGGCCGTGCCGAGCATGATCTTCGTCGGCACCGAGACGGGCGGCGCGTGGGCGATGGCGCGCATGACCTCGTCGATGCCGTCATCGCCGTCATCGCCGTCATCGCCGTCATCGCCGACGCCCCCCGCCGCCACGCTTTTCTCGTCTTCTTTCATCGTAACCCCCCCTACCTCGGTCGGGGCCTTTGTCGTGAAAGGGCCGAATGGCCCGCGCCTTCGGCCGCTCGCGGCCCGGGGGGCGCGGGGCCCGCCGCGGCCCGCCCCGACCCGGGGGCGTGGGGCCCGCCACAGCCCGCCCCGACCTCAATCGGGGCCCGGGCCCCCTCGGGGGCTGACCCGCCCCCCGCCCCGATGTGAACCTGCTCGAGCGTGGACGCCCCCCGCCCCGATGTGAACCCACTCGCGCGGGGACGCCCCTCTGATCAGCTGATGCGCGCCTTCGGCCGAGACTGTGAACCCACTCGCGCGGGGCCGCCCCCCGCCCCGATGTGAGCCCGCTCGATCAGGGCGCCCCCCGCCCCGATGTGAGCCCGCTCGATCAGGGCGCCCCCCGCGAGGGCGACGCCCCCGAGGGCGGGGGGGCCGCTCACGTCACGAGGCCCTCGGCGCGCACGCGCGCCATGAGCCTATCTCGGACGATCTGAAACCGCTTCCGCAGGCGCGCCGCCTCCCGCTTGCGCTCGTCGTCGCCGCAGGCCTCGGGCGCGTCGGCGAACGCGAGGGCGATCGCGTCCCAGGGGAGCTGCCGGTCGACGCGCAGGACGAGCAGCATTCGATCGTCGACGGGCAGATCATCGCGTAGTTTGGTAAATTTGTCACGTAGCTCGGTCAATGGTTGCGTTTGGCGCGTTTGGGTCGTGAGGGCCGCGACCACGTCCTCGATCTCGGAGATGGGCACGCGCCCGGCGCAGTGCCGCCGCTCGCTGTCGTAAAAGCGCGCGATCTCGTGCCGGGCGATGACGTACGTCCAAGTGCGCAGCGAGCAGCGCTGCTGAAAGCACGGCAGCGACCGCCAGAGCCGCTCGCTGGTGGCCGAGAAGATCTCGTTGGCATCGTCGCGGTTTCGGACCACCCCCACGATAAACCCGAGGATCTCGGGCCCGAGGGCGCGCAAGGCGTGGGTGGCGGCGGCGTTCACGCCCTTGGTCTCAAGGAGCAAACGAACCTGATCGTCGAGCTCGGGTCGGCCCCCCGACTCGCTTTCTGCGCCCATACTGCTGCACTTTACGCTCGCCCCCCAAGTGCGGAGAAAAAAAATAATGGGCACCCTTCACATCGCCGGCGAGCCCGTTCTGCCACGTTGACCCGGCGCGCGGCGCGCCGGGCGACGCCGCGGCCCGCCGCGGGGGCCGAGGCGCTGACAACGGCTGCGCTCGAGACGCCCTTTCGTTCGCACGAGGTCACCATGTCATACCACCTACCGTGTTCGTCTCTTCGACATTGCCTCACATCGCGTAGCGCGCGGGGCCGGCAACAATGAAACGGCCACCTAACGAAGTGGGGGCTAAGCCCAGCACGTCGTGCCCTGGCGATTGGACGACCGAGCCGGGCGCTCGACGACACGCGTTCGTACGTCGCCGCGACGGAACGAACCGGCGGGCGACTTCGAGCCCCCGAACGAGCGGGCGGGCGGCGTGAAATGGGGCGTGGCCGAGCGCGCGGGGGGCCCCGCCGTTTCTAACGCGCGCCGTAGTCGACGTAGGGCGCGGCCGAGCGCGCGGGGGGGCCCCGCAGTCGGCCGCCGAGATGGGGCACGCACGAGGCGAAAGGGTAGGTCATGGGCCGGTTCAGAGTGATTCGTGGCAGCGATCGGGCGCCTCTCGCGGACGCGGGCGACGTCAGCACCTGGGGCGAAGGGCCGTTCGTCGCCACGGACGACGTGGGAGACCCGCCGCGCGGGCGCTGGGGCGTCGCCGAGCTGGGCGCGGCGGCGGGCGAGCTGCTGCGCAAGGTCGGCCTGGGGGCGCGCTCCGGGCGTCGCGGGGGGGCCGGGCCCGACGCGCGCGCCGAGCGGGCCGAGCGCGCAGGCCGCTCCGAGCGCGCCCGCGGGCGGGCGGCCGAGCTCGCGCCCCACACGCCAGGTGACACGCCCGCGCTTGCCCTGATCGCGAAGGGCGAACGCCACGCCGCCATCGGCCTCTTGATGCGGGCGCACGGCGAGTCCGTCTACGACTTCTGCCTGCAGATCGTCCGGGACGAGACCCTCGCCGAAGACACGCGGCAGAAGGTGTTCATCCAGGCGTACGAGGGCATGTCGAAGTTCGCCGGCGGCTCGTCGCTGCGCACGTGGCTGCTGGGCATCGCCAAGTACCGATCGCTCGACGCGCTGCGCGCCCGGCGGCGCGAGTCGGCGCGCGTGGTGTCCGATGACGAGCTCCTGGCCGAGGCCGCGGGGGGCGGCCTCGACCCGCGCGAGCAAGACTGCCTCGACCGGGCGAGGGGCGCGCTGAGCGATTGCCTCGAGAGCTGCGTGTCGGCCGACGAGCGTCGGCTCATCGAGCTGCACTTCCGCGACGGCCTCTCGTACGAAGAGCTGAGCGCCCTCTTCGGCGAGAAGGCCGACACGCTGCGGGCCCGCGTCGCGCGCGCGCTGCCGAAGCTGCGGCGCGGCCTCGCGGGGCGGGGCGTCGAGATCTGAGGCCGCGACCCCCCGTCGAGCGCCCTCGGCTCGGTCCGCCTTCGTCCGACAGAGCCTAATGCCCCCGGCCGGCCCCGCTTCTCGAGCAGGCCCCGCCGCCTCGCCCGCCGCCCCTCCGAGCTTCAGTGCGGCAGCGTCTGAGCGCGTTCTTGCCCGGCCCAGAAACGACGATCGTCGCTACGGCGCCGACGATAGCGCACTCCGGGCGGCCCCCCCGCCCGCCGAGCGAGCGCCCTTGGGGGCCTCACGAGCCAGCCGACCCCGGGGTGCGGGCCGCGCGCCGGCCGAGCGAGGGCGCGCGGGGCCCCCGCACGCCCCCCGAGCGCCCCTGGCCGGCCTCGCGTGCCCTCCGGGCGAGCTTCGGGGCCCCGGGAGGTCGGAGGGCGGCGGTGAAAAAAATCGCGCAACTGGCCCCGGAGCCTGGCCGAGCAGGAAGATAAGTCGTCACGAACCCGGCCAAAATTCGGGCGGGGGGGTTGGGCGGCCCAGGGGCCTTTCGTGCCCCGAACCAGTCCCATGACCCGTCGAACCAATACCGAAGCCATCCTCCATCTGCAGCCCAACCGTTCCACCTATCAACCCACGACCCAACCCACGACCCAGCCCAAACCCCCCAGCCAACCCCCGAAAGCGGCCGCCAAGCCCGCCACGAAGCCCCGCGAGCGCCCGAACGCCGGCCGCGCCCCGAAGAAGGGCGCCGGCGCCGCCCGCCCCGCGCCGAAGGGTCGCGGTGGCGGCGACGAAGGCGGCGAGGGCGACGGCGACGCCGCCAGCGCGGCCGCCGTCTCCGGCGGGGGTGCCGAGGCCTTCGTGCTCGCGGGCGGCGGCTCGACCGGGGGCGCGACGTCCTCCGCCATCGCGGACGGCGGCTCGACCGGGGGCCCGACGTCCTTCGCCATCGCGGACGGCGGCTCGACCGAGGGCCCGACGTCCTCCGCCATCGCGGACGGCGGCTCGACCGAGGGTGCGGCGACGTTTGTCATCTCTGCCGGTGGCTCGAGCGAGGGGGCGGCGGCCTTCGCGCGCCGGCAGGCGGAAATCGACGCCCTGCCCCGCGACCAGGTGCGGCGCCTCAGCGTGTACGTGCCGAACGCGGTCGTTCTCGTGCTCGGCGCGCTGCCCAAGATGGTGGCCCTGCGCGACGCCATGCGCGCGACCTTCGTCGACCCGCCCTTCGCGCTGCTCGACAACCTGCGCGACTACGCCCTCGCCGCCGCCTACGCCCACGCCCGCGCCTTGCCGCACGAGGGCGGCCAGACGCGCGTGCGCGCCCTGCTCAACGAGGCCGTGCCCCTGCGCGCTCGCATGCTCTCGAGCGCCGAGACGCTCGTCACCTTCGGCCTGCTCGACCCGCTCGAGGTCTCGGCCGTGCGCCGGGGCACCGGTCACGTCGACACCGCCCAAGACCTCTCGTCGCTCAGCGGGCTCTTGCGCGACGCGGGGCCCGAGATTCTCGCCAAGACGCCGCTGACCGGGGCCGATCTCGCGCGCGCCGACGAGCTCAGCGCGCTCTTGCTCGAGGCGCTCGGCCACCGCCAGTCGGGGGCCGACCGCTCGGGCGACCCGAACGAGGCCGACGACCGCGTCGCCAAGGCCTACGAGCTGATGGCGCGCGCCTACGACCAGTGCCGCCGCGTCGTCGCCTACCTCCGCTGGGACGAAGGCGACGCCGACGCCATCGCCCCGCCGCTCGGCCACAGCCGCCGCCGCGCCCGCCGCAAGCAGGGCACCGAGCCCGATGGCGGCGCGATCGACGCCCCCGAGCCCGCCCCCGGCGAGGCGGGCGAGGGCGAGGCGGACGGGGGCTGACCCCTTCGCCTGCGTCGGCCCAGCGCCCCGAAGCACCAAGGGCGCCGGGCCGGCCCTGGCTTCGGCGGCGCGGTGAGCACGCCCGCGCCCGGAAGCGCTGCCGCTCGAGGCCCGAGCGAAGCCCTCGGGCACCTCGCCGGCTGTGCCAAGGCCCCGGCCCACGTCGTCGACACCTTCGCCGCAGGGCCGGGCGGCCTCGGCGAAGCCCTCGAGGGCTCGGGCGCAGGGGCCACCCGCCCCGGGGAAGTTCTCGAGGACTCGGGCGGGTGTGCCACCAGCCCCGGGGAAGTCATCGAGGACTCGGAACCATGTGCCACGGGCGCAGAAGAAGTCTTCGAGGACTGATTTGGGTGTGCCATCACCTTCAACCCAGTCTTCGAGGACTGATTTTGATGTGCCATCAGGCCTGGCAAAGTCTTCGAGGACTTGGTTTCGTGTGCCAAACGCTTCGGCGAAGTCCTCGAGGACTCGGGTGGGGCCGCGACAGCGCCCGAGAAGTCCTCGAGGACTTCAGCGTAGCCCGATACCGGCCCTCCGGGATGCGGCCAGGAAGGGGCCCGGGGCGGGCCGCCCAGGTTGAAACCCATCGGCGCACGGAGTCCGCGCCGTGCCGTCCGCCGTTCTGCCTCGTGCCCGCCTCGAACGCATGGCGACGTGGCCTGGCGAGCAGTTGCCGCCGGAGGCGGCGCGCCGCGGCGTCTGGCCCGCGATGGCGCGGCTGGTGGTGGCGCTCGTGGCGGCGCTCGGCGCCGTGCTGCTCGAGGGGCTGGGCGAGCGGCTGGAGGGCTCGAGCCTGGGCGGCTGGGCGGTACTCCAAGCGGGGTCGACTCCTAGCGGCGGAGCCGTTTCTCGAAGGTCATCCGCGCCCTCTCGTGCGCTTGGGCGAGCAGCGGCCCCACCAGGTCGAACGTCCTCGCGCTCGGGTTCAGCACCGAGAGCCAGCCCATCCAGGCGTAGACGGGGTGAGGCGTGAGCCGATCGAGCGCGGTAAAGTCCCAAGGGCCTTCGACGACGCCGCCTTTGCCTGGCCTCGGCGGCCTGGGACCGAAGAGGCGCCCGAAGGTGCTCGGCGGCACGCCGAACGCGAGACGGTAGACGCCCGGCCGGTCGAGCGCGGAGGCCCGGTCGTTCTCCCCGTCGTGGTCCTTCAAGGTGCAGAAGTAGGCGCCGCGCGTGAACGCCCGGCCAGGGTTGTAGAAGAAGCTCGTCTCGCCCCAGCTCGGTACGGGGACGACGCCTTCGTAGGCGTCGGTGATCCGCCGCGCCACCTCGTCGCGCGACAGCGCCGCCCCGGCGCCGGCCGCGAGAGCGTCGCCGGTCACTGCGTGCCGCCGTCGCGAAGGCTTATCGTCGCGAGGTAGTCGGCGTAGGTCTGACCCGCGACGGGCACGAACCTGTCGCCCGTGTCGACGCACGCTTCGATCCGATCGACCCGGAACGCACGGAAGCCGCCGCGCAGCTCGCACCAGGCCGGGCACGTCCAGACGCGCCCCCAATACTCGGTCTGGAGCGGGCGGATGCGGCGCTCGGTGCGCACGTCGTCGAGGCGGCGGTACGTGATCGACAGGACCTGTCGCTCGGCCACGGCGCGGCGAAGCACGCCCAGGTGCTCGCGGGGCGCCGCCGCGACCGACGCGTAGACGGCGAGATCCTTGAGCGGATCCGAGGCCCGCCGGTCGGACGGGAGGACGGCTGCGATCTTGCCGACCAGCTTCTCGGCCGCTCGGGCGAGCTCGGCGTCGCCCGTCTGCCGTACTACCTCCACGCCGAAGTGCAGGGCGCGCAGCTCCTCGAGCGTCAGCGTCATGGGGGGCAAGAAGATCGGCTCGCGCAGCACGTAGCCGACCCCGCGTTCGCCTTCGATCGGCACGCCGGATGCCACGAGCGTCTCGATGTCCCGGTAGACCGTGCGCAGCGAGACCCCGAGCCGTTCGGCGATATCGCGGCCGAGCAGCAGCCTGCCGCCGCGGAAGAGCTGCAGGATCTCGAAGAGCCGGTCGGTCCGGCGCATCTAGCCGACCGAGACCTCGAGCTCCGAGTGTGCTATCGCGATGCTCGGGCCGTCGATGGCGCGGATGAACGCTCGGGCGCTTTCGGCCTGGCCGATCGTCGCGGCGGCGGCCTTCGCGTCCGCCATGCTCCGCCACTCGACGTGCTCGACCCAGGTGCCGTTCTCCTCGCGAGACAGCCGGCGGCGGACGAAGCCGGGCTGGGCGGTCATGAACGCGGTCGCCTGCTCGGCGGCGTCGCGGAACTGGTCCTTCGACACGCCGGCCATCAACCGGAACGTGACCGTCTCGATAACGTGCTTGCTCATGCGTTCACCTCAGCGCCACTTGTAGGGCGACGAGTCTATAGCCGGACCGAACTGACGACACCCTGTCAGTTGCGAGCAAGGTGGGGAAAGCGGGCCGAGCAGATGCCCCGACCGCCGTAGCGTAGTGCGGCGGTCAGCGCCTCGGGGCAAGCAGAGAGGCGCCTTCGGTAATTAGCCTGATTCGGCTTCGAAGGCGTGCCCGGCGGGCCGTGGCGCTCGAGGTAGGCCGGCAACCCGATGCGGCCGGCCGCGCCCCGCCGCGACGCCTCAATGCGCCCGAAGCCCGGCTCTCAAGCGGCGTTCGTTCCGAGCTCGATGACGTGGTTCACCGCGATCTCGGAGAGAAACGCGCGATCGTGGCTGGCCACGACCAGGCCGCCCGGCCACGCCCGGAGCGCTCGAGTCAGGGCGCGTTGCCCGACCAAGTCGAGGCTAAACGTGGGCTCATCGAGCACCAAGAGCTCGACCGCGGGCGAGCGCTGGAACAGGCAGATCAGCGCCGCGCGAACCCGCTCGCCGGGGCTCAGCGAGCGCAGGGGCCGCTCGCCGAGGGCCAGCGGAAACCGGTGCGCCACGAGCAGCTCGGCGAGAGCCTCGGGGGAGGGCGAGCCCCCGTAGACACTCAGGTAGCCGAGCAGCGACTCGTCGAGCACCCAGTCGGCGCCCCCCTGGGCGATCGACCCCATGCGCCGGGGGTCTCGGTCGACGGAGCCCGCCGTCGGCCGGCGGCCCCCGCGCATGATCTCGAGCAGCGTCGTCTTGCCCGCGCCGTTCGCCCCCACGACCGCCACGCGGTCGCGACGCACCCGCAGATCGAGGGCCTCGAAGAGACGGCGGCCCTCGATCTCGCTGGCCACGCCCCGCAAGCAGAGCAAGTCGCGGCCCTCGTCGGCGGGCAGCGACGGCAGGGGTAGCTCGAGGGGCAGGTCGACCGCCAGCGTCCGCCGCATCGAGCGCGTCCATTCGCGCGCCGCCGCGATTCGCGCCGCGCGCCGCCGCGAGAATTTGCCCTGGTACACCTGGGCGTGGTCCCGCTTTTGGTTCAGGCGAATGCGCGGCGTGGCGCGATCGAGCTCGCTACACCGCCCGTAGCGCTTCTTGCGCTCCCGCCTCCGGGCGACCTGCGCCGTGTGCTCTTCTTGGGCTTCGAGGCGCCGCAGGGCGCGGAGGTAGCGCTGCTCGCCCTCGCGGTGGTCTCTCTCGAGCTCGGCTTCGAGCTCGGCGAGCGACCCTGATAGCGCGCGACAGCCGGCCTCGCTAGCGAGAAAGAAGTGCCGGAAGTCTTGGAGCAGCCGGCGGTCGTGCGACGCCACCACGAGGCAACCCGAAAAGCCCTTGAGCCAGTCGCGGAGCCAGGCCACGCCCGCGTCGTCGAGATCTTCGGTGGGCTCGTCGAGCAGCACGATCTCGGCGCCCGAGCGCTGCGCCCGGGTGAGCTCGCGCCGGCGCCGCTCGCCGTGGCTCAGCGTGCGCCCGGCGCGGTCGTGGCCCAAGATCTGGGGCACGAAGTGCGGGCGGCTCTGCCGCTTCACCGACCCGCGGACGCCGTGATCGTCGCCGGCGAGGGCGGCCAAGAGCGTCGACTTTCCGACGCCGTTGCGCCCGATGAGCGCCACCCGCTCGCGGCCGAGGCACAGGTTCAGCCCTTCGAAGAGGGGGCGGCCGCCCGGCGTCACGATCGTGACGTCGAGCGCCTCGATGAGCGGCTTCATCGCTGGGCCCCCGCCACGATCTTCTGAATCTGGGCGATGAGCTCGGGCGGGCCTTGAACCTCCAGGTGGAGGCCCCCGGGGCCGGCTTCGCTGGTGACGACCCGGCCCCGGGCGTAAACCGCCGAAGCCGCCCGCATCGCCTCGTAGGGCACGAAGATCGAGGCGGTCGCGTCCCGGTGGTTGACGGCCTCGAGCAGGCGCCCCTTCAGCGCCTCGACGGCGGGCCCGTCGCGGCTGCTGAGCGCCGCCCAGGGGTGGCCCTCGCTGTGTTGGGCGAGGAGCTCGGCGTCGACGTCGGCAAGGCGATCGATCTTGTTGAACACGTAGAAGCGCGCGATGTCGCGGGCGCCCAGGCGATCGAGCACGCCCAGCGTCGTCTCGAGGTGAAGCTTCCACTCTTCGTCGCTCGCGTCGACCACGATGACGAGCAGGGACGCCTCGGCGATCTCGGCCAGGGTCGACTCGAAGCTCGCCAGCAGGCGCTCGGGCAGCCGCCGAATGAACCCGACGGTGTCGCTCAACAGGACATCGCCGCCGTGCCGGGTGAGGCAGCGCGACGTGGTGTCGAGGGTTTCGAAGGGCATGTCGCGGGCCGAGAGGCCGGCCGACGTCAGCGCGTTCATGAGCGAGGTCTTGCCGGCGTTGGTGTAGCCCACGAGAACCATGCGCTTGCAGCCGTCGCGCTGGCGCCGTTGGGTCTCGCCCGACGTGCCGACCCGCCGGAGGGCCTTGGTGAGCTCGGCCAGGCGGCGATCGAGCTTGCGCGCCATGAGCTCGGAGGCCGTCTCGCCCGGGCCGCGCGCGTTCTTGGTGGCGCCGGTCTGCTGGTCCATGTCGAGGCCGACGCCGCGGATTCTCGGCCGCAAGTACTGGAGCTGGGCGATTTCGACCTGAATGCGCGCCCGCCTCGACCGCGCGTGGCGCAAGAAGACGTTGAGAATGACGGCCTCCCGGTCGCAGACCGAGATGCCCGCCTCGTCTTCGAGGTTGCGCGTTTGCGAGGGGCTCAGCTCGGCGTCAAGCACCAGCATGGTGGCCCCCGCCTCGCGGGCCCGCCGCGCGATCTCTTTCGCCGTGCCCTTGCCGAGAAAGGTGCGGGGGTTAGGCTCGGGCAAGTGGCGAATCTCTTCGCCGACCACGCGATCGCCTTGGTGTCGCACGAGGCTCGTGATCTCGGCTAGCTGCGCCCCCCGGGCGCAGGGGTCGAGATCGGAGCCGACCGACACGACGTAGGCCGCGACCCCCTCGCCGTCGACGGGCTCGGGGGGCGTCGCGCGGCCCTGCCAGTGGGCGACGAGCTTCTCCCACCGGCCGTCGTCGGCGAGGGGGGCTTCGGCGTGCTCTTGAATGGGTTTCGACGTGACCTTGAACATGCGCGTATCCGTTCTTCCGTTCGCCTCGGGACGCGCCGAACGGGGCGCGGCCGCCGCGTCCCGGAAGGGGGACGCGCGCGCCGCACGCGGTTCGGCGATGGCGCCGCACGAGCGGCGCGAGGGAAGGCGCAGCCCGACGGCGCCGCGCCCGCGAAACCTCGGCGAAGACGCGCCCGCGCGACACGCCGCCCGCGGCCGCGGGGCGGCTCACGGAGCGAATGCGTGTCGGAACGCCGCGTCTTCAACCACGACCAGCAGCCCGCGATGCCTCGGGGTTCGCGCGGTGCGCGTCACCCAGGCCGTCGCTGCGGGGCTGGTCGGGGGCTTCGTTAGACGAAGAACGGGCGGAACGACATAGTGAGCGAAGGGTAGCTCGCTCGGCGGGGAAATCAAGGCGGCAAGGTCGAACCACGCGAGCTCGGCCGCCAGCGGGCCGACGACGAACGCCGCGGCGCTGCGTGTGCCGCCAACCGCGGGGGGCCCGCGCTCGACGTCGAGTTCGCCGGCGAGCCGCCGAAGACCGAGCGCCTGCACCGGCCTTGGATCTACGACCCCGACGGGTTCGAGGGGCTGGTGCGCGAATGGCATCGCATCTTCGAGCGGGCCCTCGCCGCCGGCCCCGGCTGGGGCCTGCTGCGCTGGGTCTGGTACTGAAGCGCCCGACCGCCACCGTCGACGGGCCTGAACGCCCTCGGTCGCGGCGGCGTCGCGGCCGGGCTCGAACGCCGCCGGTCGTACCACGCAAAGCGACGAGGGGCCGCGCGCGGCGGCCGGCCGGGCGCGCCCTCAGGGGGGCGGGGGCGTGTTCGCCAAGATCGCTTTGCAGGCGTTGAGCTGCGCGTTGCTTACCGGGGGCAGCGCGCCCGCCGGGTCGGTGACGCGCAGGCCGACGCAGGCATTCTCGGGGTTGCCGTACTCGAGCGTGCCGAGCGGGGGCTGCGCGATGGTGGCCTCGAAGCGCGCACAGTAGTCATCTTGGTCGACGATGCCGTTGCGGAACGCCGCGTCGGCCAATTGCACCTCGACGCCCAGCGGGTTGGCTGCGCTGGGGATGACCACCTGCGCGAACGTGGACAGGCCCTCGCCCGCGCCGTTGACGGTCACGGGCGCGTCGGCCTTCGTGTCGGCCCCGGTCACGTTGCTCGCGTTGGTGGCCCCGACCACCAGCGGGCGTAGGGTCGTCTGCAGCGAGCCGCTCGACCCGGTGATCGTCATGACGTTGGTCGCCCGGAAGCGGAACGCCTGCGAGACGTCGGGGGTGAACAAGGTCGTACAGACGAACAAGAAGGTGCCGGTGATGTCGGCGAGCTTCGTGCCCGTTCCGCCGCCCGCGCCGCCCACGCCGCCCGCGCCGCCTACGCCGCCCGCGCCCGCGCTGGCCCCCCCGGCACCCGCGCTGGCCCCCCCGGCGCCGCCCGTTGCGCCGCCCGCGCCAGCGGTGCCGCCGCCCGCGCCCGCGCTGGCCCCGCCCGCGCCGCCGGCGCCGCTCGAAGCACCGCCCGCGCCGCTCGAAGCGCCGCCCGCGCCCGAGCTATCGCCGCCGGCGCCGCCCGCGCCGCTCGAAGCGCCGCCGGCGCCGCTGTCGCCACCGGAGCCGCCCGCGCCCGAGCTGCCGCCGCCGGCGCCGCCCCCGCCGGCGCCGCCCGAGCCGCCCGACCCGTTCGTCGGGCCGGAGCCACCCGAGCCGTTCGTCTGGCCGGCGCTGCCGCCGCGACCGGCGCCGCCGCGGCCCGCGCTGCCGTCGTCATCGTCATCATCGCCGCACGCGACGAGGCTCGAGGCGGCGAGGCCAAGCGCGAGCCCGACCAGGGGAACACCGAACAGGTTCGATAGGCGTTTCATCGGCTCACTCGTTTCTCGCTCGAGAAAAGGAGCGCCCGCGCGACGTCGGGCGCGAAGAGCGCCCCGAAGTAGTACGGCGGTCGGTCGCGAGGCGCCAGCGAAGCGTCGCCATGCGCCGCGGCAGCCCCGGCAAGCCGGAGGCTCGGGGCCTCGACCTGCGCGAGGGGCAAGACGTCGGGGGTAAACGCGCGAGGCCTCAAAGCGCTGAGGTCGACCCGCGGTGCCTCAAAGCGCTGAGGTCGACCCGCGGTGCCTCACGACATCGGAAGCGCCCCGCGGGCTATCGAGGCGTCGAGGTCGACCCGCGGGCTATCGATCAAGGCGTCGGGGTCGATGGGCCGCTCGAAGGCGCAACAGGCCCCGCCGGCGACGGGCTCGGGCAGGGCAGCCCCTCGCTGGCGGGGGCCCTGGGCCCGGGCGTCGTGCTCGAAGGCCGGCAGGGCTCGGGGGCCTCGGCCGGCGCCCCATCGGCCGAAGGGGCGCTTGCGGGGGGCTGCGTTGGCTCTTGCGCGAGGGCCGGGTCTGGGTCGCGACGAACCAGGCGCGGGGTGACAAAGGCGGGCCCGGGCGCCGACCCGGCCGGGCGCTTTCTCACGTCGGGGCCTTTGGGCTCGAGCGCGTAGCCCGCCGCGGCCACCCCGGCGCCTGCCACCGCGAGGATCGTACCTGCCTGGCGGGCCCCCCGGCCCAAGCTCGGCGCGTAACTCATAGGGCCGCCGATCGTGCCGGGCGCGGGCTCGTAATGCCGCGTGTCCGACGCCATGGTCGCGCCGGTCACCACGGCCGCCGTCCCGGCGACGCTCAGCGCCCGCGACGTGTCACGTTGCGTGGCGCAGCCCGAAAGCAGCCACGCCCCCGCCAAGCCCAGCACGATGCGCGACCCGAGGTAGTGCACGCCCTGACTATTGCACGGCCGGCGCGCGGCGCACAGTCGCCGCGCCGGCCCCCCCTTCGCGGGCGAGGCCACGGCCGAGGTCGACCTCGGGGCACGACTGAGTCGAGGCCCCCCTCGGCGCGCCCGCCCCAACCTCTCTGCCCCGGGTAAGGTACGCGATTCGATCGGGCGCCGGCGCACCCGCGGGGGGCCGCTCAGAAGCCGCACCACTTGAAGCTACCGTTGTCCCTCAGCAGATCGTCACGCACCCAGCCGCGCACGCCCGTCCGCCGGTTGGACAGGTACGTCCAGGTGAAGCCATCGTTGCCGGCCGTATAGCAGTAGTAGTCCGCGTCATCGGTCGGCTGCAGGACGCCGACCGCGGCGCAGCCGGTCGACGAACCGCTGCGCTGGTTGGCCGAGTTGGGGGACGCGGCATCGGCGACGATCTTGGTGTCCAGATTCGGGCCAGTTTTGCCACAAGCCGCGGCGTCGTCGGTCGGCACGTCCGGCACGGCCCCCTCGAGAGCCGCCCGCTCCTCGTCCGAAGCTTGCTGTTCGGGGCGACTTTCGGCTTCGGCGGCAACATCATTCACACCATCCGGAGGCGACTCGCCCAAGTCCGCCGCCCGCTGCCCTGGCAGGCGAATCTGCTCCTGCAACTCCTCCTTCGAGCGGGCCCCGCCGGGCAGCAGGGCTTCGTCTTGCGGTCCGGCCTCTGCGATCCCGTGCGCTGCGGCAGCTTCCGCGGGGGCCCCCGCGCCCGTGGCGCCGTCGGCCGCGTCTTCGCCCGTTGCGGTACAACCGCTCAACGCCGCGAGCGAGCCGACGAGAATCAACGACAAAGTGATCGAGTTCTTCATGGGTTTTCTCCTTGGTATCGGTGCGATTCCGTCCCGCGACAGCCAGCGGGCGCGCCGCGTCGCCCTTGGCGCCCTCATCGTGGCGGGCCGCTCGGCCGCCGCCCTGGGGGCGCATCGGTCCTCGGGCGAGAGGCCGTCGGGGCCGTCACGACCGCCCGAAGAGGCAGGCACCGGCGCCTCCGGATGTGAAACGTGTTCGCCCTAAAAACGGACGACCCCGGACGAACCGGGCCCTACAACCCTCGGCGACCGGCCCGGTCGGGAGCGACTCGCCGGCCGCGGCCCCGTCAGGCTCGGGCGTGGCCGCCGTGCCGGGCGCGAGCCCGCGAGCTTGGCGTCAGCGGGGCCCGCCGCAGCCGAGAGCCCCGACGCGCTCTCTCGCTCGCTCGGCCGTGACCGAGAGAGGCTTGGCCGCGCCCCAGCGCTCGAGGATGACGCCGTACACCCTGCAGGCTTCCTCGCGCTCGCCGTGCTTCTCGAGCGCTTGCCCGTAGAGAAATTTGGTGCGCATCGCCGACAGAATCGTCGAGAACTGATCGCAACGCTCGAAGGACTGTTTAAGATAGGGTAGCGCCTCGTCCAGCTTGCCGCCGAGCCAGAGGGCGCGGCCCGCGCTCTCGTCCATCCAGGCGTAGAGCTCCGACCGCGAGGCGTCCGCGGGCCATCTGGCGAGGGCCTCGTCTGCCTCCTCCTTGCGCTCGATCCCCTGGGTGTACGTGAGCCACCAAGCCCACGCCTTCTCGAGAGCCGTGCTCGGAGCCTTCTCCTCGTTCCAAACGTTTCGGCGCTCTCGCACGTCGGCCTCCGAGAGCTTGCCGGCGCGCGCGGCGATGCGCGCCAAGTACACCGTAGGGTCCGAACTCCACATCGGCCCGTCGAGCTTCGACCAGCCATCGCGTCGTTTAAGGAAGTCCAGCGCGATTGACGCCGCGCTCTCGGGCAGCGCCACCTCCAGCTCGATGTCGGCCCGGAGAAGCGCGAAACGTGCCTGGGTGCTCAGCGAAGGCTGAAGGTTGGCTCGCGAATCCGCCTCCTCCCCCGCCCACTTCCTCGCGCTGTCGAAATCGCCGTACGCGGCGGCGAGCAACGCGCGATCGTAGTGCTCCTCCTCCCGGGCGACGTTGGAGGGGTACAGCTTCCACTTCCGCCGCAGCACCGTGTGCACCGCCTCCGTCGACTCGTTCCGCTGGTAAAGCAGGCCGGCCAGCTCCGAGAGGCTGTCGGGGTCGTCCCTCGTCTGGCTTCGGAGAAAGCCTTCGGCGTCGGCGCAGCGGCCGAGCCTGCTCTCGGCCACGGCGACTGCCCGCAAGCAATCGGGCGACCTGGGGGCGATTTCTAGGCACTGCTCGTAGGCGATTTTCGCTTCGTTCGAGCGCTGTCTGGCGAGGCCGGTCCCTTTCATTTGCCAGGCATCGGCGTACTGATCGTCGCACTCGATCGCTCTCTTGGCGGCGGCGAGCTGACTTTCGGGTGAAGAGAACGACGAGTAGATCGCCAAGATCTGCCAGAGCTCCGCGTCGGATGAGTAGGCCTCGGCCAGCCCAGTGAGGCGCCTCACCGTCTCGGCCATGTTCGGCGCCCCTGCCCTCATCGCGGGCTCGAGCGCTTCGAGCAGGCCTCGGTCGCGGGGGGTGAGCAGGTTTCGTCGATGCACCGCCGCGGCATACGCTTCGTACACTTCGGCGATCGACCCGTCGAACGGGCGGTCGAGGCCCGGCCGCGTGATCGCGAGCCGGAGGTGCGCGGCCGCGAGGTCTGGATCGAACGCGATCGCCCTGCGCAGGTTCTCGCGGGCCCGACTCCAATCGGCGCTGCGGAAGAACCTTAGCGCGGCCCGGTAGGCCTTGACGGCCTTCTTGCTGGGAGAGCGCGGTGGCGGCAAGTCGGTGATGGCGGTCGGGCCCGGCGCGGGCGGAGGCGCGGGCGGGAGCACGGGCGGGAGCACGGGCGCGGGCAGGCGCGTGGGCGGGGGGGCCGTGGGCGTGGCCGGCGCTTCGATCGAGGACGAGGGCGTGGGCGGCGATGGCACGTACTCGAACGCCCTCGTCGCCCGGAGCGAGAGCACAGCCGCGGCCGTTACCGCCAGGGTGCCGAGGGCGGCCCCCCCGCGGCGAAGCCCGTGCGAGGGCCCCGCCGCGACCTTCGACCCCGCGGGGGGGGGGCTCGACCGAAGCCGCGAGGGCGGCCGCGACAGGTGCTCGGGGGTGAGCGCTTCGGGGGTGTCGGCGGCCTCGAGCGCGGCGAGCAGCGCGCCGGCGTCCGCGTACCGCTCGCCCGGCTCTTTCGCCAGGCAGCGCGCGACCACGCCCGCGAGCGCGGGCGGGGCGCCGTCGAGCGGCGGCGGAGCATCGCGCAGGATCGCCGTGAGCACGTCCATCGCCGTCGGGCCCTGGAAGGGGCGCACGCCCGCGAGCATCTCGAAGAGCACGACGCCGCACGAGAACACGTCCGAGCGGGCGTCGGTCGGCTGCCCGCGCGCCTGCTCGGGCGCCATGTAGCCGGGGCTGCCGAGGATCTGGCCCGCGCGCGTCGCGACGGCGCTCGCGGTGGGCGCGTCCGGCGCGCTCGGCCCGCTGTGCAGCTTGGCCAGGCCGAAGTCGAGGACTTTCACGCGCCCGTCGTGGCCGAGCATCACGTTCTCGGGCTTGACGTCGCGGTGCACGACCCCGGCCGCGTGCGCCGCGGCCAAGCCGCGCGCGATCTCGCGCGCGATGCGCGCCGCCTCGGGCGCGGGCAGCGGCGCCCCGGCCTGGCGGAGCGACGCGCGCAGCGAGCGGCCCTCGACGAGCTCGAGGGCGATGAACACCTCGCCCTCGACGTCGCCGACCTCGAAGACCGCGGCGATGTTCGGGTGGCTCACCGCCGCCGCCGCGCGGGCCTCGCGCGCGAGGCGCCGCCGCCGCTCGGCGTCGCCCACCGCTTCGGCGTGCAGGAGCTTGAGGGCGACCTTGCGGCGCAGCGTCAGATCGAGGGCGGCGTAGACTTCGCCCATGCCGCCGCGGCCCAAGAGCCCGGTGAGCAAGAAGCGATCGAGCCTCTCGCCGCTGCGGTCGTGCTTCGGGGCGGGCGGGGGGACGGCCGGCGCGAAGGCCACCTCGCGGAGGACGTCGCCCGCCGACGAGCTCTCGTCGGACCGCTGGCCATCGCCCGACGCCCCCGAGCTGCCGCCCTCGCTGGCCACGGCTCACCCCCCTTCCGGGCGGTCGTCGAGCACCCCCGCGTCGCGCGCGAGCGCGGACAGCCGCTTCTTGAGCAGATGGAAGCGCTGGCGCAGGCGCATCGCCTCGCGCTTGAGCGCCTCGTCGGTGAGCGCCGAGGCCCCGTCGTGCCGCACGAGGGCGAGATCGTTCCACGAGAGCCCGCGGTCGACGCGCAGCACCAGCAGCTCTTGGTCTTCGCGCGGCAACGACTCGCGCAGGGCGGTGAAGCGCGCCCGCCGATCGGTGCGCAGGTACGCGGGGGTCTCGTCGCGCGTCAGCTCGACGACGGCCGGGTGCTCCGAGCCGTCCGGTAGCGGCATCTGCCGCTTGTCGCGCCGGCGGGCGCCGCGCCGGTAGTTGAGCGAGGCGTGGCGCGCGAGGGCGTACGCCCACGTGCGGAAGGAGCTGCCCCCGCGGAACGCCGGTAGGGCGCGGACGAGGCGCTCGCTAAACTCCGCGAAGACCTCCGCCGCGTCCTCTTCGTCGCGGTGGAACGCGAGCAGGAAGCCGAAGAGCTCGGCGCCATAGCCGCGGATGACCAGCGCGGCCGCCGCGGCGTACTGCCCCTGCTCGTGCTTATCTCGAATCTCGCACTCTAGCCCCTCGCGCGTTGCACCGGCCATGGCCGCCTCGACCTTCCCGCTCGCGCCATCATGGGCCGCGAGCGCACCGCAGTAACCTTCCGCTGAATATCCTGAGAAGAGTGCCCAGGCACGTGCCCCGGCCGGGGTCGAGAGAGGCGCCCTGAGAGGCCCCCTGGGCTCGGGCGCGCGCGCCCGTCACCGCACGATAGCCTAGGGTTTGTTACTATGCACAGATTCGATGCGGCCGCTCTTCCCGGCGAGCGCGAACGCCGGTGCGGCCCAATTTTCGAACCGAGCGCCCGCCGGCCCGCGCCGTGACGAGCCGCGCCAGCCCCCCCAGTTTCGTCCGAATGCCTTCGGTCTCTCACCGTCCGACGCCTCGCCCTTCGGCCTGGCCAGCCAACGGTCGCCGTTGGCGCCCCGGCTGAGACACGAGGCTCCCGATGTGACGGCTCCAACGATGATGTCGGCGCGATCTCAGCTCGGGAGGCAATTACTTCTATGGCGGTACACCCTTACTGTCGCCAGCCGGCGACAGCTTCAGGCGGGCGGCCGGGCAACCCGCTCGCCCTCATCGCACAGGGCCCCACGTGCCCGGAGCCCTACCCCGATGGCCGTATTCATCGACGCCCCCGAGCCGCGTGGCGCCCTTCACATCGACCGCGAGCGGTGCCTACCGGTTCGTAACGCTTATGCCTCGCACCGGCTCGAAAGGCCGGCGCCGAGCACCCCCCTAGAAGGAAGGTACCATGTTCTCACACTTCGTTAGCTCAATCGCATCTGTGTGGCGCTCTTGGCGTCGTGAATCGGGTCGAGCGGGCGCTTCGCCTCGCGGCGTGGCTCTCGCCACGCCGACGGCGCAGCCGTCTACGCCCGAGTATCGCCCGGCCCCGGCGGGTGCCGACGCGCTCGCGCCGACGAGGCAAGGCGCCGGGGCCGACGCGCCCGCTCGGGCGTTCGACCTGGGCGCAGAGGGCTCGTTGAGAACGGACGGCGGGCCGGGGCCTTGCTCGGGCCCTTGCTTACTCTCGGTCACCTAATCGGTCGCCTGAACGCCCCGCCCGGGGGGCCGGCCTGAGGCCCCGGTCGGCTCTCTCGAGCGCCGCGGGGCCCGCGGCGTCGCGCGACGGGGCGCGCGCCGCGGCGCTAAAGGTCTTCGTGGAACGTGAGGAGCCACACGTCGTTCTTGTAGGGCTTGGCCGAGAAGGCCACATGGCGCCCGTCGGGCGAGGCGTTCACGTTGCTGAGAAAGGCCGTGCTGTCCTTCCAAAGGGTGATCGGCGCCTGGCCGGGTTTCACGGCCCAGAGCTGGTACATTTCGTCGTCGTCCTGGCACTTGGCGGTCACGAAGAAGCCGTCGCCGCGCGCGTCCCAATCGACGTACCGCAGGGCGCACTCGGGGCGCAGGGCGTGGTGCTCGGGCGGCCCGCCGTCGACGGGGTAGATCTCGAGGCCCGTGCGCAGCGGCAGCGCGATGCGGCGCCCGTCCGGCGACACCGCCCAGCCGAAGTGGCCGACGTCGCCGGCCACCGCGAGCGTCAAAAAGGGCTTGCGGTCGCCCCCGCCGCCCGGCTCGAAGGTAGAGAAGGTGACCCGCCCGTCGTCGCCGTCTTCGCTGACGATGCAGCGGAGGCCCTTGCGGGGGCACCGAAAGGTTTGCGGCTGCGGCGGCGGCCGGCCCACGACCGAGAGGGGCGAGGTGCGTGCCATGGTGAAGAGGGCCACGGGGTCGCTGCCATCGGGCCGAGCCCGCATCAGGCGCACCGCCCCCGCCTGGCCTTCGGGGCCAGAGGGCAGGTGCCAATAGAGCAACGACGTGCCGTCGGGCGAGAGGGCGGGCCACGTCGCGTGGCGGTCGGCCGCGTGGGCAAGGACGGTGGGCGGGCCCGTCAGCGGCTGCCGCATCGCGCCGAACGTGCTGCGATCGTCCGAGGTAAAGAGTACGGCGCTGCCGTCGCGCGTCCAGCCCGAGGCGCGCTCGTTATACCCGCCGTCGGTGAGGCGCCGAGGGGCGCCCTTGATCAGGCCGCGGCCGTCGGGGCGCAGCGCCCCGACGTAAACGTCGTCCTGCGTTTTGTAGCGAAGGAGCGCGAGCCGGTGCCCGCTCTGGTCGAGGCTCAGGAGGCTGACGCTCTCGCCGGACCAAGCAGCGATCTCGCGCCCGGGGCCGAGGGCCCCGCCGCCCGACGGGTCGACGGGCAACGCCCAGAGCTTCGCGCCGGGGGGCCGGGGCGGCAACTCGGCGAGGGGGTAGAGTAGGTGATTGGGGCGCATCCAGGCCAGGCCCGAGCCGTCGTGCGAGAGCGCGAGCCCGCGACTTTCGACGAGGCGGGTGCGGGCGCCGCCCTCCAGGGCGATCATCTCGAGCACATAACGCTCGGACTCGCCCGCGCCCGTGCGCAACACGTACGCGATGTGGCGCCCGTCGGGCGACCAGGCGAACGACTTCAGCTCGTCGCCCGGGGCGAAGGTCAGGAGCGCATGCTGCTTCGGCTCGTCACGCTTGCGCCACGCCAGCCCCCCTTCGCCGACGAACGCGATGCGCTCTCCGTCGGGCGACAGGGCGGCGGCGGCAAAGTGCCCCCGATCGAGCTCGCGCGCCCCCCCGCCGGGCGTGGGCACCCGGAAGAGCCGCACGAGGTTGTCGCCACGCTGGCGCGCGCCGACCAAGAGCGCATCGTTATCTGGGAACCACGAGAGGCTCTCGACCCACAGGCCTTTGTCTGGCAGTGCGAGCGGCTGCCGCGCGCGCGTGCCGACGTTGAGAAGCGAGAGGCCGGTGCGGTCGCTGTACGCGAGCCGTTGGCCGTCGGGTGACAGCGCGAGACGCCACACCGGGTTGAGCACGGGGTTGGCGGTCAAAGACCGCTGCTCTTTCAGCCGGGGCGGCTGCGCCTCCTCGGCGGGGGGCGGCGGCCGGGGCGGTTGCCCCTGCCCGGCGGGTAGCACCATCAGGGCGAGCGGGAGGAGCAACGCGAGGCCTGTGAAGGCGGCCAGGCGCGGGACCCCCGCCGCGCTCCGGGCCGGCGGCCCGGGCGCCTGGCGCAGCGCTTCGAGCAGCTCTCGGGCGTCGGCGAAGCGCCGCGCGGGGTCGGGCGCGAGGCAACGCCGGAGCAAGCGGCGCACCCGCGCGGGCGCCCCCGGGCCCCCCAAGGGCGCCGAGAGCTGGCCGCCGGGCTCGGGCCGCCGCCCGGTGAGGAGCTCGTGCAGCAGCACGCCGAACGCGTACACGTCGGCGCGGGCGTCGACCGGCTCGCCCCGGGCCTGCTCGGGCGCCATGTACCCCCGCGTGCCGACCACCTGCCCCGGGGACGAAAGGAACGACATCGCGTGCGCCGCCCGTCGGCGCTCAGGCTCGACCGCCGGCCCCGCCGCGCGGAGCGGGCGCGCGATGCCGAAGTCGAGCACCTTCAGCGAGCCGTCGTCGCTCACCATGACGTTGTCGGGCTTGAGATCGCGGTGCACGATGCCCTGCGCGTGCGCCGCCGAGAGCCCCTCGGCGATGGCGAGCGCGTGGCCGAGCGCCACCTCGGGCGGGAGCGGGCGCCCCCCCGCCAGCGCCCGCAGCGTCTTACCCGGCACGTACTCCATCGCGATGAAGGCCGACTCGCCGTCGCCCACCTCGTAAATGGTGGCCACCCGCGGGTGGTTGATGGCCGCCGCGCTGCGCGCCTCGCGCAGCAAGAGCGCCCGCGCCGTCGCGTCCGAGGCCTCGGCCGGCGGCAAGAGCTTGAGGGCCACCGTCCGCCCCAGGCGGGTATCTTCGGCGCGGTAGACGCGCCCCATGCCCCCCTTGCCCAGCCAGTCGACGATTCGAAAGGGCCCGACCTGGGTGCCGACGAGCTCGCCCTCGTCGCCCCCGCCGCCGGGCGGCTCGGGGGGGACGATCGGCGCGAAGGCGATCTCGCGCAACACGTGGGCGAAGCTCGTCTCGGGCGTGTCGTTCCAGGTCGTCGGGTCTCGACCCTCGTGATCGGTGCTCATGGGCGGCTCGCTTTCTTAGAAAGACGAACGAGGGCCGCGGTTGGCGACTAAAAACGACTTCGCGCGGGGGCCGCGAGCCGCTTCGCTCGGCTCTCTCGGGGCGACGCTGGGGGGCAAACCAACAAAACAGCTCGTCAACGTGCTTGCTAACTTTCGTGACAAACCCGACGAAGTCACCCCGCCGCTCGCAGCGCGAGCCGGGTGAAAGACCCTGGCCTACGCTACCCAACCGAAGCGTAAGTATACTATCGGTCGAAAGATAGTAGAAGAGGGCGGCGAGCATGGCCGAAGAGCGCCGGGCGAACGCCCGCACCAGGGACGAGGTCGAGGCCGAGCTGAGGCGCTCGCACGCCGCGGGCGACTTCGAGGCCGTGGCCACGCTCGCCTTGCGGTACTACGGCCCCGAGGTGCTTGGCTTTCTGGTGGCGATGCGGCGCGACGCGCAGTCTGCTTCGGAGGTCTTCTCGCAATTCTGCGAAGACCTTTGGCTGGGCGTGCCCCACTTCGCGTGGGCAAGCAGCTTTCGCACCTGGGCGTACGTGCTCGCGCGCCACGCCCTGGTTCGGTATGGCAAAGATGCGTTCCGGCGGCGGAGCGTGCCCTTCAGCCGGCACCCGGGGCTTGAACAACTCGAGCAGCAAGTGCGCACGCAAACGATGCCCTACCTGCGAACTGACATGAAGCAGCGCGCGGCGCGGCTACGCGAGCGCCTCGCCCCGGACGAGCAAGCCCTGCTCGTGCTGCGCGTCGACCGGGGGCTATCTTGGAATGATATCGCCCGGGTGCTCGGCGGGCACGAGCCGGGGCTGACCCCCGCCGACCTTGGCAAGGAGGCGACTTCGTTGCGAAAGCGCTTCGAACGGATCAAGGCCAAGCTCAAGGCGCTGATGGCGCAATCGATGCCGGACGACGTCTAGGGGCTTTCTCTCGCGCCGTTGGCGCCGTGGGAAGGGCACGAATCTCGTAACGCGCCGCGGGGGCGCGTCGGGCGCGTCCGCGCTCGGGGGCCAGGGCACCTTTCGATGTCGATGAGCCGCGGCTCACCCGCCCGGCTCAGCGTAGCGTGCGGCCGTCGACGACGACCCGCAGGCCCGGAAAGCGCGGCAAGAGCGCGGGCGGCGGGGGGTCGCGCCGGGCGCCGCGCACCTTGCGCAGCACGACCCGGCGCGCCGCCGCGTCGTAGTCGGCCTCGTAGGTCGCGTCGCCGACCCGCACCGAGCGGGGGAAGTCGCGGTCGAGCCAGGCGCGCACGTCGGCGGGCAGGTCGGGCGCTTCGAAGTCGCCGGGCGAGAGCAAGGCGAAGTCGTCGCCGCTCTCGAAGCCGAGGGCCGCGACCCGCTCGGCCGCCCACTGCTCGACCGTGGGCACGGCCGCGGGGGCGCCGGGCGGGGCGCCGTCGGCGATCGGGGCGAGCGCCGCCCAGAGGGCCGCGGCGGCGAGGCGCTCGCGCGTGAGATCGACGCTCGCGCGGAACACCGAGCCGCGCACCAAGAGGGCCGCGAGCGCCTCGCGCGCCACCTCGCCGCGGGGCACCTCGTCGCGCGTCGCGAGCACGCGCCGGGCGTAGACGCGCTCGACGCGGGCGACGACCCTCCCGCCTTCGACGCGCGTCTCGGCGAGCCTGTCGCGCCCGAGCCCCGCCTCGACCAGCGCCCCGAGCGTCAACGGCGTCGCGCAGGTGACGTAGACCGCCGTCTCGCCGCGCCCGAGGCCCACCGCGCGCGTGGCGAGCACGGCGATGGCCGGAGGCGCCTCGCGCGCGCGGCGCACGCGGCTCTCGCGCCCCAGCTCGAGCTCGGTGCCGCCGTTGCTGTACAGGAGGGCGCTGCCGCGCGGGCGGGCGACGTGGGCGCAGCGCGGGTCGGCGGCGAGGGCGGCGCGCGCGAGCCGCTCGCGATCGAAGGGGGCGTCGGGCTCGGGGCGCTCGGGCAGCCCGTGCGCGCGGCGCAGGCGGGCCGACGCCTGCCGGGCGCTCTCGAGGGCGAAGCGGCTGAGCGCGCCGCCGCCCGGGTCGCCGGCGCGCAGGGCCCGCACCAGCGCCGTCGCGTCGCAGTCGGGGGCGCCGGGCTCGTCGTCGGCCGCGGCCTGCCCCGGCACGAAGAGGGGCCGGCCGACCGAGAGCGCGGCCGCCAGATCGATGGCGTCTTCGAGGCCACCCGATCGTCGCGCCTCGACGATCAGCCGCCCGAGCGGCGCGTCGAGCGGCAGCCCGAAGAGCTCGACGCCGCGCGGGGTGATGGCGCCCGCCTCGTCGAGCGCGCCGAGCGCCCGCAGCTCGTCGGTCGCGGCCGCGAGCGCGTGGTCTTTCGGGCGGTCGAGCAGCGGCAGCGCGGCCGCGTCGAGCCCGCAGGCGGCCGCGCCGAGCACGAGCGGCACCAGCGACTCGCGGTGCACCTCGGGGGGCGTCGCCGGCGCGAGCTTCGCCGCCTGGGCCCAGAGGCGGTACGCGACCCCCGGGCCCGTGCGGCCGGCGCGCCCGGCCCGCTGGTCGGCGCTATCTTGCGCGATCGGCACGAGCGTCAGGTGGCCGCGCCCCTGATGGTAGCGCGTCTGGCGGACGAGCCCCGAGTCGATCACCACACCAACCCCGGGGATCGTCAGCGAGGTCTCGGCGACGTTGGTCGCCACGATCACCTTGCGGCGCGACGCGGGCGCGAACGCGCGCCGCTGCTCGTCGAGCGAGAGATCGCCGTGCAGCGGCACGACGCTGAGATCGCCCCGGCCCCCGAGCCAGCGGGCGGCGTCGGCGATCTCGCCCTTGCCCGGCAAGAAGACCAGCACGTCGCCCGGGTCGTCGCGCGAGAGGTCGAGCGCGCGCCCGAGCCGCGCCTCGAGCCCGCGCGGGTCGGGCAGGAGGTCGTCGCCCGGCACGTGGCGAACGGCGACCGGGTGCGCGCGACCCTCGGCGCGCAGGTGCGGGCCGCCGACATGGGCGGCGACGCGGTCGCCGTCGAGGGTCGCCGACATGACGAGCAGCCGGCCCTCGTAGCGGGCGAGCAGCAGGCCGAGCAAGAGGTCGACCTCGAGGCCCCGCTCGTGGAACTCGTCGAGCACCACGGCGTCGAAGCGGCAGAACTCGTCGAAGGCCCGCAGCACGATGCCCGGCGTGGCGAAGACGATGCGGCTCGCCTCGCCGGCGCGGTTCTCGTCGCGCACGCGGTAGCCGACCTCGCCGCCGAGCGCCGCGCCCTCGAGCTCGGCGACGCGCTGGGCGAGGGCGCGGCAGGCGACGCGGCGGGGCTCGACGACGGCCACGCGCCCGCCGAACCAGCGGGGCACCTCGGTCGACTTGCCCGAGCCCGTGGGCGAGCTGAGCACGAGCCGGCGCTCGGGCCGGCGCCGCTCGAACTCGGGTCGCAGGGCGTAGACGGGCAGCTCGCTCATGCGCGGCCCAGGGTATACGCACCCGGCCCGCGCGGCGACGGCCGCGGGCGGCAAGCCGGCCCCCCCGGGGCGCGGCCCGCCGCGGCTCGGCTCAGGGCAGCGCGACCTCGGCGGGCTTCTGCGCCTCGCTCACCTGCTTGAGCGACGCGAGACCCTTCTCGAAGTCGGCGCCGATCATCGCGTCCATGTCCACGAAGACGCCCATCAGCTTGGACACGAAGTTGTTGGTGCCCTGCATCGACCAGACCACGTCGGTCGTCGCGCCGCTCGGCGTGAACGTGAACTCGGTCGTGTTGGTGGCCTCGAAGGGCTTGAGAAACTCGAGCCTGATGCCGACCTTCTGCGGCGCCCGGCTCTCGGTGAGGGTCATCTTGCCCTCGCCGACCTCGTCGTTGCCCGCCCAGGCGTAGCTCGCGCCGACGCCCGAGGCGGGGCCCGCGTACGTCGCCTTCATGTTCGGGTCGAGCTTCGCCCAGGGCGACCAGGCCTCCCACGCGTGAAAGTCGTTCACTTGCGCGAACACCACGCCCGGCGGGGCGTCGATGCGCGCCGAGCGCTCGATCCGGAACGTGCCGGGGCGGGTGGAGACGAACGCGACGAATGCCACGAGCAGCGCGCCCAAACCGATCAGAATTTTCTTCAGCACGTCGGAGACCTCCCGCGGGTAGAGAGGCCGGTGCTGTAGGCACCGCCCCGCCGGCCGGGCAAGTTTCCGGCCCGCGAGGGCGCCCCGGCGACGCCCCGGGGCCGCGCTCGCTCGAGCCGCGGGGGCCGGGCCGGCGCGGCAGCACGACGCGCGGCGCCGGCGGGTGTATGGGCGGCGCCAGCATGCCGCTCGAACGTGCCCGCCGATCCGTCGCGCGCCTCCGGTCGCTCGCCCGCGAGGGCGCGAGGGGGGCCCCCGGCGCGCCCCCGCTGCGCCTCGACCACGGCCTCGCGCGCGAGCTCTTCGAGTCGCAGCTCACCTGCCGCCTCGTCGACGTCGAGTCGCACGAGCTGCGGGCGCGGGGCCAGGGCTACTACACCATCTGCAGCGCGGGGCACGAGGGCAACGTGGCGCTCGGGCGGCTGACGCGCGCGAGCGACCCGGCGCTCTTGCACTACCGCAGCGGCGCCTTCTTCGTCGAGCGCGCCCGGCAAGACCCCGCGGTCGACGCCGCCTTCGAGCTCTTGCTCTCGCTCGCCGCCTCGGCCGACGACCCCATCGCCGGCGGCCGCCACAAGGTGTTCGGCAGCGTCCCGCTCGGGATCCCGCCGCAGACGAGCACGATCGCCTCGCACCTGCCGAAGGCCGTGGGCCTGGCCGTCGCCCTCGAGCGCGCCCCGCGGCTCGGCCGGCGCGCGCCGGGCGGGGCGGGCGACGCGATCGTCGTCTGCTCGTTCGGCGACGCCTCGCTCAACCACTCGACGGCCCAGGGCGCGCTCAACGCGGCGTCGTGGGCGGCCTACCAGCGGCTGCCGGTGCCCGTGCTCTTCGTCTGCGAAGACAACGGCATCGGCGTCTCGGTGCGCACGCCCGAGGGCTGGGTCGCGGCGAGAATGCGCGCGATGCCGGCGCTCGAGTACGTGTCCGCCGACGGGCGCGATCTGTCGGCTTGCTTCGAGGCCACCGCGCGCGCCGTGGGGCTCTGCCGCCGCGAGCGCCGCCCGGTGTTTCTGCACCTCGCCTGCGAGCGGGTCTGGGGCCACGCCGGCAGCGATCTCGACTCCGAGTACCGCGGTGCCGACGAGATCGCGCTCGCCGAGGCGCGCGACCCGGTCTTGCTCGCGGCGGCGAGCCTGCTCGAGGCGGGCGCCCTCGCCCCGGCCGAGCTCGTCGCGACGATCGACCGGCTCGAGCGCCGCGTCCGCGAGCTCTCGGCCGAGGCGGTGCGCCGCCCGAAGCTGAGGACGCGCGCCGAGGTGATGGCCAGCATCGCCCCCGACACGCCCGGCGCGGTCGCCGCCGAGGCGCGCCGCGCGGGCTACGCCCCCCCGCCCGACGACGCCGCCCGCCCGAAGCCGCTCGCGCTCTGCCTGCGCGCCGGCCTCGCCGACCTGATGCGCAAGTACCCCGAGATGCTCCTCTTCGGCGAGGACGTCGCGCAGAAGGGCGGCGTCTACGGCGTCACCCTGGGCCTCTGGAAGGCCTTCGGCCCGGCGCGCGTCTTCAACACCCTGCTCGACGAGCAGACCATTCTCGGGCTCGCGCTCGGCGCCGGCCAGGCGGGGCTCTTGCCGGTGCCCGAGATTCAGTTTCTCGCGTACCTGCACAACGCCGAAGACCAGCTCCGGGGCGAGGCCGCCACGCTCTCGTTCTTCTCGCGCGGCCAGCTCAAGAACCCCATGGTGGTGCGCATCGCGGGCCTCGGCTACCAGAAGGGCTTCGGCGGCCACTTTCACAACGACGACAGCCTCGCCGTGCTGCGCGACCTGCCCGGCGTCATCGTCGCCGTGCCCTCGCGGGGCGACGACGCCGTGAAGATGCTGCGCACCCTGCTCGCCGCCGCCAAGATCGACGGGCGCGTGTCGGCCTTCGTCGAGCCCATCGCGCTCTACCACGCCCGCGATCTCGAGCCCGGCGACAACGCGTGGGCCTTCGCCCTGCCCCCCGCCGGCGAGGCCATCGACGTCGGCGAGGTCGGCGTCTACGGCGAGGGCGAAGACCTCGCCATCGTCACCTACGGCAACGGCGTGCCCATGAGCCTGCGCGTGCGCCGAAGGCTCGCCGAGCGGGGCCTCGACGCGCGCGTCGTCGATCTGCGCTGGCTCGCGCCCCTGCCCGAGGCGGCCATTCGCGCGCACGCGCTCGCCTGCAAGGCCCTGCTCGTGGTCGACGAGTGCCGCCGGTCGGGCAACGTCTCGGAGGCGATCGCCGCCTGCCTGCTCGACGACCCCGAGGCGCGCCGCGTGCCCTTCGCCCGCGCGACCTCGGCCGACTCGTTCGTGCCGCTCGCCGAGGCCGCGAACCTGGTGCTCGTGCAAGAAGACGAGATCATGGCCGCGGCGCTGCGCCTGGCCGGCGGCGCGTCGCCGGCCGGGCGGGCGGGCTAAGCCCGCCGGAAGGGGACGTAGCGCGCGTGCCAGGCCTTGGCGCGCACGTAGGCGGCGGCCCCCTCGGGCGTGACCTTGGTGGTGCGGGCGACGCCGTCGGCGAAGGCCTGCCGCACGACGCGCGCGGCGACCTCGAGGCTGACGGCCCGCAGCTCGCTGACGGGCGGGTAGAGCAGGCCCTCGGCGGCGTGGTGCGCCCGGGTGTAGTCGGCGAGCGCGTACGCGGCGGCGAGCACCATGGTATCGGTAATCTCGGACGCGTCGGCCAGGATGGCGCCGAAGCCGAGGCCGGGGAAGATGAACGCGTTGTTGCCCTGGCCCACGGGCACGTCGCGATCGCCGACGCGCACGGGCGGGAAGGGGCTGCCGGTGGCGACGAGGGCGCGCCCGTTGGACCACCTCGTGATGTCTTCGGGCGTCGCCTCGCAGGCGCTGGTGGGGTTCGAGAGGGCGAAGATGACGGGGCGCTCGGCGTGCGGCAAGAGGGCGCGCACGTCGGCCTCGGTGAAGGCGCCGCCCTGGCCCGAGAGGCCGAGCAGGGCGGTGGCGCGCGCGTGCTGGGCGGTGGCGAGCAGGCCCCACGCGGGGCCGCCGGGCCAGCCGGCGACGCGGGCCCGGGGCTGGGCGAGCGGCTTCTTGTAGTCTTCCATCGGGCGGCCTTCGACGAGCAGGCCCTTCGAGTCGAGCACGAACACGCGGTCGCGCGCCTCGTCGTCGCCGAGGCCCTCGCGCTTCATGCCCTCGCGCAGGGCGAGCGCGACGCCCGCGCCGCCGGCGCCCGCGCCGTAGACGAGCACGCGCTCGTCGGACAGCTTGCGCCCCCGCGCCGCGCACGCGGCCAGCATGCCGGCGAGCGCGACCGCCCCGGTGCCCTGGATGTCGTCGTTGAACGAGGGGATCGTGCGGCGGTACCGCTCGAGGACGGCGAAGGCGGTGTCTTTCGAGAGGTCTTCCCATTGCAAGATGGCGCGGGGCCAGCGCTCGCGCACGGCGTCGACCACCTGGTCCATGAAGGCGAGGTACTCGTCGCCCTTGAGCCGGCCGTGGCGCACGCCGAGGTACTCGGGGCGTTCGGCGAGGCCCTTGCGGTCGGTGCCGACGTCGAGCCCGAGCGGCAGCGAGCGGTAGGGGCTGACGCCGCCGGCGACCGTGTAGAGGGCGAGCTTGCCGATTGCGATGGCCATGCCACCGTAGCCCTGGTCGCCGATGCCGAGGATGGCCGACGAGTCGGTCGCGACGATCATACGCACGTCGTCGAGCAGGCAGTTTCGGGCGGCCGCCGCGGCCCGGCCGACGTTCTCGATCGAGAGCGAGAGGCCGCGCGCGCTCTGGTAGAGCGCGTTGAACTTCTGCACCGCCTCGCCCACCGTCGGCGTGTAGACGATGGGCAGCATCTCTTCGAGGTTTCGCTCGAGCAGCGCGTAAAAGAGAATCTCGTTGCGCTCTTGCAGCGAGCGCAGGTAGCTGTACTTGGCGAGCGCCGTCGGCTCGCTCGCGAAGGCCGCGTAGACGCGCGCGAGCTGCTCGTCGAGCGTCGCGACGTGCGGCGGCAAGAGGCCGTCGAGCCGCAGCGCGATGCGCTCGTCGAGGGGGAAGGCGGTGCCCTTGTTGGTCAGCGCGAGGCGCAGGAGCGCGACGCCGTCGAGGTCGACGCGCAGGCTCTCTTGGCCGGCGGCGTCGCGGGTGAGCTCGAAGTAGCGAGAGAGTCGGGCCATATCGCCCCGGACCATGGCAGAGCCGTGCGCCGTTGCACACCCCAAAGTCGCGCCGCGCCGCCCCGCCTCTTCGGCGCGGCGCGCCCCCGGGCGGGCGTCCGCCGCCCGCGCCCGCTCCCGCCCGCCGCGTCGCCCGCGCTCGCTTTCGCCGGCGGCGTCGCCTGCGCCCGCTTCAGCCCGCCGCGTCGCCCGCGCCGCACACGAGCGCGCAGGGGTGCGCGGCGCCGCCCAGGCCCGCCCGGCCGGTCAGCACGGCGGCGACGGCCGCGGCGCCCGAGAGCTCGACGCCCTCGCCCAGCTCGTCGCGCAGGAAGCTCGCCGCCTCGAGCATCTCGTCGTCGGTGACGAGCACGACGTCGTCGACCGAGCGGCGAATGATCTCGAAAACGAAAGGGTCGCTCCGCCGCGGCGCGAGCGAGCCCGCCCTCGTCGTGATCGCCGGCAGCTCGACGAGACCCCCCGCCCGCAGGCTCTCGGAGAGCGTCGGCGCCCCCATGGGCTCGACGCCGACCACGCGGACGCCGGGGCGCAAGAGCTTCGCCGCCTCGGCGATGCCCGCGATGAGCCCGCCGCCCCCGACCGCCACGACGAGCGCGTCGATCTCGGGCGCCTGCTCGAGAATCTCGAGCGCCAGCGTGCCCTGCCCGGCCACCACCTCGGGGTCGGCGAAGGGGTGTATGTACGCGAGCCCCTCGCGCCGCGCGTGCGCGAGCGCCGCCGCGTGGGCGTCGTCCCACACGTCGCCGACGCGCACGACCCCGGCCCGCCACCTTCGCATTCGCGCCGCCTTCTCTTCGGGGGCGCCGCGCGGCAGGTAGACCGTCGTCGGCACGCCGAGCGAGCGCCCCGCGTACGCGACGGCGAGGCCGTGGTTGCCGCCCGAGGCCGTCACGACCCCCCGCGAGGCGACCTCGCGCGGCAGCGAGAGCAGCCGGTTGAGCGCCCCGCGCGGCTTGAACGAGCCGGTCACCTGCCCCGACTCGAGCTTCACGAAGAGGGCCGCCGGCAGGCGCGAGCCGTCGAGGGCGGCCACGTCGACGATCGCCCGCTCGAGAAAGTCGGGCAGCCGCCCCGCCTCGCCCGGCCGCAGCCGCGCCAGCGCCGTACGCCGGAGATGCGCCCCGACGCGCGCCCGCGCGGCCTCGAAGGTCGCGAGATCGAGGCCCGAGGGAGGCCCCGCCCCGCCCGCCGGGGCCGTCACGTCGGGACGCGCCGCACCTCGACGGTGCTGTCGCACGCCCCGCAGCAAGCGCCCGAGCCCTCGTCGTGCCCGTCCGTCATGGCCCCATTGTTAGCACAAGGCAGGCCCCCTTCTAGCGCCGCCCGGCCACCCCCGCGCGCCGCCCCCCGAAGGCCGCGCCTGCCGCGCCCTTGCGCTCGAAGGCCGCGCCCGCCGCGCCCTTGCGCTCGAAGGTCGCGCCCGCCGCGCCCTTGCGCTCGAAGGCCGCGCCCGCCGCGCCCTTGCGCTCGCTCGCGCGCGGCAAGGCCCCCCGGAGCGCGCCCGGGTCGGCCCGGTGGGTGGAGGGCGTCGAGTCGTTGCTCACCAGATAGTCGCAGGTGTCGGGGCTTTGGCTGATTGCCTCGATGGCATAGCGCGTCTCGTCGGGCAGGGGCGCGGCCAGCAGATCGTTGACCACCGCCTGCCAGATGGCATCGTCGCCCGCGCTCAGCAAGTACGCCGCGCAGGTGCCGTGGAAGGCGATGTAACCCAAGCTTTCGGCCTTGAGGGCCTCGACCACCGCGGCGCGCGCCTCGGCGTTTTCGGCGGCGGTCTCGGCCCGCACGCGCATGACCACGTCGAGCAACGAGAAGAGTACGTCGGGCAGCGAGCTCGCGGCGATGGCGCCCGCCGCCCACGCGCGGTACGCCCCGTACGACGCCTCGGGCACGAGGCCCCCCGTCACGTAGCCCTCGAGGGCCCGGGCGCCGATCGCGCGCGTACGCACCGAGCCGGCTTGCGTGGCGACCCCGCCCCAGACCGCCAGCGCGTCGGCCGGCGCGAGCCCCCGCACGAGCTTCGCCAGAAAGTCGAGGCGCGCCTCGTGGACCGAGGGGGCGTTGGGGTCGGCGGCGAGCGCCGCCCAGTCGGCCGCGAAGAGGGCGCCGACGTCGACGGCGGCGGCGCAGGCGTCGAGGTTCTGCGCGTAGATGCCCCGGTAGTTCGGGCGGTTGACCAGCGCGTCCGAGAGCGGGGGCGACCAGCTCGCCGTGTCGCCCCCCGCCTCGTCGCACGCGCGCGCGAGCGCCCCCGCCTCGGCGAGGGGCGAGTCGAGCGCCTCGAGGAAGCCCACGAGCGCGCCCGGGGCCACCGGGGGCAGGGGCCCCTCGTCGAACACGGGCACCTGGTGCGCGCCGGCGAGCGAGGTGAAGCGATCGAGCTGCGCCGCGCTCGGGCGGCGCAGGGGGGCGACCTGCTCGAGGTACGCCTCGGTGTCGTCGAACTCTTCGCCCGGCGTGCCCTCGACGTACGCGTAGCGCGAGAAGGGCAGGCGCGGGTGCCGATCGCCCGGGTCGAGGACGAGAAAGTCGTCGGGGCCCCCCTTCGCGAGCTCGATCGGGCGGCCGGGCGAGAGCTCGAGCTCGTCGACCGTGCCGTCGCCGCGCTGCCACGCGACGTGCAACGGGGCGACGAGCGAGCCCTGCGGATCGTCGACCCGCAGCCGCGGCCCCGCGCCCGCCGCCGGCGGCTCGACCCGCACCCCGAACAGCGCGCGCGCGTCGACCGCGGCCCGGGCCCGCGCGAAATTCGCCTCGCCCAGGCCGGGCCGGAACGCCTCGAGGAACTCGTCGGTGCTCACCGCGCCGAACGCGTGCCCCTCGAGCACGCCCTTGAGCGCCCCCCAGAACGCCGACTCGCCCGAAAGAGAGCGAAGCTGCGCGATGAACCACGCCGCCCGGTCGTAGGGCCCGGGGTTGTACTTGCTGCGGGGCGGCAGCGTCACGTCGCGAATGGCGAACCCGTGGGCGGGCGACCAAAGATCGCCGTTCAAGAGCCCCGCGCCGCTCTCGTCGAGGTAAAGGCGCGTGCCTTCGTGCTCGAGGAAGGTGGCCATGCCCTCCTTGACCCAGAGATCGTCCCAGGTTTTGACCGTCACGAGGTCGCCGAACCACTGGTGCGCCAGCTCGTGCGCCGTCACCAAGAGGTCGACCGTGGTCGCGTACGGGTTGGTCGAGAGTTGCTCTTGCTGAAAGGTGATGCCCGCGTGCTCGATCCCGCCGAAGCGGAACGCGGGCAGGAGCACGAGCTCGTACTTCTCGAAGGGGTAGGGCACCCCGACCAGGCCCTCGAAGAGCGGCACGAGCCGCTCGAGCTCGTCGAGCACCGCCTCGTACTCGCCGCGCACGCCCGGGCGGTGCCAGACCGCGAGCGGCAGCCGCCCGACCTGCGAGCGCTCGGCCACGAGCCCGCCCGCCGCGAAGGCCATCAGGTAGGTCGGCAGCGTGTACGCCGTCGCGTACTTGATGCGGCGCCCCCCGCCCTCGATCGCCTCGTCGGACACGACGCTGCCGTTGGCCACCAGCGTCTCGCCCTCGGGCACCTCGAACTCGGCCGAGAAGATCGCCCGGTCGGCGGGGTCGTTGTGGCAGGGCATCCATTCGGCGACGCCCAGCGGCTCGCTCGCGGTGTAGAGCACCCGCCCCGTCGCCGGGTCGCCCTTGCGCACCGGCACCGCCGAGAGCGACACCCAGGGCGTCGCCTCGTACTCGACGACGATCGCGCCCTCGGCGCCCGCCCCGAGCCCGAGCGAGCTGACGTCGACCCGAAGCCGCGCGTCGCCGTCGTCGCCCGGCGCCGTCACCGCAAAGGGGAGGGCCGCGGCGCCCGCGCGAACCTGCTTCACCTCGAGCGCGTTGCGGTTCACGTCGAGCTCGATCGCCGCGGCCCCCGCGCCCTCGGGCCGGAAGGTCACCGCCACCGACGCGCGCAGGCGCCCCGCCTCCCAGTCGTACTTGCCCGACAGGTCGTAGCGAACGACGTCGTAGGGCGTCGTCGCGCCCCCTTGCCCGCCCGCGCCCGCCTGCCCGGCGCCGCCCGCCTGCCCGCCCGTGCCGGCCTGCCCGCCGGCCCCCGCCGGCTGGCCCCCGCCCCCCTGGCCGCCAGGGCCCGCCCCGGCGCCGCCTTGCGCGCTCCCGGCTCGGCCCCCCGCGCCCATGCCCCCGCCCCCACCTTGCCCCTGCCCGCCGCCGGGCGGGCCGTCGTCGTCATCGCCGCACGCCACGAGCTGCACCGCCAACGCCAGAGCAAACCAAGACGTTCGTTTCATGTCTCTTGCCTCGAAGTCGGGCGGTACGACCGCGCCGCCACGTTAGTGGACGCGGGGGCCCCTTTCGATCACCCAATCGGCGAGAAACGCCGCCCGCGGGCCGCGGCCCGAGCGACGAAGTCGCCCGTCGCCACGGCCCGGCTACCCCCGCCCGTTCGGGATTTTTCCCGATTGCGAGGCGGGGGGGCGTGTGCCAGGGTCGTTTCGCGCGGGCTGCTCGCGCGGGCTCCGGCGCGACCGTTCGGGCCGGCCCCGACGCGAGCGCGCCTCGTCGCGGAGGTGCGCGATGCGATCCGGCGTTCGCTTTACCCTGGCGTTTTCTTTGGCACTCGCCTCAGCCGCGGGCTGCGACCCATTCAACGAAGACCACTACAGCCTGTCCGACCCCGAGTACCTCGGCGGGGCCGGGCGGGGCGGCGGCGGTAGCTCGGGGGGCGGCGGCAAGGCGGGGGGCGGGGGCGAGGCCGGGGGCGCGGGCCTCGACGTGGTCGACCGGCTGCGCTTGACCCCCGGGGTCGCCGACGTCGAAGAGCTCGAGCCGAAGGCCGACGGGGCGCGTCGCATCGCCTTCACGATCGAGCAGCCCGTCGACCACGACGAGCCCAAGGCCGGGGCGTTCGCGCAGCGGGTGCACTTGGTTCACCGCGGCGAGGCCGAGGCGACGGTGCTGGCGAGCACGGGCTACTTTCTCTTTGCGCCCAGGCCCTCCGACAGCGAGATCTCGATCCTCCTCGGGGGCAACAACATCACGGTCGAGCACCGCTTCTTCGGCCCCTCGACGCCCCTGCGCGGCGCGGGCGAGCCGCCGGCCGAGGCGTGGGCGTACCTGACGATCGAGCAGGCGGCGGCCGACCACCACCGCGTGGTCGAGGCGCTCAAGCCCATCTACAAGGGTACCTGGCTCTCGACCGGGGCGAGCAAGGGCGGCATGACCTCGGTCTACCACCGCCGCTTCTACCCCGACGACGTCGAAGGCACCGTCGCGTACGTCGCGCCGCAGAGCTACGGCACCGACGACCAGCGCTACGTCGCGTTCCTCGAGCAGGTGGGCGACGCGGCGTGCCGCGAGCGCATCGTCGCCCTGCAGCGCGATCTGCTCACCCGGCGCGCCGAGGCCCGGCCGGCCTTTGACGCCCTGGCGGCCGAAGAGGGGCTGACCTTCGAGCACGTCGGGGGGCCCGAGGCGGCCTACGAGCACATCGTGCAAGAGTTCCGCTTCGCGTTCTGGCAGTACGGCGACCCCGCCGAGTGCGAGACGTTGCCCGCGCCCGGCGCCCCCATCGACGAGTCGCTCGGGGTGCTCGCCGCGCACGTGCCCCTCTCGCTGGCGAGCGACGGCACCCTGCTCTCGGTCGACGGCTTCGCGGGCTACTACCACCAGACCGCCGCCCAGCTCGGCTCGTACGGGCCGCTCACGCTGCACCTCGAAGACCTCTTGCAGTTCCCCGAGACGTACTCGGTCGAGGTCTACGCGCCGCCCGTGCCGGGGCGCTCCTTCGACCCGGCCCCGATGCTCGACGTCGGCGACTGGCTCGCCAGCGAGGGCGAGCGCTTCTTGTTCATTTACGGCGAGTATGACCCCTGGTCGGCGGGCGCCTACGCGTTCGCGCCGGGCGCGGGCCGCGATCTGCACACCTTCGTGGTGCCGGGCGGCAACCACGGCGCGTTCCTCACGCACCCTGCCCTGCCGGCCGCGTCGCGCGACGAGGCCTTCGCGATCCTGCAATCGTGGACGGGCGTGGCCCCGGCGCTGCCGCCCCCGCCGCCCGCCCCGAGCGTCGAGCGCTCCTCCGAGCCGGCCTGGGTGCACCTCGCCCCCGGCCGCCCCCGGCTCTGATCCGAGCGGCGGGTGACGCCCGGCGGCCCCGCACTGAAGTGCGGGGCACGGCGTATCCCGCGCGAACGGAGAGCAAAGCCCGGCCCTCGCTGGGGCCGGGCTCAATCGCCGCGAGCCGCTCGCGCGGGCTCGCCCAGAAGCCAGAGCCCGCGGGAGCCCGGGCCCAGCGAGGGGCGGGCTTTGCGCGCCGGACCGACCCGAGGTCACGCGGCACGACTTGGTGACGCCGTGCCCCGCACTTCAGTGCGGGGCCGTCGGGCGCGCCACGTCACCCGCCGCTCGGATCAGAGCCGCGCCCGGGCCGGCTCGCTTCATCGAGCGGGGGCGCGCGTCGCCGCGCCGCGGGCCCGCGGCGACGCGGCGTCGCCCGAGGTGCGGGCGGGCTTCGCGGCGTCGCCCCCCGCGGCCCGGGCGGGGGGGGCCGCGGCGCGCGCGAGCCGCTCGCGCAGATCGTCTTCGACGGCGGTGGCGACCGCGCGAATGCGCGCCGTCGCGCGCGCGTCGCGGTGGTAGAGCAGCCAGACCGTGCGGGGCGTGATCGCGTCGAGCGCCCAGAGCCGCGTCAGCCTCGGGTCGCCGTCGCCCAGCACCGTCGGCAGCACCGCGAGGCCCAGCCCCGCCGCCGCCGCCGAGGCGATGGTGGGCATGCTGTTGCTCTGCACCGCCACGCGCGCGCCGCCCGCGTGCGCCGACAGCCACGCCTCTTCGGGGCCGCCCCGCAGCTCGCGCGTCGGCAGCACGATGTCTTGGCCCTCGAGCCGCTCGGGCGCGGGCGGCGCGGGGCGGCGCGCCAGGTAGCCCGCCGACGCGTAGAGGCCGTAGCGCACCTCGCCGAGCGAGCGCGCGATGATCTCGACGCCCGCCGGCCGCAAGAAGCGCACCGCCAAATCGGCCTCGCCGCGCGTCAGATCGGCGGGGCTGTTGCCCGTGACGAGCTCGACCGTGAGCCCCGGGTGCCGCTCGCGCAGCACCGGCACCGCGCGCTCGAGCAGGTGCTGCGCCGTCACCTCGGTCGTGGCGACGCGCACGAGCCCCGTCGCGCCCTCGTCGTCGCCGCGGGCGAGCCCGCCCCGCTCGAACGCCTCGAGCTCGCGCACCAGCCCGCCCAGCGAGTCGAAGAGCCGCCGGCCCGCCGCCGTCGGGGCGTAGCCCCGCACGCTCTTCAAATAGAGCGTCACCCCGAGCGTCGCTTCGAGCGCGGCGAGCCGCCGGCTGACGGTCGAGGGGTCGACCCCGAGGCGGCGCGCGGCGGCGCGCACCGTGCCCGCCTCGGCCAGGGTCACGGCGTAGCGCAGATCGTTCCAGTCGAGCATGGTGTTGCAGCATCGCACGACTGACCCGCGCCTTTGTACGTTGGCAGATCGGCCCCGCGGGCCCCAAAGTCTTCTCAGACAGCGCGGCGGCGGCGCCCTCGGGCCCGCGGCGGCAACCCCGCGCAGAGGAGAACGATCATGAGCGCAATGGCACGCTGGGCCGCCTTGGCCCTCGGGGCGGTGGTGTTTCTGGGCTGCGGCGACGACGACGACGACGGGGCCAACCCCGGCGGCGCGGCGGGGGCGCAGGGCGCGGCCGGCGCCGGCGGCTCGGGCGGCGGCGGGCCGGCGGGGGCTGGGGGCGCGGCCGGCACGGGGGGCGCGGCGGGCACGGGCGGCGCGGCCGGCACGGGCGGCGCGGCGGGCACCGGCGGGGCGGGCGGCACGACGGCCGCGCCCGATCTGACCGGCGCCTGGAAGGGCGACTGCCAGCCCATGGGCCAGGGCCAATCGTTCAGCCTCGCCTTCGACATCAGCGCAGACGAGTGGGCCCTCGACTTCGTCGTTTACGGCGACGCGTCGTGCGGCGGTGAGTTTGTGACCGTTCACATCGAAGGGCCCTACGAGATCACCGGGCCCTCGGCCGCCGTCGCGGGCGCCTTCGAGGCCCGCTTCGGCTTCGGCGAGAAGACCATCACGCCCGCGAGCAGCGCCGCCGCCGACTTTCTCGGCAGCCCGACCGGTTGCGGCGGCGGCTCGTGGGCGGCGGGCGAGGCGACCGACGTGCTCGCGACCGGCTGCCCCGGCCTCGGCCAGTACCCCGCGGCGCAGTGCGCGGCCGACTACGATCTCGTATCGTTGAGCGGCGACGAATTGCGCTTCGGCGCCCGCCCGACCAACAACGACATGTGCACCGAAGACAAGCGCCCGACCGCGCTGAACGCGGCGCCGGTGCGGCGGGTGCAGTAGGCGCCGGCGGCCCCCGGCCAGCCCGCCCAGGCGGTCGAGGCGCCGCCACGGCCCGAGCGCGTCGTCGCGTCCGCGAGGCGCAGCGCCCGTCACCCCGCCCCGGCGCGACGTGCCCGAAAGCGGGGGCGCCGGGGCGTGCCGCCACGTGCCCGCCCCGGCGCTTCGCCCTCGCTCAGCCCTCGTAACTCGGGGCCGGTTTTGTGTGCAAAATGGACCGGAGTCGACATCTTGGTGCTCCCTTCAGCGCCGAACCCGTGGGTTGGGGACCAGGCGCTTGCGCAAGGTACGGATTTGCTCTCGGGTCTCGGGCGTGTCGTCAACGAGATAGACGTTCGTGT
>DASTPP010000224.1:0-19639 GCA_035762175.1 Polyangiaceae bacterium | reverse complement strand
GCGGGGGCTGGAGCTCATCGCCGTCGTGGCCGCGGCGCTCGACGTGCAGGCCGAGGAGGCGCGAGCGGGCGAGCGTCCGAAGCGCGGCAAAATCCCCAAAAACTGAGACCAAGGCACACGGCTTCAGCCGGGGGCGGCCCGCCGGCCTCGTTTCGCCACGCCCTCTTTCGCCTGGGCGGCGCCCCCCGCTGCCCTCAAGACCGGGGGTTTTACGCCCCCGCGCGCTCGAGCTCGAAGAAAAGGAGGCCGCTCTCGCGCTTGCAGAAGAGGCCGGCGCCGACCTGCACGAAATGCGGGCGCAGGCGGGCGCGGTACCAAGCGCCGGAGCGCAGGAACACGTCGGCGTCGGTGCGCTGCCGGTCGGCCACGTCGTCGAGATCTTTGCGGGTGAGGGCCTCGAGAAAGAGCAGCCCCTTGGCCATGACCGCGAGGTTCTCGAGCGCGGCGGCGGCGGCCTCGTCGTCGAGGTACTGCAAGACGCCCTGGCAGACGACGAGGTCGAAGCGGCGCCGGGCGCGCCAGCGCGCGATGTCGCGGCGCTCGTGGCCGTAGCGGGCGCAGGCGACGGGCGAGACGTCGACGCCGAGGTAGTCGAGCCCGGGCGCCTCGCGCAGGAGCGCGTCGCGCCAGAAGCCGGGGCCGGCGCCGACGTCGAGCGCCGAGTGCAGGGGCCAACCCCAGTAGCCGGCGAGGCTGACGACGGCGCGCGCGAGCAGCGCGACCTCGTCGGGGCCGTGCACGCGCGCGGGCGAGCCCTCGCCGTAATAGGTGCGGAAGTAGGCCTCGTCGAAGCGTCCGGCCCGCTCGTCGGGGGCGCCGGCCTGCTCGTCAGGGGCGCCGGCGGGCTCGGCCGCGGGAGGCGCGTCGGGGCCCGCGGGAGGCGCGTCGGGGCTCGCGCGCGGCGGGGTGCGGGGGTCGCCGCGGCCCGGGCGGGCGCCCGGGGCGGCTTCGGACGCGCGGGGGGCGCCCCGCCGGGCCGTCGCCCGGCCGGCCCGGCCGCTCTCGGAGGTGGCCAAGGCGGGGGGTCTCGGCGGGGCGCGCTCAGCCGACGCCGAGCAGCTTGGTCATGCTCGCTTCGTCGGCGGGGGTGAAGGGGTAGCGGTCGAACTCGGCGCTCGAGACCCACTGAAAGGCGTGCACGTTCTGCACGCTCGGCTCGCCCCCGCCGAGGTGGCACTCGTACAGGTAGAGGTCGACGACGTACTTTTCGTAGGGGTGGCTGACGAAGGAGATGAGCTGGCCGACCTCGATGTCGACGCCGAGCCGGTGCTTCACCTCGCGCCGCAGGGCCGCCGAATCGGTCTCGCCCGCCTCGACGCGGCCGCCGGGGAACTCCCAGAGCAGGGGCAGGACGGCGGTCGGGCGCCGCTGGGTGATGAGGTAGCGCCCGTCGCGCTCGACGACGGCGGCCACGACGCGGATGGTCGGGGGGGCGGGGCGTTCCATCGGGATCGTGGGGTGGGGTCAGAAGGTCAGGCGGAAGAGCTGCTGGCCCATCAGCACCTCTTCGCCCGAGCGGATCTCGTACTCGGAGGTCAGGCGGAGGAAGGTGCCGTTGGAGCTGCCGAGGTCGGTCAGGGTGACGCGGCCGTTCTCGGCGCGGATGCGGCAGTGCAGGCCCGAGACGTAGCCGTCTTCGGGAAAGAGGATGTCGCCGCGCTCGCGGCCGAGGTGCACGCCCGACTCGGGCACGGGGAAGGCGTTGCCGGTCACGTCGCGCCCGACGATGAGGGCGAGGCGGCCGACGTAGCCCTTCGAGGGGCTGCCGAGCCGCTCGACGCCGTCGGGCGAGGGGGGCTGGGGCTGCAGGGCCTCGAAGCGGATGATCTCTTGGCCGATGCGGAAGATGTCGCCCGGCTTGAGCTCGACGGGCTGGTCGGGGATGAGCTTGACGAAGGTGCCATTCAGGCTGAGCTCATCGCGGATGACGAAGCGGCCGCTGCGGTAGTTGAACGTGGCGTGGCGGGGCGAGAGGTAGCTGTCGCCGGAGAAGATGCCGCCGGTGTCGCGGCCGACGGTGACCGAGCCCGAGAAGGGGAAGGAGCCGACCTCGCTCTTGTCGGCCCGCAGCGCCGTGAGGGTGGCGACGGGCTCGCCGGGCACGACGGCGCTGAGCGAGGGGGCGGGCGCGGCCTGCGGCGCGGGCGGGGCGCTGGCGACGATGGCGAGGTTGAAGCCGCAGGACATGCAGAAGCGCACGCCGGCGGGGTTGACGTGCCCGCACTGGGGGCAGCCGGGGCTTCGGGCGGGGGCGGCGGCGGGCGGCACGCCCGGGGTGCCCTGGCCGGGGGCGGGGCCGGGGGCGCTCGGGCGGGCGGCGAGGCCGGGGCCGCCGCCGGGCTGCATCGAGGCCTGGGCCGCGGCGCCGGCGGGGCCGCCCAGGCCGGCGGACCGCAGGGGGGTGGCGGCGCCGTGGCCGTCGGCGCCGCCGGGGCGCATGGCGGGCGAGCCGTGCGGGGGCGTGTTGCCCCCGTGGGCGCCGTAGGCCTTCGGGGCCACGTCGCGCGGCAACTCGGCCCCGCAGCCGAGGCAGAACTTGTAATGGTCTTGGTTTTCTTTGCCGCACTTCGGGCAGATGATCACAGCCACCCTCCTGGAGCCGTCGTTCGGCGCGCCTCGACCTCTGGCGCAGGGCGCGACGGCGCGGGCACCGAGAAAGCGCTTTTTGCCATCGGACGCCGCATCTTCGTCGGTTGATTTCGCCGGGTCAAGGAAGGGGCGCCCCGGCGCCGGGGCCCGCCCCCGGGCCGGCCGGCCCCGAGGCGGCGTCGAAGGCGCGTACGAGCTCGGGCGGCGCCTGCACGAGCTCGATGAGCACCCCTTCGCCGCCCTGAGGCGAGGCCCCGTCGCCCTTCGGGTGGATGAAGCAGACGTCGTGCCCGGCGGCGCCGCGGCGGACGCCGCCCGGGGTGAAGCGCACCCCCCGCTCGGCGAGCCAGGCGTGGGCGGCGGCGAGGTCGTCGACCCAGAGCCCGATATGGTTGAGCGGGGGCTGGTGCACCTTGGGGCTCTTTTCGGGGTCGAGGGGCCGCATCAGGTCGAGCTCGACCGCGAAGGGCCCGGCCCCGAGCCGCCCGATGCGCTCGTCGACGTTCTCGCGCTCGCTGGTGAAGGAGCCGCCGAGCGGCACCCCGAGCAGCTCGACCCAGAGCCGCACGAGCGGCTCGAGCCGGGGGGCCCCGAGGGCCACCTGCTGCAGGCCGAGCACACGGAAGGGGCGCGCGGTCATGGCGCCCCACCCCTAGCACACCGCCGGGGGGCGCCGGGGCCTTTGCGGCCGCCGCGCGGCTGATTATGGTCGCCGCCCATGAGCGCTTCCGAACCGGTGGGGCCCGCGGGGCCCAAGGGCCAGGGCCCGACGCCCCCCGACGCCCCGAGGGCCGAGGGCGAACGCCCCCACGACGACGACTGGCCGACCCAGGCCTCGGCCCCCGAGGGCCTGCCCCCGGCGGGCTTTGCCGACGACCCGACGGTCTCGCGCACCGCCGACGCGGCCGCCGCCCTGCGCGCCGAGGCGGCCGAGGCGCGCGAGAAGCTTCTGCGCACCGCGGCCGAGTTCGACAACTTCCGCAAGCGCACCCGCCGCGACCTCGACGAGGCCGAGCGGCGCGGGCGCGAGTCGCTCTTGCGCGACCTCTTGCCCGTCTTCGACAACCTCGAGCGCGCGCTGCTCGTCGCCCACCAGGCGACCGACGTCAAGGCCGTCGCCGACGGCGTCGGCATGGTCCTCAAGCAGTTCACCGACACGCTCGAGCGCGGCGGCATCCGGCGCGTGCCGACGACGGGCGCGCCCTTCGACCCGCAGGTGCACGAGGCCATCCAGCAGGTCGAGACGGCCGACCAGCCGCCCGGCAGCGTCGTGGCCGAGGTGCGCGCCGGCTACGCCATGGGCGAGCGGCTGGTGCGGGCGGCCATGGTCGTCGTCGCCAAGGCCCCCTCGGGGGGCTGAGGGCGCGCGGCGGGCGCATGCGGCGGGTCATCGGCATCGACCTCGGCACGACCAACTCGTGCGTCGCGTGCGTCGAGGCGCCCGCCGGCCGCGCCGTCACCGCGCGCGAGGTGCGCGTCGTGCCCGACCCCGAGGGCTCGCGCACGACGCCCTCGGTCGTCGGCTACCTCGCCGGCGGCGGGCGCAGCGTCGGCCACGTCGCCAAGCGCCAGGCCGCGGCCAACGCCGAGCACACCGTCTTCGCCGTCAAGCGCCTGATGGGCCGCAAGTGCCGCGCCCCCGAGGTGCAGCGGCAGGCCTCGCTCGTGCCCTTCGACGTCGTCGAGGCGCCCAACGGCGACGCGTGGGTCCGCGTGCGCGGGCGCGAGCTGTCGCCCCCCGAGGTGAGCGCGCACGTGCTCGAGCACCTGCGCGAGGCGGCCGAGGCCTTCCTCGGCGGCCGGGTGACCGACGCGGTCATCGCCGTGCCCGCCCACTTCGACGACGCCCAGCGCCAGGCCACCAAAGACGCCGGGCGTATCGCCGGCCTGAACGTGCGGCGCATCTTGAACGAGCCGACGGCCGCCGCCCTCGCCTACGGCCTCGACCGCGGGCGCGCCGAGCGCATCGCCGTCTACGACCTCGGCGGCGGCACCTTCGACGTCTCGGTCCTCGAGCTGTCGGCCGGCGTCTTCGGCGTCAAGGCCGTCGGCGGCGACGGCCGGCTCGGCGGCAACGACTTCGACGACCGGCTGCTCGACGTGCTGGCGGGCGAGTTCCGGCGCGAGCAGGGCGTCGACCTGCGGGCCGACCGCGCCGCCCTCTACCGCCTGCGCGAGGCGGTCGAGCGCGCCAAGCACGAGCTCTCGTCGGCCCTCGAGACCGACGTCACCCTGCCCTTCTTGACCGCCGGCCCCGCGGGCCCGCTGCACCTCGAGCGCCCGGTGCGCCGGAGCGAGTTCGAGATCCTGACGCGCGACCTGGTCGAGCGCACCCTCGCCGTCTGCCGCCAGACCCTCGCCGACGCCCGCCTCGCGCCCGCCGACGTCGAGAACGTCGTGCTCGTCGGCGGCATGACCCGCATGCCCGCCGTGCAGCGCGCGGTGCGCGACTTCTTCGGCCGCGAGCCGCAGCGCGGCATCGACCCCGACGAGGTCGTCGCCGTCGGCGCCGCCCTGCACGCCGCCGCCCTCGAGGGCGCCGAGGGCGACCCGCTGCTGCTCGACGTCACGCCCCTCTCCATCGGCGTCGAGACCGGCGGCGGCGTCTTCACCCGGCTCATCCCGCGGAATACGCCCATCCCCACCGAGCGCAGCGAGCTCTTCACCACCAGCGTCGACGACCAGTCGTTCGTGCCCGTGCACGTCCTGCAGGGCGAGCGCGCCATGGCCGCCGACAACCAGAGCCTCGCCCGCTTCGACCTGACGGGCATCCCGCCCGCCCCGCGGGGGGTGCCCATGATCGAGGTCACCTTCAAGATCGACGTCGACGGCCTCTTGCAGGTCGAGGCGCGCGACGTGGCCACCGGGCGCCGCCAGTCGGTGGTCGTGCGGCCCTCGGGCGGCCTGTCGCGCTCGCGCATCGAGCAGCTCGTCGCCGAGGCCGAGCGGCTGCGCGACGACGACCGCCGCCAGCGCTCGGTCGCCGAGCTGCGCCAGCGGGCGAGGCTCCTGCTGCGCTCGGCCGAGCGCGCCATCGCCGCCGGCGCCCCGCCCGGCGCCCCGCCCGGCGCCCTCGACGAGGCGCGCCGCCTCGCCGCCGCGCTCGACGCGCTCGCCGGCGACGAGGACGCCACGCCCGACGAGCTCGGCGACGCCTCCGACCGGCTCGAGCGCGCGGCGAGCTGGCTCGCCCGGCCCGCGCCCGAGCGCTGAGCCGGCGCCGGGCCGCTCCGCCCGCGCCCGGGCGCGGCGCCGCCGCCCGGGCCGCTCCGCCGAGCAGCGTGCGCCGATCGTCTCGAGCGTCGGGCGTCGGGCGTCGAGCGTCGAGCGTCGAGCGTCGGGCGAAGGGTCAGCCCAGCAGCGTGCGCAGATCATCTTCGAGCGTCGAGCGAATCAGCTCGATGGTGGCGCCCCGCAGCCGCCGCTTGCTCGCCTCGAAGGCCGGGCGCGCGAGGGCGCCGAGCCGGGCGGCCTCGCCGAGCGCGCGCTCGCGCACCCGCTCGGCCGGCACCACCTCGTCGAGGTAGCCCGCCGCGCGCGCCTCGTCGGGCCCGTAGATGTGGGCGCCGAGCGTGGCCCGGGTGAGCTCGGTCGGCGCGAGCCGGGCGCGCGCCAGCTCGGCCGCGAGGACGGGCACCGGCAGCCCGATCTGCACCTCGTTCAGGCCGACGCGGTGGGCGCCGGCGGCCCCGACGCGCAGGTCGCCCGTCAGGAGCACGAGCGCGCCGCCCGCCAGCGCGTGCCCCGTGCACCCGATGACCAGCGGCACCGCGCACCCGTAGAGCCGCAGGAGCATGTCGGCGCCCTGGCGGAGCATGCCGCGCGCGGCCTCGGGGCTGCTCATCATCACCCGCAGGTCGAAGCCGGCGCAGAAGCGCTCGGGGCGGCCGAACAGCGCGAGCGCGCTCGCCTCGGCCTCGGCCCGCGCGACGGCGGCGACGAGGCCGGCGATCATCGCCTCGGAGAGCGCGTTCGCCTTGCCGTCGTCCATCGTGACGACGGCGGTCTTGCCTTCGAGGGCGTACGAGAGGGGCTCGCTCATGGCCGGCACCTTCGCCCAAGTCGGGCCCGCTGGCGAGCCCCCTTCGCGCGCGCCCCCCGCCGCCCGGGCCCCGCCGCGCGCCGGCGGGCCCCGCGGCCGCCGCTCACCAGCGCTCGACCGCGGGGCGCACGTCGAGCTCGAAGGTCCACGCGGAGCGGGGCTGGCGGGCGAGCAGGGCGTAGGTCTCGGCGACGTCGGCCGGCTTGAGGAAGGCCTCGTCGGCCAGATCGCGCGCCCGCTCGCGCGTCACCGGCAGGTCGACGACGCCGTCGACGACGACGTAAAAGACGTGGACGCCGGCGGGGCCGAGCTCGCGCGCCATCGACTGGGCCAAGCTGCGCTGGGCCGCCTTGCCCGCCGCGAAGGCCGTGGTCATCGGCTTGCCGCGCCAGGACGCGGTCGCGCCCGTGACGCCGACGACGCCGCGGCCCCGCGCCCGCATCGCGGGCACGACCTCGCGCGCGGCGAGGAAGAGCCCGAGCACGTTGACCCGGAAGGTGTGCTCGAAGTCGGCGGGGGCGACCTGGTCGAAGGTGCCCCAGCGGCCGCTGCCGGCGTTGTAGAGCAGCGCCGACGGCTCGCCGAGCTCGGCCCGGACGGCCGCGAACGTCGCGCGCACCTGCGCCTCGTCGGTCGCGTCGCAGGCGTACGCCCTCGCCCCCTCGCCCCCCCGCGCCGCCGCCGCCTTCGCCCGCGCCTCGGACCGCGCGATCGCCGCCACCCGGTAGCCGTCGCGCGCGAAGCGCTCGACGAGCGCGCCGCCGATGCCCTCGCCCACCCCCACCACCACCGCCACGTCGCCCGCCATGCTCGCCTCCCGACTCTTGCGCCGCCCGCGCCCCGCCCGCCCCGACTCAGGACTCGACGATCTCGACGTTCAGGATGCGATCGCCGGGGCGCGCGTCGCTGCCCGGATCGCGCGTGCGCAGCGACATCAGCACCTTCAAGCTCTCGGCGTCGGCGACCTTGCCGAAGACGGCGTGCTTGCCGTTCAGGTGCGGGGTCGGCCGGTGGGTGATGAAGAACTGGCTGCCGTTGGTGTTCGGGCCGGCGTTGGCCATGCTGAGGACGCCCGCCCCGTCGTGGGGGATGCCTAGCGCGCTGCGCTCGTCCTCCCACTTGTAGCCGGGGCCGCCCCGGCCGGTGCCGTCGGGGTCGCCGCCCTGGGCCATGAAGTCGGGAATGACCCGGTGGAAGGTGGTGCGGTCGTAGAACCCGTCGCGGGCGAGGAAGACGAAATTGTTGACCGTGACGGGCGCGCGGTCGGCGAACAAATTCACGCGGATGTCGCCCTTCTCCGTGCGGAGCACCGCCTGGTAGGTCTTCTTCTGGTCGATGACCATCGGGGGCGCTTTCGGGTAACTTTTCGCCATGGGCCGGCCTCCTCATTTATCTGCAATCGCAGGTGGCACGCTCGAAAACGGAGCCCGCGTCCATACCCCCTCGCGCCGGCCCCTTCAAGCGCCGCGCGCCCGCCCGCCGGCCCCGCGCCGAAGAGCCCCGCCCCCGCGCCGAAGAGCCCCGCCGCCGCGAACCTGTCCGCCGCCGCCCGCCGCCCCCCCGCACGTCTGGCCCCCGCCTCGCGCGTCCGGGCCCCGGCGAAGGCCCCGCCCGCCGGCCCCGCCCGGCGCCGACAAGCCATCCACGCGCCGCGGCAGCGCCCCCGCGCGCCTCGGCCGCCCGGCGCCCCCCGGCGACGCCCCCGCCCTCGCGCGCCGCACGGGCGGCCCGCGGCGCGGTATAGTGCCCGGGCCATGCCGCCGAAAGCGAACGCGGGCGCCGTGCTCGCCGCGCTGCTCGAGCACACCGACGCCTCGACGATCGAGGTGCTCATCGCGGCCGAGAACTTGCTCACGTTGCTGCGCCGCGAGGGCTGGTCCGACGAGCGCATCAAGCGGGCGCTCAAGCAAGACGGCAAGCTGCCGGGCGAGCTCTTGCTCGAGCTGTTTCGGCGCGGCAAGAGCGCGAGCGAGCTGCTCGCCGCGCTCGGCCCCGCCGCCTCCGCCCAGGCGGCAGCCGGGCGCGCCAAGGCCGCCTCGCGCCCCGACGGCGAGCCGTCCCCCCCGCGCTCGGGCGCCCCCGGGACGCCCCGCTCGGGCGCGCCGCCCTCGGCGCTCGACGAGCCCGACTGGGACGAGGGCTTCGCGCGCCGCGCGGTGACCGAGCGCGTGCGCCGGCCCGTCGTGGGCCCCCGCAACCCGCTGCGGCCGGCCGGCGCCGCGCCCGCCGGCCCGCTCGAGCACGCCGGCCTCGCGCTGGTGCTCGTCGCCGGCGTCGTGCCGAGCCTGCTCGCCGTCATCGACCTCGCCATCGCCCTCGCCTTCCTCCATACCGGCCCCTGGGCGGTGGCGGGCGCGGCGGGCGCGCTCGGCGCCCTCGGCGGCGCGCTCTTCGCGCGCGGCACCGGGCGCCTCTGGGCCGGGCTCCTCGGCGGGGCGCTCGCCGCGTTCGGGGGCAACGCCGCCGTCGTCGGCTACACCTTCTGGGGCCCGGGCGCCGGGCGCGACCACTTGCTGCGCGTCGAGCTCGTGGGCACCGCCCTCGTCGGCCTGCTGCCCGGCGCGCTCTTGTACGCCGCCCTCGCCCGCGCGGGCCGCGGCGAGGCCGCGAAGTAAGCCCCCCCGCGGCCCGAGCCCCCCCTCGCGCCCCGGCCTCAGATCTCTTCGATGGGCTGCTTCAGGCTGGCCCGCTCGTTATCGTCGGTGAACGCCCGCAGGCGCATACCCACCCCGAGGAGCAGCGTGCCGAGCAAGAGCGAATAGGCGCCGAGCCAGTACCCGACGGTCAGCGCCCGCGGCGCGGCCACGAGCAGCAGGCCGAAGCCGACCGAGGCGGCCCCGCCCAGCGCGAGCAGCCACTCGCCCGCGAGCCGCCGGTGCAGGCGCAGGCCGGCGACGACGTCGAGGCCGCCGGTGGCCACCGCCCAGAACGCGAGCAGGTAAATGAAGCGGGAAAGGCCCAGCTCGGGCTGCACGAGGGCCACGAGGCCGCAGACGACGCTGAGCGCGCCCTCGAGCAAGAGCGCCGGCCAGCGCTCGCCGTCGCGGCCCGCGCGGTAGGCGCCGACGAGGTTGAGGCCGCCCTCGAGCAGCGCGTACGCCCCGAAGAGCGGCAGCAGCGTGCTGAGCGTCAGCCCCGGCATGGCCGCCGTGAACACGCCGAACAGGACTGCGAGCGCGCCACGGGCGGCGAGCGACCACCAGTTCTTAGCGAGGGGGAAGGAGGGCATGGGGATGTCTCCGTGAGCGGGGGCGAGGCCGCGCGTACGAAGCCGCCGGGCCGCCCGGGTGCGGCCGGTAGCCGGGTCTCGCCAGGGTTGGCGCCAAAAGCCCGGTTCGAACCAAGCAAAGCCTGGGCTCGCGTCGGAGGCTGCGCGCGTCAGCCTCGGCCCGAGGTCGTCGGAGACCGGAAGCGAATTTCACCTAGTATGATTTCTCTTCGCCCCCGCCGCTTGCAAATTCAATAACCACCAGGGCGCACCCATCGGGGCCCCGAACCCCTTACGCCCCGCGTTGCGCGTTGCGCGGGCGTGAGCCGAAGCTCATGACGCGGCCGCGCGGGCCACACGAATGCGCAAAGCACCTGGCGCGAGCACGAGCGCGAGCGCCGCGAACGCCGACGCGCCCTCGTGCTCAGCAACATCGATACCCCCCGACCGCTCGTGCGCCAAAGGGGCCGACCTGGGCGGGCGCCTTCGCTCACGGAGGAGCCCCACCTCGGGCGCGGACGAAACTTCGATCATGGAACGAAATTTCGCCCTTCCTTTCGCCACCGTAAGGTGGGTCCACCAGCGCCCCGCTCCCGTGGTAGGTTGCCGGCCCACACCCTTGCAGCGAACCCCAAGCTTTTGGAGTTTTCAGCATGAAGCGATTTTTTTATCTCCTCACGTTCGTCACCCTGAGCGCCCTCAGCGCCGCGTCTTGCTCGGGCGACGACGATGACGACGATAACCCCGGCACCAGCGGCACGGGCGGCTCGGGCACCGGCGGCTCGGGCACGGGCGGCTCCGGCACCGGCGGCGGCGGCACCGGCGGCTCGGGCACGGGCGGCTCCGGCACGGGCGGCTCGGGCGGCGGCGGCGCGGCCACGATGACCTTCTTCGTCACGAGCAAGACCAACTCGGGCAACCTCGGCGGCATCGCCGGCGCCGACAAGCAATGCCAAGATCTCGCCGCGGCGGTGGGCGCCGGCGCCAAGACCTGGCGCGCCTATTTGAGCGCCGAAGACGGCGGCAACGGCCAGCCCGTCAACGCCCGCGACCGCATCGGCGCCGGGCCCTGGGTGAACGCGGCCGGCGTCACCATCGCCGAGAACCTCGACGCCCTGCACGCGCGCACGGGCGAGGCCGACGACTTTCTCGACGAGCGGGGCGCCAAGATCAACGGCCAGTGGACCGACTCGCCCGACCCCAACGAGCACGACATCCTCACCGGCTCGACGGCCGAGGGCCGCGTAGAAGCCGGCAAGCACTGCAGCAACTGGACGTCGGACGCGGACGACGTCATCGCGAAGGTCGGCCACAGCGACGGGCTCGGGCCGCAGCAAGACGCGACCCCGCCGCGCAACTCGTGGCAATCGGCCCACGACTCGGCGGGCTGCAGCGCCGCCGCGCTCGCCCAGCGGGGCGGGGCGGGTCGGTTCTACTGCTTCGCCACGAACTGAGCGCGACGCCCGGGTCGCCCCCCGCGCGAGGGGGCCCGGGGCCGCCGCGCGTCGGCCGCGACGCGCCTCCGTGGGTCGCCCCCGCGCGAGGGGGCCGGGGCCGCGCGGGCGGCCGCCTTCTCTCTCGCCCGCCGCCCCGGCCGGCCCGCGGGCCGCTCAGGGCTCGTCGCCGACGCGGCGAAGCAGCGGCACGACGAGCGCGATGCAGCTCGCGTCGGCGGCCGCCTGGCAGACGCTCATGAGCTCTCGCAGCTCGTCGGCGCTGGCGCGCCCCGCGCGGGCCCGCGCCTCGAGCCGCGAGCGCCGAGCGCCCGCGGGCGGCTTGGGCCCACCCGCCGAGGGGTCTTGCGCCTCGGCCCCCGCCGCCGACGCCACCCGAGGGCGCCGCTTCAGAGCCTCCGCGAGCGCCGGATCTTGCGCCGGCGCGGCGGGCGCCTCTTGGGGCCCCGCCTGCGCCCCCGACGACGCCGGCGGGCCCTCGGGCGGGGGCGGCGCGGCCCGGTCGCGCGGCGCGGCCTCGGGCTCGAGCAAGGCCCTCGGGGCCGGCGAGGGGCCCTCGCTCGTGGCCACGAGCGGCGTGGCGACCGAACGAAGCTGGGCCCCCGACGGCGCCGCGCCCCCGGCCGCCGGCCCGAGAAGGCGCAGCCCGAACACGACGCCGAAGCCCCCGACGGCGAGGGCGTAGAGCGCGGCCGCCCTCGGGCGGCGGGACGAGGACGATGGCAACGGGGGGCGGCCGGGCGCCTCGGGCACCTCGGCGCCGGGCTCGCCCGGCCCGGGCAGGAGGCCGGCGCCCTCGGCGTCGCGGTAGGCGTCGTCGACCGAGGCCTCGAAGGCGGTCAACAGCCTGCCCGAGGGGTCGCGCTCGATGCGCACGGGCGTCGGCGCGGTGTGCAGGAGGCCCGCGCCCGCCCGGATGACTTCGCCCTCGGGCGCCACGCCCCCCGCCTCGCCCGGCAGGGGCTCGGGCCCCAGCAAGGGCGAGTGCAGGCTCGGGAACGAGCGACGCGGCTTCGGCGCCTCGTCGTCGTCGTCGGGCGTGGCCACGCGCTCGACCACCACGGCCCGCTCGCGCCCCTTGCTGTCGGCCCGGCGGCCGATCGTCGTCTGGCGCAGCCGGCGGTACGAGGCCGAAGGCGGCATGGCCACGGGGAGCGCCAGGGGCCCCGCCGACTCGACCCGCCGCGGCGGCAAGAGCGCGTCGACCAGCTCTTCGAGGTGGTCGGAGAGATCGAGCTCGCCGAACTCGCGCCGCGGGCCGCCGCCGGGCTCGCCCGCCCCGCCCCCCTGGCCCGCCGGCCGCGCCGCCCCGCCCCCCTCACCCGCGGCGACCCCCGGCGCCCCGGCGCCCCCCTGCCCCGTCGCCGCCGCCCGCCCCGCCCGGCCGCCCGCCCCGCCCCCCTCACCCGCGCCGGCCCCCGACGCCCCGAGCGCCACGCCGCGCCCGCGCCGGATCGCCGCGGGCGTGAGGCTCACCGGCAAGGGCTCGGCCGGCGGAGGCGCCACGCCCTCGCCCCAGAACTGATCGAAGCGCGGGTCGGGCATCTGGCTCGGCTCGAGGTAGCGGAGCAGCGCGACGCCCGCGAGGTTGATGGCGTCGCCGCCCTCGAGCACCTGGGCGATGAAGACCTGGCGGCCGTTGACGAAGAGCCGGCCCCCGCCGCCCTCGTCGAGCAGCTCGTGCCGCCCGTCGGGCAGGGGCCGGACGACCGCGAAGAGCGGGCCGATGTCTTCGTGCACGATGCGCAGGGTGCAGTCGTCCCAGCGGCCGATGGTCACGATCTCGTCGCGGACGAACATGTGCTCGAAGCCCGCCACGGGGCCGGCGAGGCCGCGCAAGCGGGCCGGAACGACGTAGCGAGGCGGCGGCGTCAGGTCGAGCGCCGACAGCTCTCTCGAGAACCGCACCACGTAGTCGCCGAGCTGCAGCGCGTCGCCGTCGGCGACCGGCGTCGGCTTGAGGACGCGCTGGCCGTTGAGGAACGAGCCCGCCCGGCTGCCCTCGTCGCGGACCAAGAGCACGCCGCCACGCCGCTCGAGGCGCGCGTGGCGCCGCGAGATGTTCAGCTGCGCCAGCACGACGTCGTTGTCGGGCGTGCGCCCGAGCGAACACCGCTCGCCCGAGAGGCGGTGGTAGGTCGTCAACCCCTCGTCGTCTTCGATCGTCAGCAGCCACACGGCGCGTACCCATTCGTCATAAGACAAACCCCCGCGACACGGTAGGCTAGGCGCGGGCGCCGCCCGCCCGCAAGCGCCGAGCGCACCCCAAGGCGAAATGACGCGCGCGCCGGGCCGACCCCAAACGGCGCGCCCATCGTGGAACTACCTACCCGCACGGACGTTCGGGGGCGGCTGCATTCACGACAGGAGGTCGGCGCATCTGGCGCGCCGGCCGGCCCCCGAGGCCGCCCGCCCCGCGCGGCGCCCCGGCGCGACGCCGCGGGCCCCGGCGGCCCCGGGGCGACGACCTTCGGGGCGCGGGTGCGAGCCCCGTCGACGTGCCCCGCGGCCTCGCGCGCCCCGGTCGTCGGCAGGCCCCGCGGCGCCGCACGCCCCCCCGGTCGTCGACGTGCCCCGCGGCGCCGCGCGCCCCGGTCGTCGACGTGCCCCGCGGCGGCGCACGCCCCCCGGTCGTCGACGTGCCCCGCGGCGCCGCGCGCGCCGGGGCCCGCCGTCGCTATGGCGAATTCGACGTTTGCGCGCACATACCGATCTCGCCGCCGCGCGCGGCGCCGCATTCGGCGCCGGCCGAGGGCGCCCGAAGGGCATGGGCTGTCCTTCGACCGCGACCGACCCCGGCGCGTTCGCATTTCGTTCTTCGTTCGAAACGTGACGTCGGCGCCGCCCGGCGATCGTCCCCCCCGCGCCCCGGCCCTCCGCGAGAACGAGAATGGAGATGGGGCGGACGGGGCCCGCCGCCCTGGCCCCCCGGCGCCGAGCCGTCCCCGGCCCGCGGGGGCGCCGGCGGGCGGGTCGGGGGCGGGCCCCCGCCGGGCGGGGCGCTCTTGCTGGCGGTCCGGGGCGCCCTAGGCTATCAGGTGCTGCCCGAGGGGGGGGGCTTCGCTCCCGGGGCGACGCGCCCCCCCGCCCGCGCCGTCCGCAAGGCGGCCGGGCGCCCCCGCCCGAGACGTCCAGCCGGCCCATCACATCGAAGCTGCGCGCCAGCGCACTTGACGTTCGCCCCCCGCACCGACATGAACCGGTCCCCCATGCGTTACGTTCTCGTGATCCTCGGCCTCGTCGTGCTCGTCGGCGCCCTGGCCGGCGTGAAGGCGCTCCAGATCGGCTCGCTCATCAAGATGGGCGAGCAGATGGAGAAGTCGGGGCCCCCGCCCGAGGTGGTGGCCGCGGCCACGGCCCAAGAGCAGTCCTGGGAGGGCACGCTCTCGGCGATCGGCAGCGTCTCGGGGGCCAAGGGCGTCGCGGTGAGCAACGACGCGGCCGGGGTGGTGTCGGCCATCCGGTTCGAGTCGGGGGCGGTGGTCAAGGCGGGGCAGGTGCTGGTCGAGCTCGAGTCGGGCGTCGAGCGGGCGCAGCTCGCCTCGGCGCTGGCCCGCAAAGAGCTGGCGGAGGTGAACCTGCGGCGCTCGCGGACGCTGCTCGAGAGCAACACCATCGCGCCGGCGCAGGTCGACAGCGACGAGGCACAGCTCAAGACCCTGACGGCCGACGTGGGGGCGCTGCAGGCGCAGATCGCGCGCAAGGTGGTGCGGGCGCCCTTCGCGGGCAAGCTGGGCATCCGGTCGATCAACCTGGGGCAGTTCCTGGCCCCGGGCACCACGATCACGACGCTCGAGGCGATGGAGTCGGTGTTCGTCGACTTCTCGCTGCCGCAGCAGCGGCTGGGCGACGTCGCGGTGGGGGCGCCGGTGCGGGTGACCCTCGAAAAGGAGGGGGCGACCTTCGAGGGCACCGTCAGCGCGATCGAGCCCGGCATCGAGGCGGCGACGCGGACGGTCAAGCTGCGGGCGAGCGTGCCGAGCGCGCACGACAAGCTGCGGCCGGGCATGTTCGCGCAGGTCGAGGTGGTCCTGCCCCGGCAGCCGCAGGCGAAGACGGTGGTGGTGCCGGCCACGGCGGTGGTGCACGCGCCCTACGGCGACTCGGTGTTCGTGCTCGAAGAGCCGAAGGGCGACGCGCCGCCGCCGATGCCCGGGGCGCCGGCCGGGCCGCGCAAGGTCGCGCGCCAGCAGTTCGTCAAGCTGGGCCCCGCGCGCGGCGACTTCGTCGCCGTGGTCGACGGGGTCAAGCCGGGGCAAGAGGTGGTGAGCGCCGGGGCGTTCAAGCTGCGCAACAACGCGCCCGTCGTGATCAACAACGCGGCCGCGCCGGCGCCCCAGCTGACGCCGCGGCCGGCCAACAGCTGAGAGCGGCCGGCATCGAGCCGCACCCGCGGGGGCCCCGGCCCCCGCCCCCCACGCGCACGGCGAGCCCATGAAATTCACCGACCTGTTCATCCGCCGCCCCGTCCTGGCCGTCGTCGTCAACCTGGTGATCCTCATCGCCGGGCTGCAGGCGGTCGGCTCGCTGAGCGTGCGCCAGTACCCGAAGCTCGAGAGCGCCACGATCACGGTGCGCACGGTGTACGTCGGCGCGAGCGCCGACCTGGTGCGCGGCTTCGTCACGATGCCGCTCGAGCGCGCGATCGCGGCCGCCGACGGCATCGACTACATCGAGTCGCAGAGCCAGCAGGGCTTCTCGCAGATCAGCGTGCGGCTCAAGCTGAACTTCAACGCCGCCAACGCGCTCGCCGACGTGAGCGCGCGCGTCAACCAGGTGCGGGCCGACCTGCCGCCCGAGGCGCAGGTGCCCGCCATCGCGATCGAGCCGTCCGACGCGCAGATCGCGGCGATGTACCTGAGCTTCTCGTCGGGCATCCTCGAGGACAACCAGGTCACCGACTACCTGCTCCGCATCGTGCAGCCGCGGCTCTCGGCGCTCGAGGGCGTGCAGCGGGCCGACATCCTCGGCGGGCGGGCGTTCGCCATCCGGGCCTGGCTCAAGCCCGAGCGCATGGCGGCGCTGAACGTGAGCCCGGCGCAGGTGCGCCAGGCGCTCGCGGCGAACAACTACCTCGCCGCCGTCGGCCAGACCAAGGGCGCCCTGCAGCAGCTCAACGTGACGGCGAACACCGACCTGCGCTCGCTCGACGAGTTCAAGCGGCTGGTCGTGCGCTCCGAGGGCGGGGCGCTCGTGCGGCTCGAGGACGTGGCCGACGTGGTGCTCGGGGCCGAGAGCTACGACGAGGACGTGCGCTTCAGCGGGAAGAAGGCCGTGTTCATGGGCGTCTGGGTGCTGCCCAACGCCAACGCGGTCGAGGTGATCGCGCGCGTGCGCAAGGAGCTCGAGGCGGTCAAGCGCGAGCTGCCGACGGGGCTCGAGGCGGCCCCGGCGTACGACGCGACCAAGTACATCGACGACGCGATGCGCGAGGTGGTCGAGACGCTGAGCGAGACGGTGCTCATCGTCATCGTCGTCATCTTCCTCTTCCTCGGGTCGCTGCGCTCGGTGCTGGTGCCGCTCGTCGCCATCCCCCTGTCGCTCGTCGGGGCGGTGTTCCTGATGCAGGTCCTGGGCTTCACGCTCAACCTGCTGACGCTGCTCGCGGTGGTGCTGGCGGTCGGCCTCGTGGTCGACGACGCCATCGTGGTCGTCGAGAACGTCGAGCGGCACATGCGCGAGGGCAAGACCCCGCGCGAGGCGGCGCTCGTCGGCGCGCGCGAGCTCGTCGGCCCCGTCGTGGCGATGACGATCACGCTCGCCGCCGTCTACGCCCCCGTCGGCTTCCAGGCCGGCCTGACCGGCTCGCTCTTCCGCGAGTTCGCCTTCACCCTCGCCGGCGCCGTCTTCATCTCGGGCGTGGTGGCGCTCACGCTCTCGCCCGTCATGTCGGCGCGGCTGCTCAAGCCGGGGCGGCCGAACGCGTTCGCGCGCGCCGTCGACGGCGCCTTCGAGCGGCTCAAGGCGGCCTACGCCCGGGCGCTCGGCGCGACGCTGCGGGCGCGCCCCGCGGTGTACCTGGTCTGGGCCGTGCTCTCGCTGCTCGTCGTGCCGCTCTACATGTTCTCGCCCAAGGAGCTCGCCCCCAACGAGGACACCGGCGGCGTCTTCGGCGCGGTCGACGCGCCCGCCAACGCCACGCTCGAGCAGCTGACGGCCTACACCAACGAGGCCGGGCGGATCTTCCGCGAGATGCCCGAGTACGACCACAGCTTCCAGGTCACCTCGCCCGCGTTCGGCTTCGGGGGCGTGCTCGTCAAGCCCTGGGGCGAGCGCAAGCGCACCATCTTCGAGATCCAAGAAGAGCTGAACGCGCGGCTCGGGTCGCTCGCCGGCATCCGGCACCCGATCTTCTTGCCGCCGGCGCTGCCGAGCCCGGGCTTCTTCCCGGTCGAGGTCGTCGTCGCCACGACCGCCGGCCACAGCGAGCTCGCGCGCTTCACCGAGCTGCTCGTCGAGGAGGCGGCCAAGAGCGGCCAGTTCGCCTTCCCGCCGGTCGTCGACCTGAAGATCGACCAGGCCAAGGCGGACATCGTCATCGACCGCGACAAGGTCGCCTCGATGGGGCTGAGCCTGCAGCAGGTCGGCGCCGACCTCGCCTCGATGCTGGGCGGCAACTTCGTCAACCGCTTCAGCATGGACGGGCGCAGCTACAAGGTCATCGCCCAGATCGAGCGGGCCGGGCGGCTGACCCCCGAAGACCTCGCCGACGTGCACATCACCGGCCCGAACGGCCAGCTGATGCCGCTCAGCGCCATCGCCACGCTGCGCGACGCGGTCGAGCCGCGCTCGCTCAGCCGCTTCCAGCAGCTCAACTCGGTCAAGCTCTCGGGCGTGCACACGCAGTCGATCGACGGCGCGCTGCGCGTCATCGAGGGCGCCGCGGCCAAGGCGCTGCCGCCCGGCTACCGCCTCGACTACACCGGCGAGTCGCGCCAGCTCCGCCAGGAGGCCGACAAGTTCTTGCCCGCGATGGGGCTCGCGCTCGTGCTCATCTTCCTGGTGCTGGCGGCGCAGTTCAACTCGTTCCGCGACCCCTTCGTCATTCTGGTCGGCTCGGTGCCGCTCGCCCTCTTCGGCGCGCTCATCTTCACCTTCTTGAAGTTCCTCGGGCCGCCCGGCATGCACTTTGCGGCCACCGACAGCTGGACGACCACCCTCAACATTTACTCGCAGGTCGGCCTGGTCACCCTCGTCGGGCTGGTGTCGAAGAACGGCATTCTGATCGTCGAGTTCGCGAACGTGCTGCAAGAGCAGGGCGCGAGCAAGGTCGACGCCGTGCGCGAGGCCGCCCTCACGCGCCTGCGCCCCATCTTGATGACCACGGTCGCCACCGTGGCCGGCCACTTCCCCCTCACCCTGGTGAGCGGCCCGGGCGCCGCGGCGCGCAACTCGATCGGCCTGGTGCTCGTCGGCGGCATGACGATCGGCACGCTCTTCACCCTCTTCGTCGTGCCCTCGGTCTACGTGCTCATCGCCAAGCAGCACCGCGCCGCCGAGCGCGCGGGCGGCCCGGCGTCCGACCCCGCCGGGGCCGACGCGCCGCTCGCCCCGGCGGCCCACTGAGCCGGGGGCGCCCTCGAGCCGTTCGCCCCGGCGGCGCCTTGAGCGGGGAGCGCGGCCGGGCTCGCCCTCGCGCCGCTCGCCCCGGCGGCGCCCTGAACGGGGGGCGCGGCCGGGCTCGCCCTCGGGCGGCCTGCGCGGCAGCCTTCGCGGGCGGCGCTTCGCGGCTCGCGCGCTAAGGTTCGCCCCTTGTCGGTCGACGTCGCCGCCATCGTCGAGGGGCTCGAGGCCGAGCTGGCGGCGTCGTCGCAGCCGGTGCGGCTCACGATCAAGGCGCGCGAGTCGCTCGGGGGCGGGGTCTGGGCTTTCGGGGTCGAGGTGGGGCGCGACGAAGCCCGCTTCGACGAGACGCTCGAGGCGGCGCGCGCCTACTGGCCGGGCGGCGGCGGCGACGTGAGCGCGATCGTGACCGACCCGCCCGCGGTGCACGTGCGCTTCGTGACGAGCCGCCCGCCGCCGGTGGGCGACTTTCTCTGGCTCTACCCGCCGCGCTTCCTCGAGCCGCTCCTGCGGGTGTGGCAGCGCGAGGGGGCCGGGGCGGGGGCCGAGGCGGTGCTCGAAGGCTGCCGGGGCGGGGGCGAGCGCTTCCGGGCCCCGGAGCCGCCGGACGGGCTGCGGGCGCGCCAGCGCGAGGCCTTCGGGCTGATCGCCCACGCTGCTGGTTTCCTGGACGGCCCGCCCGGCACCGGCAAGACGCACACCCTCGGGGCCCTCGTCGCGTCGGCAATTGGGCAAGGAGTGGCGGGGCGGGTGTTGCTCGTGTCGACGACCAACGCGGCGGTC
>DASTPP010000223.1:0-25703 GCA_035762175.1 Polyangiaceae bacterium | reverse complement strand
TCGAGGGCCTCTCGTGGGAGGGCGCCGACTGGCCCGAGGGGCTCGTGCCCGAGGTCGACGCCTGCGACGTCGAGGGCAACGACTTCGACGCCTGCGACGCCTCGCTCGCCCGCCGCATCTCGCTCGCGCTCGGCCCGGCCGAGCGCGGCGTCGACGAGCTCGGCGTCGCCTTCGACGAAGGCCAGATCGTTCAATTCTACGCCACCGAGGGCATCTTCGAAGACGAGGTGCGCGCCGCGCCCTCGACCTCGACCCGCTGGGTGGCGCGGCGGGCCTCGAAGAATCGCGTCGTCACCTTCTGGTTCGTCGCGCGCGACGATCGGGGCGGGGTCGGCTGGGTTCGCCGACAGGTTCGGGTGTTTTGAACGCGAGGCCCCGCGAGCCGGGCGACGCGAGCCCTTCGACGCTCGCCCAGCTCGGCGTCGAGCTCGGGGTCAGCCGGACGCGCTCGAGCGGGTGCGCTGCGAGGCGGGCGAGCCCCTGCTCCAGGCCGAGCTCGTCCAGCGGGCGCGGGCGGCCATGTCGCCGACCGCGGTGGGCGTGACGCCGCGCCTGTCGCCCTTCGTGCGCCTCGTGGGCGGGCGCCTGGGGCTTGGCTACCGCGACCTGCCGGCGGACGAGGTCGGGGCGGCGACGCAGCGCTCACCCGCCGTCTGACCCGGCCGGGGCCCGCCGGGGGCCCGCGGAGGCCCGCGGAGGCCCGGGAAGGGGGGGGGCGCGCGCCAGCCGCCCTCGGGCGTGCCATGGTAGAGGGCGCCCCCCGGGGCGGCTTCCGGCGAGGCACGACCGACCGATGGTCTCCGAGCTTCTCATCATTTTCGCGCTGATCTTGCTGAACGGGCTCTTCTCGGGCGCCGAGATCGCGGTGCTCTCGGTGCGCAAGACGCGCCTGCGCGAGCTGGTCGATGGGGGCAGCCGCCGCGCCCGGGCGGTCGAGGCGCTGCGCAACAGCGCCGAGCGCTTCCTCGCCACGGTACAGGTCGGCATCACGGTCGTCAGCGCCACGGCCGCGGCCTTCGGCGGCGCGCGCGTCGCCGCGGCGCTGACGCCGGCCCTCGAGCGGCTCGGGCTCGGCACCAAGGCCGACGACGTCGCGCTCGCGCTCGTCGTCACGGGGGTCTCGTTCCTCTCGATCGTCGTCGGCGAGCTCGTGCCCAAGTCGCTCGCGCTGCGCGCCTCCGAGCGCTACGCCTTGCTCATCGGCCCGCCGTTGCGCAGCCTCTCGTGGCTCGCGGGCCCGATCGTCTGGCTGCTGACGGCGAGCTCGAACCTGATCTTGCGCCTGTTCGGCGACCGCACCAACTTCACCGAGACGCGCGTCTCGCCCGAAGAGATTCGCCAGCTCGTCGAGGAGGCGAGCCAGGCCGGGCAGCTCGACGCGAAGACGAGCGACATCGCCACGCGCGCCTTCGACTTCGAGGGCCTCTCCGCGACGGCCGTGATGGTGCCGCGCAGCGACATCGCCGCGGTGCCCAAGACGGCCACGCGCGACGAGCTCTTGCGCGCCTTCGAGACCTCGGGCTTCGCGCGCCTGGCCGTCTACGACTCGAACCCCGAGAACGTCGTCGGCCACGTCAGCGCGAAGGACGTGCTCGGCCAGCTGCGCCGCGGCGACGGGTTCGACCTCGGGCGCCTCTTGCACCCGCCGCGCTTCATCCCCGAGAAGGTGCGCGCGCTCGACGTGCTGCGCACGCTGCAGCGCTACCGCTCGCCCCTCGGCTTCTTGGTCGACGAGCAGGGGGGGTTGACCGGCATGGTCACCGTCGAAGACCTGGTCGAAGAGATCGTGGGCGAGATTCACAGCGAGAACGAGCCGCCCTCCGAGCACATCCGGCTCGGGCCCGACGGCGGCATCCTCGTCGACGGGCGCGCGCCCGTGCACGACGTCAACCGCGAGCTCGCGCTCGCCCTGCCCGAGAGCCGCGACTGGACGACCGTCGCCGGCCTCGCCATCGCGCTCGCCGGCCAGATGCCGCGGCCCGGCACGAAGGTGACGACCGCCGACGGCACGGTGCTCGAGGTGCTCGAGGCCTCGCCCCGGCGCGTGTACTTGCTGCGCCTGCACCCGCCGGCCAAGCCCATCACCCCGGCCGACGAGGCCGAGGGCGCGGGCGCCGCGGCCTGAGCGGCTGCCGGGGGGCGGGGCGCCGGGCGGCGCGGGCTTCGGCGCTTCGCGTCCGCCCCGCGGCGGGCTACCCCTGGCCCGCGACACCAAGCTCGGCCGCCCAGCAGTGGCAGGCCGGCGGCGAGGCCGAAGGCCTGCTCTGGCGCGACCGCGCCGCCCGCGAGGCCCGCGCCTGGCTCGAGCGGCGGCGCGCCGAAGGGGGCGGCGAAGCCCGCGGCCTCGGCGAGCGCGAAGAGCGCTCTCTGCAGGCCCTCGCCGACTTCCACGACCGCGCGCAGCGGCTGCGGCGCCGGGCCGCCGCCGGCCTCGTCGCCGCCCTCGCCGCCGTCGCCCTCGTCGCCGCCCTCGCCGCCGTCGCCCTCGCGGTCTCGTACCTCGCCCGAGGCGCAGGCCCGCGAGGCCGAGCAAGCCTGCCGGCGCCGCGTCGCCGAGGCGCAGGCCGCGTCCCGCTAAGTCGGCTACCCTCGCCCGACCTTCATGCCCGCCGCCCTCCGAGCCAAGCTGCCCCGCGCCCTCGAGGCCGACCCGCGCGCGCCCGCCGTCACGGCCGCCCTCGAAGCGAGCGCCCGCCCGCTCTGGGCGCAAGGCACCATCGCCGTCGCGCACCTGCCGCTCACCGAGGTGCTCTCGCGCGCGCTCGCCGGCTCGGGCCGCCGGGGCGCGCTCGCGCAGGGCCTCGAGACCATCGAGACGCGCCTCGCGAACGAGCAGCGCGGCCTCGACGCCCTGCAAGCCAAGCCCGGGGCCCAGCCGGGGGCGCCCCGCATCTCGCGCCTGCTCGTGCTCGCCAATGACGGCAGCCAGCGCTTCTACCGCGACGCCGAGTCGCTCTTGCGCCGCTACGAGGCGCGCCTGCTCGGGCTGCGCCTCGACGTCGGCGGCGACGATCTGGGCGCCGCCGCCCTCGGCCGCAACGCCCTCGCCCGGGCGCTCTTGATCGATGACCGCGAAGCCGTCACCGCGGTGCTCTTGGCGCTCGCGGCCCCCCAGGCGCGCTGAGGGGCCCCTCAGTCGCCCTCGGCCGGGTCGACCGGTTCGGCCGGCGGCCCCGGACTCGAAGTCCGGGGCACGGCGTCACCCGCGCGAACGGACAGCAAAGCCCGGCCCTCGTTGGGGCCGGGCTCCCTCGCCGCGCGCCGCTCGCGCCCGCTCGCCCGGAAGCCGACGCCCGCGGGAGCCCGGCCCCAGCGAGGGCCGGGCTTTGCTCTCCGGATCGGTGTCGATTCCGCGGGGCACGAAGGGGATACGCCGTGCCCCGGACTTCGAGTCCGGGGCGGCCTCGGGCGCGCAAGGTCATCCGCCGCTTGGATCAGTCGCCCTCGGCCGGGTCGACCGGCTCGGCCGGCGCGGGCTCCTCGACCGGCTCGTCCGGCGCCGAGCCGCGGCGGCGGTGCCCCTGGAAGAGCGAGGGCACGAGCTGGTCGGCGTCGCCCTCGTACCAGCGAACGTAGGCCGTGGCCCGGCGGCTCTCTTCGTAGACGCCGTGATAGAGCCAGAACGCCTTGATGCGGTCTTCTTCGGCCTCGCTGGGCAGCGAGGCCCCGTCGGTGCCCACGCGGCGCTGGCCCAGCGCCTCGAGCAGCTCGTCGCTCAGCGCGGCGGCCCGCTCGATGTCGGCCTCGGTCACGGGGGTGCGGCCCGCGAGCTTGTCGCCCGCGCGGCGGAAGAGCGGGGCGAGCTGGCCCAGATCGTTGGCGGTGTCGAGGTGCCCGGTGCCGCGGCGAATCGACGCCACGACGTCGGGGTCGAGCTCACCGTAGTGGGCGTGCAGTTCGGCCGCGCGCAGCATCCGCTCGCGCAGCGGCGCGGCCTCCTCCAAGAGGGCCCGCAGCCGCGCCTCGCCCTCGGCCTCGAGGGCCACCCGATAGTGCGCGTGCGCCGCCGCGAGCGCATACTCGCGCAGCCGGCCCGCCCGCTCGTGATCGTAATTGGGCAGCTCCTTCCGAATCTCGGCCATCATGGCTTCGATGTTCGGCACGGCCCCGAGGCCGATCGTCACCGCCGCCGGGATCGCGACCGTGACGCGACGAAGCTCCGCCGCCGGGCGCATCGCCTTGATCTCGTGACGCCGCCGCGCGAAGGCCAGCTCGGCCTCTCTCCGCGACGCGAGCTCGGCGGCCTCGCCGTCGGCCCCCCCCTCGCCACCGCCAGCCCGCCGCGCCTTCTTCGCCTTCTCTTTGGCCTGCCCTCTCTCGTCCCCCCCTCGCCTCAGCACCAGCTCCGCGTTCTTCGCCTGCCCGCCCTTTCCCGCCGTGTTGGCATTCTTCGCCGGCGCCGCCTTCTCTGCTTTCTTCGCGTTCTTCATCGGCCCGACCTTTTCTGCCTTCTTCGCGTTCTTCATCGGCACGGTCTTCTCTGCCCTCTTCGTCGTCTCGGTTCGCGTGTTCATCGCCTACCTCCGTCCGTTCCGCCGGCCCGCGCCGGCCCTTGGTTTGCCACCATGCTGGCCCGCGCCGGCCCTCGTTTTGCCAACAACGCCGGCCCACGCCGGCCCTCGAAGGCAGTGGCCGGCGCCGCCCATGCGCCGCCCGCCCCTGCCCCTCTGTCTTCCCCTTCGGCCCGGCGCCGGCCGGGTTGCTCGACTTGATGATCTTTTTTTCGCCCCCTCGTCTCCCTGCTCTCCGCGTCGGCGCAGCCCCGCCCACAGCGGCAAGGTCAGCCCAGAAAGCCGCGCTCTCTTGGTGGCCACACCCTCCCCTCGGCCAGGCGCCTCCGGCAGTTGCTAGGGTTCGATCTTTTTTTCGCCGGGCCCTCCACGCTGGGGCGAACGCCCGCCGGCCCGCCCCCCCGGCCCGGCCAACGCGACGCCGCTCATGCCCTCCGGACGGGCTCGAGGGTGACGAGGCGCACGTCGACCCCGACGCCGACGAGCACCAGCGCCACGAGCGCGACGACCGTCCGCCAAGACGGCGCTTCGAGTACCCGCACGGCCACGGCGAAGACAGCCGCCGACAGGATCCAGTCGATGAGCGCCGCGACCCAGGTGCGCGGGCCCATCACCAAGAGGGCGGAGCAGCGGCCGCAGCCGAGAGGCCGAGCGGGCGTCGGGCCGGGGAAAAGCCGCCAGCGGCGGAGGGGGTGGTGGCAGAGAGGGCAACGCATACCCTTCCGCTCGGCCAGCCCGTCGGGCCGTTGCTAAAAAACGATCGTACTTCGTCAGCAGCGACCGCCCACCCCGACCGCCGCCCCGCGCCCGAGCCGCCCCCCCACCTCTTCATCTTCGCCTCTGCCCCGGGAGGGGCCGAGGGCAGAGGGGCGCACCGCGACCGCGACGAGGGGGCCGACGCCGCCTTCGCCGCTCTCGCCGCCGCCCTCGGGCCAAGACCTGGTCGAGCCCGCGCCGCCGCGCCGGGGCGTACGCCTCGCCCCCCCGCCGGGCGGCCCGCTGACCGCGTCAGAATGACGCACTCGAGCGGGCGCCGCCTCGGTCACGGTTACGGCTCACGGCGCGGAGCGGGACGCGCGAGTCGGCCGCCCCCTCGCGCGCCCACCAGGAGCCCGCCATGTTGGACCTCTACGCTCGACACGTTCTGTACAACCTCCTCGCCGCCCCGCTGGCCATCGCGACCTTCGGCCTCGTTCCGGAACCTTGGCGGCGCCGGCTGATGATCGCCGCCTTGGGCGTCGCCGCCGTCGTCTACCTCGGCGGGGGGCTCGGCGCCTGGGAGTACCCTCTCGCGGCCGCCCTCGGCGCCCTCGCTGTGCTCGGGCGGGGCAGCTACGCCGCGCTCGGCGCCGGGTGGCTCGTGCACACGGCGTCCGACGCGATCCATCACGCGGCCGGGCACCCCATGGTCGACAGCCTACCGCTCTCGTCGTTCGGCTGCGCGGTCTTTGACCCGCTGCTCGCGATCTGGCTGTTCGCCGGGGCGCCCGACACGCGCGCGATGCTCGACGCCGCGGGGCGGGGGGTGGTGCGGCCGAGGGGCGCACCCTGACGCGCGAGGCGCCGCCCGGCGCGGCCGCGGCGGGCCGCCGGTCGTCGTTCGGCTCCGCGCGATGCCCGACCGCGACCTGGTCGATCGGTGGCGGGCCCGCCGGGCGCGCGACGGCCCGACGGCCGTGCCATTCGTCGTCACCCGGGTACCGCGGCGCCCGAGGTTTCGGCATTCGTCGGTATTTTCCGGCGGCGCCGGAGACGGCGCGCGGCGGACGCGACGCGGCGGCCGCGCCGCCCCCCCGACGGGGCGGACGGCCGCCCCGCCGCCGCGCGCGACGGGGCGGCGCGCCGGGGTCAGGGCTTGATGCCGATCACGACGGACTGGTGATAGTTGTAGTTCTCCGAGCCCGGGGTGAGGTCGTACGTCGCGTACCAGCCGTTGTAGCTGCCGCCCCAGCCCCAGTTCATCCTGTAAAAGCGCGGGTAGGTGCCCGTGCCGCAGTCGTACGAGTCTTTGACGCCTGTCACGACCCAGGCGTGCCCGCCACAAGTGGGTATGCCAAGAAAGTCGCAATCGCGCGTGCCCCGCATGATGGCGGGCCGGCCCGCGCTGAGCTCGGTGCGCAACTTGTCGAACGAGTGGCCCGTGTACGAAGCGGTGGTCGAGTAGCCGTACGACTCGAGCACGTTGTCGGCGTCCTCGGTGTCGGCGCTCGAACCGTCGGCGCCCCAGTCCATGCCGAGCCGATCGCCGATGTCGCGGAGCATCCACGCGCTGGAGCTCGAGGGGCTGGTGGCGGACATGCCCGACCAGTCGAAGCTCGAGGGGGGGTACTGGTAGTACTTCATGATCTGCCCCACCGCGACGGCGACGCAGCCGGCCCAGGCGCGCCCGCAGGGGCCGCCGCTGGCCAAGGGGGCGTAGTCGTTCCACCCGCAGCCTTGGTCCCAGGTCATGGGGAAGTTTAGCTGGTAGGTGTACGAATACGAGCCCGTGCAGGTGTCGGGGTCGGGCGGGTAAATGAAATTCGCTTCGAGCTCGCCGAGAAGTCGCTCGAACTGCGCCGCGCTCGAGGCCGCCGGCGTCCGCCCGGCCCGGACGTCTTGCGTGTACCGCTTGGTCCTCGACACGAAGCCGCGCACCCCTTCGGGGGCCTGCCCGTCGTGCAGGCCCTGGGGGTCGAAATCGCCGTCCTCGGAGAACGCGACGATGGGCTGTTGCCGCTTGTCGGCCGACAGGACCAAAAACCCGCCGCCCTTGAAGTTGAAGACGTAGAGCGAGGGCGCGCCCGTCTCGTCGGCTTCGACGCTCGTCGAGGCGACGGCGACGCCGGGGCCGCGCCCGAAGCTCGCCGCCGCGAAGTCTCGGGCGAGCCGCTCGGCCTCGGCGGGGCTGACGAGGTTGCCCTTGGTGAGCCGGGCCATGTCCGCCTTGGTGGCCGCTGCGGGCGCGGCCCCCTCGAGCCCGGCGCCGAGGTCGTCGACCCCTTCGACCTCGGCGTCATTGCAAGCGAAAACGGTGACGAGACCGCTGCACAGCAGCGCGAAACGAAGAGACAGCTTGCGCATCATCATGATCTTCCCTCTCGGGTCTCGCCAAGAGACCCCCCACATCGACCGATACGAACGAGACGGCGCGGCGGCGTATGCCGTTGCGCCCGGCGACGCCCCCGTGGCGCCCCCTGTCGGCGCCCTCGGTGCTCTCGACGCCCCCGGCCGGGTGACGGCGTGAGAGAACTGGGGTACCGAACCAAGCGGGCCGACCGAGGTGGCGCCGGCGAGGGCCTCGACAGCACGCGCCGTGCCACGACCGCCGCGACGCTCGGGCGGGGCAACTCGGGCGGCGGCGGCCTCACTCGCGCGGGGCAAACGGCGCCGCGACGGCCGCGCTCGGGCGGGGCAGCTCGGGCCATGGCGAGCGTGCGCGAGGGGGCGCGCTTGCTCAACTTGCGCACGTGCGTAAGCGCATCTTGGTCGGGCGCTCGCGCAAGGTGCGCAGCCCGCGCCGGCCCCGGAGTGGAGCACAGACAGCAGCCCCCCTGCCGTTTGAAGCGCCGCCGCCCGCCTGCCGACTACACCGGCGAATTCGACACCCGGCCGTCAATGAGAACGATTTTGGCGTACAACGTGTCATGATATTCTCTCGCGGCGACAATCTGCCCGTCTTTCAAGGTGAGCACGATATGTGCGAGCGTCGCTCGCCCGAGCCGTTCGCGCCCGAACCGATGCCAGACGTGGAAGAGCGTGTCGGCCTGCTCGCACAGCGCCGCGCCCACCACGTCCTGCGCCCGCAGCGCTTCGTTCTGTGCCCAAAGCGCCTCGATCAGGGCGTACGCTTCGGGCAACGTGGTGGGCAGGGGCGGGCGCGACATCAACGAACCGATCGTGGCCGGCTATCTCGCCGCGCTCAAGAGGAAGGCCGGTTCAGGCCGCAATTGGCTGAACGGGTACGGCGGCCGTTTCGCCCCCTTCTTCGGCGCCCGCGCTCGCCGAACCCGGCACCCCAGCGCGGTAGGCCGGGGGCGAGGCGCGGCTCGGGGCCGCGCGGAGGCGCCGGGCAATCCGGGTGATGGGCCGAAGGTCGCCGACGACCTCGAAGCAATCTCGGCGATTGGCCGAGGGTGGCCGACGACCTCGGGCCAATCACCATGATTCGCCGAAGGTCGCCGACGACCTCGAGCCAAGGTCGATGATTCGCCGAAGGTCGCCGACGACCTCGAACCAAGGCCCATGATTGGCGTCGAGGTCGTGAACGTCGTCGAAGGCAATCACCGAGATTCGTTTTCCGTCGTCCATGACGTCGGAGGCAATCACCCAGGTTGCTTCGAGGTCGTGAACGGCCTCGCAAGCAATCATGGGCCTTGGCTCGAGGTCGTCGACGCCTTCGGGCGAAGGGTCGATGATTGCCCGCGGGGTCTCGGTCGGGGTCGGCCGAATCACCCGCCTTGCTTCGAGGTCGTCGACGACCCTCGGCCAATCACCCACCTTGCTTCGAGGTCGTCGACGACCCTCGGCCGATCTCCGAGATTGGCCCGAGGCTTTTTTGGCCTTCGGCTGAGCCCCGGGGCTAGCCCGGGGTCGTTCCGCTTGCCGGAGGCGGCGGAGCTGCTGCATCGGGGCGGGCAGAAGGAACTCTTACGGCTCGTCAGGAGCGCCCGCCCGCGCCGACCGCCGCCCCTACCTCTCTTCCCCCTCGCCCTCGGGAGAGGGAAAGGGAGGTGAGGGCGCCCGCCGGCACAAGGGTGAGGGCCCCCGCCGGGCCCGGGGCGCTACCCCCGCCTTCGAGCGCCGGCGCCCGCTCAGGCCCCGGGCACCGGCGCGGGCGCCGCGCCTAACGGACTCGGCTCCCGCCTCGGGTTCTCACGGCAAATCGCCCCTTCGGCCACGAGTGCAGGGTGCGGGGGGGCGGGATCCACCGCGACGACAGCCGGCGTCGTCGCTCCCAGGTGACACGGCCTCGCTGGCTCCGCCGCTCGAGGGCGGCGCGCCCGTGCCGGCCCACCTGCGTTCGCGCGGAAAGGGCGCTCGCCCGGCTTCCGCGCCAACCCGAGCCGGCCGGCCCGACGCGCCAGCGCCCGGCCGAGCCCCGGTTGGACGACCTGTGCCCATCCGAGGTCGGATAGTCAGCGCCTGGTCTCGTACCGGGTCAGGAGCACGCCGTCGGGAAACGTCCGGGTCTCCACCAGGTTCAGGTTCACCCACTTGTCCAGGGCCGTGAAGAACGGCGTGCCGCCGCCCACCAGGACCGGGTGGGTGACGAGCGCGTACTCGTCGATCAGCCCGGCCCGCATGGCCGCCGCGGCGAGGGCGGCGCCGCCGACGTCCATGGGACCGCCCTCCTCCGTCTTGAGCCGGGTGATCTCGGTGACGGCGTCGCCGGTGACCAGGCGGGCGTTCCCGTCGACCGCGCGGATCGTCGAGGAGAACACCACCTTCGGCATGGCCCGCCAGCGGCGGGCGAACTCGATCTGCGCCGGGGTGGCGCCAGCGATGTAGCCGTCCAGGCTCAGGTTCATGCCAAAGGTCAGTTTTCGCATGGCGTCGGCCTCCCGTGAGTCGGTATTCGGCGTATAGACCACCAGCGGCCTCGCCGGTGCGAAGCGCGACGTGATCGGCGGGGGGTAGCGCCGAGCGCGTTCGAGGGCGGCGAGGCGCCGAGAACGTCGGTGAGCGATTGGAGAAGACGGCGCGCGGCTCTGCCGGCCGTGCATTGCCAGCGCGGGCTCGGGCCGGCCCGAGCCAGGCGGCCCGAGCGGGTGCGCGATGCGGCCGGCGACGCTGCTCGACGGGCCTGTGTTACACATTTGAAAATGACGTCGAACGCCTCGGCATCGACCCCGACCGGGCGCTCGTGATCGTCAAGAACGGCGAAGGGTGCATGATCGCGCTCGATTACCGGGTCGACCCGCCCGCGGTGGTGTCGACCGAGCGTCACATCAGCGGGCGATTCGTGTGGCGTCGGCTGGCGTCCGACTTCGACGAGTTCATGACGGGAAGCGAATGAGCGTGATGCGCTGGCCGGGCCGCCGACGCCGCCGACGCCGCCGACGCCGCCGCTTCTGTCCGGGCCCCCCGCGCCCGGGCGAGAAGGCCAGGGCCATGACGCCCCGCTCGCTCGTCGGGGGCGAACTCACCACGCATGACGCGCGTTCACGTGCGCGCAGGTGTGCACGTGGGCACGGGCTTGGCGCCGCTTGGGGGTGTCGCCCACCTGCCTGGCCCCTGCGACGCCGACGGGGCGACTGCGCAGGGGCCCCGACTTTTTTTCAAGCCCGTGTAGAACGTGGCCCGCGTCGCGCGTCATGGGGTCAATCACCCCGGAGCCCCCATGTCCGCTACCTCCCGATACCTCCGCCCCGCCCTCGGAATCGCCGCTCTCGCGTGGAACGCGTTCGCCGTCGGCACGTTCGGCGGGCTCGCCGGCTGCCTGCTGTTGCTCCTGCGGAGGCGCGTGGCGACGCCCGTGCTCGCCGCCTCGCTCGCCGGGTACGTCCTGCTCTTCGCCGGGGACGTCACCGAGGGCGTGTTCGCCGCGCTCGGCGCCCCGCAGGTCGCGACGCTTTCCGCCGTCGTCGCGATCGCCGCCGCCCTGTTCGCTTGGTCGCGGCGCCTCGAGCGTCGCGGCGCCTTCGCCCGCTGAACCTGAGTCGCCCCCTCCTAGGACCCCGAAAGCCAGCGAGCGCACGCGCTTGGCGTGCAAGTCGTCGCCGACCTCAGGCGGCCAGGAACGACGACGGGGGGGAGCCCCACGCCGGGCTACGTGGAAGCCGTCTGCTGGGTCAGATCGAGCACGTAGAGCTTCTCGTCCGTGGTCTGGATCGCGAGCCAGGAGCCGGCGAGCCGGATCGACTGGACCGGCGAGGTGTATTCGGAGTTGTACACCTCCACGTCGGGGGTCGAGTACGTGACCGTCCCGACCATGACACTCACGACGTCGCGGCCCTGCCAGCGCTGCCAGAGCACCAGGTACTCGTCGCTGAGCTGGTAGCCCCGCAGGTCGGACATCGTGTTGTTCCACGTGCCGACCAGCGGCGAGTCGACGGGGCCGGTGCTCACGTAGAGCCAGTGCGGCGTCCTGATCGCGAGGCGCCTGCCGGTCATCGCGAAGGAGAGCGCGGGGTCGGCGGGGTCGTTCCACACCGTGGCGAAGGCCGCGTCGAGCGGGCCCTCCTGCACGCGCAGGGCCCCCCCGCCGAACAGCGCGACCCGGTCGTCGGTGATCAGGTAGCTGTCGAGCCTGGCCTGGGACCTGTCCCAGAGTGTCTGGAAGGGGTTGGTGAGCGCGCCTTCGTTGACGAGCAGCGCGTCTTCCGTGAAAACCGCCACGCGCGTGTCCGTGATCTGGAAGCTCTTGGCGCGCGGGTCGGTCTCGTTGGACCACAGGACCTGCCAGGGGTTGGTGAGCGGCCCCTGCTTGGCACAGAGCGCGTCGCGCGCGAGCACCGCGATGCGCGTGCTCGTGATCTGGTAGGTCTGCACGGAGCCGTGCTCGTTCGTGTAGGCCAGTTGCCACGGCGCGTCGAGCGGGCCGTCCTGCACTTCGAGCGCCTCGGGGCTCATGAGCTCGGCGAAGCGGCCCTCGACGATCTGGAAGCCCTTCGGGTTGGGCAGCGCGGTGACGAAGGGCGCGTCGAGCGAGCCCTGCTTGGCCTGCACGACGGTGCCCGTGGAAGAGGGGCCGGCCACCACGACGCGCGACGGGCTCACGTCGTAGGACTGCACGTTCTTCACCAGCAGCGCGCCGGCGGTAGAGATGCCGAGCGCCTGGAGCATGAAAGATTTCATGTCCGGCGTGAGGACGATGTGCTCGTAGTTCCGGTCGGCCAGGCAGTAGTCGAGCGCGCTCTCGGACGTCGGGGTCGCGGGGACCGCCTGGAAGGGGCTGCCGCCGACGGCCGTCGCGCTGACGGAGGGGATGAAGCACGTCCGCGGGTAGTAGCACTTGGTCTTCGAGTCGTAGCCCTTGGAAGCCTTCTTGAGCGAGGCGGCGACGTCGCCGTTGCCGACGGACAGACCCCCCGGGGAGCCGTCGTAGTTCACCTGCGTGCCGTCGACCCTCAGGCTGTATTCGTACAAGTCCCCGGTGCTGGGCAGGGAATACTGGCCCACGACGTGATCGTAGGGGCCGATCGAGGTGCCGGGCAGCGCCCAGAGCTTGCAGTAGCCGAGCCAGCCGTCCGAAACCTCCCATTCGAGCATCTTGGCGCCGTTGGGCATGATGTGCGAGCCGTCGCCGGTGCCGTCGGAGATGCCGTAGCGCGAGGGCGCCAGCGGGAAGTCTCCGTAGCCGGCGAGCTCGCCGTAGAGGGCAGTGTGCACCGGCTTGGTGAGGCTCTCGCTGGCGTCGGTCGTGGTGCGCGAGTAGATGAGCATCTGCTGCGCGGCGGTCGAGCGCAGCAGCTTGGCAATGGAGCCCGCCTCGTCGCTGGCGTCCGCGGAGGCCTGGAGGAACCACTGCGTCGCGACCGGGAGGCTCGCGCCCGTGTGCGGCGAGTCGAACGAGAGGTACACGCTCACCCGGCCCGAGGCGGGCACGAGGTCGGGCGTCGACTGCATGTAGCAGAGGGCGTAGCGGGTCACGATGCCGCCCATGCTCGCGCCGCCGACGACCAGCTTCTGCGCGTCCGGGAGCAGGCCCAGCACCTTCTGGATGAGCGCGACGGCGACGAAGGCGTTGCGCTGCACGTAGTCCGAGCCCTTGGTGTACGAGAGCAGGATCACGTCGTAGCCGTTGGCCAGGAGGACCTGGAGCGTGCCGAGCTGGTTGAACCACTTGTACATGTAGTCGTACGAGTGGCCCGGGAAGCCGTCGGCCATGATGGCCGGGCGCACGAGCTGCGTGTGCTTCACGCCATTGTCCGAGCCGTATAGCACGTAGGCCACGCCGGTGTTGCACTTTCCCTCGTACGGTATCGTGGCGTCGACGGGCCAGATCTCGTCGGGCGCGGCCGTCCCCGAGGCGACCTCGAAGCTGAAGCGCGCGGTCGCCGGGCCCCCTGCGCCGCGCGCGGTGACGGCGAGGCGCCTCGTGCCGGGGGCCTCGTAGCGGACCTCGACGGGCTGGTCGAGCGCGACGGGCCGCGGGCCCTTGCCGTCGTCGAAGTCGATCTCGAGCGAGCACGGCGCCTCGCCGTCGATCGCGAGGAAGAGCGCGCTCGGCACGACGAAGCGCACGAGGGGGCCGTGGTGCTGATAGGGCAGCCGGGCGAAGTCGTGGAATTCGTCGGGCAGGAGCGCGGAGGCGAGCAGGGCGCGGTGCTCACTCAGGTGGGGCGCGACGCGATCGACCGCGACGGCGCGGCCCTCGCGGCGGGCCTCGGCGATCTCGCGGACGAGCGCGCGGTCGGCCTCGGACCAGCGGAGCTGCGCGATCGCGATCGGCACGGCCGGCGCGCCGTCGCGCTTGCCGGCCGCGCGCTCGCGCAGCTCGTCGAGCGTCGGGAGCGACGCGCCCGGACTGTCAGGCAGCGCCGAGCCGCGGAGCTCGAGATAGAGCTGCTGGAAGTCCCCCTGGGAGAGCACGCCGCCGGCGCGGGCGGACACGGGCGCGCTGAACAGCGGCAGTAGCCCGCTCGGGACGGTCCGGGCGTCGAGCTGCGCGCGGAGATCGTCGAAGGACGCCACGAAGGCCGGGGCCGGGGCCTTCCTGGAGACGTTCGAAGTCGGCGAACCGTTCGGACTGGAGCTGGACATGACGATGACCTCTCTCTGGGCGACGGCGATGGGTGCCGCCCAGAGAAGCTAATCAACGCGCGCCAGCCCCGAGTGTCCGAGCACGCCAATTGAATTGCCCGATGACGCCACCGCTGGATGCACGAGCTCGCTGCGGCGCGCCCGGAATGGCGGGGCGAGCGCCCGCCAGGGCGCGAGCTAGACGCCCCGCCCCTGCCGCTCAGGCCCCGGGCACCGGCGCGGGCTTGGCGAGCACCAAGGCCCACGCCGTCTCGAGGAGCAGCGCCGTCGCCTCGTTCGTGCTCAGCCCCTCGTTGACCACCAGCGCCCGCGCCCGATCGGCCAGCCGCCTCGCCGCCTTGCGCAGGCCCCGGGTGTGGCTGCGAAACACCTCGGCCCGCCCCTCGGCCGCGCCGTGCTCGTAGCCCATGCTGAACGCCGCGCGCTCGCGCACCCAGCTCACCTCGATCTCGAGCAATTCGTACTCGTGAAAGAGCGAGGGCGAGTCGTACTCGCGCACCACCTCGAGCACCCGGCGACCGGCCGCGGTCACTTGTTCGATGAGCGTCGGGTAGACGATGCGGTTTTCGAGGCTGTGCAAAAAGGCGCCCTCGTCGGGCGAAGACAGGCGCTCTTCGAGGCGGGCGACCGGCGAGGGGCGCGGGGGCGGCGCAAGGCCCTCAGCCCCCGCCCCATGCCCAGAGCTGGGCCGAGACGAGGCGGGCGGCGGCTCGGGCGCCGCGTCGCGGGGGCGGTTGGGGCGCAGGGGCTTGGCGCGCGGCGAGCGTTTGCGTATCGTGGACATAAGCAGCACCTGTCGTGTGGCGATGGGTGAGGCCCAGGCCCTCGCAGCGGTTGCCGCCGATGCGAGGGCCGACTTGCGGGCCGGCGACGTCAACGCGCTCGCGCGTGCGAAGGCGCCGTCGCGTGCCATTCAGTCTACGCAGGCGAAGGCAAAAGGCAATGAGGTTTCGCGCGGGCATTGCACATAAATCGCGCGGCGGGCGACGCAAAACGCATGCCGGCGCGCGCCCACGCCCCGCCGAGGGCGTGGCCAAGGACATCGTGGCGGCGCTCGAAGCGCGCCGGCCACGCGCCACGGTCGCCCAGCGCGCGCGCGCTCGCCTGCGCCGGCGGCCGAGGACATCTTTGGCGACCCGACCGACGCGAGCGGGCCAGCCTCACCCGCGAGCGCTCAACCGAGCCCCGTTTGGATGACCGAAACCTCGAGCCTCTCGGCCGCTCCTGCGATCGATGGGCTGACGGCTGAGCGTTTCGCACGGCTCAGCGGTGCCGCCCTGGTCGGTCGCCCGGTCGCTCGCGCCGCCTGGTTCGCCGCGTCGCAAGCACGCACCGGTCGCGTACTCGCCCCCGCCAGACGCGGCCCCGACCCCCGCGCCGCCCGGCCGGCCGAGGTATCCATAGGCTCGCCGGGCAAGGCGAAACGTGGAATGGGACAAGCGCAACGCCGCCGCGATCGTCGCGACCGACGTCATGGTCGGCAAGACCACGCGCGTCACCAAATCCGGCGTCGCCAGTGCGCAGAACCAGACCGCCGGCTTTCTGATCGTCGAAGCCGCCGACATCGCCGCCGCCCGCCTCTTCCAGGACCACCCGCACATCACCGTGTTCCCCGGCGACGGCATCGACGTCATGCCTGTCGTCACAGGGCCGCCAGAGGATTCGCCGCCATGAAGGAGGCAACGGCCAGGGCCGCCGCCAGCTGGCAACGCGTAAATCCCTTACACCGAGCCTTGGTGCGTCGACGCCCGCGGGGCCGCAGGCTTCGCGCATGACGAAGACCGCAGTCCGCTCCGCCCCTGACCCCACCCTCCGACGTCGCGCCGACGACTGGGCCACGGAAGTGGCCGCCTGGAAGCGAAGCGGCCAGACCGCCGAAGCCTACGCCCGCGGCCGGCAGAGCCCCGGGGCGTGCGCCTCAGCGCTCGGGCGTGGCCCGGTCGGCCTGCAGGGCGGCGGCCACCTCGGCCTCGGGGCGGGTGCCGACCAGCACCAGCCAGCGCTCGAGCGTCGCCGTGTCGCTCGTCGCCTCGAGCGCGTTGCGCAGGGCCTGGGGCATCGGCCCAAAGCGCGCCTGGTAGAGCAGGGCGACGGCGCGTTGGGCCTCCTGCACCTGCCCTTCTTGGCGCTCCTGCTCGCGTATCGCGGCCTCGCGCTGCTCGTACAAGCGCTGGGCCTCCTGGCGCCCCTGCTCGCGTATCGCGGCCTCGCGCTGCTCGTACAAGCGCTGGGCCTCCTGACGCCCCTGCTCGCGTGTGGCGGCCTCCCACTGCTCGTACAGGCTCTCGGTCATCCTCAGGTACTCCTGCTCGCGCTCGTCGCCAGGAGCTTGCGCCATCTCCATGCGCGCCGCAACCAACGCCGGCAACGCCACCTGCCGCTCCCACGCCTCCGGCGGCAACTGCTTCAGCTCCTCGAGCGCGGCCGCAAGCACCGCCCCGGTGGCCAGCAAGCGCACCAGCAGCGTCTCTCGCGTGCGCGGCAGCTCGCGCAGCACCACCACGCCCCTGGCCTCGGCGGGGCCGCCTTCGTAGAAGCCCGAGGGCCAGCCCCCCATCGGCGTCAAGCGGTAGCCGGTCAGCACGCTCTCCGGCCGCCCCGTCGCCACCAGCCACAGCCGGGGGAAGGGGGGACGAGGCTGGCCGTGCTTGCGCGCTTCCAGCACGCGGCCGTGGTCCAGCATCAACTGCTTGCGCAAGCAGGCGCGCAGGTCGTCGACGCCGGGCGTGTCGCGAAAGGGCTCGAACATCGTCGGCCCCTCGGCCATGCGCCCCAGCACGCCCATGCGCTGCCGCTCGGCCTGGTGCTCGGGCGAGGGCTCGAACCAGGTGTCGACGGCTTGGGCGTCGGCGGCGGGCACCTCCAGCTCGGTGGCCACGGTGCCGCTGGAGCCGAGGGCGTTACGCAGGATGTCCTTGCTAAGGCGGTCAAACCGGTGGCGCATGGCGAGCGGGGGGGGCAAACGGCCGGGGCACCCGGCTGTAGTCCGTCGCGCCCGGGCTCGCCAAGCGATTCGCACGGTCGGGCGCCGTTGGGCGTGAGGGCGTCGGCGTCGTCGAGCCCCTGCGGGGGGACCGCCCGACGAGCCCCGACCCCGACTCGGTGCGCCTGGTGGCGCGCCCAAACGGCGGGGGGCATGGGGCGCTGTCACGTGGCCGTACGCCGTCGACGTGCTGGCGCCCGGGTCGGCGCGACGGCCTCGTGCGGAGGGGAAGCGCGTCGTCGGGCGCCGCATCGGCGCGACGGCTTCGGCCGGCCGACCCGCCTTCCGGCGCCTCTCTTCGAGGGGGCCCTCGGTACCCCCTTCGCCGCGCGGGCGCCCTGCGTCCCGTTCGTCGACCTGGCCGGCTCGAGCAGGCTCGAGACGCCGACAAAGCAGCACGGTGGCGTGGTTGGCGTCGAAGCCGCGCGAGGGCACCTTCACGATGCCCCAGGCCCCCTTCCACTCGCCGAGCAACGGCTCGATGCCGGCGCGCGCGTCGTCGCGCCGCGCCACCTCGTCGGCGTCCGAGAAGGCGTCGTTGGTCAGGAAGGCTTGGACGGTGAACTCCAGGAGAGCCTGGGCCTCTTCGGCCTCGACCTGAGCCATGAGGGCGGCAAGCTCGTTCTGCTCGCGCCCCGTCAGCGTGCCGGCGAGCTCTTTGCTGCGCAGGCTGTCGAGCAAGGCTTGGCTGTCTTTTGTCCAGCTCATGGCGAACTCGTCGCCACCTGCCAAAGGGGGGGCAACCAGCCGTCTAGCCTCCCCTCCCCCCCCTGCGCCGAGAGCGCCGGCCCTCCCTCACCGGCGCCGGCGCACGACTGCCCCCCGCGCGCCTCGCGTGTGGTGCTCCCCCTCCGCGATCGCGCTGCCCGCCCCGATGCCCCGCCCCTCAGCGCGCCGCCCGCCCGCCCCACGGCAGGGCCGAGGCCCCGGCCTGGCAGCGCCCCGAGTCAAGCTCCGACCTTGGCCGAAGGTCGTCAACGACCCCGGCGCAAACTCCGAGTTTGGCCTCGAGGTCGTGCATGACCTCGGTGACAAACTCGGAGCTTGCGTTTTGGTCGTCGATGACCTCGGTGGCAAACTCCGAGCTTGCGTTTTGGTCGTCGATGACCTCGGTGGCAAACTCGGAGCTTGCGTTTTGGTCGTCGATGACCTCGGTGGCAAACTCCGACCTTGGGTGGGGGTCGTTGACGACCTTCGGCCAAACTCCGACCTTGGGGGCGGCTCGGGCGGGGCGTTGCGGGGGCGGGCGGGGGGCGTCGGCGAGGCCTCGGGGGTGCGGGCGGGGCGCAGGGGCTTAGAGTGCCGAACACGACCTCGGGCCGCAGCCCAAAGAGGCTTCGGCAGAAGGCAACGAGGCCGTTGTGTTCGGCACTCGCTCACCACGTGCAAGGCGGGCGTGTCCGTCGCCGTGTCGAACGCGTGGCCAGCCTTCCGGCAGGTACAGGTCCATGTCGACCGGCAGGTGCGCGGTGCGCGTGGCCACGGTCAGGCTGACGGCGACCTGGCCGTTGGTGATCTTGCCGGCCGAGCCGGTGGACTGGCGTTGCACGCCGACCGAGTCGTCGCCCTGCTTGAGGAAGCCGGTGTCGTCGAGACTCCAGGCCTCGACGGGCTCGTCCTTAGGTCAACGCGCGCAAGGCGTACTCGGCGGCGTAGGCGCGCACGTCCTCGTCGCTCCGGGGCGAGGTGTTCAAGAGGTGCAGGAGCCGGTGGTGGTACAGGGCGCACCGCTCGGGGCTGCCGTCCGAGGCGAGCGCGTCGATGGGCTCGACGCTCTTGCGTTCGAGGTCGCTGAGCAGGTCGGCGGCGTACATCGCGAACGAGGCGCGCCGCTGGACGTGCCCGAGCAGCCTGCCCAGGCCTTCGACGTAGGTGGTCAGGGCGTCCTGAGAAACGGCGGCGGCGAGCGTCATGCCTGGCCAGACGGGGCACCCGCCCCGACCTCGGCAAAAACCTGCAGGAGTGCTAAACCTCCGACGGCGAGCCGTGCGAGGCGCGGGCCCTCGCCGACGCGCGTGAGGCGCCAGCATCGTCGCATCGCCGTGTATTTTCGCACCAGCCCCTCGGTCGCCGCACGCTTCGGCCCCGTCGCCGCGTGCCGCCGACCGGCGCCGCCGTTGGTGTCGCCCGCGGCGGCGCCGTCAGGGGCCTGCCTGCGCCCGGCTCCGCCCCTCAGGTCGATTCGGTCGCACGCTTGGGCGTCGACTGGCCCCGGCGCGGCTGCGGCACGACCCCGAGCTCGATCATACTGTCGGCCATGTCAATGACCATCGTCTCGAGGTTGCGGGGCTTCCAGCGGAGCACGTCGCGGGCGAGCTTGCTCGAGACGTCTTGCCGCTTGCCGAGCTCTCGAACGGCGAGCGCGGCGGTCTTGTCCCAGAGGGCGACGAGCTTGAGCACCCAGTCCGGCAGGCGGCGCGTGGGCACTTTGAAGCCCCGCGGGCCGTAGTGCTTGGCCAGGAGCTCGGCGATCTGCCACATCGGCACGTGCTCAAGGGCCACGATGAAGCGGCGGCCGGCGGCCTCGGGGATCGTCATGGCCGCGACGTGCGCGTCGGCCACGTCGCGCACATCGACCGGGGCCCAGCCGAGGTTGGGGCACCCGGGCATCTCGCCCGTGAGTAGCTTGCGCACGACCTCGCCCGAGACGCTGAAGTCTTTGTCGAGCACCGGCCCCAGCACAACGCCGGGGTTGACCGTCACGAACTCGAAGCGCTCGCCTTCGGGCAGGCCCCGGACGTAGCCCCAGGAGGCGCGCTCGGCGATCGTCTTGCTTCGCTCGTAGGGGCCGACCTCGTCGTTGAGGATCGACCAGTCGTTCTCGTCGTACGTCTTGCTGCCGTCGCGGGGGTGGCCGTAGAGGACCGACGACGTGGACGAGGTCATGACCACGCGTTTGACGCCGGCCTTGGCGGCGGCCTTGAGCACGCGCAGGGCGCCGTCGCGCGCCGGCACGATCACCTCGTCTTCGTGCTTCGGCGCCTCTTTGGGCACGGGCGAGGCGACGTGCAAGACGAAGTCGCACCCCTCGACCGCCTGCGGCCAGCCCGCGTCGCCGGAGAGGTCGGCCTCCACGAGCGTGAGGCGGTCGCCGCCCAGGTCGGCGTGCTTGCCGATCAGGTCGGTTACGCGCTTGCCGCGCTGCGCGCTGCGAACCGTGCCGCGCACCCGGTAGCCCTTCTCGAGCAAGCGCAAGATGCAATGCATGGCGACGAAGCCTGTCGCACCCGTCACGAGGATAGGCTTCTCGTTTCCACTCGACATAATAGTCACCCGCTTTTGAATGCTGGCTTTGTCGTGTTCTCTCGGGGTGTGGGGCATGCCGGTGATCGCTTCGCCGGCGCTCCCCCCGCGAGGTTCTTCGCCGCGACGCATGGTCTCGCCGGCGGACGCCCCCGCACTTGCAGGGGTGGCTGCGCCCCCGGGCGCCGGGGGCGGAGGGGCCCGGGACCCCGTCGGGCCGCGCTGCTACTGGTCGGGGGTCGAGTTCGCCATGGTTAGTCGCAGGCTGGCAGGCCCAGCCGCCGGAGTGCCCCCCCGGTCTCGAGCCCGTAGGCCGGGAGCGCGGCGTTGCCGCTCGTCACGTAGACGTGGCCGTCGGCGACGACGGGGCTGCCGATCGCGCGGCCGCTGAACGTGAGGCGCTCGAGCACGGCCCCGGTCTCGGCGTTGATGGCATACAGGCCCCACTGGGGCGGGTCAGTGAGCGGCGCGGTCTCTTCCACCGGCGATTGGAAGTAAACGACGCGGTTAGCGACGGCAAGCCCGCCGACGAGCGGCGACCCCGGAATGCTGATACTCCAGCGCACCTCGGCCCCGTCGCCCGAGAGCGCAAGCACGCGGCCTTCGAACCCTTCGTAGGGGCACATGCCCTCGGTGCAGGTCGAGAAGCCGTCGGTGGCGCCGAGGCCGTGCTGGAAGGCGACCCCGTCGGCCACGGCGCCGCCGGTCTGGAACCCGCCGAGATCGCTGCGCGGCGGCAAGTGCAGCGTGGAGCTCACGAGCTCGCCGGTCTGCGCGTCGAGTACGTGGTAGCGGCCGTCCTTCTGCCCGGCGCCGACGACCTTGCGGCCACCCGGCAGGGTGTAAAGTTTGGGTGAATCGCCGAGGTCCATGTCGATTACCTGGCCGGTGGTCGGGTTGGGGTTCGGCACGCCGACGGCCCAGATGTCGTTCTCGGTGAACTGGTGCACCCACTTGGGCGCGCCGGTCGTGAAATCGAGCGCGATGATGGCGTCGCTGGTCGGCGTCGAGCCGCCCGAGGCGGTGGGCGAGAGGTTCTGGCCGGTCGAGACGTACACCGTGTCGGACGCGGGGTCATAGCTGGGCTGCGACCAGATGTCGCCGCCGGCCGGGCCCAAGGTGAAGGGCGCGGCGCTGGGGGGCAGCGGGGCGGCCTCGTCGACGACGTTGTAGCGCCAGCGCTCTTGGCCCGTGGCAAGGTCGAGGGCCACGACGGAGCCCCGGTGCGAGCAGCACTGCACCGGCACGCCGACCGACGTCAGGACGAAGGCGAAGTTCTCGAGCGACGACATGCCGACGAGCACCGTGTCGTCCACGATCGCGAGCGAGTTGCCCGCGACGCCGCCGAGCGGGTTCGTGTTGAGCCCGCGTGCGGTCCAGATCTCGGCGCCCGCGTCGCGGTGGCGCGCATAGATGCGGCCGTTGGCGTCGCCGACAATGACGTAGGGCAGCGCCTTGGCGAGCGCCGCGCCGCCGATGAAGGGCGAGGCCGCGGGCGGGCCGAGCTCGGCCGGGAAGAGGGCGCCGAGCTCGGTCGTGGGCGGGTCGGCGGTGAACGACCAGCGCAGCGCGCCGCCGGCGCTGACCGCGAAGAAGGTGCCCGCGAAGTCGCCGACGTATGCGTTGCCGAACGGGTCGACGACGGGCGTGGCGTGGATGGGCCGGACGGGCTGTCCGCCGGCGGCGGCCGTGTCGAACACCCACTCGACCTCGAGCCGGTCGACGTTCGTGGGGCGCAAGATGTGCTCGCGCGCGTTGTGCCCGCTGGCGGCCAGGTCGTACATCGCCATCGGCCAGCCCTTGGGCCCATCCGGCGACAACTCGCCGAAGGCCAGGTGCTGTTCGTTGTTTTGGTTCACGTCGGGCGAATCGGAGCCGCAGCCCGCGAGACACACCAGGGCCAGGGCGAAGTTGAATCGACTGCGCGTCATTGGATGACTCCTTCGGTCGTCGCGGCAGACGGCTTTGGCGGCCGCCGGGGCGGGGGCGCGGTAGCAAGGCGCCGCACGCGGGGGGAGAGGGAGCAGGGCGCCCGCGCTATGGCCGGCCGCCACCCCGGTCAACGGTCGTGGCCCGTCGCCGGGCCGCGTTACGTCACGAGCCGCTGTCGCAGCCGCTGGTGCCAGCGCACCGACTGGCGCCGCAAGGCGGCGGCCTGCGCGTCGGTCTCGATCTCTTTATGCAAGGTGCGGACGCGCGCCTTCGCCTGTGCGACGGCCTCGTCGAGCGGCATGACGGGCTCGAAGCCGTAAAGGTCGGCGATCTTCTGCAGGCGCTGCTCGATCGTACCGGACACGACGTGGTATTTGATTCGCAACTCGTCGAGGGTCTGCAAAAGCAGCCGGTCGGAGAGCGCCCGGAACTCTTCAGAGACAGGCCGGTGACCGTCCTTCACGAGCGGGAACTCGACCGGCAGGTGGACGAACTCGTCGTACGTCTTCTTGGCGTGGCGCTTGACGACCGCGCCGAAGGCCTCGTTGATGTCGTTGATAATCTTCTTGTAAGGGAAGATCACGGCCGAGCGGACGGCCCGCCTCAGCGGGCCGTCGTTCGGGTTGATGCCGACGACCATGCGGGCCTTGCCGTAGATCCATTCGTGCAGCGAGGAGCCATCGGAGATGAAGCTGCCCGGCATGGAGCTCTCGCGCACGGCGCGCTCGGTGAAGCGCAGCAGGCCGAGCTGAAAGAGCTCGGGCGGCGAGCAGTCTTCGAGGGCCTTTCCGGGGAAGGTCTCCGGCAAGATTTCCCGCATCGTCTGCGCGTGTGTGCGCGGGACGCCCACCCAGAGCGACAGCGCTTCGGTCGTGGTCGTCTTGCCCGTCGAATAGGTGCCGGATACGGCCAGGCGGAGGGTGCGTTTTTGACTCGTCATGGGTACCGCCTCGAAGGTCTGCCGCGCGTCAGCCGCGCGGGAGCTGGTGCGCGAGGCTGTACTCGCCCTCAATGCCCGGCATCGTCACGCCGAAGTTCGCGCTGCGCCAGAGGGCGTCTTTGATCGGCAGCAGGCTCGTCTTTCTGCACCACGTATACACGGGGAGCTGAAGCCCGGCCGCCGCAGGCCGCGGGCTCGTGATCATGATCCGGCGCATCCACAGGTTGTTGCTCGCCTCGCGGTCGATGCTGTCGTAGGTGTACAGCATCGCCTGCGCGAGCTGCGCCACGCTGACGATCGCCATCAGGCCCGAGACGAACGGGAAATAGGCCGCGCCCATGCCCCGCGGCGGGGGCGCGCCGGGCGGCGGCTCGAGGTCGAGCAGCGTGCGCGCGCCGCGCCCGTTCGGCTCGAGGTCGACATCGCGCATCATCACGCGCATTGCCGTGTAGCCCGACCCGAAGTAGCGGCCCTCGGCCGGGCCGAGCAGGTTGGCCACGTCGTCGCACCGCCCGGCCGCCTCGCGTGTCTCCGCCACAGGGTGGTCGAAGACGAGCTCGACCCCCATCGTGCCGACGCGCCCCGAGAAGTACGAAAGGTGGCCGCAGAGCGAATCGGCCACCGCTTCCGTCTTGAGCAGTGAGCAGTGCGACGGCACCTGCGCGAGGTCGAGCGTGGGGGTCTGGCCGGCCTTGAGCACGATCCGCCGGAGCCACACCCGATCCGCGTCGGGGCCCTCGATGCCGTAGGTCAGCCGCAGGTACGCGTCGCACATCTGCGCGCCGATCACGATCGCGTCGACGCTGCTGAGGTGGGGCTGCAACTCGCGGTCCTTCTTCTTCGACCACGCGGCCGGGTAGACGATGCTCGCCGTCGCATGCACCGACTTGGCCGCGCCCGCATCGACGCGCACGTCGCGCACGTGCTGCCGGACCTGCCGGTAGCCGGCGCCGAAGAACCGCTTCTGAGAGTCGCCCAAGATGTCGTCGATGGACGCGTAGCGTGACGCCGGCGTATTGGTAGAAAGCATAATTCTCCCCCGGAGCTGGGTTCAGTGCCTTGTCGGGGCTGTCGGCCCGTGCGCCGCGCCCCCGCGAATGCCGTTCGGACGTGCCGACTTAAATAAGAAGCAATCGTCGAAGTGCCAATCTTCAATTTCACATGGACCGCGGAGTCGAATCGATGCATGGTGTCTTCCACGTTGTGGGGCGCTGCCGGCGATGCCGCGCGCCCCGGCCGTTCCAAAGTGCACGCTTCATGCCGGCCTTGGCAGGGGGGGCCGCGGAACCGCGTGGCCCTCGAGATTGGGCACCTCAGCCTCAGCCCGGCCTCGGGGGGCGCCCCTGCGATCTTCTGCCAGCGGAGGCCAGGCGGGGCCAGAGCTCTCGACGCGAGCACTGCCCCACGTTCCAGGCAAATCGCCGCCCCACGTTATCGAGGGAGGGGTTCAACCGGCCGGATCGGCGCCGCTCGCCGGTTCGAGCTGTACCGGCCGGGGCGGTCTACCCCGATGCCCGCGGGCTGGGCAGACCCTCGCGCGGCGGGAATGCCGACTCGGCCGTATCTCGCCGATTCGTCCGGTGGCAAACATTGCCTTCGGAAGGCCGGCAAGGTTTGCCATCGTGGCAGGTTTTGCCTTCTTCACGGCGCGACACCGGCCGCCGCCACACGCCGCCTGCGACCGGCGGCGACGACTCGCCGCCATCGCCCGCGCCCAGCCGAGGCGGCTTGGGGCGCCGCCGACGAGAAGGAGGAGCTCGTCCGTGCGCCCATTCTCTTCCGTGAAGTCTGCCTTTGATGCTCTCATCCGTGAGCGGCCCCTTTTGCGCAAGCCCTTCGGATTCTTTTGAAGATAAAGAGGCAAAGGCGAGAGCATAAACATCGCAGGCGTGCTACCCTCCCGCTTTTATGAGCGACGTGCCGAAGTGCCGGCCAACTCTGGCCGACCCCCGCACGGCTAGCCTCGAAGCCGCGGCGCTCGGCACGAGCTTGCCGCCCGACCCGGCGGCAGCTTCGGGGGCCGCCTCCCCCGTCGGCTCCACGCTCACGGCGCAAAGGCTCGCGGCCGGCGTAAGGGGCAAGCCCTTGTCAGCCGACCCGGCGGCAAGCTTGCGGGCGCCCGGCCCCGCCGCCCCTTCGACCCCGGGGCGAGGGCTCGCGGCCGGCGTGAGGGTCAAGCACTACGAGCTCATCCGCCCCTTGGGCCGAGGCGGCATGGGCCAGGTCTACCTCGCCCGCGACACCAAGCTCGGCCGCCTGGTCGCCCTCAAGCGCCTGCTCACGCCCGGCGACCGCGCCGCGCAGCGCGTGCTGCGCGAGGCGCGCGCCACCGCGCGGTGCAAGCACGAGAACATCGTCGTCATCTACGAGGTCGACGAACACCAAGGCGAGCCCTACCTCGTGCTCG
>DASTPP010000222.1:0-27936 GCA_035762175.1 Polyangiaceae bacterium | reverse complement strand
GTCGAGCACGAAGGTGAGGGTCATCGGGCGGCGCACCTCGCGCGGGGGCGCCTGCACGCCGATCTGCAGCTCGTACTCGCCGGCCGCGTTGACGCGCAGCTGGGCGTCGACGCCGAGGGTGCCGGGGGCGACGTTGCCGTAGTTGACGTTGTAGTAGTTCAGAAACTCGTACGTCCGAAGGACGTACGAGGGCGGCACCATGCCCTGCTCGCGGATGTAGCGCCGCGCGATGACCGGCGAGGCCATCGAGTTCGAGTCGTCGGCCGACAAGAAGAGCTCGAGCGGCTTCGTCGAATCGAGCGAGCTACAGGCCGGGGCGGCTTGGGGTTCGTTGGGGTCGGCCCCGGGCTCGGGCCTCGGCGCCCCGGGGTTGGGCCCGCCGCTACCGCCGATGCCGCCGCCGGTGCCGCCGCCGCCGGTGCCGCCGCCGCCGCTGCCGTTGTTCGGCGAACCGTACGAGCCGTCGCCCCGATCGGGGCCTCCGTCGTAGGCGGCGTTGCTGTCGAAGGACGACGTGTCACCACAGTTGGAGGTCAAGGACGACAGCAGAACCAACGAGCTGAGGGCGACGAACCCCGCGATGGGGGGGCGAGCAGGGGTGCGCTGGCGCGAGTTCATGGGGCCTCCGTGGCGTTAGACCAAGGTACAAACGCTTCGGAAGGTCAGGCATCGGCAACCCGCGCGCCATGGCCGGAAATGGCCCCCTGCAAGGGGGAGGCGGGCGCCGACGTATGGCGGCTGTGTCCGGGTTTGGGGGGCGTGGCTCACCCGGGCCCAGCTCCGAGCGCCGAGCCCGGCAGCGTCAGGGCGAGTGGCCGCCCCAGAACTTGCGCCGGAGGGTCTGGAAGAAGCCCGCGGGCGCGGCCGGCGGGAGCTCGGGCGCCGCCGCGTCGGGGCCGCCCGAGGCCAGAGCGCCCTTGGGCGCCGGGGGTCGGCCGCCAGGCCGCGCGGCCGAAGCATGGGGCCCGCTGGCGTGCTCGGCGATCACGACCTTGGGTTCGGACGCCGGGACCGGGGGCCGGTGGTCACCTCGCGGGGCGGGCGGCTGGGGGCTCGGCGGCGGGCCGGCCGGCGGCCGCTCGAGCACGAGGGGCAAGGGCGTCTTGCTCCTTTGGGGCGAGAATTCGGGCGCAGGCGCGGGCCCGAAGCCCTTGACCTTCACGACCCCGTCGAAGCCGACGAGCACGTACTCGGGGCGGAGGCGGCCGTGGTACCAGCCGAGCGGCTTGCCCGAACCGTCTCGCAGGGCGTGCGCGAACGCGAGCGCCTCGGCCACCTGCCGCACGATGGCGACGGCGATGGGGGAGGCGCCGAGCCCGCCGCCTTGCCGGCGGAGCGCGCGCAGGATGGCGTCGAGCGTGACGCCGTCGACGTACTCGGTCGCCAGGTACGCGAGCCCCTCGGAGGTCTCGCCGGCTTCGAGCACGCGCACGACGTTGGGGTGCTCGAGCGAGGCCTCGTCGAGGAAGAGCTCGCGCAGCTCGCTGCCTTCGCCGTAGGCCTCGTGCAAGGCCCGCACGACGAGCGCCGTCGCCCGCCCCTGCTCGTCGCGGCGCAGGGCGAGCCAGGTCGAGGCCAGCGAGCCCGTACCGAGCTCGGCGATGGGGCGGAGGCGTCCCGGCGGGCCGCCCGCCGCGTCGGCCGAGGCCCGCGCGAGCAGGTCGGCGGAGCGGGCGCGCGCGCCCGGAACGAGCCCTTCGAGGAAGGCCTCGAAGTCGGCCGGGCCGGGGGCAGCGCCCTCGACGAGGAGGCGGTCGAGGGCGGCGCCGAACGCGGCGGCGTCGTCGAAGCGGTCTTCGGGGTCTCTCTCGAGGGCGCGCGCGACGAGCGCGGCGAGCGGCGCGTGGGCGACGGCCAGCGGGGGCGCCGGGCGGGTCAGGATCGCCTCGAGCGTCTCGAAGTCGCTGCCGCCGCGGAAGGGGCTCTGGCCCCCGACGAGCTCGTAGAGCAGCAGCCCGAGCGCGTAGACGTCGGTGCGGGCATCGGTCGGCCCGCCTCGCGCCTGCTCGGGCGCGAGGTTGACGATCTTGCCCCTGATGACGCCGGCGCGCGTCTGCGCCTGCCCCTCGCCCGGGCGGGGCCGGCGCGGCGCGGCGGGCGGGGGCGGCGCGGCGGGCGACGCCAGGCGCGACGCCAGCACCAGGGTCTGCACCTCGTCGTCGCTGTCGTCCGCTTCGGGGAAGCGGAACAGGCTATCTGTCGAGAGGATCTCGTGGCGGAGCTCTCGGTGCTCGGCCCAGCCGGCCGGCGTCTCGACCGGCTGCGCGACCGAGCGCAGCGGCTCGCCGGGGGCGCGCGCCCGTTCTTCGTCGACCACCAGAAACGCCGTGAAGCGGCTGAGCACGCCGGCCTCGAGCGAGGTCTTGACGATGGCGCGCTCGAGCTCGGCCTGCAAGTGGCGGTCGACGAGGTAACGGTCTTCGAGATCGCGCAGGCGGGCGCGCGCCCAGAGCGGGTGGAGCGCGCGGTTGTCGGTGAACGACGCCGGCGCCGAGGTCGACCAGGCGGCGCCGCCCGCGTCGCGCGCCCGCACGCGGACGGCGGCCGCGTCGGAGGCCCGGCGGAAGCGGCCCTGCACGCGCAGCGGCACGCCCGGGAAGACCGCCCCGAGGCGGCGCGGCGTCAGCGACTCGGGGTCGAGGCTCGCGCCGTCGAACTCGAGATCGAGGTCGGTCAGCGTCGGGGCCGAGAGCCGGGCGTGCAGCGCCTCGAGCACCGCCTCGAGCCGCGCCTCGGACTCGACCAGCTCGCAGAAGCCGCCCGTCAGCGCGGCGAGCCGCTGCAGAAAGCCCGCGTTGACCGCGCTGTCGATGCCGACGGCGGCGACCGGCACCCGCCCCGCCGAGCGGCCGAGCGGGCCCAGGATCTCGTCTTCTTGCGACACCTGCCCGTCGGTGACGAGCACGACGGCGCGCCGGCGCGACGCGTCGGCCTGCAGGAGGCGCGCGGCCTCGAGCAGCGGCCCGCCCATCTCGGTGCCGCCGCGGGCGCCGAGCCGCTCGAGGAAGGCGAGCGCCTCGCTGCGGTGGCGGAAGGTGGCGGGCGCGAGCGCGAGCCCGTTCGGGCCCCCCTGCGGGGACTCGGCCCGGTCGTCGAAGGCGATGACGGCGAAGCGGTCGCGCTCGCCGAGCGCGTCGATCATGGTCATGGCGGCGCGGCGCGCGCTCGTCATCTTCCAGCCTTCCATGCTGCCGGAGCGGTCGAGCACGAACACGACGTCGCGCGGCGGCGAGGCCCCCCCGGCCGGCTCGGGGTCGATCGTCAGAGCGAAGGTGGCGCCGTCGCCCGCGCGGTCGCGCTGCACGAGCAGGCGCGCCGGCGTGCCCGGGCGCCGCTCGCGGAAGCGCACGACCACGTCGCGATCGAGCCGCTCGCCCGGCGGCAGCGTCAGCCGGTAGCCCCAGGGCCGCGCTTCGACGTCGAGCCGGTGCAGGCTCGAGCGCAGCTCGCCGAGCTCGCGCCCGGGCGCCTCGAGATCGATGGTGAGCGAGAGCCGCACCGGGCTCGGCCCCCCGGGCGCGAGCCGCGGCGGGCTGACGCGCGAGGCGTCGGGCACCCGGTCGGTGTCGCCGACGACGCCCGGGCCCGCGGGCGGCTCGCCGAGCGGCGCGCCCGGCACGTAGCGCGGGGCGACCACCAGCGGAAAGCGGAAGGTCGCCTCGCCGTCGCGGGCGTCGAGCGGCACGACGAGCGAGAGGCGCACCTCGGCCTGCTCGCCGGGCCCGAGGTTGCCGAGCGTGGTGGTGAAGACGTCGGGCCGGTCTTCTTCGGCGAGCGCCGCCCGCCGACCCGCCGCGACGGCGCGCGCGTAGCCCTCGCGCGCCTCGCCCCGCTCGCGCAAGACCGCCCGCAGCCGGCGGCCCCCGAGCGAGACGCGGCACTCGTTGACCGCCGCGCGGTCGGGCAGCGGGAAGGTGTACGTCGCCTCGATCGGCCCGTCGAAGTCGTTGCCGAAGATCTGCGTCACGAGCACCTCGGCCGACAGGCCGACGATCTTCGCGTGCACGTCGACCGCGCGGAGCGGCAGCGGGCCCCGCTCGCAGCGCAGCCCCGCGGGCCGCGCGGGCCCGACTTCGCCTTCGGACGCGTCGTTCGTGGACAGGGGCAAAAGCGCGGGAATCGTCATGGGTTCAGCTCTCGTCCGGGGGTTCGAGGGGGGGGATGCGCGCCGCGAGCCAGCGCACGAGCGGCGCCGCCGCCTCGCGCAGCGCCCGCTCGTCGTCGTCCGTGAGGGCGCCGCCGGGGCGCTCGAGGATCAGCAGCGCCGAGGGGGCGAGCCGCAGCGCGAGCGGCGCACCGGGCGGCGGCTCGCCCGCGTCGAGTCGCCCCGGGGCCCGCGCGCCGGGCGGCGCCGACGCCTCGAATCGCGCCGAGGCGGGCGCCCCGGGCGACGCCGACGCGTCGAGTCGCCCCGAGGCGGGCGCCCCGGGCGAAGCAGAGCCGGCCCCGTCGGCGGGGTCGCGGGGCCCCGCGGGCGGGGCGAGAGGGCCTCGCGGGGCCGGCGTCGTGGGGGCCTGGGTGGGGGGCCCCGCCTTCCAAAAAGGGCGGGCGGCGGGGCGCGAAGGGGCCGCCGAGGCCGCCTCGCCCGGCGGGCCCGAGGGCAGCTCGACGACGCCCGGCGGCAGCGCCGCCAGCGACGCGAGCTCGGCGTCGGTGAGGCCGTAAAGGCGCCGCTGCACCTCGCTGAGCGCGCGGCCCTCGGCCTGCAAGCGCTTGATCGCGACGAGCTGCAAGAGGTGCCGCGCGCCGTAGAGCGCGACCCGGCCCCGGTAGCCCTGCGGCCGATCGAGCAGGCCGAGCGTCGTGTAATAGCGAATGGTGCGGGGGTCGGGCAGATCGCGGACGCGACCGCTCGCCGGCGCGAGCGCGACGCGCCGGAGCGCCGCCGTCGTTCGGCGCGCTAGCTCGTCGAGGGGCCAGCCCGGCTCAACCATCGTGGGCTCAATGTGACACTGTCATATGACACTGTCAATTAAGACCCTACGTTTTTGGCTCCTTTTTGGGGGAAACCGTTCGAACCCTCGATCGGGGCGGCGAGCGCCGGCGGGGCGGGAGCGGAGTGCTTAGGTTGGGGGGTTCGGGGCCGCGGGCGCCGGGGCGTGCGGGCAGGTGGGCGGCGGAGCGACGGGCTACCCCGTGGCGGCGGTGACGGGGCGCGCGGCGAGCGGCGGGGCAATACGCGCGGAGAGCACGTACCATCCCCGTGCATGAACGAAGAACGCGTCACGCAGGGCACGCTCCGGACGTCGGCGGGCGTGGTGTTGCCCCTCGAGCGCACCGAGGTCGAGGCGAAGGTGAGCGGGCCGGTCGCCACGGTGCGGGTGCGGCAGGTGTTCCGCAACACGAGCGCGGTGCCGATCGAGGCGGTGTACCTCTTCCCGCTGCCGCACGAGGCGTCGGTCTTCGAGATGGTGATGCGCATCGGGGGGCGCACGGTGCGGGGGGTGGTGAAGGAGAAAGAGGAGGCCAAGCGCGCCTACGAGCGGGCGCGCAGCGAGGGCCGGGCGGCGACGCTGCTCGAGCAAGATCGGCCGAACCTCTTCACGCTCTCGGCGGCGAACGTGCCGCCGGGGCAGGCGATCGAGGTGACGCTGGCGTACCAAGAGCGGCTCGCGTTCGACGACGGCGAGTGGCGCTTCGTCTTCCCGATGGTGGCGCCCGAGCGCTACGCGCCGGGGGCCCCGGCGGGGCGGGCGGGGGGCACGAGCGAGGTGCCCGACCTCGGGCGGGTGCGCCCGCCGAGCGTGCCGACGGGCGAGCGCTCGGCCGACGTGAGCGTGGTGGTCGACGTCGAGGCCGAGCACGGCTCGGAGCCGCGCTCGCCCTCGCATCGGCTCGCGGTCGACTCGCTCGGCCCGAAGCGGTGGCGGGTGCGGCTGCACCCGTCCGAGACGCTGCCGAACCGCGACTTCGTGCTCGCCTTCCGCGACGCGCGGCGGGGGGTGCGGGCGGACGCGCACTTCGAGCGGCAGGCGGGGCGGCCGGGCACCTTCCTGCTGGTCGTGCGGCCGCCCTCGGTCGACCCCGAGGCGCTGGCGGCGGGCAAGCGGGCGCCGAGCGGCGAGGGGCAGGCGCTCACCTGCGGCAACTGCGGCGGGGCGATGCGCGACGCGGGCTCGCTCGTCACGCTGCCCGAGATCGGGCCGGCCTGGCGCTGCTCGTACTGCGGCGTGATGGTGGCGGCGAGCGCCGAGCGGGTGACCGACCGCGGGTCGCTGCCGCGCGACGTCATCATCCTCGTCGACCGCTCGCGCTCGATGCGGGGCGGCAGCCTCGAGCAGGCGCGGCGGGTGGTGGCGCGGGTGCTCGAAGAGCTCGACCCGGCCGACGCGGTGCAGCTCGTCGCCTTCGACCACGAGCGCGTCGCGCTCGACGGGCGGGGCGACGGGTGGGCGCCCTGCGAGCCCGACCTCGGCCGGCGCGCGGCGGCCTTCCTCGCCGGGCTCAAGGCGCGCGGCGGCACCGAGCTCGAGCAGGCGCTCGAGCGCGCGGCCAAGCTGCCCGAGCGGCCGGGGCGGGTGCGCGTCGTCGTGCTCATCACCGACGCGGCGCTCGGCAACGAGGGCCGGCTCTTGCGCAAGGCGGGCGCGATCGTCGCGCCGCCCCGGGCGCGGCTCTTCGTGCTCGGCGTGGGGCCTTCGGTCAACCGCTACCTGGTCGACAAGCTCGCGCGCGTCGGCGGCGGCGCGAGCGACGTGCTCTTGCCGGGCGAAGACGTCGAAGTCGTCGCGGGCCGCTTCGCGCGCCGGGTGGGGCAGGCCGGGCCGGTCTTGCGCAACCTGCGCCTCGAGTGGGACGACGCCATGCCCGCCGACGTCTACCCGAGCCCCCTGCCCGACCTCTTCGGCGGCCAGCCCGTGCAGCTGCTCGGGCGCTTCACGGGCGAGGGGCCGAGCCGCCTCGTCCTGCGGGGCGAGACGGCGCAGGGCCGGCCCTTCCGGCAAGAGATCGACGTGCGCCTGCCCGCCGCGTCCGACGAGGTGCCGGGCCTCGAGCGGCTCTGGGCGCGCGCGCGCATCGAGGCGCGCCTCGACCGGCTCGCGCAGGCGCCCGACGAGGCGGGCGACGTGCGGGCCGAGGTGCTCGGGCTCGCGCTGCGGCACGGGCTGATGAGCCCCTACACGGCGCTCATCGCCGAGGACAGCGAGGTCGTGGGCGACCCCGCGCGCCCGCCCCAGCGCGTCGACGTGCCGGCGGCGCCGCCCGCCGAACGTTTTTCGTCCGAAGACGAAGAGACCGGGGTGTCCGAGCTCTCGTCGCTCGCCCCGGGCCTCGCCGCGCCCGACGGCGCCGCAAGGGCCCGGGCGTCGGCCGCCGGGGTCGGCGCCGTGCGCGGCATGGCCTCGTTCGAAGAAGAGGGGGCGTCGGGCGGCGGCATGCGTCCCGGCGCGCCCCCGCCCCCCGGGCCTGCCGGCTTCGCGCGGCCGCCGGTCGGAGCCCCGCCCGTCGCGGCCGGGTACGCCCCGCCGCCCCCCGGCGCCCCGCCCGCGATGGCCAGGTACGCCCCGCCGCCCGCCCCGGGGGCGCCGTCGCTCGGCGCCCCGCCCGCGCCCTCGCCGGCCTTCGCCCCCCCCGGCGTGTCGGCGTCCTTCGGCGCCCCGCCCGCGCCCGCCGCCTACGCCAGGCCCCAGGCACCCGAGATGCTCAGCCCGCCTGCGCCCCCGCCCGCGTTCGGCGGGCTGCCGCCGACGGGCGCGCCGCCGCCGCTGGGAGCGCCGACGCCCGACGAGCACATGCCCCGGGCCGCCCCGCCGGCCGACGCCGCGCGCTCGCGCATGGCGCCGCCCTCGCCCGGCCCGATGGAGCCTCGAGCCGTGTCGTCGGAGGTCGCGAGGTCCGCGCGCAAGGGCGGGTTGCTCGGCCGCGTCGCCGACTTCGTCGGCTCGATCGTCGGCGGCGGTGACGACGACGAGGACGAGGAGATGCTGCCGCCGCCTCCCTACCCGCCCCCGCCCCACCCGCCGCCCGTCGGGGCGTACCCCGCCCCGGCCGCCGCGCGCGGCGGGACGGGCTACTGCGGCGCCTGCGGGGCGAGCTACGACGCCGCCTCGGGGCCGGCCTTCTGCGCCCGCTGCGGCGCGCGCCTCGCCGCGCCGCACGCGCGCCCGACCACGGCCCCGCCGCCGGCGCAGCAGACGCAAACGCCCGAGCGGCCGCGCCCGACGCGCCCCGAGATCGAGCCCTACCCGGCCGAGGTGATCGCGTGGTCGCGCGGCCGCGGCGTCGGCGATCTCGATCTCGTGTTCCTGGTCGACGAGACGGGCAGCATGGGGCCCTACATCGCCCAGGTCAAAGCGCGCCTGCTCGAGCTCGTCGACACGCTGCGCGCCTCGCCGCTCGCCCGCAGCCTGCGCCTCGGCCTCGTGACCTTCCGCGACCACCCGCCGCAGGAGGCGAGCTTCGTCAGCCGCTCGGTGCCCCTGACCGAGGACGTCGAGGCCATCCGGCGGGCGGTCGCGTCGATGGTCGCGTCGGGCGGCGGCGACGGGCCCGAGGCGCTCACCGACGGGCTGGTCGACCTAGTGCGGCTCGACTGGCGTCCGAACGCCGCGCGCGTCGCGGTGCTCGTCGGCGACGCCCCGCCGCACGGGGTCGAGCCGGGGGGGGACGGCTTCCCGGAGGGCTGCCCCTGCGGCCAGCACTGGTACACGCAGGCCGAGAGCTGCCGCGAGATGGGCGTGGTCGTGCACGCGCTCGGCTGCCTGCCGACGCTGCGCGCGAGCTACGTCGGGGCCGAAGAGGTGTTCCGGACGGTGGCCAAGACGACGCGCGGCATGTACCTGCCGCTCGACCAGGCCTACCGCCTCGTGCCGCTCGTCGCCGCCGTCGCCGAGGCCGAGATCGACCGGCAGCGCATCACCGAGCACGTCGCCGACGTCGTGACGGCCTACCGCGCCCTGCTCGCCCCGAGCGACGACGCCGAGCGCGTGCGCTTCGTGACCGACGTGCTGCGCGAGGCGCGGGTGCGGCCGCGCTCGCTCGCGGCGCCGGTCGGCGACGTGGCGCTGCCCTCGCTGCGCTTCCGCGACCTCGAGCCGGCCGACGTCGAGGCCGCGCTCGAGCAGCTGCGCCGGGCCGAGCGCGTGTCGGTCTGAGGCCGGCCCGGGGGGCCCCGGGGCCGCGCTCGGTCCGCCTTCGCCAGACAGAGCCTAGGCCCCGGGCCGCAGGCGCTCGGACGCCTCGGCCGCCGAGGGCCGCTCGGCCGGATCGCGGGCGAGCAGCGCGAGGGCGAGCGCGTCGAGGGCGGGCTCGACGTTTCGGGCGAGAAACGAAGGGCGGGGCGGCGGCAGGGTGGTCTTTCGCATCGTCACGTCGAGCGCGCTGCCGGCGAAGGGCAGGTGCCCGGTGAGCGCCTCGAAGAGCAGGACGCCGAAGGCGTAGCAGTCGGCGGCGGGGTCGGGCGGCGCGTCGGGGGCCTGCTCCGGGGCGAGGTAGGCGGGGGGGCGCTCGCGCCGCGCGCCCTCGGCCTCGCCGGGGGCCCAGGGGCCGAAGTCGATGAGCCGGGCGCGCCCGTCGGGGCCGACGAGGGCGTTGTCGGGCCGCAGATCGCCGTGGCAGAGCCCGCCGGCGTGCAAGGCGGCGAGGCCCTCGGCGACGTCGCCGAGGGCGAGGCGCAGGGCGGGCGTGGGCCGGGGCCGGGCGGCCGCCGCGCGGGCCGCCGCCGGATCGAGGGTCGGCTGGCCGAAGAGCAGGTGCGTCGGGGCGGCGTTCTGCTCGAGCAAGAGCGCCCCGAGCGGCTCGCCCGGCGCGACGGGCATGGTGAGCAAGAGGAGGTCGCCCCCGTCGACGAGCTCGTAGGGCGCGACGAGGCGGGGGTGGTCGAGCGCGGCGAGGGCGCGGAAGTGCGCCTCGAGGGCCGCGCGGGCGGGGGCCGAGGCCGGGCGCGCCAGCGCCTTGACGGCGAGGGCCTCGCGCCGCTCGGCGTCGAAGGCCTCGACGACGACGCCCGAGGCGCCCGCGCCGAGGGTGCGGCGGTACGAGAAGCGCCGCGAGGCGGCGAGCCACGCGGGCGGCGGGGCGCCCTCGGCGTTCATGCGCGTGCGGGGGCGGGGCGCCGCGGGCCCGCGGGCGGCCCGGGCCGAGGGGGGCCCGGGGGCGCGCGGGCGGCGCCCAGGGGGGGCTCAGGCGATGAGCGGGGCGATGAGCAGCGAGACGACGCCCATGACCTTGATGAGGATCGCGATGCCGGGGCCCGAGGTGTCTTTGAAGGGGTCGCCGACGGTGTCGCCGACGACGGCCGCCTTGTGCGCGTCCGAGCCCTTCTTGTGGCCGGGCAGGCCGCCCTTCTCGATGTGCTTCTTGGCGTTGTCCCAGGCGCCGCCGGCGTTGGCCATGATGAGCGAGAGCGTGGCGCCGACGGCGAGGGCGCCGGCGAGGGCGCCGGCGAGCACCTCGGCGCCGAAGAGGAAGCCGATGAAGACGGGGGCGAGCACGGCGACGGCGCCGGGCAAGATCATCTCTTTGATCGCGGCCGAGGTGGCGATGTCGACGATGACGCGCGGCTGGGGCTCGGCGCCCGGCTTGCCCTCGAGCAGCCCGGGGATCTCGCGGAACTGCCGGCGGATCTCCTCGACGATGGCGCCGGCGGCGCGGCCGACGGCGGTCATCGTGGTGGCGCCGACGAGGCAGGGCAGGATGGAGCCGAAGAGCAGGCCCATCAGCACCTTCGCGTCGGTCAAGATGATGACGAGCTCGCGGCCGCCGTGGGCCCGGCGGACGTGGTTCACCTCCATGTTGAAGGCGGCGAAGAGGGCGACGACGGTGAGCACGGCCGAGCCGATGGCGAAGCCCTTGCCGACGGCGGCGGTGGTGTTGCCGACCGCGTCGAGCTCGTCGGTGATGGCGCGCACGTCGCTGCCGAGGCCGGCCATCTCGGAGATGCCGCCGCCGTTGTCGGCGATGGGCCCGTAGGCGTCGACGGTCATGACGATGGCCGTGCCCGAGAGCATGCCGACGGCCGAGAGGGCGATGCCGTAGAGGCCGAGGTAGTGGTTGGCGAGGAAGCCGACCACGCAGAGCGTGACGAGCGGCACCGCGGTGCTCTCGAGGCCGACGGCGAGGCCGCGGATGACGTTGGTGCCGGGGCCGGTGAGCGAGCTCTCGGCCACCTTGTGGATGGGGCCCATCGACGTGTAGTAGTCGGTGATGAGGCCCACGATGGCGCCGCCGAAGACGCCGGCGCCGAGCGCGACGATGGCGCCCATGCCGACGCCGAAGGCCGGCAGCACGGCGACGGCGGCGCCGAGCACGAGGAAGGGCGGCAGCAGGAGCGCCAGGCGCAGGACGCGCGCCGGGGGCAGGTTCTTCATCAGGCGCGTCAGCAGGATGCCGACGATGGAGACGCCGAGGCCGAGCGTCGCGAGCAAGATGGGCACCTCGACCGCGAGCGTGCGCAGCGCGAACTCGCCCGCGACCGTGGGGGCGAGCAGCTTCAGCTGGTCGAGCGGCATGGTCAGGCCGAGCGCCATGGCCGAGACGACGGCGGCGACGTAGCTCTCGTAGATGTCGGCGCCCATGCCGGCGATGTCGCCGACGTTGTCGCCGACGTTGTCGGCGATGACCCCGGGGTTGCGCGGGTCGTCTTCGGGGATGTTCGCCTCGACCTTGCCGACGATGTCGGCGCCGACGTCGGCCGCCTTCGTGTAGATGCCCCCGCCGATGCGGGCGAAGAGCGCGATCGAGCTCGCCCCGACGGCGAACGCGTGGATGATCGTGCCGAGGTGGTCGCCCTCGCGGAACAGGCCGAAGACGACGCCCATGCCGACCAGGCCGAGCCCGGCGACGCAGAGGCCCATCACGGCCCCGCCGTCGAGCGCCGTGACGAGCGCCTGCGGCTTGCCGTGCGCCCGCGCCGCCTCGGCCGTGCGCACGTTCGCGTACGTCGCGGCCTTCATGCCGAAGAAGCCCGCCAGCAGCGAGAGCGCCGCGCCCGCGAGGAAGGCGAGCCCGGCCTCGAAGCCGAGCTGCCACGCGAGCAGCCCGAAGACGACCAGGGCGTAGATCGCGAGCACCTTGTACTCGCGCACGAGGAAGGCCATCGCCCCTTCGCGGATGTAGCGCGCGATGCGCGCCATCGACTCGTTGCCCTCGGGCGCGCTCTTGACCCGAAAGTAGAGCGTCAGCGCCACGGCAAGCGCTAGGGCCCCCGTACCGACCGCCTCATGGGGTAGGAAATTCACGATCGACTCCTATCGAAGTGGTGACCTTGTGGCCCGGCCCCAAATCACAGTTTTGGCGCCCGGGCAAGGCCCAGCGGGCGGAAGGGGCCGGCAGTCTAGGCCCCGGCGCCCCTTTTGGGGGAACTTTCGCGTCCCCCACGCGCCCCGAGCGCCCGCACTACGAGCGCCCGCCCGCCTCGCGCGCCAGCGGTCGCCACCGCCCGTCGGCCAAGAGGCGCGCGCCCGCGGGCAGATCGCCCGCCCAGACGTAGCCCTCGACCCGGCGCCCGTCGCGCAGCGAGAGCCCCTGCCGGCGGTAGAGCGTCGGGTGGCCCTCGAAGCGATCGAGGCGGCCGAGCAGCGGCCGACCGAGCTCGTAGACCTCGCCCTCGACCGAGCCCCGCCCCCCCGCGACCAGGGCCGGGTAGGGCCCGAGATCGTAGAGCGCGAAGAGCGCCTCGGTCTCGGCCTGGCCGAGGTAGGTCGCGCCGGCGAGCCGCGCATGGTTGAGCTCGCCCCGCCGGAGCGTGCCATCAACGAAGAGGCGGACCGGCCGGGGGGCTCGCACGGGCCCCGCAGGGTGCCACGGGGGGCGCGCCGGGCGCCAGGGCAAGGGGGAGGCGCCGGCTCGCCCGGCGGGGCGGCGGCCCCGCGAGCCGCTCGGGGTCACGCCGCGGGCCGGCGCTCGCACGCCGCCGGGCCCGCGTGCGAAAGCCGAGCCTTTGGCGAGCCGCGCGCGGCGAGGCGGCGGCGTGGGCGTGATTGGACTCAGGCGCGGCGGGCGAGGCGGCGGCGGCGGGCGAGGGCGTAGAAGAGGTCGCCGTCGTAGAAGCTGCGCAGGCGCTTCAGCGAGAGGGCGGGCAGATCGCGGCCGTCTTCTCGGCGGGTCGTGTCGGCGGCGAGGCAGAAGAGGGCCCGGGTCTCGGCCCAGGAGAAGAAGTCTTCGAGGGCGTTTTTCGAGCGGCTCTCGGGGTTCGAGGCGATGAGGGCGCGCAGCTCGCGCAGGGTGAGCGCGCGGTCTCGGCCCTCGGGGCCCGCGCTCAGGCGCGCGAAGGCGCGGGGGCCGAAGTGGCCGTCGGGGCCGAAGACGCTCGAGCTCTTGCCGCGCTTGCCGCGGGCGATCGCCTCGACGCGGATGTCGAGGGCGGGGCGGCGCTGGGTGATGGGGCCGAGGGCGGTGTGAATGAGGGCGGTGAGCAGGGCCGCGAGGGGCGCGCCGATGCCGAGATCGCGCAGGCTCGCCAGCGTCTCGGCGGGGGCGACGAGGCCGTCGCCGTCGCGGTCGAAGAACGCGGCGTGGCGTTCGAGGGCGCTCGCGCCCGGGCGCCCCGCCGGCCTCTGCCTCTGCCTTTGCCCCCCGCGCATGGGGCCCGAGGGTACGCGAGCCGGGGGCGTTTACCAAGCCGTTTCGGCCCGCCGGCGCTTGTTGCGGGCCGGGCCGGGCGCGGGATAGACTCGGCGCGGCGCGGGGGGTGGCCGTGTGGGGCGAGTGCGTGGCGAGGAAGGCGCGAATCCAGAGTGAGCCGTTCCGGGGCACGCGCCGCTTCGTGCTCGAGCGGCGCCTCGGCGAGGGCGGCATGGGGGTCGTCTACCAGGCGCGCGATCTCGATCGCGGCGGCACGGTCGCGCTCAAGACCCTGGTGCGGGCCGACGCGGCCGCCATTTACCGCTTCAAGAACGAGTTCCGCACGCTCGCCGACCTCGCGCACCCGAACGTGGTGCAGCTCTACGAGCTGGTGAACGAGGGGCGGCAGTGGTTCTTCACGATGGAGCTGGTCGACGGCGTGCCCTTCACCCGGTACGTGCTCGGCGATCCGGCGCTCATCAGCGCGCACTCCGACGACCCGCTGAACTTGCTCGGCCGCAGCGGCGGGCCGAGCACCGACGCGACGACCGACGTGATGGCGCCGACCCTGCCCCCGCGCCCGCCGCTGCCGCCGGGGCTCGGGCGCGCGGGCCCGCGGCCGGCGCACGCGCCCGACTACGGCCGGCTGCGCGAGGCGCTCCGGCAGCTGGCCGAGGGGGTGGCGACGCTGCACCGCGCGGGCAAGCTGCACCGCGACATCAAGCCCTCGAACGTGCTCGTCACGCGGCACGGCCGGGTGGTGGTGCTCGACTTCGGGCTCGCGCGCGATCTGAACGGCGCCGCGGCGGTGCCGCCCGACGACCCGATCCTCGGCACGCCGGCGTACATGGCGCCCGAGCAGGCGAGCAACCGCGCGGCCTCGCCGGCGTCCGACTGGTACGCCGTCGGCTCGATGCTCTACGAGTGCCTGACGGGGCGGCTGCCCTTCCAGGGCAGCCCGCTCGAGATGCTCTACGAAAAGCAGCAGGGCGTGCCGCCCGCGCCCTCGGCGGTCGCGGGGCCGGCGACGCCCCGCGACCTCGAGGCGCTCTGCATGGCCTTGCTCTCGCCGCGGCCCGAAGACCGCCCGAGCGGCGACGAGGTGCTGCGGCGGCTCGAAGACGGCTCGCCCTCGCGGCCGGCGCCCCAGACCGTCTGGCCGGCGCGCCCGCCCTTCCTCGGGCGGCGGGCCGAGCTCGGGCGGCTGGGCGAGGCGCTCGGGGCGGTGCGGGCGGGGCGGCCGGTGGCGGTGCTGGTGCGGGGCGACTCGGGGGTGGGCAAGACGGCGCTGGTGCGGGTCTTCATCGAGCGGGTGCGGGCGACCGAGGAGGCGACGGTGCTCTCGGGGCGCTGCTACGAGCGCGAAGACGTCCCGTACAAGGCCTTCGACGACGTGATCGATGGCTTGGCGCGCATGCTGCGGGCCGACCCGGGGGGGCCGCTCGGCGACCTGCTGCCGCCGAGCCTGGCCGAGCTCTCGCTGCTCTTTCCGGTGCTGGCGGCGGCGCCCTCGCTGCGCCACCTGCCGACGCCGACGCCGAACGAGTCCGACCCGCGCGAGGTGCGGCGGCGCGCGGCCGGGGCGCTCAAGGCGCTCTTCGGCGAGCTGACGCGGTCGAAGCCGGCGCTGCTCTTCGTCGACGACCTGCAGTGGGGCGACGCCGACAGCGCGCAGCTCTTTCTCGACCTGCTCTCGCCGCCGGACGCGCCGGCGCTCCTGGTGGTGGGCACCTACCGGGCCGACGAGGCGGGGGGCGAGGGGCCGGTGGTCGAGGCGCTGTTCCGGGCGCCGCTCGGGCCGCCGGTGGTGGTCGAGGTGTCCGAGTTGCCCGAGTCGGACGCGGCCGAGCTCGCCGCGGCGCTCGGGGGGCCGCGGCTGCGGGGGGCGCCGCACGCGGCGCGCGTCATCGCGCGCGAGGCGCAGGGGCACCCGCTCTTCGTGGCCGAGCTGGTGCGCCACGTCGAGGCGAGCGGCGTCCCGATCGCGGCGCCGCCCGACCCGGGCGGGCCGCCCTCGGGCATCGGGCCGGCCTCGCTCGAGGCGGCGCTCCGCGGGCGGCTCGGCGCGCTGCCGGACGAGGCGCGGCGGCTGCTCGAGGTGGTGGCGCTGGCGGGCCGTCCGCTCGAGCTGCCGGCGGCGCTGCGGGCGGCGGGGCTCGAGCCGAGCGACCTGTCGGCGCCGCGCACGTTGCGGGTCGCCCGCCTCGTGCACACGCGCCGCAGCGGCGGGCGCGACCTCATCGAGTGCACGCACGACCGGGTGCGGGGCGCGGCCGACCGGGGGCTGCGGGCCGAGGCGCGGCGCGAGGCGCACGGGCGGCTGGCCGACGCGCTCGTGCGCGGCGGGCGCGCCGACCCCGAAGACCTGTGGGAGCACTACCTCGGCGCCGGCGACGTCGGGCGGGCGCGGCAGTACGCCCTCTTGGCGGCCGAGGCGGCGGCGCAGGGGCTCGCGTTCTTGCGCGCCGCGCGCCTCTACCGCGTGGCGCTCGAGCACGGCCTGCCCGACCCCGAGCGGGCGGTGCGGCGCAAGCTGGCCGGCGCGCTCGTCAACGGCGGCCAGAGCGTCGAGGCGGGGCGGGTGTACGAGGCGACGGCCGAGGGGGCGCCCCCGGGCGAGGCGCTCGAGCTGCGGCGGCTGGCGGCCGAGCACTACCTGAAGGGCGGGCTCGAAGACGAGGGCCTGACGCTCTTGCGGGCGCTGCTGCGCGAGGTGGGCCTGCCGTACCCGGAGGGGCCCAAGGCGGCGCTCGCCTCGCTGCTGGTCGCGCGGGCGCGGCTGCGCCTCGCGCGCCTGCGCCCGCCCGAGCGGCCGGCGGCGGCGGGCGAGCGCGACCTCGCGCGCGCCGACCTCGCCTACTCGGCGGCGGTCGGGCTGACGATGAGCGACGCGCTGCGCGGCGCCGACTTCGGGGTGCGGGCGCTCTTGCTCGCGTTGCGCGCGGGCGAGCCGGGGCGCATCTGCCGGGGCCTCGCCCTGGTCGCGCAGGCGACCGCGTACGAGGGGCCGGGGGCGGCGCCGCGCGCGCACGCGCTGGCGGAGGCGGCGCGCGAGCTGGCCGAGCGCATCGGCGACGTGCGGCTGGTCGCGCTCGCGCAGCTCGCCGGGGCGTACATCCCCGTGCTGCTCGGCGACTGGGCGGGGGCGCGGGCGCGGCTGGCCGAGGCCGAGCGGCTCCTGACCGAGCGCTGCCGCGGCGTGCACTGGGAGGCGTCGGTCGCGCGGGCCTGGCACTGCAACTCGCTCATCTTCCTCGGGCGCCTCGGCGAGGCCCGCAAGAGCGCCCTCGGCCTCCTGCACGAGGCGACCGAGCGCAACGACCGGTTCGCGCGCATCCACGTGATCTACCCGGCCTGCGTCGCGCACATCGTCGACGACGAGGCCGGCGCCGCGCGGCGCGTGGTCGGCGAGCTGCTGCGCGACGCCGCGTCGGACCGCTTCACCAACGCGCACTGGGGCGCGCTCATGTCGAACGTGTCGCTCGACCGCTACGGGGGCGACGGCCGCGCGTCCTGGGCGCGCCTGAACGAGGGGTGGCCCGCGCTCCGGCGCTCGTTCCTGCTGCGGGTGCAGATGGTGCGCGTCTTCTCGCACTTCGAGCGGGCGCTCTGCGCGCTCGCGGCGGTCGACGCGGGCGGAGACCCGGCGCCGCTCGTGCGCTCGGCCGAGGCCGACGCGCGCCTGCTGCTGCGCGAGGACGTGCCCTACGCGCGGGCGATGGGGCGGCACCTGATGGCGGGGGCGCTCGCGGCGCGGGGGCAGGGCCCGCGGGCGATCGAAGAGCTCGGCGAGGCGGTGCGCGCGTGCGAGGCGGCCGGGCTCGGCTACTTCGTGGCGTGCGGGCGGGCGCGCTACGGCGCGCTGCTCGGCGCGGCCGGCGCCGCCGAGCGCGCGGCGAGCCGCGCCGCCTTCGAGCGCGAGGGCGTGCGGGCGCCCGACCGGTGCCTGGCGATGAGCGCGCCGGGCTACCGCCGGCTGCTCGAGGGCGGGGGGGCCGGCGGGTGAGGGCGGGCGCGCTGACGGTCGTCGCGCCCGTGCGCCCCGAGCGCCTCGAGGCGCTGCGGGGCCTCTTGCGCGAGGTCGGCGGGCGCGCCGACGCCTCGCCCCTCGTGCCCTTCCGCGACGTGCCCTCGCTGCACTTCGCCCGCTGGGCGCTCGTGCCGCCCGCGGCGCCCGGCGCGCCGACGCTCCTGGCCTTCGAGAGCAACTTCGACGGGCCGGCGGCGGCGCACCTCGGCGCGCTCGTCGGCGCGCTCGGCGCCGACTTCGGGCGGGTCTACGGCCACTGCGCCGGCTTCGACGAGGGGGCGCCGCGCCCGCACGAGGCGCTCGCGCGCTACCTGCGCCGCCACGCGCTCGACGAGGCGGCCTTCTACGTGGGCGCCCGGGCCCTGACGCGCGCCCTCATCGACAACGATCTGCAGGTGCGCCGCGCGCTCGACCGGCGCGCCGACGAGCTCGTGCGCCGCGGGCTCGCGCCGCGCGACCCGCAGGCGGTGCGCGCCGAGCTGCTCGCGGCGCTCGAGGCCCAGCGCGGGCTCGCGCTCGGCCCGCCGCCGGCCCCGCCGGCCGGGCCGCCGCCGCGCGCGCTCGTCGCCGCGGCGCTCGTCGCCTGCGGCGCCGCGCTCGTGCCCGCGCTGCCCGTGCTCGCGCCCGGCGCGCTCGCGCTCGCGCTCGCGCTGCGCTGGCACGAGCGGCGCGACGCCGCCGCCCTGCCCGCCGAGCCGCCGCCGGACGACGACGAGCGGCTCGACGAGGTGGTCCGGCGCGAGGACGCCCACGCACAGAACCCGCTGACGCACCTGGCGACCATCAAGGCGGGGCCCCTGCGCGCCGCCGCGGTGCGCGCCGCGCTCGCGGCGATCGACCTCTTGGGCCGCTACCATTACACCCAAGGCCGCCTCGGCGAGGTCGCGTCGATTCACTTCGCGCGCTGGGCCATCTTGCCCGACCGGCGCCTGCTCTTCTTCAGCAACTACGACGGCAGCTGGGAGAGCTACCTCGGCGACTTCGTCGACAAGCAGAGCAAGGGCCTCTCGGCCATCTGGTCGAACACCGAGGGCTTCCCGGCGACGCGCTGGCTCTTGCTCGACGGCGCCGCCGACGAAGAGCGGTTCAAGCTCTGGGTGCGGCGCCACCAGGTGCCGACGCAGGTCTGGTTCAGCGCCTACCCGTCCCTGTCGCTGGCCGACGTGCTCCGCAACGCGCGCCTGCGCGCGGGCGCCCGCGCGGCGCCCGCGGGGGCGGCGGCCGACGCGCGCGCGTGGCTGGCCGAGCTCTGAGCGTTTTGTCCCTCGCGATCGCTACGTTTCTTGTAGATTCGCCCGCCAGACCGCTTGGCCCCGCTCGCGCTCGAAGACCTGCAAGCCCTGGTGCTTTACGCGTACAAGGGGCTGCCCCGCTCGCGCTATCTGTTCTTGCGCGTCGTCGACCCGCCGCGGGCGCGCCGCTGGCTCGGCCGGGCCCTCGCCGAGGTGCCCGACGCCCGCCCCGCGCGCACGCCGGCCCGCGCGGTGCACCTCGCCTTCGGCTGGCCGGGCCTCGTGCGCCTCGGGCTGCCCGAGGCGGCGGCGGCGACCTTCCCGCGCGAGTTCCGCCAGGGCATGGCGCACGAAGAGCGCGCCCGCGCGCTCGGCGACCGCGGCCAGGCGGCGCCCGAGCGCTGGCAGTTCGGCGGCCCCGAGGCCGCGCCGCTCGACCTTCTGCTCATGCTCTTCGCCACCGACGACGGCGCGCTCGGCGCGCTCGACGGCCGGCACCGGCGCGAGCTCGAGGCGGGGGGCCTCGCGCTCGTGCACGCCGAAGACGGCTACGTCGCCCCCGAGGGCCGCGAGCACTTCGGCTTCCGCGACGGCCTGTCGCAGCCCGCCATCGCCGGCGTCGCCCGCCGCCCCGAGGCGGGCGACGAGGCGGGCGCGGCGGGCGAGGCGGTGGCGCCCGGCGAGTTCGTGCTGGGGTACAAGAACGAGTACGGCGCCCTGCCCCTCTCGCCCAGCGTCGCGCCCGACGAAGACCGGGCGGGGCTCTTGCCCGCGCTGCCGGGCGGCCGGCGCGACCTGGGCCGCAACGGCACGTACTTGGTCTTCCGCAAGCTCGCGCAAGACGTGGGGGCCTTCCGCACGTACCTCCGGCACGCGACAGCGCGGCCCGACGGCGCGCCCGACCCCGGGGCGGCGGCGCTCTTGGCCGCGCGCATGGTGGGCCGCTGGCCCGGCGGCGCCCCCCTCGTGGCGAGCGGGCGCGACGACCCCGCCCTCGCGAACGCCAACGCCTTCTCGTTCGCCGACGACCGCCGCGGCCTGCGCTGCCCGCTCGGCGCGCACGTGCGCCGCTGCAACCCGCGCGACGGCCTGGCCCCCGGCCCCGCCGCCTCCGCCCGGGCCTCGCGCCGCCACCGGCTCGTGCGCCGCGGCCGGCCCTACGGGCCGCCCCTGCCGCCCGACTGCCCCGACGACGGCGTCGACCGGGGCCTTCTCTTCGTCGTGCTCAACGCCAACCTGCGCCGGCAGTTCGAATTCATCCAGCAGACCTGGGTGAACAACCCGAAGTTCGACGGCCTGAGCGACGAAGACGACCCGCTCGCCGGCGCCCGCCTCGGGGGCCAGGCCCACTTCACCGTGCCGCGCGACCCGCTGCGCGAGCGCCACCACGCCCTGCCGCGCTTCGTCTGGCCCCGCGGCGGCGGCTACTTCTTCTTGCCGGGCCTGCGGGCGCTGCGCTACCTGGCCGAGGGCCTGGGCTGAGGCCGGGCGGCGGGCCGCTCGCGCGCCCGGGCCCGGTGCTAAGATGAGTCGCTTGGCCGCCCCGCCCCCCCCTCCGACCGAGTTCGCCCTGCCCGAGACGCTCGCGGCCCTCTCGCTGGCGACCGACGTCGCCAACGGGCAGCCCTTCGAGGCGGCGCTGCGCACCTGCTACCTCGCCGTCGAGCTCGCCCGCTCGCTCGGCGCGCCCCGCGAGCGGCTCGTCGAGGTCTACTACGCCTCGCTGCTCCGCTTCATCGGGTGCACGGCCTACTCGCACGAGGCGGCCGAGTCGCTCGGCGGCGACGACAACGCGACCCACCGGCTCTTCGCCCCGCTCGACCCGCGAAGGCTCGCCGAGACCATGCCGCGCGCGCTCGCCGGCGTCGCCCGGGGCGAGAGCCCGTTCCGGCGCGCGCGCGCCGCGGTCGGGCTCGTCGTCGGCGCCCCCCGGCTCTTCGCCGGCATGGCCGCGGGCCACTGCGACGTCGGCGTGCGCCTCGCCTCGCGCCTGCACATGCCCGAGGGCGTGACCGAGGCGCTCGCCCACATCTACCAGCGCTGGGACGGCCACGGCCCCAACGGGGGCCTCGACGGCGAGGCCATCTCGTGGGTCGCGCGCGTCGTGCAGGTCGCCCGCATGGCCGAGCTGCACGGGCGCATCGGCGGCCTCGAGGCGGTGCGCGACGTCCTGCGCAAGCGCGGCGGCACGCAGCTCGACCCCGCCATGGCCTCGTCCTTTGTCGCCGAGGCGCCCCGCCTGCTCGCGCCCCTGGCGAGCACCTCCTCGGTCTGGGACGACGTGCTCGCCCTCGCCGACGACCTCGCGCTGCCCGCCACCGCCTCGGTCGACGAGATCGCCTCGGCCTTCGCCGACTTCGCCGACCTCAAGTCGTCCTACGCCGTCGGCCACTCGACCGCCGTCGCCGCGCTGGCCGACGCCGCCGCGGCCGAGCTCGGCCTCGACGCCGAGGCGCGCGCGACCTTGCGCCTCGCCGCGCTCCTGCACGATCTCGGTCAGGTCTCGGTGCCGACCGGCGTGCTCGAGAAGCGCGGCCCGCTGACCACGGCCGAGGCCGAGCTCGTGCGGCTGCACCCCTACTACACCGAGCGCATCCTCAAGCACTCGCGCGAGCTCGCCGCCGCGGCCAAGGTGGCCGGCGCGCACCACGAGCGGCCCGACGCCTCGGGCTACCCGCGCGGCCTGGGCGGCCAGCTCTTGCCGCGCCTCTCGCGCCTGCTCGCCGCCGCCGACACCTACCGCGCCCTCGGCGAGCCGCGGCCGCACCGGCCCGCCCTGGCCGAAGAGCAGGCCGCCGCCGAGCTCGATCGGCTCGCCGGCGAGGCCTCCCTCGACCCCGAGGCCGTCGCCGCCGTGCTGGCGGCGGCCGGGCAGAGCCGGCGCGCGGGCCGCGCCGCGTGGCCGGCCGGCCTGAGCGAGCGCGAGGTCGAGGTGCTGCGCCTGGTCGCGCGCGGCCAGACCAACAAAGAGATCGCCGGGCAGCTCTTCATCTCGGCGAAGACGGTGCAGCACCACATCGCGCACATCTACGCGAAGGTCGGCGTCTCCACGCGCGCCGGCGCGGCGCTCTTCGCCTCCGAGCACGGCATTCTTTTAGGGCGCGCGCCGGGTCGCGCCCCTCACCACGACATCGTGCCGCGAATGACGATCACCGCGCGCCCCGCGAGCTCGACGCGGTCGCCCCGCAGCGTCGCCGCGAGCTCGCCGCCGCGCGCGCTCACCTGCCGGGCCTTGAGCTCGGTGCGGCCCGCGCGCGACGCCCAGTAGGGCACGAGCGAGCAGTGCGCCGAGCCCGTCACGGGGTCTTCGGGCACGCCCTTGGCCGGCGCGAAGAAGCGCGACACGAAGTCGACGTCGGCGTCGGGCCCCGTGCCGGGCGCCGTCACGCAGACCGCGAAGACGCCCTCGAGCGCGGCGAGCGCGCGCAGGTCGGGCCGCAGGGCGCGCACCTCGTCGGCGCGCTCGAACACGGCCACGACGTCGCGCGCCCGCAGCGTCGCGGCGGGCTCGGCGCCGAGGGCCGCCTCGAGGCCGGCCGGCGCGGCGGCGGGCTCGGGGGCGCGGGCCGGCAGGTCGAGCGCGAGGCCCTCGCCCCGCCTCGCCACCTCGAGGGGGCCGCTGCGCGTGTGGAAGCGCACCCGCTGCCGGCCCGGCTCGAGCTCGCTCATCACGACCAGGCCCGAGGCGAGCGTGGCGTGGCCGCAGAGGTCGACTTCGACCGCGGGCGTGAACCACCGGAGCGCGTAATCGCCGCCCTGCCGGACGACGAAGGCGGTCTCCGACAGGTTGTTCTCGGCGGCGACGGCGGCCATCGTCCGGTCGTCGGGGAAGGCCTCGAGCACGCAAACGGCCGCGGGGTTGCCCCCGAAGGGCCGCTCGCTGAAGGCGTCGACTTGATAAAAGGGCACGGCCGGCATGGCCCCGAGCCTCGCCGCGCGGGCCCGCCGCGGCAAGGCCCCCGGCCCCCGGCCGCCCGCCCCGAGCCCGAACCCGAGCGGCGGCGGCCCTTTCGGGTTACCCTACCCCTCGGGCGCCCCGCCGCCCCCCTCCGCCACGCATGGCCAACGAAGCCACCCCCGACCTCGGCCTCGATCACGGCCCCGCCCGGCACGCCGAGCGGAGCGAGACGCGCACGCGCGCCGTCGTCGGGCTGACGGCGCTCATGATGGTGCTCGAGCTGGTGGTGGGCGAGCTGACCGGCTCGCTCGCCCTCACCGCCGACGGCTGGCACATGGCGACGCACGCCGGCGCGCTCGGCATGGCGGCGCTCGCCTACTGGTTCGCCCGCACCCGCTCGGGCCACAGCGCCTTCACCTTCGGCACCGGCAAGGTCTACGCCCTCGCCGGCTACACGAGCGCCCTCTCGCTCGCCGTCGTCGCCCTGTGGATGCTCGTCGAGTCCGTCGAGCGCCTCCTGCGCCCGACCGAGGTGCGCTTCTCCGAGGCGCTGCCGGTCGCCATCGTCGGGCTCGCCGTCAACCTCGTGAGCGCCTGGCTGCTCGAGCACGAACACGAGCACGGGCACGAGCCCGAGGCGACGCGCGCCGAGGCCCGCAACCAAGGCCACGCGCACGCGCGCGAGCACGCCCACGACCACGCCCACGACCACGACCACGACCACGACCACGCGCACGATCACGGCCACGCGCACGCCCTCGACCACGGCCATGCGCACCGCCACGATCGCGCGCACCGTCACGACCGCGCGCACCGTCACGACCACGGCCACGCGCACGACGGCGGCCGCGGCGCGCGCGACTCGCGCGCGCCCGGGCCCGACGAGCACCACGGCGGCGCCCACCACGACCACAACCTGCGCGCCGCCTACCTGCACGTGCTGGCCGACGCGCTCACCAGCGTGCTCGCCATCGCCGCGCTCCTGGCGGGGCGCTACCTCGGCCTGCGCTGGCTCGACCCGGTGATGGGCATCGTCGGCGCCGCCGTCATCCTCAAGTGGTCCTGGGGGCTCTGCGCCGGGGCGGCCCGGCAGCTGCTCGACATGTGCCCCTCGCCCCAGGCCGAGCGCGCCATCCGCGCGCGCCTCGAGGCCATCGACGACGTGCGCGTCGCCGACCTCCACCTCTGGGACCTCGGCCCCGGCCGCCGGGGCTGCGTCGTCTCGCTCTTCACCGGCGCGCCCCGCGAGACGCAGTTCTACCGCCAGCAGGTCCTGGCCACGATGCCGCTCGCGCACCTGACGCTCGAGGTGCACCGGCGCGGCCCGGCCGTCGCGCGCGCCGGGGCCGAGACCGAGCGCGACGCGGCGGAGGCCGGGACGTAGACCCGGCGCGACGCGGCGGAGGCCGCGCCCGCCCCGCGGCCCCGCCGACCCGCGGCCGCTTCCCTGTTGCAATCGTATTGCATCAAGGGCGACGCTCGCGTACTAGGGCACGGCCCCCGGCCCGCCCCGCCCATGCCCGCGCCGCGCCCGCCCCAGACCGCCCGCCCGCCGGCCCGCGCCGGGGCGCGGCTCGCGCTCGCGATCGCCCTCTCGGCGGGCGCGGCCTTCGCCCAAGAGATCGTGCCGCCCGAGCCGATCGTCCGCTCGCCGGCGCACACGCCCGCCGACGTGCGGCTCGAGCGCCCCGTCGAGGTCGTGCTCACGGTCACGGTCAGCGAGGAGGGCAAGGTCACCGACGTCGAGGTCGCCGCCTCGGGCGGCCACGCCATCGACGCGGCCGCCATCGACGCGGCCCGCGCCTGGGAGTTCCGGCCCGCCACGCGGGGCGGCAAGCCGGTGCGGAGCCGCATCCGCCTCTCGTTCCCCTTCGCCCCCACGGCGCCGAAGCCCGAGGCCGGCCCGCCCGAGGCCGGCCACCCCGAGGCCCCGCACGTCGAGCCGACCACGCCGGGCGGCGGCGAGGGGCGCGAGGCCGCGGGCGAGCGGGCGGCCGAGACGGTGACCATCTACGGGCGGCCCGAGGCGCCGAGCCGCGGCGCCGGCGACCACGAGATCGTGCCGGGCGAGCTGCGCCAGGTGCCCCGCCGGGACGCCGCCGAGCTCCTGCGCCTCGCCCCCGGCGTCTTCCTGACCAACGAGGGCGGCGCCGGGCACCCCTACCAGGTCTTCTTGCGGGGCTTCGACGCGCGCGAGGGCCAGGACATCGAGTTCTCGGTCGACGGGGTGCCCATCAACGAGGTCGGCAACGTCCACGGCAACGGGCTCGCCGACACGCACTTCCTGCTGCCCGAGCTCGTCGAGTCGCTGCGCGTCATCGAGGGGCCCTTCGCCCCGCAGCAGGGCAACTTCGCCGTCGCCGGCAGCGCCCGCTACGCGCTCGGCCTCGCCCGCCGCGGCTACATCGCGTCGGCGACGGCCGGCTCGTTCAACACCAAGCGCGGCCTCTTGCTCTGGGGCCCCGAGGGCACGAACGACCACACCTTCGCGGGCGCCGAGGCGTTCAAGTCCGACGGGTTCGGCCAGAACCGCAACAGCGAGCGCGCGAGCGCCATCGGCAGCTACGAGGGGCGGCTCGGGCCGAGCGGCACCTTCCGCCTGCTCGGCACCTCGTACGCGACCCACTACAGCCAGGCGGGGCTCTTGCGCCTCGACGACGAGCGCGCCGGGCGCAAGGGCTTCTACGACACCTACGACTTTCAGCAGGGCGGCGACTCGTCGCGCCACTCGGTCGCGCTCTCGGCCGACGGGCGGGCCGGCCGCACGTCCTTCGCCCAGAACGCCTTCGTCACGCTGCGCGACTACCGGCTGCGCACCAACTTCACCGGCTTTCTGCTCGACGTGCAGCGCGACGACCAGGCCGAGCACCCGCAGCGCGGCGACCTGCTCGACCAGCGCTCGTCGATCGTGACGCTCGGCGGCCGGGGCCACGCGCGCAGCCACTGGCAGCTCCTCGGCCACCGCCAAGAGCTCGAGCTCGGCTACTTCGCCCGCTTCGACAAGGTCGAGAGCGAGCAGCGGCGCAACCGCTTCGACACGACCACCCCGTACGACACCGACCTGCGCCTCGACTCGGCCCTCGCCAACCTCGGCCTCTACGCCGACGCGAGCGTGCGGCCGCTGCCCTTCGTGACGCTGCGCGGCGGCGTGCGTCACGACCTTTACCACTACCGCGTCACCAACCTCTGCGCGGTCCAGACGCAGCCCTCGCTCTCGTCGGTCGAGCCCGACACCGAGTGCTACGCCCTCGACCGCAATGGCTACCGCAGCCCCGACCAGACCGCGTCGACGGCCGCCGGCATCTTTCAGCCGCGGGCGACCCTGCTCGTCGGGCCCTTCGACGGCTTTCTGCTGAGCGTCAGCCACGGCCTCGGCTCGCGCAGCCTCGACCCGCAGTACGTCGGGCAGGGCTACGACACGCCCTTCGCCCGCGTGCGCGCCACCGAGGGCGGGGTGCTCTTCAACCGCTCGGGCGGCTCGCTCGACCTGAGCGCGCGGTCGGTGTTCTTCCAGACGCGCGTCGACCGCGACCTCTTCTTCAACCAGACCGAGGGCCGCAACACCCTGGCGGGCGGCACGACGCGCACGGGCTGGGCGGGCAACGCCCGGGCCACGGGCCGCTTCTTCGACGTGGCGGCCAACCTGACGCTGGTGCGCGCCACCTTCGACGACACGAAGCTCGTCATCCCCTACGCGCCCGACCTGGTCGCCCGGCTCGACGCCGTCGTCTTCGACGACCTGCCCTGGGCCCTCGCGGGCGCGCGGCCCCGGGGCTCGGCCGCGCTCGGCTTCTCGTACGTCGGGCGCCGCCCCCTGCCCTACGACGAGCGGTCGCAGGTCTTCGCCGTGGTCGACGGGTCGATAAACGCAAGCTGGAAGCTCTTGCAACTCGGTCTCATTTGCACCAATCTGCTCGATCGGCGCTACCGCCTCGCCGAGTTCAACTACGCCTCCGACTTCCGCAGCCAGCCCTTCCCCACGCTCACCCCGGCCCGACACTTCAACGCCGGCGAGCCGCGCGCCTTCTACGCGACGCTCACCCTCCACCTCGAGCCCGCCCCCCCGAGCCCTTGACCGTGCCGCCCCGCCCGCCCCCGACCCGCCCCGCCCCCGCGGCGCCCGCGCGCGCCGGCCGCCGCGCGGTGCTCGCCGCCCTCGCCGCCGGCGGCGCGGCCCTGCCCTTCGGCTGCGCCGGCTCGACCGGCAGCGACCGCTTCTCGTTCTACGCCCGGGCGGGCGGCGTCGAGCGCGACCCGTCGGCCCCCTTCGAGTTCGACAACGATCTCGGCTGGCGGGTCGCGCTGGCGCGGGCCGAGCTGACGATCGGCCCCCTCTACCTGAACACCATCGCCCCCCTGCGCCAGGCCGGGTGCCGCTGGGGCGTGCCCTTCGTGCGCAGCGCGCACGCCCACGACAGCCACCTCGGCGAGGGCAACATCGTCGGCGAGGTGCTCGGGCAGGTCACCGTCGACCTGCTCTCGCCCGAGCCCGTCACCTTCCCCGCCTGGGGCACCGTGACGCGCGACGAGGTGCGCACGCTCGAGGTCTGCTACTACCCGGCGCCCGGCCAGCCGCCCGACGCGCCCGGCGAGGGCGTCGCCGCCTTGCGCGTCGAAGGCCGCGCGTCGAAGGGCGCTCAGGCCGTCGCCTTCCGGGGCGAGCTCGCGCTCGACCAGACCTGGCAGCCGAGCGGCCAGCCCGGCTCGAACAACTACGAGCCGCTGCGCGCGCTGCGCGAGGTGCGGGGCGTGCCCGCCGACTTCGTCCCGACCGAGGGCGGCTGGCTCGAGCTGCGCATCGACGCGGCGAGGCTGCTCCGGGGCGCCAGCTTCGAGGCCCTCGCCCAGAACCCGCTCGACGCCGACGGCGTGACGCGCCTGCTCGTGCAGGCCAAGGGCTCCGGGCGCTCGACCGACCCGGTCATGCGCGCGCTCTACAACAACCTGCGCGCCTCCGCCGGCGGCACCTACGCCGCGCGCTGGCGCGACGCCTAGATCGGCGCGCCTCGGCCGGCGGCGCTCGCGCCGCCCGCCGGCGCGACGCCGAGTCGAACCACGATGGGCCACCGACCGGGCCCGGGGCGCGCCTGCCCCGCCGGGCCCGCCCCTGCCTTACCGCGGAGAACTCGCCATGAAAACCTTCCCCCGTCTCCCCCTCTTGGCGCTCGCCCTCGCCGGGCTCTGGTCCGTCTCGACCTTGACCGCGTGCGGCGACGACGACGACGACAGCCCCATCAACCCGCCGCCCGGCACCGGCGGCACCGGCGGCACCG
>DASTPP010000221.1:0-25326 GCA_035762175.1 Polyangiaceae bacterium | reverse complement strand
ACGAGGAGCCACACGCCATGGGAAAGATTATCGGCATCGATCTGGGCACCACCAACAGCGTCGTCGCGATCATGGACGGCAAGGAGCCCAAAGTGATCGAAAACGAGGAGGGGTCTCGCATCACCCCCTCGGTGGTGGCCTTCGACGACCGGGGCGAGGTCTTGGTGGGCCAGATCGCCAAGCGCCAGGCCGTCACCAACCCCGAGAACACGATTTACTCGTCCAAGCGCTTCATCGGCCGCCGCTACGAGGAGGTCCAAGAGGAGGCCAAGCGCGTGCCCTACAAGGTCGCGAAGGCCCCCAACGGCGACGCGTGGATCGAGTCGCGCGGCAAGGGCATGGCCCCGCCCGAGGTCGCGGCCAAGGTGCTGCAGAAGCTGAAGAAGGCCGCCGAGGACCGGCTCGGCGAGAAGGTGACCGAGGCGGTCATCACGGTGCCGGCGTACTTCAACGACTCGCAGCGCCAGGCGACGAAGGACGCCGGGCGCATCGCCGGCCTCGACGTCAAGCGCATCGTCAACGAGCCGACGGCCGCCGCGCTCGCCTACGGCCTCGACAAGAAGAAAGACGAAGTGATCGCCGTCTACGACTTCGGCGGCGGCACCTTCGACATCTCGATCCTCGAGGTCGGCGACAACGTCGTGCAGGTCATCTCGACCAACGGCGACACGCACCTCGGCGGCGACGACGTCGACCTGCTCTTGATGGAGTGGCTGATTCAAGAGTTCAAGCGCGACACGGGCATCGACGTCTCGAAAGACAAGATGGTCATCCAGCGCCTGAAGGACGCCGCCGAGCAGGCGAAGATCGAGCTGTCGTCGCGGCTCGAGGCGACCATCAACCTGCCCTTCTTGACCGCCGACGCCTCGGGGCCCAAGCACCTCGTCAAGCAGCTCTCGCGCGCCAAGCTCGAGCAGATGATCCAGCCGCTGGTCGACCGCACGATGGAGCCGGTGCGCAAGGCCCTCTCGGACGCGAAGAAGCGCCCCGAGCAGATCAACGAGGTCGTGCTCGTCGGGGGTTCGACGCGCATCCCCCTCGTGCAAGAGACGGTCAAGAAGTTCTTCGGCAAGGACCCGCACAAGGGCGTCAACCCCGACGAGGTCGTCGCCATCGGCGCCGCGGTGCAGGCCGGCGTGCTCTCGGGCGACGTCAAAGACCTGGTGCTGCTCGACGTCACCCCGCTCAGCCTCGGCGTCGAGACGCTCGGCGGCGTGATGACGACCATGATCCCGCGGAATACGACCATCCCCACGCAGAAGAAGGAGATCTTCTCGACCGCCAGCGACAGCCAGCCCTCGGTCGAAATTCACGTGCTGCAGGGCGAGCGGGCCGAGTCGCGCTACAACCGCACCCTCGGCAAGTTCCACCTCGAGGGCATCATGCCGGCGCCGCGCGGCATCCCCAAGATTGAGGTCACCTTCGACATCGACGCCAACGGCATCTTGTCGGTCACCGCGCGCGACACCGCCACGGGCAAAGATCAGAAGATCACCATCACCGCCAACTCGGGCCTCAAAGAAGAAGAGATTCAGCGCATGGTGCGCGAGGCCGGCGAGCACGAGGCCGAAGACAAAGAGCGGCGCGAGCAGATCGACCGCCGCAACCGCCTCGACCAGCTCTGCTACACCATCGAGCGGACGCTGAACGAGAACAAAGAGAAGATCCCCGCGGGCGACGTGACGACCTTCGAGGGCATCATCAAAGAGTCGCGCTCGGCCATCGAGAAGCAAGACGACGCGGCCGTGAAGCAGAGCCTCGAGCGCCTCGAGAAAGAGGCCCACCGCCTCGCCAGCGTCATGTACCAAAACGCCCCCGGCGGCAGCGACGGCGGCGTCGGCGGCCCGGGCGCCGGCCCCGGCGCGCCCCCCGGCGCCGCGCCCGGCGGCGGCGAGCCGCCCAAGAAGAAGGGCGACGTCATCGACGCCGAATTCGAAGAGACCAACTGAGCCCCGGCGCGCCGGCCCAACGCGTCTCGCTCCTCTTCGCTCGCCCCGCCCCCGCGTCCCCCCGGGGGCGGGGCTTTTTTGTTTGATGCCTTCTGCGCTGCGTTAGAGACCAGAGCTCAAGCCAACTCTTTTCTGCGCCGCATCACGGTTGGGCTCGCCCGAGCTTACGTCGAAGGGATTGTTTTTTCGCATTCGTGACCCAAAGGTTCGTGCACAAGCTAGCGCCCAGAGACGCGTCGCGTTATAAAATGCCTCAGCTCTTCGAACTTGTTGCAAAATGCCACACCCCACGGGCCCTCTCCAAATCGCCCCAGCCGCTTGCTTCGGTCGCCCGCTGAGGTCGAAGCGTGGCCGGGGCCCCCGTGGCTCGGAAGGTGCACGAGGAGGCCGATCATGAAGACGCTTCACCCCGACGACACGCTCGCGCACGCCGAACGGCTCTGCCGCGATTACGCCGCGCTCGCCTCGCAGGTCGGCGCGCTGACGAGGTGCGCCGAGCGCGGCGACGTCCGCGCCTGCGACGACGCGTGGGACGCGTTCTCGCGCGCCCTCGACGAGCACCTCGCCTTCGCCGAGGCCGAGCTCTTCCCGCGGTACCTGGCGAGCGAGGCGGGCGGGGCGGCGTTCGTGCTGCGCGGGTGGGGGGCGCACGACGAGCTGCGCCGCGAGGCCCTGCGCTTCGGCGTCGAGCTGCAGCTGACCCTGGTGAACCCCGAGGCGCTCCGCGCGTTCCTCGAGGGCGTGCGCGAGCGCTTGGGGCGCGAGGCGTCGGCGCTCTGCGCCTGGGCCGAGTCGCAGCCCGAAGGCGGCCTGCGCGGGCTGCTGACGCGCGCGAGCGAGGCGGTGCGAAGGGCGGCCTGAGCGCGCCGCTCAGCCCGGCGGGGCGGGCTCGGCCGGCGGCTCGTCGGCGCGGGCGGCGCGGGGCGTCTGCCAGGCGGGGGCGAGCAGATCGACGAGGGGCTCTTCGACGAAGCGCGTGTGAGCGCAGTGGGCGTGCTCGTTGTGGCCGCCGTAGTCGCGCAGGTGAAAGCCCTTCTCGTCGACGAAGGCGCGCAGGCCGAAGGGGTGGGCCGCGGCCGCGTCGGGGACGGGGGTCTTTTCGAGCCCGAGCATGGCGAGCAAGAGCTCGCCGGTGCGGGCCGTCGAGGCGTAGTCGACGGGGTCGATGTGCGAGTGCGAGAAGAAGAAGATCTTCTCGCCGCGCAGGGCCGCCTGGGCGAAGGCGAAGGTGGGCGCGAGGTGCGTGGCCGTGAGCGAGTCGAGGCTGGTGCGAGGCTTGTTCTCGGGCGAGAAGTCGGCGTGCAGGCCGTCGAGCAAGACGACGGCGTCGACCGAGGCGGCATGGTGGCGCAGAACGGCGTTGACGGCGCCGTAGCCGGCGCTCCAGGCGGAGAGGCCGAGGTGGCGAATGTGCGCGCGCTCGTCGCCCGCGTGGGCGCGCAGGGTCTTTTCGACGCCCGCGCGCAGGTAGGCGAAGGTCTGGGGGTTCTCGTAGGCCTTCTCGTAAGGGCCGCTGGCGATGCCGAGGTCGATGCCGAGGTAGACGAGGCCCTCGCTCACCTGCACGAGCGTCTTGCGCACCGGCTCGGCGCCGTGAAAGTGCACGAGCACGTCGTAGCCGAAGTCGTCGGTGTGCCCGCCCTCTTTGGGCAGAAAGAGGCGGCCGCCGACGGGGCCGGGGCGGTAAGGCAGGTAGGCGCCGGGGCCGGGGTCGGGCAGGAAGCAGTCGTTGTAGCCCTTGGCGCGCAGCTCGGGCGAGACCGGGCCGATGAGGCGGGGCAGCGCGGGGGCCGCGGGGGCGGCCGGGGCGGCGTTCGCCGCGGGCAGGCCGAGGCGGTCGGCGAGGCCGAGCCGGGGCAGGTTCGGCACGAAGCGCGCGGAGGCCGAGGGCGCGAGCAGGGCGGCGGAGGTGCCGACGATCGAGGCGACGGCGGCGAAGGCCCAGTGCCAACCCGACCCCCAAGGGCGCTGATGCAACATGCGGCGAACCTCTCTGACGACGCGAGGGGGGGGCGCCGCCGGCCCATGCTGCCCGGCCGCCGGCGCGCCCCGCGGGGCTTTCGAAGGGGCGGTGCGCGCTCGGGGCGCCGCCCGGGGGCTCACTCGACGTCTTCGAGCGCGCCCCCTTTTTTGAGCGTGCCGCCCGCGGCCGCGAGCAGGTACGACTCGATGAAGGGGTCGAGGGCGCCGTCGAGCACGGCCTGAATGTCGCCCGTCTGCTGGCCGGTGCGCAGATCTTTGACGAGGCGGTAGGGCATCTCGACGTACGAGCGAATCTGGTTGCCCCAGGCGATGTCGGTCTTGGCGGCGGCGGCGGCCGAGGCGGCGTCTTCGCGCTTGCGCATCTCGAGGTCGTAGAGCTTCGCCTTGAGCATCTTGAGCGCCATCGCCCGGTTCTGGTGCTGGCTGCGCTCGGCGCGGCAGACGATGTTGATGCCCGTCGGCAGGTGCTTGAGGCGCACCGCCGTCTCGACCTTGTTGACGTTCTGGCCGCCCTTGCCGCCGGCGCGCATCGTCGTGATCTCGTACTCTTCGGGCTTGACCTCGATGTTGATCTCGTCCTCGATGTCGGGCGTCACGTCGACGGCGACGAAGGCGGTCTGCCGCCGGCCCTGCGAGTCGTAGGGCGAGATGCGCACGAAGCGGTGCACCCCCATCTCGGAGCGCAGAAAGCCGTAGACGTTGGGGCCCTCGATGCGCAGGGCCGCGCCGTCGATGCACTCGTTGCCGTTCTCTTCGGAGGGCTGAAAGTCGACGATCTCGACCTTGTAGCCGTGCGCCTCGGCCCAGCGGCTGTACATGCGCACCATCTCGAAGGCCCAGCCCTTGGCGTCTTGGCCGCCCGAGCCCGGGTGCAGGCTCAAGATGGCGCTCGCGTGGTCGACCGGGCCCGAGAGCATGCGCTCGAGCTCGGCCTGGCGCACGCGCCCCTCGAGCGCGGTCGCCTGCGCGGCGAGGTCTTCGAGCGTCGCCTTGTCGCCCTCGGCCTCGGCGAGCTCGAAGAGCTCGACCGCGTCGCTGATGTCTTTCGAGAGCCGCTCGACGAGCGAGATCTTGCCCTCGACCTCGGCCCGCTTGCGCAGGGTCTTCTGCGCGAGGGCGGGGTCATTCCACAGTTTGGGGTCGCTCGCCTCGGCGTTGAGCTCTTCGAGGTGCCGCTTCAATCGCGGGACGTCAAAGATACCCCCTTAGCGCCTCGAGGCGCCGTGCGAGGTCGGACAGTCGGTCGCGAGTCTCAGAGATCATAGTGCCCCTGGGTTTAGCGGATCTCGCCCGCCTTGGCTACCCCCTCGGGGCCCGGCGGGGCGCCCGTCTGCCGCCCCGCGCCCTTCTGCGCCCCGACCCAGGCGCGCACCCGCGCCTCGAGCACGTCGAGCGGCAGCGGCCCGGCCCCCAGCACCACCGCGTGGAAGGCCCGCACGTCGAAGCGCTCGCCGAGCTCGCGCGTCGCGTGCGCCCGGAGCTCTTTCAGCTTGAGCTCGCCGATCTTGTACGAGAGCGCCTGCCCGGGGATGACGATATACCGGTCGACCTCGACCTCGGTCTCGTGCTGCGACTTGCCCGTCTGGGCCCGGAAGTAGGCGAGGGCCTGCTCGCGCGCCCAGCCTTGGTGGTGCAGGCCGGTGTCGACCACCAGGCGCACCGCGCGCCACATCTCGAAGGTCAGGCGCCCGAACTTGGCGTACGGGTCGGCGTAGAAGCCGAGCTCTTCGCCGAGCGACTCGCTGTAGAGGCCCCAGCCCTCGCCGTAGGCGCCGTAGCCGCCGTACGCGCGGAACTTGGGCAGCCCCGTCAGCTCTTGCGCGACCGCGAGCTGCAGGTGGTGGCCCGGCACCGCCTCGTGCAAGAGCAGCGCCTCGGCCTCCCAGCGCGGGCGCGACTTGAGGTCGTAGGTGTTGACGAAGAAGCGCCCGGGCCGCCCGCCCTCGAGCGCGCCGCTGCGGTAGAACGCGGCCGGGGCCGACTTCTCTTCGTAGGGGGGCACCGCCTGCACGCCGTAGGGCAGCCGGGGCAGCGTCGAGAAGAGCTTGGGCAGCGCCTCGTCGACGCGCTTGCCGAGCGCGCGGTAGGCGAGCAGCATCGACTCGCGGTCGGGGTAGAAGAACTTCGCGTCCGAGCGCGCGTGCCGCTTGAACGCGTCGAGCGTACCCTGGAAGCCCGCCGCGGCCTTGACCTTCTCCATCTCGCCGCGAATGCGCTCGACCTCGGCGAGCCCGATCTGGTGAATCTCGTCGGGCGTCCGGTCGGTCGTGGTCGACTGCTTGGCGTTGAACGCGTACCACGCCGCCCCGTCCGGCAGCGCCGACATGCCGATCGAGGCGCGGGCCTTCGGCTCGTACTCTTTCACGAAGTAGTCGGCGAGCCGCGTCAGCGCGGGGAAGGCCCGCGACGAGAGCGCCTCGGCGAGCGCCGCCTCGAGCCGCGCCCGCTCGGCCCCCGCGAGCGACGCCGGCGCGTTTTCGAAGGCGGCGACGAAGATCGGGCTCTTCTTCGGGTCGGCCGTCACCTGCGCGCGGATCTGCGCGCCGACCTCGCGCAAGGTCACGCGCGGCGGCGTGACGCCGGCCGCCGCGCCCTTGCGCAGCCAGCCGATGACGTGGTCGATCTGCGCCGGGGCCGCCGCGACCCGCTTGAGAAAGTCTTCGTAGTCGCGCGCCGAGTCCTTCGGCATCGCCCCCGCCAGCGTCGCGAGCATCGTGTGCACGCCGCCGAGCTGCGAGATCTGCAGGTACTCTTCGGGGAAGCGCTGCCCCTCGACGTCGAGCGCGGCGTCGCGGCGCAAGAGCGCGTGGTTGAGCCGGTCGTCTTCGCCGAGCCGCCGCGCGTCGATCGCGTCGAGCTTGGCCAGCAGCGCCCGCGAGGACGCCTTGCGCGCCGCGACCCCGGCCTCGGACCCGTCGCTCAGCCGGTCGTTGTAGCGCCGGTCGCCGATGAAGGTCGCAAACTCGGGGTTTTCGCGGAGACGCTCTTCCCACTCGGCCTCGACGAGCTCGCGGAAGGCGGCCGCCTCGGGCGACGGGGGGGCGCCGGCCCGAGGGGGCGCCGCGGCGGCGGGCCCGGCGGGGGCCGGCGGCGGGCAGCGGGCCGGGGCGCGCTCGGGCGACGCGCAGGAGGCGAGGGCGGCGAGGGCGGCGGCGAGGGCGGCGGAGGCGACGCGAGGCCGAAGGCGCATGGCCCGGGCATGGCACGGGCGGGCGCCGGGGCCTAGCGGCTCGGCGACGCGGCCCGGCGGAGGCCGGAGCGTCGCCCGGCCCGCACCTCCGCTCAGCGCCGCGCCGGCTTCGCCCCCTTCTTCGCTCGCTTCGCCGCCTTCGCCGCCCCCGCCTTCGTCGTCGCCTTGGCCGGCTTCTTCGCCCTCGCGGTCTTCGTCGCGCTCGCCGCCTTGGCCGCCTTCGCCGCCCTTGCGGTCTTCGCGGCCTTCGCCAACGTCGGGGCCTTCGTCGCTCGCGCCGCCTCCCCTGACGTCGCCGCCTTCGCCTTCGCGGCCTTCGCCCCCCTCGGTGCCTTCGCCGCCTTCGCCGCCTTCGCCGCCTTCGCCGCCCTCGCGGCCTTCGCCGCTTTCACGCCTCTCGGTGCCTTCGCCGCCTTCGCGCCTTTCGTGGCCTTGCTGGCCCCCGGCGCCCTGGGTGTCTTCGTGGCCCTCGTGGCCTTCGCTTCCCTCGCGGCCTTCGCGGCCTTCGTCGCGTCCGCCCCGGTCGCTGCGGCCGCCGGCTCGTCCGCGGTGCCGGGCTCGCTCATCGCCTCCGCGTCATCGGCAGCCTCCGCCTCGTCGGCGTCGTCCGCCTCGTCGGCGTCGTCCGCTTCGTCCGCGTCGTCCGCTTCGTCCGCGTCGCCCGCGTCGTCCGCCCCGCCCGGCGCGTCCGCCTCGGGCCCCTCGGCCTTCGGGTGCCGCGCCTTGCGCTTCGGCCTGCCCGTCGGGTGCGTGACGCCCGGCTTCGGCGCCTCGGACAAGAGCTGCCAGAGCGCCCGCATGCACTCGGTGACGCCCTCGCCCGTCGCGGCCGAGAGCAGGCGCAGCTCGACGCCCTCGCGCCGGAACGCCTCGCGCAGCGGGCCGTAGGCCTCGCGCACCTCGGGCAGGTCGGCCTTGGCGAGGGCGACGAGCTCGGGGCGGGAGGCGAGCTCTTCGCTGAAGGCCTCGAGCTCGTGGCGCAGCGCGCGGTAGTCGGCGAGCGGCTCGCGCCCCTCGCCCGGGTCGAGGGTGACGAGGTGCAAGAGCGCGCGGGTGCGCTCGACGTGCTTGAGAAATTGGACCCCGAGCCCGGCCCCCTCGCTCGCCCCGGGGATCAGCCCGGGGATGTCGGCGAGCACGAAGCTCGAGCCCTCGCCGACGCGGACGACGCCGAGGTTGGGGGTGAGGGTCGTGAAGGGGTAGTCGGCGATCTTGGGCCGGGCGCGCGAGACGGCCGAGATGAGCGTGCTCTTGCCGACGTTGGGGAAGCCGAGCAACCCCACGTCGGCGAGCACCTTGAGCTCGAGCCGCAGCTGCTTGTCTTCGCCGGGCTGCCCGGGTTCGGCCTTGCGGGGGGCGCGGTCGTAGGGGGTAGCGAAGTGGATGTTGCCCCGCCCCCCCTTGCCGCCCTTGGCCACGACGACGCGCTGGTGGTGCTCGGTCAGATCGAAGAGCAGCTCGCCCGTGGCCTCGTCGAAGACCTGGGTGCCGGGGGGGACGCGGACCTCGAGGTCGGCGCCCTGGCGCCCGTAGCAGTCGGAGCCCTGGCCGTGCTCGCCCCGCTCGGCGCGCAGCGTCGCGGCGTAGAGGACGTCGAGCAGGGTGGACAGGCCCGGGTCGACGACGAAGAGGACGTCGCCGCCCCGGCCCCCGTCGCCGCCCGAGGGGCCGCCGAAGGGCACGTATTTTTCGCGCCGAAACGCCACGACCCCATTGCCCCCGTCGCCGGCGACCACACGTACCCGGCAAGAATCGACGAATCTCATGGTAGCTCGTCTCCTACCATCAACCGGGCCCCGCCGGGCCCCCGCCCCGCGCCCCCCCCGCCCCATGGCCGCCCGCATCCTCATCGTCGACGACAACACCTCCCTCGCCGAGAACCTGCGCGACGTGCTCGAGGGCTCGTCGGGCCTCGGCGCCCGCGTCAGCACCGTGGTGAGCGGCCTCGAGGCCGAGCGGGTGGCCCGCGAGCGGGGCTTCGACGTCGCGCTCGTCGACGTCAAGCTGCCCGACGCGAACGGGGTGCAGCTCGTGCGGGCGCTCCGGGCGGCCGCGCCGCTCGGCGAGGTGGTGCTCATCACGGGCTTCGCGACGGTCGACAGCGCCATCGCGGCGCTGCAGGCCGGGGCCTTCGCCTTTTTGCTGAAGTCGTACCGGCCCGAAGAGCTCATCTCGACCGTCGAGCAGGCCTTCGCCAAGGTGCAGCTCAAGCGCGAGCGGCAAGAGCTCGAGCGGCGCCAGCGGGCGCTCATCGAGACGGCCGGGGTGCTCATCGTGGCGGTCGACCGCGAGGGGCGCCTCGCGCTCTTCAACCCGCGCGTCGCCGAGATGACGGCGCCGGGGGTGCCCGCCGCGGTCGGCCGCCTGCTGCTCGCGAGCTGGGTCGCCGAGGCCGACCGCGAGCGCCTGGCGCACGCGCTCGACGAGGCGCGGCAGGGGGCGGGCACGGTCGAGGTCGAGGCGGGCTTCGTCGACGGGGGCGGGGCGACGCCGGCGCGGCGCGTGCGCTGGCACCTGTCGGCGGTGCGCTCGGACGAGGGGCCGGGCGACCTCGTCTACGGCATCGGCATCGACGTGACCGAGCGGCGCGCGCTCGAGAAGCGCGCCGCCGAGGCCGAGGCGCTCTCGGCCATGGGCTCGCTCGCGCTGGGGCTGGCGCACGAGATCCGCAACCCGCTGAACGCCGCCGTCCTGCAGCTGCACCTGCTCGCCCGCGCCATCGAGCGGCTCGAGCACGAGGGCAAGGCGACGATGCGCCAGCGCGTCTCCATCGTCGAGACCGAGATCCGGCGGCTCGAGCGGCTGCTCACCGAGTTCCTCGAGCTGGCGCGGCCCCGCGGCATCGAGCTCGCCCCGGTCGACCTCGGCGAGCTCGTCGAGGGCGTCGCGCGCCTCGAGGCCGAGGCCCTGGCCGAGCGCCGCATCGCCCTCTCGCACGAGGCCGAGCCCGGCGCGGTCGCCGCCGGCGACGCCGAGAAGCTCAAGCAGGTGCTGCTCAACCTCATCGCCAACGGCCGCGACGCGCTGCGCGAGGGCGGCGCGATCGTGGTGCGCGTGCGCGCCGGCGACGCCCCCGGCTTCGAGGTCGCCGACGACGGCCCGGGCATCGACCCGCAGGTGCTCGAGAGCGTGTTCGACCCCTTCTTCACCACCAAAGAGGCGGGCACCGGGCTCGGCCTCGCCATCGTGCGCAAGATCGTCGACCAGCACCAGGGCTCGATCCAGATCGACTCGAGCCCCGGCGCCGGCACGCGCGTCGTCGTCAAGCTGCCGCCCTGGCGGGGCCGGGCGTCGGGGACGGGGGCGCTGCGCTGAGGGGCGGGCGGCGCGCCGGCGCCGTCGTGGGCCGCGGCCGGCGCGGGGCGGCGGGGGCGGGGGCGCCGCGCTACGGCGACGAGGCGCCCAGGTAGGGCAGAAAGAGCCCCGCGCACGAGCTGACCGCGAGGTGGGGCCCGGCCAGCTCGCGGGCGCGCGGGTGGCTGTCGGTCGAGGCGAGGCCCGAGAAGACGCCGCTCTCGACGAGCCGGTCGAGCGCCCGGCCGGGGAAGAGCCCGTGGGTGCAGACGGCGTAGAGATCGCTCGCGCCCGCCCGCCGGTAGGCCAGGGCGGCCGCGAGCAGCGAGCCGCCGGTGCGGATCATGTCGTCGTAGACGACGACCTTGCGGCCGCCGACGTCGGCGCTAACGCCGGTGATCTCGGTGCGCTCGCCGTCGAGGCGGCGCTTGTAGACGAAGGCGGCGCGCACGCCGAGGTCGCTGGCGAGCGACTCGACCCACTTGGCGCGGCCCGCGTCGGTCGAGGCGAGCACGAAGTCGTCGCCGCCCGAGAAGCGGCGGGCGGCGGCGGCGACCAAGGGCTTGCCGTAGACGTGGCAGGTCGTGACCCCCCGCTCGAAATAATAGGGGATGCCCTCGCTGTGCAGGTCGAAGAGCAAGACGCGCAGCCCGTGCGGCGGCCGCGGCAGCGACGAGAGCAGGCGGGCGCGGGCCTTGGCCGTGACGACCTCGCCGGGGCGCACGGCGCGCTCCATCGTCGAGTGCCCGAAGTAGGGCACGACGAGCGAGAGGCGCCCGGCGCCGTGCGCGACGGCGGCGCCCGCCAGGTCGTAGAGCTCGAGCGTCGCCTCGTCGGAGTGGGTGCCGCCGACGAGCACCACGTGCCGCCCGGTCAGATCGCCCTCGAAGCGGCGGTAGTGCTCGCCGTCGGGGAAGGTCTTGCGCTCGACGGCGCTGACGGGCGCCCCGAGCCCGGCCGCGATGGCCTCGCCGAGGTAGCCGTACTCGCGCAGCGAGACGACGATCGCGGGCCCCTCGCCGCTCACCGCCCCGCCCCCACGCCCGCCGGCTCGTAGGTGAGCTCGACGTTGAGCACCCGCTCTTCGCCGGGCGCGAGCGTGAGCAGGCGTTCGCCGGTGTTCAGCGCGTCCGGCGGGCTCGTCCAGGGCTCGAGGCAGACGAAGTCGCGGCCGGGCAGCGACCAGACGACCCAGTGCGTGAACTCGGGCGAGCCCTCGATGCGCACGCGCGCGCCGTCGGGCCAGGCGAGCGACGAGCGGGGCGCGCCGTGGTCGACGAGGTGCAGATCGAGCTCGGCCGGGCCCCCCAGGTCGAGCGCCGCGGCCGCGAAGGGCGCCTCGCGCTTCTGCACGTTGTCGAAGGCGCGGCTCGCGCCGCTCTCGACGCGCGCGCCCGCCTTGTCGGCCTGCCGGACGGCGAAGTACGGGTGGAAGCCCGCCGCGAAGGGCATCGGCGCCTCGCCCCGGTTCGCGTAGCGCTGCTCGATGCGCAGGCGCGGCCCGGCGATCGCGTAGACGAAGGTGACCTCGAACGCGAAGGGGTAGCGCGCCCGCGTCGGCGCGCTGTCGCCGAGCGCGAGCGTCACGCTCGCCTCGCCCTCGCCGCCCTCGGCCCGCACCTGCCAGGGCAGCTGGCGCGCGAAGCCGTGCTGGCGCAGCTCGCCCGACGCGCCCCCGCGCGCCCACGCGTCGCCCGCGAGCCGGCCCGGCGACGGGAAGAGCACGGGGATGCCGCCGCGCACGTTCTGGGCGACGTCGCGGTACGTCGCCTCGTCGAGGTAGAGCAGCTCGCGGCCGCCCACGCGCCAGCCGAGCACCATGCCGCCCCGGCCGGGCGCCACGGTCGCCGAGCTCGCCTCGCCGTCTTCGAGCTCGACCGTCGGCAGCGCCCCGCCTCGCCTCAGCACCCGAAAGCGTTGCTGCATCGCGACCACCCTACGTCAGGGCCGAGGCCGAGGCGAGGGCGCGGCCTCCGGCCCCCCGCATTTACCCCCCCGAGCGCCCCGCCAGCTCGGGCGGGGCGGCCGAGCTTTCGCGCCGGGCCGCGCGGTTCGGCGTCGAAACGGTCGCAAGTGATGGTACCGTTGCGCGGGCAGGCCTCACCGAATGACCTGGACTCTCGTGCTCGTCGCTTCGGGCCTCTTGCTCGTCGCCGGCCTCTGGCTCTGGTGGCTCGGGCGCCCCCGTCCGGTCGAGAGCAACCCCATCAGCCTGGTGCCCTCGACCCCGCGCCCCCCGGGCGACATGCCTTCGTCAGGCCACCTCTCGGCGAGTCGGCTCTCGGCGAGCCGGGTCTCGGTCGCGCCCAAATCGCACCCACCCCTACCTAACCCCACGCCCAGCATTCTCAGCGAGCCGCCTCTGCTGCGGCTCTTTCAAGATGACGACGACGACGATCTCGAGCTGACCTCGGTGACGGTGGGCCCGCCCTCCGACTCGAGCATGGCCTCGGGCGAGGCGGCGGCGGTGCCGATCTTGTACGACGACGACGCCGCCGTCGACGAGCCGACGGGCGTGACGGCCATGATCCTGGTGAGCGCGGTCGGGCAGACCGACCGGGGCCAGCGGCGGCGGCGCAACGAAGACAGTTACCTCGTCTTGCCCGAGTACAACCTCTTCGTCATCGCCGACGGCATGGGCGGGCACGCGGGCGGCGAGGTGGCGAGCCGGCTCGCCGTCGAGACGATGGAGCGGGCGTTCCGCCAGCAGGTCTTCGAGGGCAACCCCTACCCGAACGTGCCGCGGCGGGGCAGCGATCTGGCGCAGTCGATCCAGATGGCCAACCGGGTCATTTACGACGCCTCGCGGCGCGACAGCGCGCTCAGCGACATGGGCACGACGGTCGTCGGCACGCTCTTCTCGCCGAACAAGCAGCGGCTCTACGTCGGGCACGTGGGCGACAGCCGCTGCTACCGGCTGCGCCAGCGCGAGCTGCGGCAGTTGACGACCGACCACACCATGGCGGCCGTCGGCATGGTCTCGGGCCCCTTCGCCGCGCACCTGCACCGCGCGGTGGGCATCGCCCCGACGGTCAAGGTCGACCTCATCATCGCCAAGCCCCGCCCGCTCGACGTCTACGTGCTCTGCTCGGACGGGCTCTCGAAGATGGTGTCCGACGACGAGATCCGCGACATTTTGATGGGCGAGCGCAACCTGCAGCGGGCGACCGACCGGCTGGTGAGCCGGGCGAACGACGTGGGCGGGCGCGACAACATCACGGTCGTGCTGATCGAAGTCCGCTCGCCGACCGATCCGATCCTCGGGCGCTGAGGGCGCTTCGCCCGTCGGCGGCGCCCGGCCCTCGTCGCGACGAGCCACCCGGCACGAGCGCAGCCACGGCGAGCCGCCCGGCACGAGCGCAGCCACCGCGAGCCACCCGGCACGAGCGCAGCCACGGCGGGCCGCGTGGCGCGAGCGCAGCCGTCGGCTCGGGGGGCGCGGGCTGGCCCCGAGCGAGGGCCGGCGTCAGGTTCGGGTATTTTGAACGAACGCGAACGCGGACCGACCGAGTCGGCTGGCCCTCGGGTTCGGGCTCGAAGCTCGAGCGTTGGGACCGCGCGGCGCCCCGGTCGGGCGGCGCGCGGCGCGTGGTCTACCGCCCGACGATGGGGGGCTTGACCGTGACGGGCGCCGAGGGCAGGCGCGGCGCCGAGGGGGGGTGCACGGGCTTGGTCGTGGTGGTCGGGGGGGCGGCGTTCGACTCGAGGCGCGCGAAGGCGTCGAGGATGCGCTCCATGCCGTACTCGAGGGCGGCCTCGCGCTGGAAGACGGTGACGACGCGGGCGAGGCGCAGGGCGACGGCCTTGCCGAGGTCGACCTCGCGCTCGAGGAACGATTCGAAGCTTTGAAAGCCCTTGGCGGCGTAGAGCTTGCGGTCTTGGATGACGCGCAGCACGTTGCCCACTTCGAAGAAGGTTTTCGGCAGGTTCTTGCGGAGCGACTTGATGTGTTCGAGGTGGTTGTGAAGCTCGAGCACCTGCGCCTTGATCTCTTCGACCCCGCTGGGGGTGCGAATGGTGGCGCGGGCGCTGCCGGGCGGCGGGGGCTCGGCGGCGCGGGCGCGCGCCTCGGCGGCGTGCTTGGCGGCGTGGCGGGCGGCCCAGGGGGCGGCGCCGCGCAGGCCGAGCTTGCGCTTGGGCCGGTCGGGGGAGTCGTCGCCGTCGTCGCCCTCGAGCCCGGCCTCGTCGTCGTCGAGCGGGGCCGTGCTCTCGGCGGCCCCCTTCTTCGAAGGCCGTTCGCCCTCGGCGCTGGCCTTCGAACGCTCTTTTTTGGTCCGCATCTTTGCTCCGCCCATGCCCTTAGCCCGTCACCCCTTGCCGCGCCGACCCGTGCCGGCGGGGGTGCCGGGGCCGGCGTGCGCCGGGGGGGGCCGGCTCGCGCGGGACCTCGACCCTTCGGCCCCCCCCGCGGGGGGCCGCCGGGGGCAACGCCCGCGATGGCAGTTTCGATTGACAATCACGCCGAAGTCGCTTCCTTCGCCTCGCTCTTACCAAATCCGTGCCCGCTCCGTCCACTTCTCTTCGCACCATTTGCGGGGCCTCTGCTACGTAAGGGCCTGCCACGAAATGTCTGCCCACCCCGCCCCCCCTCCCCCCCCCTCGCCCTCGGCCCCGCCCCCGGCGGCGAAGGGGGCGCCCGAGGGGCGCATCGCGGTCGTCGTCAACGGCAACGCCAAGAGCGTGACGAGCGACGTCATCGCGACGCTCGATCAGATCTTGGCCGGGGGCGACCTGTTCGTCTCGCGGCACCTCGACGAGGTCGACGACATCGCGCGCACGCTGGTCGACCGGGGCTACGGCACGGTGCTGACGGGGGGGGGCGACGGCACGTTCACGGTCGTCGTCTCGGCCGTGGTGCGCGAGGCCGACCGGCGCCGGGCGGCGCGGCCGCGCTTCGGCCTCTTGCGCCTGGGCACGGGCAACTCGCTCGCGTGGGTGGTGGGGGCGAGCCCGGCGAGCCGGGCGGGCAAGGGGCTGGCGGCCGACATCCAGCGGCTGCGCGAGGACGCGGGCAGCCGGCCGATGCGCTTCATCGAGGTCGAGGGCTTCGTCGCGCCCTTCTGCGGCTTCGGCGTCGACGCCATCGTGCTGCGCGACTACGGCCGCACGAAAGAGGCGCTCTCGCGCGGGCCGCTGCGCCGCTACGCCCCGGGCGCGCTCTCGTACGTCGTCTCGTCGGTGACGCAGTCGATCCCCAGCTATGTCTTCCGCCCCGTGCCCCATTGCCGCGTGGTCAACCTCGGGGCCGACGCCTACCGCGTCGGCGAGCGGGGGGCCAAGCTCGGGGCGCCGGTGCGGGCGGGCGAGGTGCTCTACGAGGGGCGGGCGCGGCTCGTCGCCTGCGGGTCCATCCCCTACTACGGGTTCGGGTTCCGCATGTTCCCCTATGCGGATGACCGCCCCGACCGGATGCACCTGCGCGTCGCGGTCATCACCTCGGCCGAGTTCGTGGCCAACTTTCCGGCCATCTGGCGGGGCGAGTACGAGAACCTCGAGACCGTATTCGATTACCTGGTCGAGGCCGTGCGCGTCGAGATGGACCCGCCGACGCCCTTCCAGATCGGCGGCGACCCGCGCGGCGACCGCGGCGAGGTGACGCTGCGGCTGCAGCAGGAGCCGCTCGAGCTCGTCGACTACTACGCGCCGCCGCGCGGCTGACCGCGCCGACTTCTGCGTGCCGCCGCGCCGCCGACCGCGCCGACCTCTGCGCGCCGCCGCGCCGCCGCGCCGCCGCGCCGACCTCTGCGCGCCGCCGCGCCGCCGCGCCGCCGCGCCGCCGACTTCTGCGCGCCGCTGACGTCGCGCGCCCGCGGCGCGCGCCGGGCGGCGAATTTGGCCCGCCCCCGCGCGGCCGACTACCGAGCAGGTTCGATGAACCTGCCGCGCCGCCTGGCCGCGACCGCGCTCGCCGACGTGCTCGACCGCCTGCACCGCGCCCGCGTCAGCGGCACGCTCGCGCTGCACGAGCGCGCCGGCGCGCGCCGCGGCGGGCCGCACGCGGTGCACCTCTGGGAGGGCGAGGTCGTCGCGATCGAGTCGCCCGGCGACCGGCCGCCCCCCGCCGGCGACGCGCCCGCGCGCCTCGCCCGCCTCGCGGCGCTGCCGGGCCTCGAGCTGAGCTTCCACCCGCCCCGGCCCTCGCACCCCGGCCCGCCGCGCGGCCGCGCCCCGGGCGCGCCGCCGCCCCGGCCCGAGCCGCCGCCGCGCCGCCGCGAGGCGCTCTCGACGCTCGGGCTGCCGCCCGACGCCTCGCTCGACGACGCCCGCCGCGCCTTCCGGCGCTGGGCGCTCTGCCTGCACCCCGACCGGCACCCGGACGCGCCGCCCGACGAGCGCCGCACGCTCGCCGAGCGCTTCGCCCGCGTCGCGCGCGCCTACGACGTGCTGCGCGATCGGGCGGCCTGAGCCGGCCGGGCCGGCGCGCGCCGCCGGCGGCCCCCGCGGGCGCGCGCTCCGGGCGCCCTGAGCTCGCCCTCCCGAGCGGGAGGGCTCAGACAGCAGGGCACCCGCCCTCCGCCCGCGCCCGCGGGGGCCGCCGGCGGCGCGCGCCGGGCGCGGCTCAGAGCCAGTCTTTGCGGCGGAAGAAGGCGACGACGCCGACGCCGACCAGCGTCATCGCCGCGAGCGCCATCGGGTAGCCGAAGGGCCAGCGCAGCTCGGGCATGTGATCGAAGTTCATGCCGTAGATGCCGGCGATGAGGGTCATCGGCAGGATGACCGTCGAGATCATCGTCAGCACCTTCATGACCTCGTTCAGGCGCTGCGACTGCATCGACAGGTGCGTGTCGAAGAGCGAGGCGGCCGTCTCGCGCTGCGAGTCGCTGAGCTCGGCCACGCGCACGATGTGGTCTTGCACGTCGCGGAAGAAGGGCACAAGCTGCTCGGGGATGAGCGCGAGCTCGCCGCGCGACAGGCGCGCGAAGATCTCGCGCTCGTGCGAGGTCAGGCGCCGCAGCCGGCCGAGCGAGCGGCGCAGGGCGAAGAGCTCGCCGATGGCGTCCTGCGCCCGGGCCGACTCGGCCGGGTCGAAGAGGCGGGCCTCGAGCCGCTCGAGCTCGCGGTCGTAGAGCTGGGTGATGGGCAGGTAGTCGTCGACCACCCGGTCGACCAGCGCGTGCATCAGCCAGGGCGCGCCCCGCTCGAGCAGGCGCCGGAGCCTCGCGCGGTCGTTCCAGAGCGCGGCGACCGAGACGCAGTTGGTGTGGTGGGTGATGAGCCAGCGGGGGCCGAGCAGCGCGTCGACCTCGGACAGGCGCAGGTCGTCGAGCGTCGAGGCCGGGTCGATCGTGTGCACGAGGACGTAGAGGAAGCTGTCGAACTCCTCGAGCTTGGGCAGCAGGTACGTCGCGCCGACGTCCTCGACCGTCAGCGAGTGGATGCCGAACGACTCGGAGAGCAGGCGCTTGGTGTCGTCGCTCAGCGAGCTCGGCAGGTCGACCCAGAACGTCGCGTGGGGGAACTCGGCGACCGCCGCGCGGATCGCCTCGACGCTGCCGAGCTCGACCAGGTCTTCGCGCACCAGGCCGATCGCGCGGATGCCGTGCATGCCGCCCACGGTACGGGAGCCAGGCGCGGCGGCAAGGGGCTCGGGCGCCGCCCGGCCCGGGCCCGGGGGGGGGCGCCGGGCGTCAGGCGGCGGACGCGGCGGCGGACGCGGCCTCGACGGGCGCGTAGGGGCCGGCGGAAAGGAGCGTGCGCAGGCGCGAGCGGGCGCGGTGCAGGCGCGAGCGGACGGCGCTCTCGCTGACGTGCAGGAGGCGCGCGATCTCGTGCAGCCCGAGATCGTGGTGGTAGTGCGCCGTCACCACCTCGCGGTAGTGCTCGGGCAGCTGCGCGACCGCGTCGCGGACGTGCAGCTCGCGCTCGGTCTGCAGCGTCGACTCGTCGCCCGCCACGTCGGCGTCGCGCGCCGGCGACGAGAGCCCCCCCACGGCCTCGGGGTCGACGTCGGCGGCGAGGTGGTTTCTGTGCCGGCGCTGCGAGCGCATCAGCATCAGGGCCTCGTTGGCCGTGACGCGGAAGAGCCAGGTGCCGAAGTTGGCGTTGCCCCGGAACGAGTCGATGCGCCGGACGACCTGCATCAGCGTGCTCTGCAGCACGTCGCGCCGATCTTCGTCGGAGAGCGGGTAGCGAACGAGCTGGCGCTCGACCAAAGGCCGGATGTGGCGGGTCAGGTGCGCGAGGGCCTGGGCATCGCCTTGCTGCGAGGCGGCGATCAAGTCCGAGAGGGCGGCTGCGGCCATATCTCGGTGCATGAGCAAAGGCAGGGCCACGCGGCCAGACCTGCTCCCGAAGCCACTTTTGGCTACGCCGCACCGAAGAGGCTGGCAACGAAACGTTGCCAGCGTGGCCCGGCGGTAACATTTCATTACCGCCGGCGTACCCCGCGCTCGGGGCACCTCTCGGGCAACCCTTATGATGCGGGAGGGGCCCAGAGCCGTCGCCCGAGCTCAGCCTTGAAGACCGAAGGGCGAGCCCGGGCCCGAGCAGGGGGCCAAGAGAGGCCGCCGGGCGAGCCAGAAAGGCCGAGCACGAGCCGCGTCGGCGGGCGCGCGCCCCTCGGTCGGCCCGAGCCGAGGCTAGCCAGCGGGGGGCGGGCGTCGTAGCGTCGCCGGCCGTGACGACCGAGGGCGCTCCCGAGGCCGGCGCCGGCGGGCGTGCGGGCGAGCTACTGCTGCCGGTGGGCATGCGCGACGTGCTCGGCCCCGAGGCCTGGACGCGCCGGGGGCTCTCGCGAGCCTTTCTCGAGCACGTGGCGCTGCACGGCTACGATCTGGTCTCGCCGCCGACCTTCGAGCGCGCGGCGGTGCTCGAGCTCGGCCTCGACGAGGCCCAGCGCGACGAGCTCTTGCGCTTCGTCGAGCCCGAGTCGGGGGCGGTGCTGGCGCTGCGCCCCGACATGACGCCGCAGATCGCGCGCGTGGTGGCGACGCGGCTCGGGGCGCTGCCGGGGCCCTTGCGCCTGGCCTACGAGGGGGCGGTGCTGCGGCGCCGGCTGTCGCGCTCGCGGCAGCGGCGGCAGATGTCGCAGGCCGGCTTCGAGCTGGTGGGGGTGCGCGGCCCGGAGGGCGATCTCGAGGTGCTCTCGCTCGCGGCCTCGAGCCTGCGCCAGCTCGGCGTCGAGCGCTTCGTCGTCGACGTGGGGCACGCGGCGGTGGCGGGGGCGCTGCTCGCCCCCTACGAGCCGGCGCGGGCCGGGGCGCTGCGCGAGGCGCTCTCGCGCAAAGACGAGGGCGCGGTGCGCGAGCTCGCCCGCGCGCCGGGCGTGGCGGCGGGGGCGGCCGAGGCGCTCGGGGCGATCGTCGGGCTGCAGGGCGGGGCCGAGGTGCTGGGCGAGGCGGGGCGCGTGCTCGGGGCGACGGCGGCGGGTCCGGCGCTCGGCGAGCTGCGGGCGCTCGCGGCGGCGGCGGGCGAGCTCGGGCTCGGGCCCCGCTTGCGCTTCGACCTCGGCGAGGTGCGGGGGCTCTCGTACTACACGGGGCCGATGTTCCACCTTTTTGCCGAGGGGGCGGGGGTGCCGGTCGGGGGCGGGGGCCGCTACGACGAGCTCTTCGGGCGCTTCGGGGCGCCGCGGCCGGCGGCGGGCGCGGCGCTCGATCTCGAGGCGATCGAGCAGGCGCGGCGCGCTTCGGGGTCCGAGCCGCGCCGGCCCTTCCGCCGCGTGGCCGTCGCGCCCGGCCCCGGCGCCCTCGCCCTGGCCGAGGCGCTGCGGGCGCGGGGGGTGGGGGCGGCGACGGGGCCCGAGGGCGCCGGGCTGCGCGCGTTCGCCCGGGCGCAGGGCTACGAGGGGCTGCTCGAGCCGGAGCCCGGCGGCGGGTGGGCGTTCGAACGCCTCGACACGGGGGCGCGCGTGTGTCAGGGGGCCGGGGTCGAGGGCGTCGCGGCCCGGGTCGAAGCCGAGCTGCGAGGGGGCGCCGCCTCGCCACACCAGGAGAACGCATGTCCGCCGTAGTGGTCGTCGGGGCCCAGTGGGGCGATGAGGGCAAGGGCAAGGTCGTCGACCTTCTGACCGAGCACGCTGACGTCGTGGTGCGCTACGCGGGCGGCGCGAACGCGGGGCACACGCTCTACGTCGGCGACGAGAAGGTGGTGATGCGCCTGGTGCCGAGCGGCATCTTGCGCCCGGGGGTGCGCTGCGTGCTCGGCCAGGGCATGGTGGTCGACCCGAGCGTGCTGGTGGGCGAGCTCGACGAGCTCGAGCGCCGGGGGCGGCGGGCCGAGGGCGACCTGCGGGTGAGCGAGCGGGCGCACCTGCTCTTCCCGTACCACGCGCTCGTCGACGGGCTGCGCGAGGGGGCGGCGGCGCCGGGCGAGGGCATCGGCACGACCAAGCGCGGCATCGGGCCGGCGTACGAAGACAAGGCGGCGCGGCGGGGCGTGCCGCTCGGCGCGCTGCGCTCGCCCGAGCTCTTGCGGCGGCTGGTCGCGCGCGCGCTCGAGGCGTGGGCGCCGGTGGTGCGGGCGCTCGGCGGCGCCCTGCCCTCGGTCGACGAGGCGTGCGCGCCGGCGCTCGCGGCGGCGCCCCGGCTCGTGCCCCTGCTCGACGACGCCTCGCGCCTCGTCGACGGCGCGGTGCGGGCCGGGCGGCGGGTGCTGCTCGAGGGGGCGCAGGGCACGCTGCTCGACATCGACCACGGCACCTACCCCTTCGTGACCTCGTCGTCGGCGATCGCGGGCGGGGCGTGCACCGGCGCGGGCATCGGCCCGGGGCGCATCTCGTACGTGCTCGGCATCACCAAGGCGTACGCGACGCGGGTCGGGGCGGGGCCCTTCCCGACCGAGCTCCACGACGCGACGGGCGCGCGGCTGCGCGAGGCGGGCGACGAGTTCGGCTCGGTGACGGGGCGCCCGCGGCGCACGGGCTGGCTCGACCTGCCGGCGCTGCGCTACGCGGCGCGCGTCAACGGGCTCGACGGGCTCGCGGTCACCAAGCTCGACGTGCTCTCGGGCCTGCCCGAGGTGCGCGCGTGCGTCGCCTACGAGGGCCCCGCGGGGCGCGTCGACGAGCTGCCGGCGACCCCCTACGACGACCTCTCGTCGCTCCGGCCCGTCTACGAGGCCCTGCCCGGCTGGGGCGAGGGCCTCTCGTCGGCGCGCTCGATGGACGAGCTGCCGCGCGCGGCGCGCGCGTACCTCGCCTTCGTCGAAGAGCGGGTGGGCGTGCCGATCGCGCTCGTGTCGGTGGGGCCGCGGCGCGGCGAGACGATCGCGCTGCGGAACCCCTTCGAGGGGCGGGGCTGACGGGCCCGGCGCCCCGGCCCGCCGCGGGGGCGGGTGCGACAAAAGGCGCGGGCCCCGGCCCCGGGGGCCCGGAAAACTTGGGCGCGCCCGCGCGACCGGGCCTAAGCTAGCCCCCCGGCCGGCGCCCGCCCGCCGACCCCTCGCCCCCCGGCCGGCGCCCGCCCGCCGACCCCTCGCGCCCCCCGAAAGCCCCCGCCCCGGCGTACTCGCCGCCGCCGGCACCCCGCGATGAAGAAAAACTACGTCCTCGACACCAACGTCCTACTTTACGACCCGCACGCGATCTTCAAGTTCGAAGACAACAACGTCATCATCCCCATCTTCGTCATCGAAGAGGTCGACCAGTTCAAGCGCGAGGGCACCGAGCGGGGGCGCAACGCGCGCACCGTGTGCCGGTTCCTCGACGAGCTGCGCGACAAGGGCGGCAAGCTGGCCGAGGGGGTCGACCTCGACGGCGGCGGCTCGCTGCGGGTGGCGGTGCCGGCGCACCGGCCCGAGCTGGCGACCGCGCTCGACAAGACGGCGCAAGACCAGGCCATCTTGCAGACCGCGATCGACGTGCAACAGCAGGGCGGGGGGCGGCCGACCATCTTCGTGACGATGGACACGAACCTGCGCATCCGGGCGGACGCGCTGGGGGTGTCGACCGAGACGTACGAGAACCAGCGGGTCGAGGTCGAGCAGGTCGACGGGCACGCGCTCGACGTCGACGTCGACGGGGCGACGATCGACAAGTTCTTCCACGACGGGCAGCTGCCGCCGCCGCCGGGGCTCGCGCTCGGGGCGAACGCGTGCGTGCTCTTGCGCGCGGGCGACTCGCCCTCGCACACCGCGCTCGGCCGCTACCACGCCGACCGGGGCCTCATCTTGCCGCTGCGCGTGCCGCCCTCGGGCGTGATGGGCCTGCGGCCCCGCAACCGCGAGCAGACCTACGCCCTCGAGCTCTTGCTCGACCCGAACGTGCGCCTCGTGACCGTGCTCGGCAAGGCGGGCACGGGCAAGACGCTGCTCGCGCTCGCCGCCGGGCTCAAGCGCACGGTCGAAGACGAGGTCTACTCGCGCCTGCTCGTCAGCCGCCCCATCATCCCGCTCGGGCGCGACGTCGGCTTCCTGCCGGGCGACATCGAAGAGAAGCTCAACCCCTGGATGCAACCCATCTTCGACAACCTCGAGTTCCTCTTTCAGGGCGGGGGCGGGGGCAGGGGCGACAAGGGCGACAAGGGCGACAAGGGCGACAAGGGCAAGCGCGAGGGCGGCCGCAGCTTCATCGACCTGCTCGACCGGGGCGTCGTGCAGGTCGAGCCGCTGACGTACATCCGCGGGCGCAGCTTGCCGCACCAGTACCTCATCGTCGACGAGGCGCAGAACCTGACGCCGCACGAGGTCAAGACGATCATCACCCGCTGCGGCGAGGGCACGAAGATCGTGCTGACGGGCGACCCCTTCCAGATCGACAACCCCTACGTCGACAGCGCGAGCAACGGCCTGACCGTCGCCGCGCACCGCTTCAAGGGCCAGCCGCTCTCGGGCCACGTGGTGCTCACCAAGGGCGAGCGCAGCGAGCTCGCCGAGCTGGCGGCCAACCTGCTCTGATGGGCCCGAGCCCCGAGCGCGTGCCCCCGGCGCTCGAGCGCGCCCTCGTCGCGCTCGAGGCGGCGTCGCGCAAGGTCCGGCTGCTCGAGGCGGCCACCCCCCTGAACGCCGAGCCCGAGCTCTCGCGCCTCGCGCGCGAGCGGCGCTCGGGCCGCCGCCCCGAGCCCGCCTTCGTCTACGCCGCCGCCCCCGGCACCGCCGAGCTCGTCGGCCCGCTCGAGTCGCTCGCCGCGTGGCTCGACGACGCCCCGCCGCCGGGGCCCCGCCTCGGCGAGCGCGCGCGCGAGCTCGCGGCCGAGGCCCGCCTCGCCGCCGCCGTCGGCTCGCCGCTCTTCGCCCCGCTCGCCGCCCGGCGCTTCGGCTCGGGCGCCGCCGACGACGCCCGGGCCGAGCGCTGGGCGCGCCTCGCGGGCGACGCGGGGGGCGAGCCGCTCGTGGCGAGCGACGACGCGTCGAACCCCGACTCGCTCGTCTGCCAGATGCGCGCCGCGGTCGGGCGCCTGCGCCTGCCCGTGCGCGTCGTCTGCCGCCCGGGGCTCGCCGCGCTCGCCGCCACCGGCGACGCCACCATCTACGTCGCCTCGGGGCGCTGGCTCGGCGCGCGCGACGTCGCGCGCACGGTGCTGCACGAGGTCTGGGGCCACGCCCTGCCCGCGCTCGCCCGCCGCCGCTCGCCCTACCCGCTCGCCTGCCGCCCCGCCGGCGACGCCGACCGCGAAGAGGGGCGCGCCCTGCTGCTCGAAGCGCACGCCGGCTTTCTCGATCGGGTGCGCAAGAAAGAGCTCGGCCTGCGCCACCTCGCCGCCCGCATGGCGCACGAGTCCGTACCGTTTCACGACGTCGTCGATCGGCTCGAGGGCCTCGGCGCCGGCGCCACCCAGGCCCTGCGCCTCGCCGCCCGGGCCACGCGGGGCGGAGGCCTCGGGCGCGAGCGCATCTACCTGCCCATGCTGCGGCTCGCCTACGACGAAGCGCGCGAGCGCGGCCGCCGGCCCGGCGAGAGCGCCCCGCCCGAGGCGGCGTCGGTCAACGGCACCTGACGTGGCCCGGGGGCGCCGGCGCCGTCGCCGAGCGCCCGACGGCGTGACCGAGCGCCCGACGGCGTGGCCGAGCGCCCGACGAAGCGCCCGAATGCCAGGCGGTGCGCGCCGGGCCCACAAGCGGGGCACTGGGCGTGGCGCCCGGGCCCGTAGCAGCGCCCGGCCCGCGGCTCGAGCGCGAGCGCGGCCATAGAGGGGAGAGCGCGCGCCTCGAAGGCAGACTTTGTGCTTCGCGGACGGCACGAAACCCTGCCCGGGTGCGAACTTTACACCCCCAACAGGGCTGACGCTCGGGCACCAACCGGCTAAGCTCGGGCTCGATGGTCGACGGCCCGCCGGCGAGCCCCGAGCCCGCACGCCTTGGGCGCTACGTGCTGCTCGACGAGATCGCCTCGGGCGGCATGGCCACGGTCTACCTCGCCCGGCTCGAGGGGCCCGAGGGCTTCCAGCGCACCGTGGCGCTCAAGCGCCCGCACCCGCACCTCGCCCGCAACGTCGGGGCGATGACGATGTTCCTCGATGAGGCGCGCATGGCGGCGCGCATCCGGCACATCAACGTCGTGCCCACGCTCGACGTGGTCGACGAGGCCGGCAAGGTCGCCATCGTGATGGAGTACGTCGAGGGCGAGCCGCTCTCGGGCCTGATGGAGCTCGCGTGGGACGCCGGCGTCGACGTGCCGATCGGGGTGGCCGCCCGCATCGCGTGCGACATGCTCGAGGGCCTGCACGCGGCGCACGAGGTGCGCGGCGACGACGGCGCGCACCTCGGGCTGGTGCACCGCGACGTCAGCCCCCACAACGTGCTCGTCGGCGTCGACGGGCTCGCGCGCGTGGTCGACTTCGGCATCGCCAAGGCCGAGGGGCGCATGTTCCAGACGGCCGAGTCGGGCGTGAAGGGCAAGCTCGGCTACGTCGCACCCGAGTACCTGTCGACCGGCCAGCTCGACCGCCGCTCCGACCTCTACGCGACGGGCGTCGTCCTGTGGGAGCTCGTCGCCGGCCGCCGGCTCTTCATGGGCCGCAGCGAGCACGAGGT
>DASTPP010000220.1:0-39069 GCA_035762175.1 Polyangiaceae bacterium | reverse complement strand
TGCTGCGTTTTTTCGCTGCGGCCTGCCTGAGCAGGCCTCGCTCACCAAGCCTCGCCTGCGGCCGTGCCAGGCGAACGGCGGAAGCGCTCTAAAGGGGACGCGATTCGGGGCGAGGCGGGGCCGCCGCCTGCGGCCTGGCCGGGGGCCGACCACGGCGCCAGGGGGCCCGCGCCCGCCTCGACCTCACCGGCACTGGCTGATCGACCCCTGCAGCCCGCCCGCCGCGGCGCTGTAGAAGAGGCCCGAGTTGACGTAGCCCTTGGCGGCGCCGGAGGCCATGTCGACGCCGGCACACCAGATCTGGACGTCGGCCTCGGCTTCGCCCGTGGCGGGGTTGAAATTGAGCGGCCCGGAAACGCCGTTGAGGTCGATGCTGTTGCCGTGGGTGAGGTACCCGTACGCGGCCGAGATGGAGCTGACGCCGACGTCGATCTTGGGCTCGGGCGCGACCAACTTGGCCAGGCTGGCGGCCAGGTTCGGCCCCGTCAGGGGGTTCTCGCCGTTGGCCACGATGCCGAACGCCAGCAGGTAGACGCTGTCGTAGGCGAAGGGCACGAGCCCCGTGAAGGCGTTGTCGAACGTGGAGTCGAAGCGGATACGGAGCTGCTCGATGGCCCCCCCGGCGGCCCCGGCGACGTGGCCGAGGACGCGGGCGCGCAGCTCCGCGTTCGTCCCCATGAAGTTCAAGGTGTCCTGGCTCTGCAACGTGTTGTTCGCCAGGAGGTAGCGCGGCCGGTAGGCCGTCTGCGCCCACTGCGTCTCGAGGGGGGTGAAGATCTTGGTCACGACCTCCGAGGTCGTCCCCACGGCGATCGCGACGTGCGGCTCGAATTCGAGCAAGCTCGCCGCCGCCTCGGCGTACTTGACCTCGGGGTCGGGGTTGTTGACCTTGTCGAGCGGGTCGCCGTAGTCGATCTCGCGGAAGTTTTCGCCGTTCTCCGACGCCGACTTGCCGCCGTTGAACGCGAGCTTGGGGATGACGCTGCCGGCGATGCCCACGCCGGCCGCGTCGCCGCGGTGCACGACCGCGACCCTGAGCTGGTCGGTCGGCTGCATCAACGCCCGGGCCTGGGGCTCGAGCACGGTCTTCAGCACCTCGGGGACGACGACCGACTGGATGGCGTCGGAGGGGACCATGCGCCAGACGAGCCGCGGGTTGTTCGTGGGCAGCGACGTGATGAGCGGGCTGTTGGACGCCGGCGTGATCAAGAGCACGTTCTTGTTGATCGTCGCCGTCGTCGCGACCTTGATCGTCGACGAGCTGTAGTACGCGCCGAGGATGGCGGGCACCTCGAGGCCCAGCAGGTGGTTGGTCGCCTTGAGGGCGTCGTCGGCCTCGTCGCAGTTGACGAAGACGAGCGGGCGCTGCCCGCCGTTCGGCGTGGCGGGCGGCAGCCCGGGGGTGGCCGTCTTGAAGTCGCGCCGGGCCAGCTCGATCGCGTCCTCCATCGCGGCGACGCCCGCGGCCGTGACGCCGGTGCGCGCGAGCAGGGTGCCGATGATGATCGCGTTGTCGTCGGCCAGGTCGGAGGGGTCGCCGAGGACGCGCGGGCACTCGGCCGAGGTCAGCGAGACGCAGGTGCGATCGGACTTGCGGCACGTGAAGGGCTGGCCGCCGTTCGCCTCGACGCACTGCGCGTTGCTCGTGCAGCTGACGCCGTTCGGCGCGACGCAGACCCCGCGCTGCTGGTCGCACACCGTGCCCGCGAACCCCTCGCCCCGCCCGGTGCAGTCGGCGTCGTTGCCGCACTGCCCCTCTTTCGGGCCGACGACCAGCGTGCACGACCCGAAGCTCGCCGCGATGAGCGCCGTCGCGAGCACCGCCGTCGCGCCTTGCGGCACGCGACGCCCCCGCCCCCTCTTCGCCTTACCATCGCTCGTCTTCATCGGATACTCCGCTCAGGCTGTCCCCCGGGAACTTCGACCGCCCCGGCGCCGCCGGCCCGGGGCGGCCGGGCCCTTCGTTTCGTCGGGTCGGGGCGGAACGTCATCGAAGATCGCCCGCGGGCCTCGGCCCGCCGGGACGCCCCTCTTGAGGTTACGCGCGCAGCTTACCGTGACGGCGGGCCGGGCGAAAGAGGTCAGTTGCCGGCGAAGTCTCATCATGAACGAAGAAAGACGGGCCTCCGCGACGCGCGCTCGGGGGCGGGCTTGCGGCGTACGCCCGCGCGAACGGCGGGCGAGGGCCGGCCCCCCGTCGGGTCCGCCCCCCGCGGCCGCGCGCCCTTCGCGCGCGGCCGCGCCACGCCTCGCGCGGCGCCCGCGCCGCGTCGGCGAGGGCGCGCCGAGCGCGGCCGGCGCGCACGTCAGAACGTGCCGCGGGCCCCCACGTACCCGGGGCCGAGGCCGACGCCCCAGGACGGGGCGGGCGCCTGCGCGCTCTCCTCGCCCGACTTCTTGCCGCCGGAGACCGTGAGGTAGAGCGAGACGCCGGCGGCGACGGCCGTCGCCCCGATGAGCACGTCGGTCACGATGCCGAGCGTGCGCGCTTGGCCGTAGCGATCGTCGATGTCGGAGGGCTGCGCGCCGAGGCTGTCTCGCTCGTCTTGGTAGCGACTCTTCGCGCGCAGGGCGAGCACGCCGGTGACCCCCGCGCCGACGGCGAGGCCGCCCGTCACCCCCCACGCCACCCAGGGGATGTTGCCCCCGGCGGAGGCGTCGGACGTCGACAACGCGACCCGGGCGGCGTCGCCCCTCGGGCCCGCCTCGGCCGCCGTCGGCTGGGCGGCCCCCGGCCCGGCGGCGCGGTTCGGGTCGGGCGGGTCGGGGAAGTCGAGCGACACGCGCACCGACTCGGCGCCGGCCACCTCGATGGCGGACGTGACGGGGGGGCGCCCCTCGGCGGCGGCGACGAACTTGTGCCGGCCGGCGTTGACGAGCAACGGTTGCGCGAAGGGCGTGCGGCCGACGTTGAGGTCGTCGACCGTGACCGTGGCGCCGGCGACGTTGCTGACGATCTCGACCTTCGAGGTGCGGGGGCGAATCTTTTCGAGCTCTCTCTGCACCTCGGCGGCGCGCGCGGGGGGCACGTTCGAGCCGCCCTCGCGCAGGTACCGCTCGTAGAACTCGACCGCGCGGGCGTAGTCGTTGAGCTGCCGGCTGACCTGCGCGATGTTGAAGAGAATCTTGTACGAGGGCGCGAGCTCGTTCGCCTTGCGGAACTCGAGCATCGAGGCCTCGTACGACCCCTCGTGGAACAATTCGAGGCCCCGCTTGTAGCGCTTCACCGCCTCCTCGAGCTCTTGGCGCGAGGGGGCGGGGGCCCCGTCCGGTCGCGCCTGGGCGTGCAGCGCCGGGGCGGCGAGGGCGAGGCAGAGCGAGAGGGCCAGGGCAGGCCGGGAGCGGTGAGTTACCATGGGAGGTCGTTGTCGACGGTGACGCTTGGCTTGGCCTTGTTCGGCGACTTCGGCGGCGGCGGCTTCGGCGCCGCGCGCGAGGGCGCGGCCTTGCCCGACCGGTTCGCGTCGGCGGCGGCCGCCGCGGCGGCTTGGTCGAGCTGCGCTTCGAAGCTCTGATCGGGGTTGGGTGCGGCCTCCCGGGGCCGGGCGGCGGGGGGCGGTGGCGCGCGGTAGCTGCCGGCCGCGCGGTGCCGCTGCCCGCCTTGGCCCGTGTTCTCGGCCCCCTCGCCGTCGGCGGGCGCCGGCCGAGGCGGCGCGGCGCTCGCGGCCGCCGCCGACGCCGCCGGCGCCGCCGGCGCCTCCGACGGCTCGGGCGCCACCCGGGCGCCCGCGGCGGGCGAGGCCGCCACGTCGGGCCTCGCGTGCATGCGGGCCACCACCCAGCCGAGCCCCACCGACACGGCGAAGAACGCGCCGAGGACCGCCGCGCGCAGGCCGCGGTTCACGCGCGAGGCGACCGGCGGCTCGGCGAAGGCCGACGCCGGCACGAGCGAGCCGTTCGTGCGCGAGGGCGGGCCGATCTGCCCCGACTCGGACAGGTCGTCGAAGGCGCCCGAGTACGTGCGCAAGAGCGCCGTCTCGAGCTTCGGCAGCACGAAGGTGCCGGTGCCCGAGGCCGGGCCGGACCCGGACGCGCCCTTGAGCTGCTGGCTGATGAGCGCGTGCATCACCTCGCGCTCTTTCGAGAAGCGCTCGGCGATGAGCTTGCCCACCTCGCGGCTGGTCATGCGCCCCGGCTGCCGCTCGAGGAAGGCCTCGAGCTCGCCCTGCAGCTCCGCCGCGCTCGCGTAGCGCCCCTCGCGCGCGTGCGAGAGCGCCCGCATGCAGACGCGCTCGATCTGCTCGGGCACCGCGGGGTTGACCGAGCGCGGCGAAGGCGGCGGCGGGCCGGCCACCAGCCGCTGCAGCACGATGATGTCCGACAGGCCCGACCAGAGCCGGCGGCGGGCCGCCGCCTCCCAGAGCATGACGCCGACCGCGAAGAGGTCGCTGCGGAGGTCGACCTCGTCGCAGCGCGCTTGCTCGGGCGACATGTACGCGATCTTGCCCTTCAGCATCCCGCTGCGCGTCTCGACGCTCTGGCTCATCGCCTTGGCGATGCCGAAGTCGACGACCTTGATCGTGCCCTCGTAGGTGACGAAGATGTTGTGCGGGCTGACGTCGCGGTGCACGACGTTGAGCGGCTGGCCGTCGTAGTCGCAGAGCTCGTGCGCGTAGCGCAGCCCCGCCAGCGCGTCGCACAAGATGCGCAGGTGCGCCTCGAGCGGCAGGGCCTGGTCGCCGCCGAACCGCTTCAGCACCCGGTGCAGGGGCTGGCCGTCGAGGTACTCCATCGCCAGGTAGGGCAGCGCCTCGTCTTGGCCGACCTCGTAGGTGTGGATGACGTTCGGGTGGTTGAGCCGCGCCGCCAGCCGCGCCTCGTCGAGGAACATCGTCAGAAATTCTTCGCCCTCGGCCAAGTTCGCCCGGAGCTGCTTGATGACGACGAGCTTGTTGAACCCGGCCGGCCCGGGGGCGACGGCCAGGAACACGTTCGCCATGCCGCCCTGGCCAATTTCCGCGATGAGACGATACTTTCTCATGACAGCGCCCGACCCAGCGGCGTGCACCGCGTCACGGCCGACCCCGGCGCCTGGCCGCTTCGGCCCCGACGCAGCGCGACGGCCGCCCGCCCCCAAGGCCGGGGGCGAACGTTAGAGAATGGAGCACAACCCACACGTCAACCACCGGCCGTAGACTACCCGCGATCGTGCGCCCTTGGCAATGAGCCCACGAAGCCAAAATGGCGCACCTTACCAAATCGGCTCGCCCCTCACCAAGTTTTTTAAGTGAGAGGCCACGAATTTCAACGATGACACAATTCGCGCCCGGCAGGTCGTGGCCCTGGCCGAGGGTGCCGCCGCGCGAGCCACGGCCCCGGCGCCCCGAGGGCACGACCGAGCCCGTCGCGGCGAGACCTCAGGGGGTACCACCTTTTAGGGTAGTGAGGCCACGCGGCCCCGCGCGCCGCCCGGCCCGCGCATCATCGTTTTTCGTCATGACCAAGTCGATGACATCACCGGCACCGCCCTCGCCTTCCGCGCGCAGGAGCGGGGCTCGGTCGTGCACCTGCGCACGGCGCGTCCGCGGGCGCCATCGGCGCGAGATCCAGGCCGCGGAGGTCGAGCTCGTGGCCGGCGAGCGCCGCGAGGTCGCGCGCGAACGAGGTCAACGTCGCCACCTCGTCGCGCCCAGGCATGTCGTCGGGGGGCGCCGACGCGGGCGCGGGCCTCGGGCGGCTTACTCGAGGCTCTCCGAGGGGCTGATGGCGACGACCGTCATCGCCCCCGCCCTCGACACGGCCCGCCGTTCGCCGACCACGCGCCCCTCGGCGAGGCGCGCGCGCAAGATGACGAAGCGGTCGGCCGGGACGTTGCCGACGAAGAAGTCGCCGCCGGGGCCGGTGCTGGTCAGCGACGTCGAGGGCAGGCCGTCGGCCGCGTACACGACCAACGTCGTCGGCGCGACCGCGTCGAGCGTGACCACCGCCCCCGGCAGCCCTTGCCCGTCGCAGCCGACGACCCGCCCGAACACGAAGCCCAGCGAGGGGTCGAGCGCGAAGGGCGCCCCGCTCGCGGAGCCGACCCGCGCGAGCGTGTCGAAGCTGGTGACGGCCCCCTCGTAGTGCCGCTCTCCGAGGCCGACGCGGACGAGCGCGCCGCCCTCGCCGGCCTCGTACTCGGGGAGGAAGTGCACGATCGACGTCATGCTGTTCGGGGCCTCGTACTCGAAGTACCCGCCCCAGGCCGCGCTCGGGACCGCGATCTGCGCGGTCCCGTCCGCGCCCGTCGTGGCGGCGCCCAGCGGCTCTTCGCAGTACAAGTCGGACAGCAAGCAGGAGCGTACGGCGACGCCGGCGACGGGCGCGAGGGTGGCCAAGGTTTGCAGCGCGATCGACTGCGGCACCTCCCCGCCGCTCACCGCCCGCGAGCGGACGCGGCCGAGGCACGCGGTCGCGACGCCGGCCTCGCCGCAGGGGCCGTCGCCGCAGCTCGCCGCGTCGCGCGAGGCCCGCTGGGTACACGCGGGCCCCTCGCAGGCGAGGTCGCCGGCGTCGAAGGAGAGCGAACAGGCGCTGCCGGCGCCGATCGCCGCGAGGGCGCACGCCAGGGCCGCGCGCCGACCGATCGAGTTGCTCGTTGGTTTCATGGCAGAGAACTTCGCGGGTTTCCGGGGCCGCCCGCGGCGCCGGCGGCGCCGGCGGCGGCTTTGTCCTACCCCCAGCATTGCCCCGAAGCGAGGCCGCCCGGGGGCCCGCGCGACGGGCGGCGGCAAGGCAGGCACCGAGGGCGCGGGCCGCGCGACGAGCGGTCGCCCCCGAGCGACGAAGGGTGCGGCACGTGACAGAATTTCGAGGGCCGTCGCCCGCACCCTTCGTCGCACGAGGCGACGCCGCGCGCCCCCGCCGACGACGACGCCGCGCGCGACACGATCGCGCGTGACGGCGCATCGAACCTCTCGAGCTTCGAGGCCGGGGGCCCGGGAGGGCGCCGACAACCCTGGCTGTGCTGGGAGCCGAAATTCCAACCACAGCGGAACCCTGCCTGGCCTGCCCCCCTGCCCCGCCCCGGCCTGGCGCCTGCTTCGCCAGCCTTTCGGGGCTTCGGCCCAGCCTGGGGGCCGGGCGGGGGCAGCCGCGCATTCCCCCTCGCGCCCCGAGGGCCGGGCGACGTATGGTGTCGGCCGTCGACCTCGAAACGACCAGGGAGACAGACCATGGCCAAAGACCTCAACGGTACGAAGACCTTCGAAAACCTGAAAGAAGCCTTCGCGGGCGAGTCGCAGGCGAACCGCCGTTACCTCTACTTCGCAAAGATCGCCGACGTCGAGGGCCAGCCCGACATCGCCGGCCTCTTCCGCGACACCGCCGAGGGCGAGACGGGCCACGCCCACGGCCACCTCGACTTCCTCAAGCAGGTGGGCGACCCGGCGACGGGCGAGCCGATCGGCACGACCGAGAAGAACCTCAAGTCGTCGGTCGCCGGCGAGACCTACGAGTACACGAAGATGTACCCGGGCTTCGCCAAGGTGGCGCGCGAAGAGGGCTTCGAGGAGATCGCCGAGTGGTTCGAGACGCTCGCGCGCGCCGAGAAGTCGCACGCCGGGCGCTTCCAGAAGGGCCTCGACGCCCTCAAGGCGTAGCCGCCCCGCGCTTCTGGTTCACCCCGCACGGGTTACCGAGGGCGGGGGCCCGCCGGCGCGAGGGCGCGCGGGCGGCCCCCGCCCCCCTTTCTTTCCGAGGACCAAGCGGCCCCCATGTCCAACGATGCCGATTCCGACTTCGACGCCATGCCGCGCCCGCAGCCGAAAGAGATCGACGAGAAGAAGTCGATCGAGCTGCGCCACCTCGCCAAGGACGCCGTGCTCCGCGGCCAGCCGAGCGGCGACGAGCGCTGCGACAACTGCCTCTACTACCTCGAGCCGAGCGAGACGATCGCCTACTGCTGGCACCCCAAGCTGCGCATTCTGGTGGGCAACCAGTGGTGGTGCCAGTGGTGGGAGAAGATCGAAGAGTAGGCCCCCCGATGCGCAAGCTCGCCCTCGCTGACATCCTCGGCCCCGCGCGCTACGCGCCCGTCCGCGACGAGACGCGGCGGCGGGTCATCGACCTCAAGCGGCCGCGCCGGGTCTCGGTCGGCCCGCAGATCACGCTGGTCTTCGAGAACCGCGACACGATGCGGTTCCAGGTCGAAGAGATGTGCCGCGCCGAGGGCATCTCCGACCCCGAGAAGATTCAGCACGAGATCGACACGTACAACAAGGTGCTGCCCGACGACGGCGAGCTCGGCGCGACGCTCTTCATCGAGGTGCAGAGCGACGCGGCGCTGCGCCGCACGCTCGACCAGCTCGTCGGCCTGCAGGACCACGTCTGGCTGGCGGTCGAGGGGCGGCGCAACCGCGCCGCTTTCGACCCCGAGCAGTTCCAGGTCGATAAGCTCGCGGCGGTGCAGTACCTGAAGTTCCCCCTCGACGAGGCGTCGCGCGAGGCGCTCGCCCGGCCCGGGGCCGACGTGCGGCTCGCGATCGACCACCCGGCCTACCGGCACGAGGCGCGGCTCTCCGAAGAGACGCGCGCGTCGCTGGCGGGCGATCTCGCCTGAGGGCGCCCCGGGCCGCCCGGGCGCCGGCGGGCCCGCCCGGGCGGCGCACCGAGCCCGGGGGCCCTGCGCCTCGGGCCGCCGCTCACGCGCCCGGTGGGGCGTGCGCGAGCGACCAGTGAGGCGCTTCTGCTACAGCTTCGAGCGTAGGCTCGGCCGTTCGAAGGCTAGATCTTGTCGGTGCCGCCGCCCGGGCGCCGGAGCAGCGGGTCTTCTTCGGCGATGCGCTTCTTGCCCTGCTCTTCGGCCTCGCGCAGCGTCGCCCCGTCCGGGCCTTCGAGGGCCTTTTTGGCCTGCTCGGCGGCCTCGTCGACCTGACCCGACTTCTTGAACTGCTCGGCGTTCTGGTTGTAGCGGCGGGCCGACTCGTGATCGCCTTCGCCCTGGTTCTGAGGCTTGAATTTCTTGTCCATGAGACCTCCTGGGGTTCGAGCAGGCTCATTCAAGCCGCGTGCCGGCGATGGGTAGGTGGGCGCATGTCGCCGGGGCGCCCGGCGCCGCCGCCCTCGCCCCCTTCGGCCCGCGGCCCCGAAGCCTCCGCGGACGGCGGAGCCCGCGAGGCTACCTGCCGGCGGGGGCGACCCGGCCGAGATCGCGCACCGCCCCGATGAACGCGACGAGATCGCCGCGGTCGACCTCGACCGCCAGGCTGCCGCCGCCGATGCAAGGGTAGTCGGGCTCGACGTAGCGCACGAACCGGTCGGGCCAATTCAACTCGAGGCTCGCCGAGGGGGGCTCATCGGGTCCGCCGAGCTCGCCAGCTTCGCTGGGCCCGCCGACCTCGCCGGGGCGGTCGCTCGAACCGGCGCCGCAGCCGGCGAGCAGCGCGCCGGCCAAGAGAGAAAGAGAAAGAACCGGCAAGGAGGGGGTCTCGAACATGCCGGGCGCCTTTCGCACGGGTCGTGTCAAAGGCTGAAATTGGGCGCACGCCCTTTGCGCCCTCGGCGAGCTTTAGGCCCACGACCCGCCCGGCTGGCGCCGCGATCGCTTTGTGCCGCCGTGGCACACGCGGCCGTCGTCGCCCTCGCTCGAGGGCAGGGTGTTCGGGCCCCGGCCGAGCCGGCGTCGCCCGAGCGCCCGAGCGAGTTTTCGCCGAGCTTCGCCTTGCGCTGCGCCCAGCACGAGAGGCATCAGTCGGCGACGCGCACGCGCGTTTCGTCGGTCGAGCGCAAGGTGACGGCGGGCTGCCCCCGCGCTAAGGCGCTCGTGCCGGCCGGCCCGCGGTTGGGCGCCGCCGCCCGCCCCGACCGCCGCCCGCCTCGACCGCCGCCCGCCCCGACCGCCCCCCTACGACCCCCCGCGGCGCCGCCCCGGCGGCGCCAGAAGGCGAACCGCGATGACGAAGCTCTCCGTCAATGTGAACAAGGTTGCCCTCCTCCGCAACAGCCGCAAGGGGCAAGTCCCCAGCGTGACGAAGGCGGCGCGGCTCTGCCTCGAGGCGGGCGCGCACGGCATCACGGTGCACCCGCGGCCCGACCAGCGGCACATCCGGACGGGCGACGTGCACGACCTCGCGCAGCTGCTCGCGCGGCCCGAGTACGAGCACGCCGAGTACAACATCGAGGGCAACCCCTTCGGCGAGGGCTTCCTCGAGCTCGTCGAGGCGGCCAAGCCCCACCAGTGCACGCTCGTGCCCGACGCGCCCGACCAGGCGACGTCCGACCACGGCTGGGACTTGGCGGCCGACGGCGCGCGGCTGCGCCCCGTCGTCCGGCGGCTCAAGGCGGCCGGCTGCCGCGTCAGCCTCTTCATGGACCCGGAGCCCGAGCGCATCGCGCGCGTCGTCGACACGGGCGCCGACCGCATCGAGCTCTACACCGAGTCGTACGCCGTCGCCCACGCGCGCGGCGGCGCCGAGCGCGAGCGATCGCTCGCCGCCTTCCGGGGCGCGGCCGAGAGCGCGCAGAAGCTCGGGCTCGGCGTCAACGGCGGCCACGATCTGAACCTCGACAACCTGGCCGACTTCGTCACGATCCCCGATATCCTTGAGGTCTCGATCGGGCACGCGCTCGTCGCCGACGCGCTCGAATTCGGCCTGCCGGCCACCGTGCGCGCCTACCTCGAGCGCGTCTCGCGCGCCGCCCGCTGAGCCCGCGCCGCTACACGTTCGGCGCCCGCGCCCTCGTCACGCCGCCGGTGATCGCTGGCGAGCGCCGCCCTCGGGCTCTCTTGCGACGTAGCCGGAACTATGCCTTAGCTTCGCGGGTCTGGCCGCCCCGAGGCGTCCGGCGAGATGAGAGCGCAGTCATGCCGGGTATGTCGCCCCTCGCCGATCTGCTGGCGAAGCCGATGGCCACGTACTTGGGGCCGCACACGGCGCGCGTGGCCGTGAAGACCTTCAGCCACAAGGCCCTCGGGCGGGGCCCCGAGACGCTCACGCCCGGCGACGTGCCCGCGCTCGCCGAGGCGCTGCGCCCGATGGTGCGCACGCTGGTGGGGCGCGAGACGTGCGAAGTCATTCTCGAGCGGACCCGCCGCGGCGCGGGGGCGAGGTGAAGTACCACGCCCTGGCCCTGGCCCCGGCGGCGTGGGTGGCCGCCTTCCTGGTGGGGTACTCGATCGCGCACGATCCGGTGGGCGGCGGGTTCGTGCGCGCCGAGGCCGAGGCGGTGAAGGCGATCGAGCTCGCGGGCTGCGCGCTGGCCATGCGGGCCTTCAGCCGCGGCGACTACTTGCGGAGGGCCTGGGGCATGCTCGCGGGGTGCTCGGCGCTCTTGCTCGCGCGCGACGCCGTCGCCCTCTGGTCGGCGCAGCGATCGGGGGCGGGCGCCCTGCTCGCCGACGCCCCGTACGAGGCCCTGCGCACGGCCCTCACGCTGTTCGCGAACCTCTTGTCGGTGGCGGGCACCTTCATGCTGGCGAGGGCCTGGCGCGTCGCGGGCCTCGAGCTGCGGGGCACGCCGCTCACGCGCGCGGTGGTGATGGCGCTCTGGGTCGCGATCTCGGCGGCCGTCGTCGGGCCCGCGGTGCTCGGCGACGCCCGCCGGGCGTTCGGTGGCGACTGGTCGGCGCTCCGGTGGCTCGCGACCGACGTCGGCGATCTGCTGGCCCTCTGCCTGATGGCCCCGGTGCTCTTCACGGCGCTGACCTTGCGGGGCGGGCTCTTGCGCTGGCCCTGGGGCTTTCTGGCGACCGGCCTCTTCTTCTGGCTGCTCTACGACGCCGCCCGGCTGATGGGGCCCTGGCTGGGCCTGTCCGCGGGGCAGACGCTGGCGCTCGAAGAGAGCTTCCGGGCGGCCGGCTGCCTCTATGGGTTCGCCGCCGGCGCCGCCCAGGCGCTCGCGCTGCGCGAGCGGGCGGGCTGAGGCCCGACGCCACCCGGGCCGGCCGCCCTCACCCCCCGTCGCGACTCTCCCGGTCAGACAACGTCCGAGGCTAGCTTCGGAAAAAAGCTGGGGGCGTTGCGACATCGGCGCGCACCACCCATCTGATCGTACGAGGGGAGGGCGCCCCGACCGACGAAGTGGGCCCGCCCGCCGGCGACGGCGAGCGGCGCTCGGCGCCCCCTCACGCCCCGAGTTCGGGGCCAGGGAGAAATCATGCACCATCCGTTGAATAAGTACGCGTTCGGTTTGTCGGCTCTCGCCCTTTCGGCGACGGTCGCCGGTTGTCAGGGCGGCGGCGGCGGCGACGACAAAGTCGCCGCCGAAGGGGGCGAAGGCACCATCCGGGTGGCCATCCAGGCGGGGGGCTCGCGGCACGACGTCACGGCCGTCGAGTTCAAGATCGTGAGCGCCGGCGGCAGCTGCGCCGACGCGCCCCTCGCGCAGACCACGAGCGCGCTCGAAGGCGAAGAGCTGCCCGGCGGCGTGCTGCCCCCCGGGTCCGGCTCGCACGCGGGGGCGGGCGGCCTCTTCGTCTTGCCCCCCGGCGACTATCGCGTTTGTGCGACGCCGCTGGGCGCCGGCGGGCCGTCGGCGGCCTGCGCCCCCACCGAGATCACGGCGACGGTCTTCGCCGCGGCCACGACCGAGGCCCTGCTCGTGTCGCAGTGCGACGGCGGCGCGAACGGCGGCCTCGACGCCGTCGTCTCGCTGAACGACCCGCCCGTCTTGACCGACCTCGACGTCGCGCCGAGCAAGTTCATCACCCAGTGCGAGGCGGCGACCATCGTCGCCGCCGCCCAGGACCCGGACGGCGACGGGCCCCTCTCGTTCGCCTGGTCCGTCCTTTCGAGCCCGCCCGGCTCGTCGCCGAGCCTGCAGGTCAACGGCCCGTCCTCGAGCTTTTCGACGAACGCGCCGGGCGAGTACCTGCTCGAGGTCCGCGCCTTCGACGTGCTGGGCGGCTCGGGCGCGCTCACCTTCCCCGTGCACGTCTCGGCCGCCGACTGCGGCGGCGGCGAGGGCGCCACGTTCTCGCAAGCCTTCGCGGCGGGCAACACCACCCAGGCCGCCTGCGACGCCTGGAACGGCTTCCGCTCGCAGGCCGCGAGCGGCTCGTTCGGCCGCGTCACGATGCGCGGCACCTTCGACCCGGTCGGCCTGAGCTGCAACGACGCGGCGACGGCCACCCAGATCTGCAACGCCCTGTCCGCCGGCACCCCGACCTCGCTCTTCTGCGAAGGCCACTTCTGGAACGTCGGCTCCTGCGGCACCGAGGTGCGCGACGGCGCGTTCATCGACGCGATCGAGCTCTCGGTCGACGACCCCATTTGCACGTGCAGCGGCCCCCCGGGCCACAGCGTCAGGCCTTGCATCGACGTCGCCTTCGGCAACCCCAACTGGGGCGGCGTCGGCACCGAGACCTGCTTCGCGCCGTCGCAGACGCTCGAAGTGCTCTGCGAGTAGCGTCGGCCGCGCGGGGCGCGGGCCGGGGCCGGCGGGCGCCGCCTGCCGGCCCGCGGCTCGCGCTCGGCCGCTGGCACAGCCGCGCGCTCGGCGAGGGCGGGCGCCCTCCTGCCGACGCCGCCCGGGGCGGCGAAGGTCGGAGGGGCGCTTCCGCCCCAGATTGCATTCGTGCCCCGAAGGCGCCGTGCGCCTCGAGTCAGGGGGCCCGGGTCGCCCGCCGCCATTAGGGCCGCTTTCGCCGGCGTTCTGACCGGCCCGCCGTGGCGCGTTCGGGCCGCCCGAAACGCCCGCGACGCGGGCACTCGGCTTGCAGCAGAGCTCGAAAAGCCAATGACGTCACGCGCCCTCGGCGGAACGTGGCTCCTGGCGGTAGGTTTGCTTCTTACCTCGGCCGGGTGCCTACGAACGAGCCTCTTCGAAACGAGTCTGGACGAAGACCAGCGCGACCAGACCCGCAAGAACCTCGAGCGGCTCGGCGCCACCCCGCCGCCCGGGGGGCAGCTCAAGCTGGTGTTCATCAGCGACCCGCACGAGCGGTTCGAAGAGCTTTATTCGATCGTCGACTGGGTGAACGCGCAGGGCGACATCTCGCTCGTGCTGCTCGGGGGCGACGTGACGACCTTCGGGGCGCGCCAAGAGTTCGTCTGGGCGCACGAGATGCTCTCGCGGCTGCAGGTGCCCTGGTTCGTCGCCCCCGGCAACCACGACCTGCTCACCGCGGGCCCCGACCTCTACGAGAAGATGTTCGGGCCGCGCAACTTCGCCTTCGACTGGGCGGGCTATCGCTTTGTGCTCTTCGACACGAGCCCGCTCGAGCTCGACCGCAGGCACCTGCCGCTCGCGTGGCTGCGCGAACAGCTCGAGGGCATGCCCGACGGCACCCGGGCCGTCGTCTTCACCCACCACCCGCCCGACTCGCGCCCCCACATCTTGCCCGAAGAAGAGCCCGTCTACCGGCAGATTCAGCGCGAGGGCGGCGTGGTGCTCAACTTGCACGGGCACATCCACAGCCGGTATTACGTCCGGCGAGACGGGCCCACCACCCAGGTCAACGCGCGGACGGCCCGGCACGGTCACTTCGTGCTGGTCACGCTCGACGGCGACGCGGTCACCGTCCAGCCCTGCCGGCAGGGCATCGGTTGCGACGCGCCCACCCCGGCCGAGCCGGTCGACATCGATCGGGAGTGGCCGCCGTGAGCGCGCGCGCCGCCTCTGCCCTCGTGGCCGCGGCGGCGGCGCTGCTCGGCGCGGCCACGGCGCGCGCCGACGACCCGAGCTGGCGGCCGGCCTCAGCCTCCGATGCCGCGCCCGCGCCGGCCCGCGGCGACCGCCTCGGCTGGTACGTGCCCGACTACGCGCGGGTCGGGTCGGGCGGCTACCTGGGCGCCGCGGTGGCGGGGGTCGGCTACGACCTCTATCGCGACGTGATCAACGCGGGGGTCTCGTACGGCTACGCGCCGCCCCGGGGCGGCGCCCCGGCCTACCACAGCCTGAGCGCCCACCTCGCCTTGCGCCCCTTGCACCTGCGGCTGCACCGCGACGTCGAGCTCGTACCGATCTACGTCGGCGGCGGCTTCCTGCGCGCGTTCGGGCCGAACCTCTTCGTGCACCAGCCCCCCGTCTACCCTTCGAACTACTACGAGCCGAACGCGCTGCACCCGACGGCCTTCGCGGGGGCCGAGCTCAACCTGCTCACGCCCCGATCGCTCGTCCGGCGCCACGGGGTCTACTACGAGGCGACGACGATCGGGCAGTATCTCTACGCCTTCGTGCGCAACGACGATCTGCGGCTCTACGACGCCTTCAGCTCGTTCGTGGGCTACCGGGCTTCGTTCTGAGCGGGGCGGCGATCGGTACCGCCGCGGCCGAGACCCCTGGTACCTTGTCCGCCCATGCCGGGGTCGACGGGCGAATCGATCGAAGGCTCCCCCTCCGAGGAGGGCCTGCTCCGCGAGCTCGCGGCCGCGCCGGCGGCCCGGCCCGCGGCCCTCGACGTCACGAGCGGGGGCGCGCTCCGCGGCTCGAGCCGCTTCGCCGTCGGGCGCTGCCTCGGGCGCGGGGGCTTCGGCACGGTGTACGAGGCGCACGATCGCGAGCGCTCGGCCGACGTCGCCCTCAAGATCTTGCACCGCGCGGACCCGCGCTCGCTCTACCTCTTCAAGCAAGAGTTTCGCGCCGCGCGCGAGCTGCACCACCCCGGCCTGGTGCGGCTCTACGAGCTCTTCGCCGACGGCGAGCGCTGGTACTTCACGATGGAGCTCGTCCGCGGCAAGAACCTCGTCGAGCACCTGCGCGCCGCCGCCCCGCCCGAAGACCGCGACGATAGCTCGGGGCGCGGCGAGTCGCCGGGCGCCGAAGGGGCCCCGGCGCCGCCCGCCGGCGAGGCGGCCCCGCCGGGCCGGGCCGGCGAGGCGCCGCCGCTCGGCCCCACCTGCGACGCGATGCTCGCGCTCTGCGACGCCCTCGGCGCGCTGCACGCCGCCGGCAAGGTGCACCGCGACGTCAAGCCGCAGAACGCGCTCGCCACCCCCGAGGGACGCGTCGTGCTGCTCGACTTCGGCCTGCTGCGCGAGGCCTCGCCCGAAGGCGGCGCCTCGTCCGAGGTGGCCGGCACCCCCGATTACATGTCGCCGGAGCAGGCGGCGGGCCTCGCGCTCACGCCGGCGAGCGATCTCTATAGCGTCGGCGTGCTCCTGTTCGAGGCGCTCACCGGGGCGCGGCCGTTCGCCGGGGCCGCCGGCGCCGTGCTGGCGCGCCAGCCGCGCGAGGACGGGCCGGCGCCCTCGACGCTCGTCGGGGGCCTGCCCGCCGACCTCGACGCCCTCTGCCGCGATCTGCTGCGCGCCCGGCCCGAAGACCGGCCGGGCCTCGACGAGGTGAGGGCCCGCCTCGCGCGCCTGCGCGGCGAGCACGCGGCCGCGCGCGCGTCGCCCGCCCCGCCGTCCGCCCCGCCGTCCGCCCCCCTGGTCGGGCGCGCGCGGCACGTCGCCGCGCTGCGGGCCGCGTTCGACGAGGCCGGCGAGGGGCGCGCCGTGGCCGTCCTCTGCCGGGGCAGCTCCGGCGCCGGCAAGAGCGCGCTCTGCCGCGCGTTCCTCCGCGATCTCGAGCGGCAGGAGCCCCGCGCCGTCGTGCTCTCGGGCCGGTGCTTCGAGCACGAGCAGATCCCGTTCAAGGCGGTCGACGGCGTGGTCGACGCGCTCAGCCGCCACCTCCGGCGCCTGCCGCCCCCGGAGGCCGCCGCGCTCCTGCCGCGCGACGCGTTCGCGCTCCGCCGCGTCTTCCCGGTGCTCGACCAGGTGCCCGCGTTCTCGGCCGCCCCCGAGCGCCGCGTGGCCGACCCGCAGCACCTGCAGCGCGCCGCCTTCGGGGCGCTGCGCGAGGCCCTGCAGCGGCTCGCCGACCGGCGCCGCGTCGTGCTCTTCATCGACGACCTGCAGTGGAGCGATCTGGACAGCGTCGGCCTGCTGGTCGAGGCCCTGCGCCCGCCCGACCCGCCGCCCCTGCTGCTCTGCGCGACCTGCCGCGAAGACGACGCCGAGGCCGCGCCCCTCGTCGCCGCGCTGCGGGCGCTCGGCGGCGACGGCTCGCTCGTGGTCCGCGACCTCGCCGTCGGCGAGCTCACGCCGGACGAAGCCTCGGCCCTCGCCCGCTCGCTGCTGCCGTCCGCGCCCGAGGCCTTCGCTCGCCGCGTGGCCGAAGAGAGCCGCGGCAACCCCTTCTACGTCCGTGAGCTCGTCGCCCACGCGGGGCCGGGCGGCGTCCCCACCGTCGGGGACGCGATCGGCCGCCGCGTCGCGCGCCTGCCCGACCGCGCCCGCCGCCTGCTCGAGCTCGTTTGCGTCGCCGGCCAGCCCCTCGCCCGCGCCGTCGCGCACGCCGCCCTCGACGCCGCGCCCGAGGCGCCCGCCCCCGACGCCGGCGCCTGGCACGCCCCCGAGGCCGGCGCCCGGCCCGCCCCCCCGGAGGCCGGCGCCCCGCCCTCGCCCCCGGCGGCCGGGGCCGCCGGCGAGCTCGCCGAGCCGCACGCCCTCGCCCTCTTGCGCGCCGAGCGCCTGCTGCGAACGCGCACCACGCCCTCGGGCGAGCACCTCGTGCCCTACCACGACCGCGTGCGCGAGAGCGTCGTCGAGCTGCTCGCCCCCGAGGCCCGCCGCGCGCGCCACCTCGATCTCGCCCGCGCGCTCGAGCGGCACCCGGGCGCCGCGTCGCTCGAGCCCGAGCGCCTCATGAAGCACTACGCGAGCGGCGGCGAGCCCGCGCGGGCCGCGCGCTACGCCGTCGCCGCCGCGGGCCAGGCCCACGCCGCCCTCGCGTTCGCGCGCGCCGCGCGCCTCTACGAAGAGGCCCTCGCCTCCGGCGAGCTCGCCGACCACGAGGCCCGCGCCCTGCGGCCGACGCTCGGCGACGCGTACGCCGCGGCCGGCCGCCTGCGCGACGCGGCGCGCGCCTACCAGGCCGCCGCCGCCGAGGCCCCGGGCGACGAGGCGCTCCGCCTCACCCGGCTCGCCATGGAACAGCTCGTCCTCGGCCGCGATCTCGTCGCCGGCATGGCCCTCGCCGCCCGCCACCTCGAGCGCGCCGAGATCCGCCTCCCGTCGCGCCCCTGGCGGGCCCTGCTCGCGCTGCTCGTCGCCCGCCTACGGCTCGGCGTGCGCGGCTTGCGCTTCCGCGAGCGCTCGGCCGACCAGGTGCCGCCCGCCCTGCTCGCCCGCATCGACACCGCCGCCCCCGTGGCGACCACCCTGGGCCTGCTCGACCCGCTGCGCGGCGCCTACCTCTTCACGCTGCACTTGCTCGATACGCTGCGCGCCGGCGAGCGCAACCGCCTCGCCAACGCCCTCGGGCTCGAAGCCTACTTGCGCGCCGTCGGCGGCCGGCACGCCTCGGCCGCGCGGCTGGTGGCCCGCACCAAGGCGCTCTGCGCCGCCGGCGTCACCGAAGAGACGGAGGCGCTCTCCGAGATGGGCGCGGCCGGCGCCCTTCTGGAGGCCGGGGCCTTCCGCGAGGCCCTGCCCCGCCTGCGCGCCGCCGGCGCCCGCCTCCGCGAGCGCCTGCCCGGCAAGCACTGGGCCGCCGACATCGCGCGCATCGGCGAGATCCGCGCGCTCTGGGCGCTCGGCGAGCTCCGCGCCCTCGAGGCGCTGCTGCCCGAGGTGATCCGCGACGCGCACGACCGGGGCAGCCTGCTGCTCGCCTCGATCGCGGGCTTCGCCGGCGGCTGCCTGGCCCTCTGCCAGGGCCGCCCGCACGCCGCCGAAGAGGCCCTGCGCGCGCTGCGGGCCCGCCCCGCCGAGGGGGCGCTCCGCGACCACATCGTCGAGCTCGAGCTGTCCGCCTTCTTGGCCCTCTACCACGGCCGCCACGCCGAGGTCGTCGCCCTCGCGGCGCCCCTCCGCGAGGGCCGGGGCGGCGCCGCGGCGCTCCTGCGCGCGCAGCAACAGCGCATCACGGTCGCGACGCTGCGGGCGACGGCGGCCCTCGTCTCGTACGACCTCGACCTCACCCCGTCTCGTCTCCGCGAGGCCGAGCGCGAGGCCCGCCGCCTCGAGCGCGAGCGCGTGCCCTACGCGGTCGCGCTGGGCCTGCTCTTCCGGGGCCTCGCGAGGCGGCGCCGCGGGGCCCGCGCCGAGGCCGAAGCCCTGCTCGCGCGGGCCGAGTCGGCGTTCGAGGCCGGCGGCATGCGCCTGTACGCGGCGTGCGCGCGACTCCGCCGCGGCGAGCTCGCCGCCGAGGCCGAGGGCCGCGCGCTCGTCGGCGAGTCGGAGGCCTGGCTGTCGACCCAGGGCGCCGCCCGGCCCGACCGCGTGTGCGCCATGCTAGCCCCCTGAGCCGCCCCCCAAGATGCCCTCGCGCCGCGCCATCTCCACGAGCCGCTCTTTCACGATCTGAAAGCGCTTGCGCAGCCGCTGCGACTCGCGGTCGAGCGCCGCGGCCTCTGGCTCGCCCTCCCCCGCGAGCATCACCCGCGCGACGTCCTTCCACTCGAGCTTGCGGTCGACGCGCAGCGTGAGCAGCGCCTGGTCTTCCTCCGACAGCGACTCGCGCAGCGCCGCCATCTTCGTCTTTACCTCGGTCCGCAGGAACGCGTGCGTGCGCGTCCTGACCTCCTGCGCCACCCTCGCCGCCAGGTCCGAGGCGGGCACCGGGGCCTCGCGCCGGGCGCGCCGCTGCGCCGAGCGCAGGTAGCTGACGCTGCAGTTGCGGGCCAGCGCGTACGCCCACGTCCGCAGGCTGCACTCCCAGCCGAAGCGCGCGAGGCCGAGCCAGAGCCGCTCGCTCCACAGCGAGAACACGTCCGCCGCCGCGGCCTCGTCCCGGTGCTGCGACGCGAGAAAGCCGTACACCTCCGGCCCGTAGCCGCGCAGCGCCCGCTCGGCCGCCTCCTCCGGGCGGCCCCCTTCGCACAGCGCCCTCACGTCACGCTCGAGGCCCTCGCGCTCCGCCGGGGTCATCGCGACGACTCGGGGCTCTCGCGTCCGATCAGGGCCATCGCCACAACGATACACCCTCGCGCCAGCCCCGAGGAGGCCGGCCGCGCGGGGGCCCCGAAGGCGCCGGCCGCGCGCGGGGCCCGGCCGAGGCCTTCGCTCCGCGCCCCGGCCGCCCGCCCCGGGCGCCCCCCCGCGGCCGGGGCCCGTCACGAGTCGCAGGACGGCGCCGCCCAGTTGCCCGACACCCGCATGGTGAAGTCACCCGACGTCGTCAGCTTCTTGGTGCAGACGAGGGCCCAGACGAGGCCGTGGTCCACGGAGACCTCGAGCTCGATGTCGCGCGTGTCGTTGAAGATCGTGCCCACGCGCTCGCCGGGGTCGATGTCGCTCGAGCGCTCGCCCCACGCGCCGCCCTGCTTGATGCGGTAGGAGAGGGTCATGTTGCTGCCGACGTTCTTCACCCCGATGTTGCGCTGGCCGCAGTTCTCCCCGAAGCGCAGCGACGAGAGCGCGTCGTTGCCCACGTTCGTGTCCGACAGCCAGCCGCGCGAGGTGGTGAAGTTCTGGCAGACGCCCCCGTAGCCGACGTGCTGGTAGAGGGTGATGGCCGAGCCCGGCGACAGCTCCATCGACGAGACCCGGTCGTTCCACCCGAGGTTCATGAGGTTCGAGATCTCGCCGACGAACGAGATCGAGTCGCCGCCATAGCCGCCGTGCTCGAAGAGCACCACGGTGCGGCAGTGGCTGCCGAGGCGCAGCGAAGAGATGCTGTCGTTGCCGACGAGGCGCTTGTAGAGGTCGGGCGTGTTGAGAAAGATCGTCTCGCAGGCGCCCCCGTAGTTGATGTCCTGGTAGACCGAGACGTAGCCCCCGGGCGAGAGGGTCGCCGATGAGGCGGCGTCGTTCCAGCCCGGGTAGGCGCGCAGGTCGGGCACGTCCGCGGCCAGCGTGATCGAGGGGCCGGCGTAGCCGCCGTCGCGAAAGAGCGTGATCGACGTGCCCGCCGGCGGCGGCGCCGGCACGACCGTCGGGGTGAAGCCCCAGACGCGGCGGGCGTCGGGGGTCGCGTCGCAGTCGTCTTGAATCAGCCCCCCGCCGGAGGGCGCGCTGACGAGGCAGAGCCCGCTCTGCTTCGACTTGAGCCCTAGCTTGCCCCCGGGCAAGGCCCAGAGGTACCAGCGCTGGTTGGCCCCGTCGTGGCAGCCCCACTGAAGGACGCGGGCCCCGGCCTCGGCCGAGCCGTACTCGACGTCGAGGCACTTGCCGCTGTGCCGCGCGATGATTTGAACCTCCTGGCCTTCGAGCAGCTCGGGGCTCGACGTATCGTGAAAGACGAACCCGAAGGCCTGGTTCAGGCCGTCGTTGCAGCCCCACGTGCTCACCTGAGCGCCGTTGTCGTTCGAGCGGTTCGGCACGTCCATGCAGTTGCCGTCGGGGTTGCGCAGAACGTAGTGGGTCGAAGCGACGAGCCCGCTCTGGGCCCGCGCGACGCTCTCGCCCCCCGCGCCGAGGTCGGCCGCCGGGTCGGTGCCGGGTTCGACGTCCGGCGGGACGCAGCCGGCGAGCGTGGCGAGGAGGGCGACGGTGAGGGAGGTCGAAAGGGTCTTCATGGTGCCTCGTTTCCTGGGTTCGCGGCGACAGACGCCGGCCCGGCGAGGTGTGACGATCTTTTTTTCGAGGGGGCCCCCTTCCCGCCTCGAAGCGTACGCCGGTCGGCTCGGGCCGAAGGTGCCCCCCCTGGGCCTGGCCCGCCGCCGTGCCGGCGCGCTCTGGCGGGCGCGGGCGTGCTACCGTGCGCGGCATGACGCCATGAGCGCGAGGCGCGCGAACCTCTTCGTTTCTCTTTCTCTCGGGGCCGTCTTGGCCGGTTGCGCGGGCGCGCCGGGGGCCAGGTCGGCCGCCGACGCCACCGCCCCGGTCGCCTTCGAGCATGGCCTGCGCCCGGGCGTGCTACGCGCCGGCCAGGCACCCCCCGGCTGGTCGCTGCGAGAGCGCATGGCGCACTACGGCGTGCCGGGCGTGGCGGTGGCGGTCTTGCGCGGCGGCCAAGTCGTGCACGCGGCGGGCTACGGGGTGCGCGAGGCGGGCACGAACGATCGGGTCGACGCCGACACGCTGTTCTCGGTCGCCTCGGTCAGCAAGGTGGCGACCGCGGGCGTGGCGCTGCGGCTGGTCGCCAAGGGCGCGCTCGATCTCGACCGCGACGTCAACGCGTACCTCACTTCATGGCAGGTGCCGCCGCGCGAAGGCGCGCGCCCCCCGAAGGTGACGCTGCGCATGCTGATGTCGCACACCGCCGGCTTCGGCCAGCACGGCTTCAAAGACTTTCAGCCCGGCGAGGCGCTGCCGACGGCGCTGCAGACGCTCGACGGCCAGCCGCCCGCGAAGCACGAGCCCGTGCGCCTGCTTCACCCGCCCGGCGAGCGCTTCGGCTACTCGGGCGGCGGCGTCACGGTCGAGCAGGTGGTGCTGGGCGACGTCAGCGGCCGGCCCCTCGAGGCGCTCGCCCGCGCCGAGCTCTTCGGCCCGCTGGGCATGCGGCGCAGCACCTTCGAGAACCCGCTCTCGGCGGCGCGCGGCAACATCGCCAAGGCGCACGACCACCACGGCCGGCCGCGGGCCCGGCCGCGCGGCTGGGAGGCCTTCGCCGAGCTCGCGGCCTCGGGCCTGTGGACGAGCGCCCGCGAGCTCGGCGCCTACGTCGCCGCCTTGCTCCGCAGCTACCGCGGCGAAGGCGGCTTTCTGCCCCGCGCGCTCGCGGTCGACATGATGACCGAGGTGTCGCCGGGCGGCTACGGGCTCGGCCCGCGCCTGTCGGGTTGGGGCGAGACGCGGGTCTTCAGCCACAGCGGGTCGAACGAGAGCTACAAGGCCTATATCGAGGGCAACCTGTCCAGCGGCGACGGCCTGGTCGTGCTCACCAACGGCGCGCGCGGCGCCGACCTCTACGACGAGATCCGCAACGCGATCGCCGACGCGTACCGCTGGCCGACCCGGCGGGCGCTGCGGGCCATCGCCGCCGACCAGCGCGACCCGCTCGCCGCGCGCTACGCCGGGCCCTACGAGCTCGACGCGGGCATCCCGCAAGATTGGCAGCGGGCCCTCAACGACTCGCCGCCCGAGCTACGAATCGCCTGGCAGGGCGGCGCGCTCACCTGCGCGTGGGGCGCGCAGCCCGAGCCGCTCGAGCTCGTGCCGATCGCGCCCAACCGCTTCGTGACGACCGACCGGCGCGCGCTCCAATTCGAGTTTCACCGCGACGGCGGCCCCCCGGGCGCCCTCACCGTGACGTCCGAAGATGCCCGCCTCTTCTACCGGCGCAAGGCGCCGGCGCCGCCCTGAGCCGGGCGGCCGATCGCTCCCCTGCCCCGCCCGCCCTTTTCAACCACAGCCCGCTTCCCTACCCCCCGCTCCCCTGCCCCGCCCTTTCCAACCGCAGCCTGCTTCCCTGCCCCGCCCGCCATTTCCAGCAGCAGCAGAAGGGGCCACGGCGCGGGCCCCGGGCTACGTCGGGGGCGGGGTCAGACTGTCCACACTACGCTCGCTCCTGGTCACACGTACGAACGCCCGAAGGTGAATTTTTACCTATCTTGACTTGAAGATTGTGGGGTATTTATGATAGCCACCTTCGCGCAACGTTAGTTTCAGCAGCCCGCCAAGGCGGCTCGGCCGGGGCGAGAGGCGAGCGAGGTGATTCATGAGCGCGACAGCTACCACTCCCGCCGGCGCCGCGCCGGCGATCTCGGGCGCGGTCACGCGCGAGGCGCACGACACGGCCGAGGGCCTCGTCGCGCGCGCTCGGGCGCTCGGGCCCGTCCTTCGAGAGTACGCCGAGCAGGCCGAGCGCCAGCGCCGGCTCCCCCGGCCGGCCCTCGAGGCGCTCGCCGACGCGGGCCTGCAGCGCCTCTTCACGCCGGGCTCGCTCGGCGGGCTCGAGGTCGACCCGGTCACCTGCGCGCGGGTCGTCGAAGAGGTCGCGCGCTTCGACAGTGCGGCGGCCTGGGCGCTGCAATCGGTCAACGTCAATAGCTGGTGGGCCAGCCGCTTTTCCGACCGGGCGGTCGAAGAGTTCTTCGGCGCGGGCCCCGACGCCCGCATCGCCGCCGCCTTCCACCCGCCGCAGCAGGCCCGCGAGGTGCCCGGCGGCTTCCGGGTGAGCGGGCGCGCCCCGCTCGCCAGCACGATTCACGACTGCGAGTGGGCGCTCTTCAGCGCGCTCGTCTTCGACGACGACCGGCCGCGCCTGACCGAGCAGGGGCCCGCCCTGCTCGTCTTCGTGCTGCCCACCGCCGACGTCCAGATCATCGACACCTGGCACAGCCTCGGCATGCGCGGCACCGACAGCAACGACGCCGCCTTCGACGGCGCCTTCGTGCCCGCGCACCGCGCCGCCCTGATGGCGCCGGACGCCGAGCCCGGGCGCCACTTCCGCGGCCCGCTCTACCGCTTCCCCGCCGTGCCCATCATCGCGCTCTTCGGCGCCGCGGTGCTCCTCGCCACCGCGCGCACCGCCCTCGACGAGCTGCGCGAGCTCGCCCAGCGCAAGACGCCCTTCGGCGCGGCGAAGCCGCTGCGCGAGCGCGCGGTGGCGCAGGCCGGGCTCGCCGAGGCCGAGGCGGTCTTGCGCTCGGCGCGCAGCTTCTTCTACGAGTCGCTGGGCGAGGCCTGGGCGCGCACGCTGGCGGGCGAGCCGCACGCGCCCGAGCAGCGGGCGGGCCTGATGCTCGCCGGCGTGCACGCCGCGCAGAGCTCGGTGCGGGTCGTCGACGCCGCGCACCGCCTCGCCGGCACCGCCGGCGTCTACGCCAAGAGCCGGCTCGAGCGCTGCCTGCGCGACGCGCACACGCTGCGCCACCACGGCTTCGTCGCCGAAGGCCGGCTCGAGGCGGTCGGCCAGGCCTACTTCGGCCTGCCGCCGGACTTCCCCCTGCTCGCGTTCTGAGCCCGCCGGCGCTCGCTCGATGGCGTGGTACGACGAGTTCGTCGAACGTTGGCGGCCCCCGCGCGGCTGGCGCGACACCTTCGAGCCGGCCGCCCGCAGGGTCGAGCAGAGCCCGGCCGATACCGAGTCGTGGTGCGACATCATCATGCTGCTCGGCGACACGCGCGCGACCGAATTCGCGCTGCTCGCGTGCTTGCGCGCGCGGGCGCTCGGCGCCGACCAGGCCCGGCTGTCCCCGCACCTCCACCTGTGCCTGCTCGACCTCGGGCTCGCGTCGGCGTCCGGCCCGGTGCCGCTGCGCGACCCGGCCTCGGCCATGACGACCGACGACGCGGCGCTGGCCGCCTGGGCCCGCGAGCACCTGGCCCCCTTCGACGGAGACCTGGGGCGGGCCCTGACGTTCATTCTCGAGCTGACGCGAAGCAAGCTCGCCTAACCCAGGCGGCGGGCCGGCCGGGGGCGCCGGGCGGGCCGCGGGCGACGGAGGCCGGGGCGTGAGCCCGCGGGCGACGGCCGCGCGAACGCGCTGCCGGTCGTGGTGCTGACCGAGGCGAAGATGCCGGCCAAGGCGGTCGAGGTGGCGCTCGCGCTGCGGGCGGCCGGGCGCGCGTCGATCTTCGGCGAAGCTCTCGACCTGAGCGTGGCCGAGTCGCGATGGACGGCCATCGGCCAAGAGGGGTTGAACGTGCGCTGGCGCGATCTGGTCGACGCCGAGGGGGGGGGCCGCTCGGCGATCGCCTCCCGACCGACCGTCGCGCGGCCGACCCCGCCCGCCTCATCGACTCGGCGGCCGACGTGCCCGCGGCGCCCGGGGCGCCCCGGTTTGACGCCGCCACGCGCCCCGCCCTCGCGGTGCAAGATCCGTTCGGCCCGACCCCGCGCGTCGACGAGCTCACCGCCGACCAGAGCCGCGCGGCGTTGCTGGGGGCTCACGCCTCGATGCACCTCTTCTCGCCCTTCGCCTCGCCCGCGCTCGACGCGAAGCTGGCCGAGGCGCTCGCCCAGGTCGAGGCGCCTCTTCTGCCGCGCCCGGCGGTGCGCAAGGCGCTGCGCCTGCTCGGCACCGCGATCGACGACGGGCACCAGCTCTTGCTGGACGAGAACGCCTCGGCCGTCACCGGCCCGCCCGCGCCGCCGACCGGACGCCGAGATCGTCGTCGTTCGCGGCGAACAGCGCCTGCCGGAACCACCGATGCGCCGGCGCGTCGTCCATGCGCTCGTGCCACAGGGCCAGGAACTCGATCGGGCGCAGGGCGAGCTCGGGCGGCGGCTCGTGCGCCCGCAGCCCCAGGAGCTCGGCCAGGCGCTCGCCGCTGCGCCGGGGCATCGTCAGCACCAAGTCGCTCTGCCGCACGGCCAGCGCGGCGGCGACGAAGTAGCGCGACCGCAGCGTGACGCGGCGGGCGCGCCCCAGCGCGGCGAGCGCCTCGTCGACGACGCCGCTGCCCTCGCCGCGCGGGCTGCAGAGCGCGTGCGACAGATCGAGGTAGGTCGAGAGCTCGAGCCGCTCGCCGACGGCGGGGTGCCCCGCGCGCATCAGGCACGTCCAGCCGTCGCGCAAGAGCAGCCGCCGCCGGAGCCCGGGCGCCTCGGCCATCGACACCCCGAGCGCCAGATCGAGCGCGCCGAACTCGAACTGCCCGAGCAGGTCGGCGTGGTCGAGCGGCACGACGTTGACGGCCACGTGCGGCGCGCGCCCGCGCAGGTGCTCCATCAGCGCCGGCAGCAGCCGCACCCCGGCGACGTCGTTGGCCGCCACCCGGAACGCCGTCGTCGCCCGCGCCGGCTCGAACGACTCGTCTTCGGCCAGCGCGCGCCGCAGCGACTGCAGCCCGTGCCCGAGCGCGCGGCGGATGCGCTCGGCCCGCGGCGTGCGCACGAGCCCCCGCCCGCTGCGCACGAGCAGCTCGTCGCCGAGCTGCTCGCGCAGCTTCTGCAGCGACCGGCTCATCGCCGGCTGCGTCACCCCCAGGCGCTCGGCCGCGCGCGTCACGTTCGCCTCCGAGAGCAGGGCGTCGAGGGCGAGCAAGAGATTCAGGTTGAGGTCGGCGAGGTCGGCCATGGAGGCGTACCGGGCAGCATAGAGGTCGGCCGCGGGGCCGGGCAGCAGGATGGCGGCGGCGCGGGCCGAGCCATGCGCCGAGTGCATGGCACCATGATCGCCGGTGCCCATCCGGCCCGGGCGGGGCGATTTACGGTGATGGCGTGGCTCACGACGAGCCCCCACCCCCCCGCCGGAGCATGCCATGCGCATCGTCATCAACACCCCCAACGGTACCATCGGCCGCCCGCTCACCCAGCGCTTGCTCGACGCCGGCGCCGACGTGACGCTCTTGACCCGCCGCCCCGCGAGCGTCGCCCACTTCGCCGCCCGCGGCGCCCTCGTCGTCGAGGGCTCGATCGACGACCCGGCCGCCCTCGCCCGGGCGCTCGAGGGCGCCGACGCCCTCTTCTGGCTCTCGCCGCCCGCCTACCGGCCCGACGCCAACGCCTGGCTCGAGCGCTCGGCCCGCCTCGCCGCCGCCGAGGTGAAGAAGCGGGGCGTCTCGCGCGTCGTCGTCCTCTCGAGCGTCGGCGCCCACACGGGCCCGGGCACCGGCCCGGTCGGCTCGCTGCTGGCCGTCGAGAACGCCTTCCGCGCCGCCGCCCCCGACGTCGTCGCGCTGCGCCCGGGCTTCTTCATGGAGAACCTGCTGCGCGACGTGCCCACCATCATCAAAGACGGCGCCATCTACTCGCCCATGCCCACCGACAAGCCCCTGCCGCTCGTCGCCGCGGTCGACATCGCCGGGCGCGCCGCGGCCTTCTTGCTCGACCCGACCTGGGCCGGGCACCCGATCGTTGGCATCCACGGCCCCGTCGATCGGAGCTACCGCCAGATCGCCGCCGCGCTCACCGAAGAGCTGGGCCGGCCCATCCGCCACGTCGAGGTGACGGTCGAGCAGATGCGCCAAGGCATGCTCGCCGCCGGCCTGCCCGACTTCGCCGCCGACGCGTACGCCGAGCTCTTTCAGGCCGTCCGCGACGGGCGCATGGACGCGGCCGAGCCCCGCACGCCCGAGACCACCACGCCCACCACCGTACAAGAATTCGCCCGCTCGACGCTGCTGCCCGCCCTGCGCGCCGCCCAGGGCGACGCCGGCCCCGACGCCGCCGCGCTCGTCGCCCGCTCGAACGCCCTCATGCTCGCCTGGGAGCATGGCGACGCGGACGCCTACCGCCAGCTCTCGGCCCCGGACCTGCGCATGAGCATCCCCGCGTACGGGCTCGACGTGACCGGCTTCGAGCACGTCTGGGCGGTGCGCACCTCGCTCAAGCCCCTCGACAAGGGGCCGCTCGATCTGCACACGGTCGACAACCACGTCGTCGCCGGCCGCACGGTCTCGGCCTACGCCCACGTCGTCAGCCGGCAGACGGGCCAATTTACCCAGCACGCCGCCGTGCGCTTCGAGTTCGACGCGTTCGGCCGCCTCACCCGCTACCACCAAGACATCGTCTGGCCCGCCGCGACCGCGGCCTGATTCGACCGAGTGTGTCAGCGCCCCCCGAGCCCAGGTTCGAGTGCCCACACCGGCGCGATGAACGAGCTCGTCGCCGCGCTCTTCGACGCGACCCCGCGCGGCGAGCGCGAGGGCTGGTCTCTCTTGCAAGGGGCCCGCGCGCCCTTCTCGCCCGGGTGCGAGCGCTCGCCCCCGCCCTGATACTTATGCCGGCCTCGGCGGCCGCGTGGCGGGGCGTTCGCCGCGCTGGGCTCGATCCGCTGACCTTCCCCGCCGAGGGCATGGCCAAGGCGCTCGGGTCGTGCGACCGGGCGAGCGGGTGCTACCCTCGGGCCCCATGCCGAGCCCCGAAAACGACGCGGCGCCCCGGGCCATCACAGTTGCACCGAAGGGCGCGGCGCCCCGGGCCATCGTCGTCGCACCGAAGGCCAAGCCGCCGGCGCTGATTCCGGCGCCTTCGCTCGCCGAGGCCAAGCCGGGCGAGTTGCTCCTGCTCGATGGGCGGGGCAACGTGGTCGGCCCGCGGCAGCTCGCCCTGGTGAAGGCGCGGTCCTGGGGGCTGGTCGGCCTGATGGTGGGCGGGGTCGGCCTGCTCTACGCGGCCATGTTCGGGCCGGCGGCCGGCGCGGCCGTCGCTGCCTTCACGGCGGCCGCCATGGGCTTTCAGCTTCGTCACTGGCCGGCGTTCCGCGCCGCCCACGCGCTGGTGGCAAACTACCAGTGGGAGGAGGCGCACGCGGCCTTCGTCGCGCTCGAGAGCAAGGCCCTGCCGCGGGGGCTGCGCGTCGCGGCCGCGGTGACGCAGAGCGCGCTCGACGGCTTGCTCGGCCGGGCGCAGAGCGCGCTCGAGCGCCTCGATCGCGTGCTCCCCAAGCTGCGCGGCTCGTGGGCCGGCGGCGGCGCGGTGCAGCGCTGGCGCGCGGGCTGCCTGCGCGCCGCCGCGCTCGCCAGGCTCGGCCGGCTCGACGAGGCGCGCCGCCAGCGCGACGAGGTGGCCACCTGGGCCCGGGGCCGCGGCGCGCGCGGCGAGTTCTACGCCTTCATGCTCGAGAGCCTCGAGCTGACCATCGCCGTCGAGGCCGACGCCCCCCACGAGCTGCCCGACGACGCGACGCTGCACCAGTGGGCGCGCGGCGCGCTGCTGCGCACGCAGTACGGCGAGATGCTGGTCAGCCTGGCCTGGGCGTTCCACCGGCGGGGCGACGACGCGATGGCGCGCCACCTGCTCGCCGAGGCGCCCTCGCGCATGCCGCGTTACTCGCTGCACGTGACCGCCCCGCGCCTGCACGCGTGGGCCGAAGAGCGGCGCGCGGCGTGGTCGCTCGGCGAGGGCGGCGGCGAAGAGGCGGCGCGCCGGTTGCTCGGGCCCTGAGGCGGCGGTCGACCCGGAGCGCCCTGGCTGCGGCCCGGGCGCTCAATCGTCACCGGAGGCGTCGAGCGCCCGCCCGAGGAGGGCCGAGTCGGTCGCCTGGGCGCTCTCGAGCTCGGGCAGCAGGGCGTCGATGCACGCTTCGGCGTGCTCGAGGTGCGCCCGGTGGCCCGCGACATACTCGCGCGGCCCGACGCCGTGGCCGACCCAGCTGCCGCCGCGGCGCACCGACTGGTAAATGCGGCTCGCGCTCAAGGGCGCGCGCGGGCGCCGCAGCGCCCGCAGGTAGCGGGGCAGGTCGTCGGGCCAGGTCACCGCCCAGCGGCGCTGGAAGGGGTTCGGGTCTTCGCTCAGGCTGGCGGTAAACCAGAAGAAGCGCTTTCGGGTGAGATCGCGGTAGGCGCCGCCGAAGGGCGAGGGGTAGAGGCTGCGGCCCCCGAGCCGAAAGCGCAGCGCGACGTCGAGCATCTGCTCGTAGGTGCCCGCGGTCTCGATGCGGTGGCACGGGGGCGCGTCGAGGGCGTACAAGAACTCGTCGGCGAGGCACTCGAGCAGGCGCCCCCGGGGGCTGTACCGGCCCTCTGGCCCGCCGGGCCCGGCGCCCGCGTCGCGGTGCGCCGCCAGCAGCACCTCGAGCCGCCGCCGCGCGTCGCGGCCGCGCTCGCCGGTGGCGCGGGCGCGCACCCGCAGCATCGTCGCCACCAGCTCGACCGCCGGCGCCACCCCGGCCGCGAAGGCCTGCCCGCCCGGGGCCCGCGCCTTCGGGCCCTCTCGGGCCGGCAGCCGCACCCGCGGGAAGGGCCCCAGAAAGGGCGCCAGGAACGCGCGCAGCACGCGCACGGGCACCGCGAAGAGCTCGACGTCGATCCAGCGTCCGTCGCCGGGGGTTCGCACGAAGGTCATGCGTTACGAGGGCCGAATCATGGCTCGGCGCCGATCAGAAACGCAGGGCCCGCCCAACGCAAGCCCGAAACGACGGCCCGGAGGCGCCGCCTCACTCGCGCGCGCCCGGGTTCGCCCGCGACGCCGTGGTCTCGGCGACGAAGAGCAGCGCGTCGTAGCGGCGGGCCGGCACGTGCAGCGCCGTGGACCCGGCCTCGTCGGAGAAACTCACGCCGATGTCGCGCACCGGGTGCGGCGCCCGGAACCAGTCGCGCACGACCCCGGCCGGCGCGCGCCGCAGGTCGAGCAGGGCGAGGGGGTGGCCGGCACGCGCGAGCGGCGTCGTCAGATCGGCCTCGGGCGCGGGGCCGAGCGCGACGGCGTGCGGCGGGGGGCGTGTGGCCGAGCGGGGCCCGGCGATCGCCCGGAACGAGCCGCGGCCGAAGAGCAGCCCGACGCCGACGTAGCCCGCCCCGTGCTTCTTGCGCATGAGCTCGCCCACGCTCACGAGCGGCGGCAGCTCGAGGCCCACGTGCCCGTTGTGCGCCCAGAAGACGATCTTCTCGCGCGGCCCCCCCTCGGCCAGCGCCGCCTCGAGGTTCTCGGTCATGGCCACGTCGCGCAGCGCGAAACCGAAGTCGCCGGCCGCCCGATCTTCCGCGTGCACCGCGGCCCACTGGGCGAGCGAGCGGGCGTCTTCGCGGGCCTCGCGGAGGCGCGCGACGCCCGCCGCCTTCGCGTAGGAGGCGCGGCGCTCGTCGAGCCGCGCGACCGTCGCCTCGGCCGCCGCGCGCAGGGCCGAGCGCGTCTCGGCCGAGAGCATCACCCAGCGCTCGGGCGCGTCGTCGGCCTCGAGGAGCTCGAGAACCGGCGGGCGGGCGCGGACGAAGGCGGGGTCGACCCGCTCGAGGTAGGCGTGCACGTTGCGGGCGGCGAGGGGGGTGAGGTCCATGTCGACGCCGAGAAATTGCACCTTCGCCGCGTGGCGCGGGTCGGCGTTGTACGCGCGCATCCACTCGACCAGCGAGGTGACCTCTTCGGTGTCCCACGTCCAGTAGCGCAGGCCCCGCAGCGCCCCGGCCGCCGTGCCGCGGCCGCCGAGCACGTACTCGTTCACCCGCCGCGCCTCGGCCCGCCCGGCCTCGAAGGCGACGGCGCGGAAGCCTTTTTTCTCGACCAGGTATTCGATCAGGCGGTGCTTGAGCTGAAAGAACTCGCGCGTCCCGTGCGTCCCCTCGCCGAGCCCCACGACGCGCGCGTCGCCCACGACCGCGCCGAAGGCGTCGAGGTCGGCGAAGCCCCGGCCCGCCTGCACCCCGTCGAGCGGCGAGGCCGCCCGGCCGACCCACTCGGCCACCTCGGCCGGCAGCGGCGCCGGCACGTACAGATCGAGATCGATCTCTTGATCGCGCAGCTCGCTCACGCCGGCGCGCAGGCCGAACGCGCCCGGGGCCTCGGCCTTCAAGGTGTAGCCGCGGGCGAGGGCGCGCGGTAGGCGCAGGCGATAGCGGCCCCCGGGCCCCACCTCGGCGACGAAGACGTCGCCCTCGACGTCGCTCTCGCGCGCCGCCGTGACCCGCACCTTGCCCGGCGCGGCGGCCGCCGCCCCCACGCGCCCGCTGACCACGAAGCCCTCGCCGTCGTCGCCCAGCGCGAGCACGATCGGCCCGGCGGGGCGCTCGGGCGGGCGGTAGGCCGCGACGCCCGCGTCGCTCGTCGCCGTCAGCGCGTACGCGCCCTCTTCGAGCGAGAACGAGAACTCGCCGGCCGGGCCGGTCAGCGCGGTCGGCCCCGCCGCGCGCGCGCCCTGGCGGGTCGCGACCACGAGGGCGCCCGCCACCGGCGCCCCCGACGCGCTCGTCACCACGCCGCGAAGCTCGAGCCGCGCCGGAGCCTCAGGGGGGGCGGGCCCGACGTGGGCGGCCGGGGCGGCAGGCGCGGGCGGGGCCGGCCGGTGCGAAGGCCCGCAGGCGAGCAGGGCCACCGCGGCGGAGACGGCGAGGGCGTGGCGCGAGGTCAATCGTTCGGCAAGGTAGCCCGAAGGGGGCCGCGAGAGCACGCCCCCCGTCGCCCCCGCAGGCGCGCCGCCGGGGCCGGGCCGCGTTCAGGCGGTCCGAAGTCCTCGAGGACTTCGCGGGAGGGGGTTGGCACACGAACCTAGTCCTCGAAGACTTCGCCGAGCCCGCTGGCACACCCAAACGAGTCCTCGAAGACTTCGCCGAGCCTGCTGGCACACCCAAACGAGTCCTCGAGGACTTCGCCGAGCCCGTTGGCACACCCAAACGAGTCCTCGAGGACTTCGCCGAGCCCGTTGGCACATGCCGTCTAGTCCTCGAAGACTTCCCCGAGGCCGGCGGTGCCTGCACCTCAGTCCTTTGAGGACGTCCCCGCAGGCCCCGGCGGCTGCTACCCCCCCGCAGGGGTTCGTTTGGCGGCCATCGGACCGCCCGGGCTGAAGCCTGGGCTACGCCAGAAGCGCGCGAACGGAGAGCAAAGCCCGGCATCTGGCCGGGCTCTCTCGGGCCGCGCCCATGGGCTCGCGTGTGCATCGTAAAGGCTCGCAGAGCCCGGCCGAAGCGCCGGGCTTTGCTGTCCGTTCGAGGGGGGCTTGCCGTAGCCCAGGCTTCAGAGGGGGTTGCGAAACCCGGCGGCGTTGGCCCCCGAGTGAACTCGGGGGCAGCGGACGCCCCCTCGTGCCACGCGGTTCCCACACGATTCGGACCGCAAAGCCCGCCCCCTCGTCGGGGGCCGGGCTCCTGCGGGCTTCGGCTGCCGGGCGAGCGAGCGAAGCGGCTCGTGACGCGGGAGCCCCGCCTCCGGCGGGGCTTGGATGGCCGTTTCCAAGGGCGTTCGCTGCCCCCGGCTTCAGCCGGGGGCGGCCCGCCGGCCTCGTTTTGAACCACCCTCTTCAGCCTGGGCGGGCCGGGCCGACCGATCGATTCGCCCTCTGCTTTGGCCTGGGCGGCGCGCCCTGCCGCTTCCTGGCCACGTCACGGAGGGCCGGTAGTAGGGGCTCGCCGGTGTCGCCCGCTACGGCTCTTGCGAGGTCAGCCCCGAGCTGAGGGCCAAGCTCGGGCGTGGCGGGCAGGTTCGGCCCGGCCGGCCCGCGCGAGCGCTCGCACCGAGAAACCAAGGGGGTGCCGTGGTGGGCGAGGTTTGGTAGAGAGCTTCTGCAGTTCGAAGAGGTTCCGCTGACCCACCGACGGTACCGAAGTGCTCTCTGGGCGGCCGCGCTCGCGCTCGCGCTCACCGGCGGCTGTTCGCCGGCGCGGGCGCCGGGCGACGCGGGCGCGTACAGCTCGCCCTCGGGCGGCGTGTCGCCGGCCGCCGAGCTCGCGCCGCTCTACGACGCGGCGCTGGGCGGGGCGCGGCGGTCGGGGCACGAGATCGTGCCCGACGAGGGGCTCGCCCGGGTGGCCGAGGCGGTGGTGCGGCGCATGGGCGAAGACCCCTCGCACCGGCAGCCGGCGGGGCCGCTCATTCAAGAGCTGGCGTGGCGCGAGGGCATCGTCGAGCCCGTGCCCGAGTCGTCGTCGTTGCGGTTCTCGGGGCCGACGCCGGTCGACGGCCTCGCCTCGCTCGCGGCCGAGGCGACCCGGGGTGCGCCCTTGAACCGCGTCGGGCTCGCGCGCGGGCCGATGGGCGACGGCACCGAGGCCATCGTGATGGTGCTCTCGCGGCGGCGGCTCTCGTTCGACGCGCCGGTCGCGCGGCGGCTCGGCGTCGGCGGCGCCTTGCGGCTCTCGGGCCGGCTCGTCGACGCGGCGCGCGGGCCGCGCCTGATGGTCACGAGGCCCGACGGCTCGACCGACGCGAAGGCGCTCGGGCCGGGGCCGGCCTTCGCGGGCGAGGTGGCGCTGCCGACCGCGGGCGTCTACCAGGTCGAGCTCGTCGCCGAAGACGAGCGGGGCCCCTCGGTGCTCGTGAACTTTCCGGTGTACGTCGGGGTCGAGCCGCCGCCGCTGCCGGCGTCGCGGGGGCGGGCGGCCGGCGCGCCCGAGAGCGAGGCCGAGGCCGAGGCTTCGCTCGTGGCGCTGACCAACGAGGCGCGCAAGGCCGCCGGCCGCCGCCCGCTCGAGCCGCTGCCCGCGCTCGCCGACGTCGCCCGCAAGCACAGCGTCGACATGGCCGAGCACCACTTCATTGCCCACAACTCGCCCACGACCGGCGCCCCGTCCGACCGCGTGCGGCGCGCCGGCATCGGCGCCATGTACGTGCTCGAGAACCTCGGGGCCGCCGCGAACGCGCGCGAGGTGCACGAGGGGCTGATGGGCAGCCCGGGCCACCGCGCCAACATCCTCGACGCGAACGCGACGCACATCGGCGTCGGCGTCGTGCGCGACCCCTCGGCGGGCGGCGGCCTCATCGTCACCGAGAACTTCGTCGCCATCGCCGCCCCGATCGACGTCGCCTCGGCCCCGCCCCGGGTGCTCGAGGCCATCAACCGCGCCCGCGCCGCGCGGCGCCTGCCCGCGCTGCCCGCCGACGCGGCGCTCTCGGCCCTGGCGCGCCGGGCGGCGGCGCGCTTCTTTCAGGGGCGGCCGAAGGCCGAAGAGGTGACGTCGCGCCTGAACGCCGAGTTCGCCCGCGAGGCCAAGGGCTTCCGGCGGGCGCGCGTGCTCGCCTCGGTCGTCTCCCGGCTCGACGACGCCGTCGACCCGAGCGACGACGCCCCCTTCGACCCGACCGTCTCGGCCGTCGGCGTGGGCGTCGCGCAGGGCTCACGCCCCGACGTCGGCACCAACGCCCTCTTCGTCGTGCTGCTCTTCGGCAAGGGGGGCTGAGGGGCTCGAGGGCGCTCGAGGGGGCCAAGGGGGGCCAAGGCGCTCGAGGGGGGCCGAGGGGCTCGAGGGGGGCCGAGGGGGCTGAGGGGCGCGGCCGAGGTCAGGGCGGCTTCGGGGCGGGGTAGATCTGCCCGCGCATGTCGCCGAAATAGGTTTGCCCCGTGGTGTGCAGATTGAAGTAGAGCTCGCCTTCGAGGGCGATGTGGGCCATGCCCGCGATGGTCGAGACCTTGATGGGCTTGAGGGTGCCGAGCGACGGGCTCGGAATGACGCACCCCATGGTGAAGGCGCCGATCAGCGAGCCGTGGCCGTGCTCGGCCGTTTTGACGATGTGCTCGTTGGTCACCTCGACCGAGAAGAGGCCGTCGGCGAGGTTCTCTTTGATGTCGGTCGCGAGGGCGAAGTCGACGAGAATCGGGCCGAGAATGCCGGGCCTGCCGCAGTGAATGTGGAACATGTTGACGGCCTCGGCCTTGACGCCCTCGACGCGCACGTCGACGAAGGCCCGGCTCAGGTCTTTGCTGAAGCGAATTTGCCCGTGCCCGCGGTGGCCGGCGGCCTCGCGCTGGGCGCGGCTCAGCGAGGGCGCGGTCGACCGGAAGATGGCCGGCGTCGTCGAGGGCGTGTTCTCTTCTTCGTCGGGCTCTTGGTAGGGGCTCAAGAAGGCCTCGAACAAGGGCCCGGGCTCTTTGCCGCGGCCCGGGTCGAGCGCCGGGGCGGGCGGCGGGGGCGTCGAGGCAGGGGCCGCGGCGGGGGCCGCGGCGGAGGTCGCCGGCTTCGGCGCCGCCGTCGCCGCCGTCGGGGCGCCCGCGCGGGGCTGATCGGTGGGCGTCACGATCGCGCGCTCGGCCTCCGGGCCGCACCCCGAGAGCAGCGCAACGCACAGGAAGGGACCTCGCAGAGCGTGCATCGAAAGCCTCCCTCGTTTTTAGCCGGTTCACGGAGAGGCTACCGAACCTCGAGGCCCGGTGTCATCAACGCCCCTGCGATGGCCGGGCCCGGCAGCGGCGGCGCGGCCTGCGCGGTCGCTGTAGCCGCGTCGGCGGGCTTGGGGGCGGATGTCGCGGGGTCGCCTCGGCGGCGGGCGTCGGATCGTGGCCCGCGGCGAGCAGGGCGGCGGGCGCGCCGACGGTGGTCCGCAGCGAGGGAGGCGAGCCACCTCGGGCCCCGCCCGCGGGCCCCGGGCGCGCTCGGGCCGTGAACTAGGACGCCCACGCGCGAACCCCCCCCGGGGGCCGCGGGCCTTACCCCGATCGCGGGGGCGGGGCGGTTCAGTTTCGAAACGATCGGTTCAATTTCTATACTCACAGGACATTTCGTCTCTAAAAACAGCGACGCCACGGTCAGAAATCGCTGGACGCGGGCGCCCATTCAGCTAGGCACAGGTCGGCCTTTTCATTCGTCGGCCTTTCCATTCGGAGGAAGTTGCCATGAGACTCGCCGCGCCCCGCTACGTGTTTTGGTCCCCGATCGTCCTCGCCGCCATCTTCGCGTCCTGTGCGGACACGGGTGGCGACGAGAGCGCGGTCGAGCAGCAAGAGCAGACGGCGGCGCCGGCCGGGCGCCTCTGTGGCACCAAAGAGCTGAGCGCGGAAGAGCAGAAGGCGCTCAAAGACCACACCGAGGCGCTGAAGAGCGTGCTCGCCCTGCGCCCGCCCGGGTCGGTCACGATCCCCGTCGTGTTTCACGTCATCCGCAAGGGCACCGGCATCGCGAACGGCGACGTGCCCGATACGCAGCTCGCGCAGCAGATCGACGTGCTGAACGCCAACTACGCCGGCACGCCCTTCCGCTTCGAGCTGAAGAAGGTGACGCGCACCACCAACGCGACCTGGTACACCGCCGGGCCCGACACCGCGGCCGAGACGCAGATGAAGACCGCCCTGCGCGAGGGCGGGGCGGCGACGCTCAACTTCTACACGTCGAACCCCGGCGGCGGCCTGCTCGGCTGGGCCACCTTCCCCTCGTGGTACCAGAGCAACCCGAAGGACGACGGCGTCGTCGTGCTCTTCAGCTCGCTGCCCGGCGGGTCGTCGGCGCCCTTCAACCAGGGCAAGACCGCGACGCACGAGGTCGGCCACTGGCTCGGCCTGTGGCACACCTTCCAGGGCGGCTGCGGGGCGACGAACGACGAGGTGTCCGACACCCCGGCGCAGAGCGGCCCGACCTCGGGCTGCCCCTCGCCCAACCCCGACACCTGCTCGTCGGCGGGCGTCGACCCGATTCACAACTATATGGATTACAGCGACGACGCCTGCATGACCGAGTTCACCGGTGGGCAAACCACCCGGATGGACTTGCAGGCGCAAGAGTACCGCCCCAGCGACGGCGCGGGCGGCAGCGGCGGATCGGGCGGCACCGGCGGCTCGGGCGGCAGCGGCGGCTCGGGCGGCAGCGCTGGCACGGGCGGCGCGGGCGGCACCGGCGGCGCGGGCGGCACGGGCGGCTCGGGCGGCGGCACCGACCCGCCCAACAGCTGCTTCAAGGTCGGCGGCACGTACTGCGGCGGCCAGTCGAACGACGGCTGCTGGTGCGACAGCCAGTGCGCGCAGTTCGGCGACTGCTGCCCCGACAAGGCCAAGGCCTGCGACACCCCCGTCCCGCCGCCTCCGCCCCCGCCCCCTCCGCCGCCCCCGCCGCCCCCGCCGGCGACCAACAGCTGCCAGGGCCGCTGCGACCAGCAAGCGCCGGCCGGCTGCTGGTGCGACGACGCGTGCGCGCAGTTCGGCGACTGCTGCCCCGACAAGGTCCAGAAGTGCGGCACCTGAGCCAGGGCGTGTAGCGCTCCGGGCGCTTCGCCCTCGAGCATAGCGACCCTGTAAAAACGACCCCAGCGCTCACCACGGGCGTTGGGGTCGTGTCGCTTCACGCCCCCCGACCGCGCCCGCCGCGAGCGCAAGACGCAGTCGGCCTCGAACCGCGTGGCGCCTCGGGCGCGCGGGCCGCCAGCGAAAAGCGCACCGGCCTCTCGGCGCGCTCCGAGCTCGGCCGCGCGCCCGCGCCCCGCTGGCCCCCGAGGGGCTCGAGCCCGCCGGGGGGGCGAGCCCGTTCGCGTTAGCCCCCCTCGGGGGGCTCGGTGGGGCGGGGGAAGGTGGCGCACAGGCGCCCGCCCACGCTCGTGTCGCGCAGCGCGGGCGAGACCACGGTGCGGTTGGTCAGCTGCGCGGTCTTGCGATCGTGCAGGTAGCTGCCGCCGCGGGCGACGAACTGGCCTCCGTCGAGCGACGAGCGCACGAGCTCCCAGACGTTGCCGCTCGCGTCGTCGAGCCCGAAGGGGCTCTGCGAGGCGGGGTGGCTGCCGACCTCGTCGGGGCCCTTGCCCTCGCCCCCGTACGTCTCGCCGTAGTTGGCCTCGGCCCCCGCCAGGCCCTCACCACGCGGGAAGGGGCGCCCGTCGGCCCCGCGCGCCGCGCGCTCCCATTCGTACTCGGTGCACAGCCGCGCCCCCGGCACCCGCCCCGTGCGGTCGAGCCACGCCGCGTACGCCGCGAAGTCTTCGGACGACAGGCCCGTGACCGGCAGCCGGCGCCAGTCTTGGCGCGCCCGCTCCTTGCGGCCGGAGTAGATCAGCGGCTCGCCCGCGTGCGCCTCGTACGTGCGCTCGGACGGGGTGATCGTCAGCCACCAGAGCCCGCCCCGCCGTTCGAGCCGCAGGCCGCCGCTCTGGCCGATCTTCGCCTCGGCCCTCGGCAGGCGGCGCGCGCGCTCGGCCGGCTCGAGCGCCTCGAGGTAGTCGAGCCAAGCCCCGTAGGTCACCTCGGTGCGCCCGATGAGGTAGCCGCCGGTGCGCACCTCGTGCCGGGGCACGGTGTCGAAGTAGCCGCGCCGCACCTCC
>DASTPP010000219.1:0-42928 GCA_035762175.1 Polyangiaceae bacterium | reverse complement strand
CGGCGCCCTACTTCCACGACAACAGCGCGGCGACGCTGCTGGACGTGCTCAACCACTACAACCTGCTGTTCACCGTCACGAACACGCCGACCGTCCCGACGGCCGAGTTCGACGGCCTCATCGCGTACCTCAACCGGCTCTGAACCGGGTTGGGCCCTGCCCGCGCTCGTTCGGCTCGACCGGACCGAGGCGATGTGTCGGAGCCGTGCCGCCGCGGCGGGTCGCTCGATCGGCACTCGGCAAGCCCCGAAGGCCCTTTGCCGCTCGATGCGACGCGCCGGGGTGTCCCTCCGCTTCGGCGCGTCCGCCGCCGCCTGGCGTCCGCCGTCGCCGGCCCCCGAGGGGGGGGCATGGCTCGCCGGCCCCGCTCGTGGCGCTTTCGTAAAATATAGTGACCACCTTGGTGGGCTCGCGCCACGAGGGCCCCATGAGGCCGATGCTCTCTGCCGCCGCGCGTGCGTTCGACCGGGGGGTGACCGGCCCCCCGCCGTCGCGATCGCGGCGCGCTCGAGACGCAACGGCGTCGAGGCGCCTTCGGCCGCGTGACGCCGGTAGCGACGGCCGAAGGCGGGGCACCGCCCTCCGTTCGTGCCGAAACGGCGGCTCCGCTCGGGGCGTCCGAGTCAATAAGAGGTGGGCCATGAGGCCAGGAATACGAGGTGAGTCATGAGGCCAGGTATCCTGCGTCGGGCGCTCGTCGCACTGAGCTTCGTCGTGATCTACGCGGCCTGCTCGGGCGGCGGCGATGACGCCGACCCGGGCGGGGCGGCGGGCAGCGGGCAGGGGGCAGGGGGCTCGGGCGCGGCGGGCCCCGCGGGCGCGGCGGGCGCAAGCGCGGGGGCGGGGGCGGGCGGCGCGCCGGGGTCGTGCCTCCAACTCGGCGACTTTTGCGATCAGAGCGCGCCGAATTGTTGCTCCGGGTTCTGCGTCGACGCGGGCCTAGCCAGCCCGATTTGCGTCGGCCCCGGCGAATTCTGTGCCGCCGACGGCCAACCCTGCGCGCGGGCGGCCGACTGCTGCGACCTCGGCTGCAAGGACGGCAAGTGCGACGCGTCGGCGGGCGGCTGCCGCTCGATCGGCGAGGGCTGCCAGGCCGCGAGTGACTGCTGTTCGGACAACTGCGACGGCACCGTCTGTGGCCCCGGCGGCGGGGGGTGCTTTCAGCAAGGCAACGTCTGTACCGACGACTTCAATTGCTGCAAGGGCAGCTGCGCCAACGACGCCTGCGTCGAGAGCGGCGAGGCCTGCCGCGCGACCGGAGAGGCCTGCTCGAGCGACCCCGAGTGCTGCTCGTCCAAGTGTGACGGCGAGTCCAAGACCTGCGTCAAGATGCCCTTCTGCCGGCCGGCCGGCGAGCCGTGCGGGTCGGGCGCCGAGTGCTGCTCGCTGGTCTGCGACCCGGGCGGCTACTGCAAGCCGCTGCTCTGGTGCCTGCCGACGTTCGAGCGGTGCGAGCAAGACAGCGAGTGCTGCTCGGGCCGGTGCAACGACGAGCAGGGCGGGGACGGGTTCAAGCGCTGCTTGCCCATCGGCGGCTGCCGGACGTCGGGCCCCTGGGAGACGACCCAGGGCGAGCTGAACGAGTTCGGCGAGGTGTGCGTCGACAACTGTGACTGCTGCTCGAACCTGTGCGCGCCCGACGAGGCCGGCGTCAAGCGGTGCAAGAAGCAGGGCAAGCGGCCGGACTGCAACGGCGGCATGCTGAGCGATCAGTGCTTCGTCTGCGAGCCGCAGTCTCCGGACATCTGCCCCCCCTGCCTGAGCGGTCAGCAGGCCGGCCTGCCGGACGGCGAGCTGTGCGAGCGAGACTGCGATTGCCTCTCGGGGGTCTGCCTCGAGGCGACGGCGCCCGACGGGGGCGGGCAGTTCCCGAAGCGTTGCCTCCCCGGCGCAGGTGGGGCCGGCGGCGCTCAGGGCGGGGGCGCGTGCCGCGACGACGGGGCGCCCTGCGTCGCGCCGACGCAGTGCTGCTCGGGCCTGTGCTTGCCGGCCGACGACGCCTGCGGCTTCCGGTGCGCCGCGCCCGGCGGCGGGGCGGGCGGCGGGGGCGACGCCGGCGGCGGGCCCGGGGCCTGCGTGCTCCTGGGAGACGCCTGCACGCTCGGCAGCGATTGCTGCGCGGGCCTCGATTGCGCGCCCGACGGCCTCGGGGGGCTGAGCTGCCGTTATCAGATCGTCGTCAAGTAAGGGCCGCCCTCCGCGCGCGCGCCCCGCGGCGCGGGGCGCGCAAGGGGGGGCCGGCGCCGAACGCCCTCGCGCCCCGGGGGGCGTCAGCCGCGCTCGAACAATCGGTCGAGCAGCCGCTCGGCCTCGGCGTCGCTCGCGCCCTCGACGAACTCGCCCTCGGGCAGCGTGGCGACGACGGGGCCGCCCTCGCAGACGCCCAGGCACTTGGCCCGCGCGACGAGCACGGCGCCCCCGCGGGCCTCGGCGCGGCGGCGGAGCCGTTCGAAGAGCGACTCGGACTCGTCGCGCGGGGCGCACTTCTTGCCGACGCAGACCACGACCGCGCGCGCCCCCTCGGGCAGGCATTCGCGCGCCTTGCGGAGCTTCTTCTTCTTGCTCACGGCCCGGCGTTCTAGCACCGGGCCGGGCACCGGGCTCGCTCGGCCGGCAGCGGGCCGAGGCGGGCGAGGCGGCTCCAGGTCTCGGAACGAAGCCCGGGGCCGCGCGTAACCCGCCGCGCGCTGGCCCGGGGCTTCAGCCGCGACGTTCAGTTCATCGTGGCGGTGAAGAGTAGCGCCGGGGCGAGCACCCGGTGCGACCACTCGGCCTCGTCGTCATTCTCGCCCGACATCGCGGCATAAGACACGCGACCGAGCACGCCGAGCGACCACCGATCGGACACCCACCAGTCGTAGCCGATGCCGACCATGGCCCCGACCCCCGCCGACCCATGCTCGCGCAGCGCGGGGTTGTCATTGCCGTCGACCTCGCCGTCGCCCACGCCCAAGAGGCCGAGGCCGACCGACCCCTGCAGATGGAAGCCGCGCCGCGGGTCGACGTAGTAATCGACGAAGGGCCCGAGCAGGTGAAACGAGAAGCTCTCGAAGGTGACGTCGTCGACCTCGCCCGAGAGCCCGAAGACCGAGATCTCGGCGTCGTTGGCGCGGGGCTCGACCACGAGCTGGCTGTAAATGCCCCCGCCTACGATCAGCCCCGGCGCCACGGTGCCGCCGAGCGCGACCTCGGTCGCCGCGCCCACGCCGGTAAGGGTCGCCTCGCCCTCGAGCCCCCCGAACTCGACCTTGGCCGGGTCGGACACGAAGCCGGGCCCGACGCCGAGCCGCAGGTAAAAGCTGTCGTGCTGCCTCGGCCGGTCGGCCCGCGCCGCGCCGGCCGCGAGCAGGCAGGCGAGCGCGGTGCCGGCCGCGAGCGAGCGCGCACCCGGGCTACGAGGCATGGCGCCCCGCGGCGACGGCTCGAACGTCACGGCGAACGCCCCGGCTGGGCGCGCAAGCTTGGGCGACGGCGTTTACAGCATGGCAACCAGGCAAGGGCGTCATGCGCTCTCCGTTTCGTGAGGGGGGGAAGGGGCGGGGGAGGATAGCAAGGCCCGCGCCGGGCGTGGGGCGCCGCGCGACGGCCGCGAATACCCCGGCGGAGGCGACGTTAGGGGCTCGGCTCCGGCGGCGCGCGCGGGACGTGGGCGGGTCCGGGCGGACGCAAGCGTGTCCACCCCCGGGCGCCCGGTCGTCACGACGCAGACGCTTGCGGATCAGCCCCGAAGGGCCACCCGACGACCGTCACGAACCCGCGCCGGCCGCCCCAACCGGATTACCATGCAAACCCCGAGCGCGACGACTTCGTGACTCGATGGCCGCGGAGCGCCGGCGGCCCGCCCCCGGCGGCCGGCGCCTCTGGGCCGCCGGCGAAGACGGCCGCCTCACCGCCGGTCGGACGCTCGGCCCCGCGCCCGCGGCCGGGCCCCGCCGCTTCACCAGGTCACGTGGTACGTGCAGGACTCGCCGCCCCGCTTGCGCGTGGGCTTGGACTCGTCCAGCGAGACCTCCGCCGCGGGCTTGAACTTCCGGGCGACGGCGAGAATGATGCCCCGATCCATGTCGGATGGGTAAGGGTTGTGGCAGACCATGACGGCGCGCCGGGTCTCCGCCGGGCAGTACTGGTAATGGCCAATGCCCTCGGTCATGGTGCCGGTCGCCGGGTCGAACAAGGGCGCCCCGTTGATGCGGTGGTTCATGTGGTAGGCGACGTCGATCGAGGCGAGGCCCGCGTCGATCGTCGTGACCTCTTCGGGCCAGGCCGCGCTGTCGACGATTCGCTTTCCGACCGCCAGCAGGGTATTTTCGCCGATCGCCTCCGCAATGAACCGGAGGGCGGCCAGCCAGCGCGCTTGCGGGTACCAGTCGGTCGACACCACCCGCGGGGGGAAGCCGCTCTGCACCAGGATCTTGCGCATGACGGCGGTCTGGAGCTCCGTGGCGGAGAGAAAGCTCTCGACGGACTGCCCCAAGATCTCGACCCCCGGACTGAAAGGAACGTAGACCGCCATGGCCCCGGCCTCCCGCGAATGAGACGGGGCAGCCTAACAAGCGTGTCTTTTCGTGTCCAGCCCGGGGCGGGCGCGGCCCCCGCTCGGGCGAAGCCGCCGGAGCGGGCGGAGCCGCGTAAAAACGGGCGCGGCCGCGGAAAGGCGAGCGGGGTGGCGTCAACGCGGGCGAAGCGGGGTATGCTCGCGCGCGCCATGCCCATCGCCGACGCAGGAAGTGGCGCCAGCAGCGGCCCGTGCGGCATCTCGCACGAGGAGGTCGCCGCCGTGGTCCGGCTCCTCGCGAGCGTCTGCGAGGGCGACGACGACGCCCGCCTCACGACGGAGGGCCTGCCCGCCGCGCACCCGCTCCGCGATCTGCACGAGGGCATCAACGCCGTCATTGCCGCGCTCGCCGCCGCGCGGCGGCGGCGCGCCCAGACCCAGATGGAGCTCGAGGAGCGGCTCACCACGATCGAGCTGCAACGGGCCGCCCTGCGGGACCTGTCGACGCCCATCATCGAAGTCGGGAGCGGCGTGCTCTGCCTCCCGGTCATCGGCGTCATGGACTCCGAGCGGAGCGCCCAGATGATGGGCCAGCTCCTCTCCGCGGTCGCGGGCAAGGCGGCGGCGCACGTGATCATCGACGTCACCGGGCTCACCACCATGGATGAACGCACCCTGAGCCATTTCGTCGCCATGGCGAGGGCGTCCCAGCTCCTCGGCGCCGCTTGCGTGATCACTGGCATCCGCCCGGGCGTCGCGCAGCTCATGATCGAGATGGGGCTGGACACCCGCGCCATCAGGACGCTGCCGAGCCTGCGCGAGGCGCTGACTCGCCTTCGGGCCCGACCCGCCCCTCGGGGCGCTTAGTACGACGGCGGGGCGCGCTCGCGGGCGCCCTCCCGGCCTCCCGGCCCGGGCCCTCGGCGAGAGGTATCGCCCAGGCCCCCGAGCCCTTGCAGGGCGCCCGGTGCTTCGGGCGCTGAGCTGTGCCAGAACCCACCCCCGGAGGAAGACCGATGCCACACCAAGGACAGACCGCCGTCATCACCGGCGGCGCTTCGGGGCTGGGCCTCGAGCTGGCGCGCTTGGCCGCCGGCCGCGGCATGAAGCTGGTGCTCGTGGACGTGCAGGCCGACGCGCTCGCCGCCGCGGCCGCCGAGCTGGGCGCGCGCACCGAGGTGCTCGCCCGGCAGCTCGACGTGTCGAAGGCCGAGCAGGTCGAGGCGCTGGGGGCGGCCACGTTCGAGCGGTTCGGGACGCCGCACCTCGTCTTCAACAACGCCGGCGTCGCCTTCGGCGGCTTCATCTGGGAGCACACGGTCAACGACTGGGACTGGGTGCTCGGCGTGAACCTGTGGGGCGTCACCCACGGCGTGCGCGTCTTTGTGCCGAAGATGCTCGCGGCGGCGAAGGCCGACCCGGCGTGGCGCGGCCGGGTCATCAACACGGCGTCGATGGCCGGCCTCGTCAACGCGCCCAACATGGGCGTCTACAACGTGACCAAGCACGCGGTCGTCAGCCTGACCGAGACGCTCTACCAAGACCTCAAGCTGGTGACCGACCAGGTCTCGGCCTCGGTGCTGTGCCCGTACTTCGTGCCGACCAACATTCACGAGTCGCACCGCAACCGACCGCGGGACGGCACGAGCAAGCCGACCAAGAGCCAGCTGGTCGCGCAGGCGATGAGCCAGAAGGCCGTCACGTCGGGCAAGGTCAGCGCGGCCGACGTGGCCCGCCTCACCTTCGAGGCGATCGACGCCGACCGCTTCTACATCTTCAGCCACCCTTTCGCGCCCGACCTCGCCCGCGCCCGGCTCGACGACGTCGTCGGCGGGCGCAACCCGAGCGACCCCTTCGCCGACAAGCCCGCGATCGGCGAGGCGCTTCGCCAGGCGCTGCGCGAATAGCCCCGCCCCGCGGCCGACCGCTCGACCCTCCCCCCCGCGACGCTCGTGGTGGGTGGCGGCCGCGGCTTCGAAGTCCTCGAAGACGTCTCGAACGCCGTTGTCGCGCCAACCGAGTCCTCGAGGACTTCGCCGAGGCGTTTGGCACACAAGACCAAGTCCTCGAGGACTTTGCCAGGCCCGATGGCACACCCGCCTGGCTGCCCCGCCCTGTGGCGTTCGCCCGCACCCCGGCCTCGGCCGACGACGGAGCTCGAGCCCGTCCGCTGCCCGGGCTCATGCGCCCCTCGGCGTCGGCGCCGACGTTCTGGCCGCGGCCGTCGCGGGCGCGGCGGCGAACGCGGCTCAGGCGCGGCCGCGTGCGGTACGCACGTTGCTTCGGGTGAGGGGCCCCTCAACGCACGCCGCGAGCTGTGCCGCGAGGGGGGCACCACGACTTGTCCGGCGGCCGGCCCCGAGCCTCGGGGGCGGCCGGGGCTTTCTTTCGCTCTGACGAAACGGGTGGTTGGCATGAAGCGATTCGCGATTTCTCTGGTTGCGTTGCCCGCGCTCGCCCTCGCGCTCGCGTCGGCCTGCTCCGACGACGATGACGATGGGGGGGGCGTGACGTCGGGCGGCGCGGGCGCGCCGCAGGGGGGCCAGGGCGGTCAAGGCGGGCCGGGGCCTTCGGGCGCGGGCGGCGGGGGCGGCTCGGCCGGCGTGAGCGGGGCGGGCGGCGGGGGCGGGGTGAGCCCCGACTCGGAGGTGGTGCGGCCCGAGAAGCGGCCCTTCACGGCCGAGCTCATGGGGCAGCTGACGCTCCCGCCGGGCTTCGCGATCGGCGCGTTCGCCCAGAACCTCGGCGGCCCGCGCATGATGGCCGTCGCGGCCGACGGCGGCGTCTACGTGACGCGCCCGACGCCGGGCGACGTGCTGCTCGTGCGCGACGCCGACGGCGACGGCAAGGCCGAGGCGCCCGTCACGGCCTTCGCCGGCGGGGGCGACGAGTTCAAGAACCTGCACGGCATCGCGCTCAGCGAAGACGGCAAGAGCGCGTACCTCGCGACGCCGACGGGCCTCTACGTGAGCGGCGTCGGCGGCGACGGCGCGCTCGGCGCCCCGAAGGCCCTCGCCACCGACCTGCCCGACGGCGGCCAGCACGGCAAGCGCACCCTGCACGTCGTGCCGGGCACCGGGCAGATCTTGCTCTCGGTCGGCAGCAGCTGCGACCTGTGCGCCGAGACGAACCCCGAGCACGCGACCCTCTTGCTCATCGACCCCGCCAAGGGCACCCAGACCAAGGAAGACCGCTCGATCTTCGCCACCGGCCTGCGCAACACGATCGGCTTCGACTGGTACCCGGGCGCGCCGAACGAGCTCTGGGGCATGGACCACGGCAGCGACCACCACGGCAACGCCCTGCCGCCCGAAGAGCTGAACCGGCTCGGGTCGGGCAAGAACTACGGCTGGCCCTACGTCTACTCGAGCGGCCCGGGCGAGCGCGCGATCGACCCCATCATCGACGACCCGCCCGGCATGACGAAAGAGGCGTACGCGCCCCTCACCGAGCCCGCCGTGCTCACCTACGAGGCGCACAGCGCGCCGATCGAGTTCCGGTTCTATACGGGCACGCAGTTCCCCCCTGAGTATCGTAATGATGCCTTCGTCGCGATGCGCGGCTCGTGGAACCGCAACCCGCCCACCGGCTACAAGGTGGTGCGCGTGCTCTTCGACGACCAGACCCGCCAGCCGACGGGCTTCGAAGATTTCGTCAGCGGCTGGCTCATCGAGGGCGGCCGGGCCCAGTTCGGCCGCGTCGCCGGCCTCGCCCAGCTGCCCGACGGCTCGCTGCTCATCAGCGACGACGAGAACGGCGTCATTTACCGCGTCACGTACGCGGGCGCGCCCTGACCCGAGCCGCGACGCCGGCCCGCGGTCGGGCGGTGCGGGCTGCGGCGCGTCGGGTGGCCGCGGGTGCGGGGGGCGTCCGGCGCGCGGGCGGCGGCGCGGCGGGCGGCCGCGGCGCGGGCGGCGCAGACGGCGGCGCGGCGGGCGGCCGCGGTGCGGGGGGCGGCGTGGTGGGCGGCGGCGCGGCGGGGGCGGGCCCGGGCGGCGGCGCGAAAAAAGGCTCGAAGGTCGCGGCGGAGCGGCTAGTTTACATGGCGATGCGATTTCTAGCGACCCTTCTCCTGGCGGCGGGCACGCTCGTTGCTTGCTCGCCCCCCCGGCCGACGCCCGCCACGAAAAGCAATGGCTCGGCGGCCGCCGGGGTCGCGACCGCCGAGCTGGCCGAGGTGCCGGCCGACCCGCGCGAGCCGGTCTTGGCGCAGGCGGCGGTCGCCCTGCTGACGAAGCAGCACGTCTTGCGGCGGCCGATCGACGACGCCATGTCGCGCGAGGCCTTCCCCAAGTTTGTCGAAGAGCTCGACGGCGCGAAGCTCTTTCTGCTGCAGGGCCACGTCGACGCCCTCGCGCGCTACGCCGACGGCATGGACGACGAGCTCGCCGCGGGCGACCTCGCGCTCGCGCGCAAGGGGGCCGCGCTCATCGCCGCCCGGCGGGCGTCCGTCGCCGGCGTCGTCAAAGAGCTGCTGAGCAAGCCCTTCGACTTCGCCGCCCCCGAGGCGCTCGAGACCGACCCGAAGAAGCGCGCCCACTGCCGGACCGAGGCCGAGCTGCGCGACCGGTGGCGGGGCGTGCTCAAGCTGCAGGCGCTCGAGCGGCTGCGGCAGCTCGAAGAGAGCCTCGAGGCCCGGGGCAAGCCGAAGCCCCCCCCGAAAGACCCCGACGAGGCGCGCCGCGAGGCGATCGCCGAGCGGGCGCTCGGCGACATACCTCCGACCTTCGAGGGGCGCGAAGAGAAGGTGCGAAGGGACATCGCCGCGCGCTACGAGACGCAGTTCGCGCGCCTCGCCGCGCCCGAGAAGCTCGCGCCCGCCGAAGACTTTCTCAACGCGGTGAACGCGGTCTTCGACCCGCACACGCAGTACCTCGCGCCCGCGCAGGAGGCGAACTTCGACATCGCCATGACCGGCACGCTCGAGGGCATCGGCGCCACGCTCGCCGAGCAAGACCACTACGTGGCGGTGGTCGACCTGGTGCCCGGCGGCGCGAGCTGGCAGCAGGGCCGCCTCGAGATCGGCGACCTCATCTTGGCCGTGGCCCAGGAGGGCAAGGAGGCCGTGCAGGTCGTCGACATGCCGATCGACAAGGTCGTGGCGATGATCCGCGGGCCGAAGGGCACCGTGGTCGTGCTCACGGTGAAGAAGGGCGACGGCCGGGTCGAGACCATCTCGATCACGCGCGACGTCATCCGCATCGAGGCGACGTACGCCCGGGGGGCCGTGCTGCGCGCCGGCGGCGCCGAGCCCGTCGGCTACGTGTTCCTGCCCGGGTTTTACGGCGACATCGGCCCGCGCGCGAAGCCGGGCGAGCGCAACGCCACCGACGACGTGCGGGCCATCTTGGACGCCCTGCAGAAGCGCAAGGTGAGGTCGCTCGTGCTCGACCTGCGGGGCAACGGCGGGGGGCTGCTCGCCCACGCGCGCGACATCAGCGGGCTCTTCCTCGACCGGGGCCCGGTCGTCCAGACGAAGGACGCGGCCGGGCGCGTCGAGGTCCTGCGCGACGAGGCCCCGGGCGCCACCTTCGACGGCGACGTCGTCGTGCTCGTCGACCGCTTCAGCGCGTCGGCGGCCGAGATCCTCGCCGGCGCCCTGCAAGACTACGAGCGGGCCGTGGTGGTGGGCACGAGCGCGACGCACGGCAAGGGCACCGTGCAGGCCGTGTTCGACCTCGACCGGCTGGGGGCCTCGCCCGGGGGCGAGCCGCTCGGGCTCTACAAGGTCACGGTCGAAGAGTACTTCCGCGTGAGCGGCGCCTCGACCCAGCTGCGCGGCGTCACCCCCGACATTCTCTTGCCCGACCCCACCTCGTTCGTCGACTCGGGCGAGCGCACGCTCTTTCACGCCATCCCGTTTCACGCCATCGGCGCCGCGCCCTTCGCGAAGGTGCCCCACCGCTGGCAGCTCGCCGACCTGCAGCGCGCGAGCCGCGAGCGCACCGGCAAGAACGCCGACTTCGAGACCGTGCGCGCCTTCGGCGCCCTGCTCACCGCGCGCCGCGAGAAGACGCTCGAGAACCTCGAGCTGGCGACGTGGCAAGCGGCCAAGAAGCGCGAAAAGGCCGAGATCGAGCGCGTCGACCCGAAGAAGATCGACCGCAAGCCGCTGCTCACCGTCGAGGTGCTGCCGGGGGCGTCGACCGCGACGGCCGACAAGAAGCTGCGCCAGCGCCTCGACGCCTGGCAGAACGATCTCGCGCGCGATCTCTGGGTCGACGAGAGCGTCCGGGTGCTCGCCGACATGGCCCCGAAGCGTTGACCGCAGGGCCCGGCGGGGCGCCGGGGTTCGCAGGCCCGGGGCGGCGTTCGGGGCCGCCCCCCCGGCTCGCACGCGGCGTCCCGCCCAGCCCTCGCTGCGTTGTTGCTTCCCCGCGCCCGTCGCCCCAGGCTCGGCCGGCCGTCTTGGCTCGCTACCCGGGCCCCCCGCCCTTGTCGGCCGAGTCGGCGCCCGCGAGGCCGAGTCGGCCCGCGCCCGGGCCCTTTCGGGGGCAGAGTATCGGGCCGACGGCGCGATCCGCGCGTGGCCCACGCGACACAGCAGGTTGACTTTGTGGCGTACCGCCCCGGGCGGGGCAGGCCCGCCCCTCTCGGGCAACCTGAAAGGCCCCGCGTCCGTCCGGGGGGTATCGGTTGGCCTTCGAAGAATTCTTCGCGGGCGCGCTTCACATCAACCGGCGACGGTGCCCGCCTTGATGGGTGCGCGGAGGCGTGGCCCGCCGAGGCCGGGGGCATTCCGGCTATTAGCACGGAGAGAGTAAAATTATGACTGCTGCACACGACACTAAAATCGAACAGGCCGTTCGCAAGGTTCTCGGCAACCTCCTCACCGAGGTGTCCGATGAGTTGGGCTCCCCCTCAGGAAATGACACGCTTGAGGACGGCCAGGCCCTTCCCCCCGAGGTGTCGGGGGCCCTGCAGGCCGTGCTCCGCGATCTCTCGCCGAAGCAGGCCCAGGCGCTGGCGTCGCTGTTCCAGGCGATGGGCGAGCGGGCGGAAGAGGGAGAGGAGGAGCAAGAGGAAGAGGCCGGGGAGGACGACGCCGACCTCGAGCTCGCGACGGTGGAGGAGGCTCGGGCTCAGGGGGAGCGCCTTGCCCGGGCGAGGGGTTTCGGCGCTATCATTAAGCTGCTCAGAAAGAGCCCGAAGCTCTTCACGGCTGCCGTGAGGGCGGCCAAGGGTGGCTACGGCGCGTTCAACCGGTGGGTGAACGGGCTTTCGAACTTCAACCCGGCGAAGTGGGCCCTCAAAGGGTTGTCCCGCCCTTCTATCGTGTCGCTCATCGCAGAGCTCGCGAGCCTGCTCTAAGCGCTCGCGGCCGGGGGCTTTTCGTTTGGTTGACGTCGGCCCCCGGGGCAGTCGCAGCGATTGAGTGCTCACGGGTTCGCCTTCGGTCGAGCACGTGAGCGCTCTCATTTCGCCCGTGGGACGGCGGCGGCCGAAGGTTTCTGGCTCGAGGCGCGAAGACCCGGCGGAAGGCGAAGCGAGGGGGGGCGCCGCTTCTAGCGGCACCCGTAGGAGGATCGCGATGGTCAAGCAAGCGCTCTGCGTGGGGATCAACAATTATCCGGGCACGAAGTCGGACTTGAGCGGGTGCGTCAACGACGCGCGCGATTGGGCACAGGAGCTCGGGGCGCGCGGCTACCGGGTGAAGGTGCTGCTGGACAAACAGGCCACCCGGCGGGCCATCGTCAGTGCGCTCACGAAGCTCGTGACGGGCGCCGTCGCTGGCGACTCTCTCGTGTTCACCTATGCTGGGCACGGCTCGTGGCTGCCCGACGATGACGACGACGAACTAGACGGCCGCGACGAGATGCTCTGCCCCTACGACGTCGGCGACGAGCAATACCTGCTGGACGACGACCTCGCGAAGATCTTCAAAAAGAAGGCGAGGGGGGCACGGCTCTACTTCATCTCGGATTCGTGCCACTCGGGTTCGGTGACCAGGTTCGCCGCCGACCCGCTGTCGTCGGCCGGCCGGATGCCCAAGATCCGGCTCCTGCCGCCGCTCGAGTTCGTCAAGGACAAGAAGACGCGCGAGCGCGTCGCGCTGGCGTCACGGACGTCCAGATCTTCGCGCGGCGAAGCCTACCCGGCGCTCCTGCTGTCGGGCTGCAAGGACGTCGAGTTCAGCTACGACGCCGACTTCGACGGCCGGCCCAACGGCGCGATGACGCGGGCCGCGCTGGAGGCCCTCCGGCAGGATCCCGCGACGCCGCAGGAATGGTTTCGGGCGATCAGGGCGCGCCTGCCTTCGCAGATGTACCCCCAAACGCCGCAGCTCTTCGGCGGCCGCGAGGCCAAGACGGGCCCAATGTTCTAACCGAGAAGGCAACCAGCGGGCGTGGCTCGGCCGGTGTCCGTCTCTCGGCCTTCCGTCATCGGTTTGGGCGCTTTCGACAGGCCCGAACCCGACCGCGGGGAGGCTAGCCGGTAACCGCGGCGGGCGGGGGGCTCGCCGTGGCGCGTCGGGCGGCGTGGCGGCCGGCGCACCGCTCGAGAGCCGGCAGCGCGTTTGTGCGGGCACCCGAGGCATGACAGGCTGCGCCAGATGCAGCCCGACTCGTCGCGACCGAACGCCGTGCTCGGCCGTCGTCGCGCGTGGTTGTTGCTCCTGTCGTACGCCGGCTTCGTGAGCCTCGGGCTGCCCGATACGGTGCTGGGCGCGGCCTGGCCGGCGGTTCGCACCGACCTCGGGCTGCGCGTCGATACGGCGGGCTCGGTCGTCCTGGTGACCACGGCCGGCGTGGTGCTCTCGAGCATGCTGAGCGGCCGGGTGCGGGGCCGCTGGGGCACCGCCGCCGTGCTGGTCGCGAGCACGCTGCTCGCCGCACTCGGGCTGCTGACGAGCGCCGCCGCCCCGAGCTTCGCTTACTTGCTCTTGGCGGCGGTCAGCGCGGGCCTGGGCGGGGGGGCGATCGACGCGTGCTTGAACGATTACGTCGCGCGCCATCATTCGGCCCGCCACATGAGCTGGTTGCATGCCTCCTGGGGCATCGGCGCCTCGCTCGCGCCGGCCGTCGTGTCGGGCGTGCTCGCGTCGGGGGCATCCTGGCGCGTCGCGTACGGCTCGCTCGGCGCGGTCGAGTCGCTGCTGGCCCTCGCGTTCTGGGCCACGCGGCGCTCGTGGGGCGGCGACGCGGCCGGGGCCGAGGCGCACGCGGGCCCCGCGGCGGGCGCGGGCTCGCGCTGGCCGCAGCGTGCGAGCGTGCTCCTGTTCTTCTGCTACGGCGGGCTCGAGGCGGGGGTCGGCCTGTGGGCCGCGACGCTGCTCACCGAGACGCGCGGCACGTCGCGTGCGCTCGCCGGCGGGGCGGTCGCGCTGTATTGGGGGGCGCTGTGCGCGGGCCGCTTCGTCATTGGGGCCCGCGCCGACGCCTGGGGCCCCGCGCGCGTCTTGCGCGTTTCGGCGCGCGCCGCGCCGGGCTGCGCCGTGCTGCTCGCGGCCCCCGGCACGCCGACGTGGTTGTGGGTGGCCGCGCTCGCTTGCCTGGGCGCGTCGCTCGCGTCGATCTACCCGCTCACGATGCACGACACGCCGCGGCGCTTCGGCCCGGAGGGCGCGCGGCTCGTCGGCTATCAAGTCGCGGCGACGAGCCTCGGCGTTGCGAGCTTGCCCTGGCTCATCGGGGCGATCGCCGCGTCGGTCGGCCTGGCCATGTTGCCCGTGTTGCTGTGCGCGCTGGCCGTATGCGTCACCTGGCTCGAGCGCGAGCGACGTCGGCCCGCGCCGGCGTGACGCCCTGGCCCTTCGTTGCGCGCGGCGCCCGCCGGAGGAAGGGCGCGGGCGTTCGTGTATCATCGCGCCCATGAGCTTCGGCAGCGCCCCCCCGCCTTTCACGCCCTACCAGCCGCAGCGGCAAGGCTCGGCCGAGGCCGACGAGAGTACGCTCAACACGTTGAGCGTACTCTATTACGTCTACAGTGGGTTCGTCGCCCTGTCCGCGCTCGTCGCCGGCGCGTTCGCCGTGCTGCCGGTGCTGCTGTTCGCGGGCGCCGCGCCCGGCTCGCGTGGCGGCCCGCCGCCCTGGCTCTTCGGCGGCGTGTTCGCCGTGGTCTTCGGCGCCGTCGCGCTGATCTTGGTGGGCAAGGCGGTCTTGATGGTGATCGCCGGCCAGGCGCTCGCCCGCCGCCGCAACCACGTGCTCTGCGTCGCAGGGGCGTGCGTGGCGTTGATGAACATGCCGCTCGGCACCGCGCTCGGCGCCTTCGCGCTCGTCGTGCTCATGAAGCCCGAGGTCAAGGCGCGCTTCGGGCCGACCTGAGGCTCTCTCCGGCGCCGCGCGGCCGTCGTGCGCCGCGGCTGAGCGCCCGCCGCGGTCAGGGCCCGGCCACGCCCTCGCGCTCGTCACGGGCCCGCCGTCCGAAGATCGTCTTCGCGTCGGGCGAGACCCAGAAGACGTGCCCCCCGCGCGCGTCGAGCGCCGCCGGCGACACGTCCGCGGCGACCGTGCGCGGCGGCGCGTCGCCCGCCTTGGGCACCGCGCGCAGGTCGGCGAGCGCGCCGTCGCCGGCCAGCCAGTAGAGCGTCGTGCCGTCGTCGCGCAGCAAGCTCGCGTCGACCTCGTCCGTCGCGAGCGGCGTGGCGGCGCCTTCGCCGCCGCGGGGCAGTCGCTCGACGGCGTCGGGCCGCAAAAGGTAGTAGGCCCCGTCGTCCATCCGCACGTCGGTGGGCTCCGGCGTCGAGGGGGGCACGAGGGTCAGGGTCGCTTCTTCGCCCGGCCCCGGGGCGACGCACACGAGCAGCACGGCGCCCTCGGCGTCGACGATGACGAAGCCGCCGGGGCCCGCGCCGAGCAGGTCGCGGACGTCCGTCGCCAAGGTCGACGGCTCCGCCGCGGCGGACCCCGCCTTCGGCAGCAGCGCGACGTCGTGGCGGTCGGGCGAGATCCGTTCGACGCAGAGGCCGTACGCCCCGACGACGAGGAAGTCGATCTCGAGCGCGTCGTCGGCGAGCAAGACTTGCAGGCCGGCCCCGCCCCGGTCGACGCGCACGACGCCGCGCTCGAACGAGTAGGCGTAGAGGGCCTCGTCCTCGAACCCCTCGAACAGCAGCACCTCCCGGGGCGCGAGGCGCTCGGGCCCGAGCACCGTGCGCACGTCGCCGCCGCCGACCGGGGCCGCGCGCACCGCGCTCGCCCCCGTCCGCTCGTCGAGCTCGGACCAATAGACCGATGTGCCGTCGCTGATCACCGACTGCACCCCGGCCTCGGTCTCTGCCACGACGTACACGTCCGGCGCGCCCGCGGCCCCGGCAGCCCCGGCGGCCCCGGCGGCCCCGGCGGTCGTCACGACGGCGGAGAAGGAAAATTCGGGGAAGGTGCAGGCCGAAAGGAGCACGAGGGCGGCCCGGGCCTGCCCAAGAAGGGCGCCGGGCGTGCGAGGGAAGTAGTGCATCGAGTTCGAACCTCATCGGGTGAGAGAGTTACCGCGCGCTTTGCCCCGGCTCCCGCGGCGCGGCGTGGCCGGGGCGGCGCGCCGCGCGGGCGCGCTCAGGGCCGGGCGGCGGGGCGCAGGAGCGCGAGCGCGCGTTCGAGCGCGGGGTCGCGCCCCGCGGCGAGGTCGCGGTCGGGCAGCGCCGGCACGGCGACGTCGGGCGGGATGCCGGCGCCGTCGAAGGTCGTGCCCTCGGCGGTCAGAAAGAGCTCGTTGGGCAGGCCGAACTGCCAGCCGTTGGGCAGCCGGCGCAGGAGCACGTCGGAGAAGACGCCCTGGGTGGGCTCGCCCGCCCGGAGCACGGGCGGGGTGCGGCCGAGCAGCGCCTGGGTGAAGGTCTCGCCCGCGCTGACGGTGTAGCCGCTCGTCAAGAGGGCCACCGGGCCCCGGAAGCCCGGGCGCTCGCTCGGGCGCACGACGCTCCGCTGCGGGGGGGTGAAGCGGGCCGGGTCGTCGGGATCGTTGCGGGCGACCTTGGCGAAGGCGACGTAGGGCTCACGGGCGAGGCGCGACGCGAGCTCGAGGCCGAAGACGTCGGAGCCGCCCCCGTTGACGCGCACGTCGACGACGAGCGCGCTCGCGCCCCGGGCGAGCAGGAAGGCCCAGAGCGCCGCGCGGGCGGGTGCGGGCGGCGCGCGGGGCGCCGCGCCGCGGTCAGGGCTCGCCGAGCTTGGCGAGCAGCACCACCATGCCGTCGCGCCAGTTGGCCTCGAGCAGCGCGAGGGCCCGGTCGAGGTCGCCCGCCCGCAGCGCCTCGGCGATGGCCCGGTGCTGTTCGACCGACTGGCCCAGCAGCAGCGCGTCGCTCATGTACACGTTCTCGTAGTGGCGCACGGCCAGGCGCAGCCCCGCCAACGTCTCGCGCAGGCGCCGGTTGGGGCAGGGGGCGACGAGCGCCTCGTGCCAGGCGTCGTTGAGCTCGAGCGCGCGCACGGCGTTGGTGGCCACCGCGAGCAGGGCGTTGTGGCGCTCGAGGGCGGGCACGGTGCCGGGCGCCAGCGGGCCGATCGTGCGCACCGCGAGCGCCTCGAGCGTCCAGATCATGGGGTAGATCTCGCGCACCTCGCGCGGCTCGAGCGCCTTGACGCAGAAGCCGCGCTCGGGCTCCGAACGCACGAAGCCCTCGCACGCGAGCTGAAAGAGCGCTTCGCGCAGGGGCGTGCGGCTGACGCCGAGCTCGGCCGCGAGGCTCGCCTCGCGCAGCCGCTCGTTCGGCGCGAGCTCGCCGCGCACGATGCGCTCGCGCAGGGCGTCGCGCACGCCGCCGCCGAGGGTCTTCTCGGCCTTCACGGCCGCACCCCGCCCGCCTCGACCCGGGCCCGGCCGGCCCAGGCGGGGGGCCGCTCGGACAGCCAGCGCCGGGCCAGCGCCGGCGCGACGTGGCCGCCGCAGAGCGGCGTGGCGACGAGCGCGCCGGCGAAGCGGCCCGGGTAGGCGAGCAGGGCGGCCAGGCCCGCGACGCCCGCCGGCTCGACCAGCAGGCCGAGGTGGTCGAAGGCCAGGCGCGTCGCCGCCACGAGCGCGTCGTCCTCGACCAGCACCACCTCGTCGGCCAGGGCGCGCACGTCGTCGACCGCCTCGGGCACCGGCACGCGCACCGCGATGCCGTCGGCCACCGTCTCGGCGCGCGCCGCCGCGCGCGGCTCGCCCGTCTGCCAGGCGTGCGCCATCGCCGGCGCCCCCGCCGCGCACACCCCCACCACCCGCACCCCGGGCCGCCGCGCCTTCAGCGCCCGCGCCACGCCGGCGAGCAGCGCCCCGTTGCCGAGCGGCACCAGCGCCGCGTCGAACGCCTCGGGCCAGCGTCCGAGCTCGAGGCCGATCGTGCCCGCCCCCTCGGCGATGGCCGCGTCGGCCCCGTCTTCGACGAAGCGCGCGCCCGACCGCGCCGCGTACGCGCGCGCCGCCGCCTTCGCCTCGTCGAAGTCGCGGCCGACCAGGTGCACCCGCGCGCCGAAGCGCAGCATCTGCTCGACTTTTGACTCGCTCGCCCCCTCGGCCGCGAACACCTCGACCCGCAGCCCCCGCCGCCGCCCCGCGTACGCCAGGCCCTGGCCGAAGTTGCCCGCCGAGGCGCAAACGAGCGGCCCGGCCGCCGCGCCGCGCAGCCGGTGCACGAAGTAGTCGGCCCCGCGCCCTTTGAACGAGCGCAGCGGGTTCGCCGTCTCGACCTTGCACACCAGACGCACCCCGAGTTCGGCCCCCAGCGACTCGGCCAGAAATTGCGGCGTGTCGCGGAACACCGGGTCGATGACCCGCGCCGCCTCCTCGATGTGCTCGAGCCGCAAGCGGTTGGGCTGGGCTGTATGCGAAACCATGGTTTTTGTATACAAAACTAGGGGCCTGTATACAAGCCATTTTTGGCCGCCTCGTCGTTTTTTCTCCCCGGACCCCGACGCGGGACGCACCGTCCAGGTGCGGGCGCGTTCGAGGAGTGATTTGTTGGAATTCCACCGCAGGCCTGGCAACCGCCTCGCCCGATTGGGACAGCGGACCATCCCTGGGGTCGTCGCCGGCCGGGGGGCTGGCACGAGCGTTGAACGCCGCGCTCGGCCCCCGGCGGGGCGGGCCCCTCGGCCGGCGCCCGGTCTGCGGCGAGCGGGGCGGGCCCCTCGGCCGGCGCCCGGCCCTCGGTGGGCGCCCGGTTTGTTTACCCAAACCCGTCGGTGACACCGCAGCTTTGTCGCATTTCCGCGCGCGCGACCGCGGCGCGACCGCGGCGATGGGCGACCGGTGCGAAGGCGGTGCGGGGCCGACCGGGCCCGACGAACTTGGGGTATAAGTGCCGTGTGACACGGGTTTACCGGCCCTCCGCGGCCGCGTTGGTGCTTTTTGGGGCGGCGTCGGCACTCGTGCCGGCGCGGGCCGCGGCGGCGCCCGGCGCCGACGGCGATCGCGCCACGACGGCCGAGGCGAACGATCGCTACAACCGCGGCGTGAGGCTCTACGAAGAGGGCGACTACCCGGCGTCGCTCGCCGAGTTCCGCCGGGCGTACGGGCTCGTGCCGGCGTATCAGGTTCTCTTCAACCTGGCGCGCGTGTACCGCCAAATGCAGAATTACGTCGAGGCGCAGCGGCACTTCGAGCTCTACCTCCAGGAGGGGGGCCGGCGGGTGCCCCGCGCGCGCGCCGAAGAGGTGCGGCGCGAGCTCGACGAGCTGCGCAAGCGCATCGCACGCCTCGAGGTGCGGTGCGAAGAGCCCAACGTCGAGATCTTTCTCGACGACGAGCTGATCGGCACGACGCCCCTGGCCGAGCCGCTGCTGGCGAACGCCGGGCGGCGCCGCCTGAGCGCCGTCAAGCCGCACTACGAGACCTTCCGCGCCACGCTCGAGGTCGTCGGGGCCGAGACGCGCGTCGTCGAGATCGTGCTGACCAAGCAGGGGCCCGCGCCCGCCCCGGCCCCGGCCGCGCCCGCCCCGGCCGCGCCCGCCCCGAGCGCCGCCGGCCCCGCCGCGCCGGCCGCCCCGCCCGCCGGGCCCGCGCCGGGCCCGCCGCTCTGGCTGGGCTTCGGCGCGGCGGGCCTGCTGGCGGCGGGGGCGGCGGTGACGGGCGCGGTGACGTACGCGCACGCCTCCGACGCCCGCGACCAGGCCGCGAGCGCGCCGGTCGGCCCCTCGTACGACGAGCAGCGGCGGGGCGCCGAGAACTGGGCGCTCGCGACCGACCTGCTCGCGGGCGCGGCGCTCGTCACCGCCGGCGTCACGCTCGTCGTCGCGCTCACGTCGCGCGCGCCGGCCCGGGCGGCGGCGTGGCACCCGGGCCCCGGGGGGCTGGTGGTGGGGGGCCGTTTCTGAGCGGCGCGCCGGCCCGACCGCCATGACCACGCCGCTCAGCTCCGTGCCGGCGCCCCTCGCCGCCGAGTCGCTCGGCAAGTACCGGCTCCTGGCCGAGCTCGGCCAGGGCGGCATGGCCGACGTGTACCTGGCGCTCGCGCGCGGCCCCTCGAAGTTCGTCAAGCTCTCGGTCATCAAGCGGCTCAAGCGTGACCTCGCCGACGAGCCCGACGCGCTCGGCATGTTCTTGAGCGAGGCGCAGCTCGCCGCGCGGCTCAACCACCCCAACGTCGTGCAAACGTTCGAGGTGGGCGAAGAGGGCGACCGGCCCCACCTCGTGATGGAGTACCTCGAGGGCCAGTCGCTCGACCGGCTGCTGCGGCGCGCGCCCGCCGACGACCGCTCGCTGCCCTGCCTGCTGCGCGCGCTCTCGGACGCGCTGCTCGGGCTGCACTACGCGCACGAGCTGCGCGACTACGACGGCACCCCCCTCGGCGTCGTGCACCGCGACGTCTCGCCGCGCAACGTGTTCGTCACCTACGAGGGCCAGACCAAAGTCCTCGACTTTGGCATCGCCAAGGCGCTGCGCGCGTCGCACGTCAGCCGCGCCGGCACGCTCAAGGGCACCGTGCGCTACATGGCGCCCGAGCAGGTGCTCGGCCGCGAGATCGACCGGCGGGCCGACCTCTTCGCCGTGGGCGTGCTCCTTTGGGAGCTCGTCGCCGGCCGGCGCATGTGGCCCGGCCTCGAGGACGTGGTGATCTTGCAGCGGCTCCTGCGGGGGCAGATCCCCCCGCTCGGCGAGGCCCGGCCCGACGCGCCCGCCGAGCTGGCGCGGGTGTGCGAGCGGGCGCTCGCCTTCGAGCCCGATCGTCGCTACCCGAGCGCGCGGGAGATGCACGCCGAGCTCGAGGCCGCGATCGCCGCCCGGCACCTCGGGGCCACCCCGGCCGAGCTCGGCGCGCTCGCCGCCGGCCTCTTTCGCGACGAGCGCGAAGCCCTGCGGCGGCTGATCGAGCAGCAACTCGCGAGGGCGCCCGCGGGGGAGGGGGGCGCCCCGGCGCGCGAGCCGATCGCCGCGGCCGCGTGGGCCGGCGGCGCGTTCGCTCCGGCGGCGCACGAAGCGCTCGCGGCGCCCCCGTCGGGCTTCCCGCGGGTGCCGCACTCGGCGCCGCCGCCGGGCTCGTACACGACGGGCGCGCCGGGGGCCGTGGCTTCGACCGGGTCGGCCGGAGGCCGGCGGCTCTTCTTGCGCATCGCCGGGCCCGCGGGCGTGGCGGCGATCGCGCTCGCCGCTTTCGGGACGAGCCGCCTCGGCGGCCGAGCGCCCCCGCCGCCGACGGAGGCCGCCGCCACGGCCCCCTCCTCGCCCGCGCCGCCGGGGGCCCAGACTTCGGTCGAGCTGCGCGTCTTCTCGCGCCCAGCCCGGGCCCAGGTCTACCTCGACGCCCGCCCGCTCGGCGACGCGCCGTTGACGGCCATCCTGCCGCGCGGGGGTGAGCACGAGCTGCGGCTCGAAGCGCCCGGACACCAGGCCCTGGCGCAGCGGGTGTCGCTCGAGCACGACGTGGCGATCGAGGTGGTCCTGTCGCGCGCGGGCGCCGCCGCGGCCTCGCCCCCGCGCCCCACCGGGGCCAAGGCCGACCGCCCCGACCCCGCCGGCGCGCGCCTGCTCGAGGCCGCACCCCCCGCCAAACGCGTGCCCCCCCCGATCGACAAATCGTCCCCTTATTCGACCGTGCCATGAGCTCTCACGCCCTCTCGAGCGCCCCCCCCGTCGCCGCCGGCCGTCGGGCTCGCCGCGCCTCCGCACCTATTGGCGCCGTCCGCCGCCGGGCCCGGCGCGCCCCCGCGCCCCGCCGCCCGACGTTCGCTCTCCTCGCGACCCTCGCCGCCTCCGCGGCCCTCGCCGGCTCCGGCTGCAGCCTCGCCGTCGGCGGGTTCGTCGAGGGGTGCAGCACCGACGCCGATTGCAAGACGAAGGGCGAACGGTTCGCCGGCTCGGTCTGCCGCGACGGGGCTTGCCGCCCGACCGAGACCGCCGCGAAGGGCGAAGACTGGTCGTGCCTCGAGCGGCCCGGGGGCGAGGGGGCCGAGCCCCCGGAGCAGGTCCGGGTCGCCTTCCGCTTCGTCGACCTCGCGTCCGCCGCCCCCGTCACCGGCGTCTCGCTCGTGGCGTGCGCGAGCGCCGATTTGCTGTGCAGTCAGCCGCTGGCGCCCGCCATCCGCGGCGACGACAACGGCCGGATCGAAGCGCAGGTCCCGACCGCCTCGGCCGTCGGCACCATCGGCTTCGGGGGGTACTTCCGCGCCGAGGCGCCCGAGCGCGACACGCTCCTCTTGCTCTTCCACCCGCCGCTGGTCGAAGACGTCGAAGAGCTGGTCGCCATGGGCCGGGCGGGGCAACTCTTCGAGAACGCCCCCGTGCTCGGCATCACGCTCGAGCCCGATCGTGCCGGCGCCGTCCTGCTGGCCCGCGACTGCCGCGGCGAGCCGAGCCCGGGGGTGACCTTCGAGCTCGAAGGCGGCGACCCCGCGGCGCGCATCTTTTACGGCGTCGGCCCGGTGCCGAGCCCGAGCGCCGTGCAGACCGACGACCTCGGCCTCGCCATCGGGTTGAACCTGCCCGCGGGCGTGCTGACGTTCCGCATGGCCCACCCCGAGCGGGGCGAGCTCGCGCGCTTCCTCTTGAGAACGAGCCGCGACCAGGTGTCCACGGCCATCGTGCGCCCCGGCCGCTGAGCCTCGCCGGGCGCTTCGGCGTCGCGGGGCGGGGCGAGCGCGTCGAGACGGGTGGGCGCGGGCGCGGCGCGGCTGACGGCTTGCTCGGGCGGCAAGAAGTCGGGGCGGTGACCGGATGCCGGCGCGCTCCCGTACGAGACGACGCGCCCGCGCCGGGCGGCCCGGCGGCGTCCGCGTCCGCGACGACGCCGGCGCCGGGGCCGCAGGGGTCGCCAGAACCGGTGCCGTCGAGCACGTCGGGGCATGAGGCGCCGGCGCCGAGTGGCTCGGGCACACGGGCCGACGGGCCGTGGAACGAGCGCCCGGCGGCGTTCCGCGCGGCGGTGCGGCGCGCCCGCGGGCATGCGGCGGCGAAGCGCTACGACGGCCGGGTCGGTTCGTGGCCGGGCAACTGCACGGGCGGGTTGTCGAGCTCGATCAAGGTCGCCGGCAGCGTTCTGTATCAGGTCGAAGAGGTCTACCGCAGCAGCCTGAGCGAGGCGGCGCGGCGCGAGCGGAGCTGGCCGACGACGTGCTTCGAAGGCGTGAGCACGGCCGCCCACCGCCTCTGGGACCTCGACACCGGTCGGCTGCTCGCCGAAGTGCAGACCGTCGCGGGCGACGGCGTCGACGTACGCTTCGCCGACGGCGCGCTGACGGTACGCGGCGGGGGGTGCGACCAGACGCTCGCGGCGGGTGACGGGCGCTGAGCGGCGATTGCGCGGAGGGGCGCCGCGCGCGAAGGTTAGGCCGATGATCTGCGTTGGGAAGGACTCGTCCGCGCTCCTCGAATCGCCCCTCGAGCACCCCATCGACCTGCCGGAGCCGTCCGGAAGGCTCGCGCTGCTGTTCCCGTCGGCGCAGCAGCTGTGCCTGTTCGGCGACGGGCCGGCCGGGCCGCTGTCGCGCGCGTCGGTGCGCAACGTCCCTGGCCTCGGCTTGGTCGACGCCGACGACCTCGGCGGCACGGGCGGGTTGCAGTCGTGCTGGCTGCTCGCCGAAGAGGCCGGGGCGGTCGACCCGCACGTGCTCGTCGTCGGGCCGGACCGGAGTCGCTCGCAGCTCCACCGGGTCGACGGCCGCGGGCCGCGGCCGATCGCCCTCGGCGAGGCGGTCGCCGCGCAGGCGTTCGCCGACGGCACGGTGGTCGTGGCGGAGCGGGAGCACGGCGGCCACGCGATCACGATCGCGACGCCCGACCGGCGCATACGGCGCGCGCCCGCGCCGCAGCTCGCTTACCCCGCCGACGTCCTCGCGATGGCCGGCGGGTGGCTGTTCTGGTCGAGGAGGGCCGGGGGCCGCCGCGCGCTCTTCGCCCAGCGCGTCGACCCGGCGGGGCTCGCGCCCGGGCCGCCCGTCGCGCTCGGAGAGGTCGCGCTGGAGGCGCCCGATTACCCGTGCCACATCAAGCTGCGGGGCGCCGGCAACGATCTCTTTCTCGCCGCCGTGTTCGCGAGCCCCCGCGGCACCGCGATCGCGACTACCTCGCTGCGTCCCGCGGGGTGGGGGCCGCTGTCGGTTCAGGCCGCCGAGAACGTCTTCGTCGACGTGAGCTACGCCGGGCGCACGGGCCGCGTCGCGTGGCGGGTCCGAGACCTGCCTTCACCCAACGACCCCGCGATCGAAGAGGGGCAAGTCGCCGTCCTCGAAGCGCCGGCGGGCGGGCCGCCGCGGGTCGTACGCTGCCCCCCCATCCCGGGGGTGCACCGGGTCGGCTCGTCCATCAACCTCCTGGGCGACCGCGTGCTCAGCGTCTGGCCCGATCGCCCGGAGCTCATGGCCCGGCTCGGCCCGATCGGGGCGCTCGACCGGCAGCCCGACGAGCCGATCGCGCGCGCCGACGGCCGCGCGGACCTCTCTCTGCGGGGGGTTTACGCGCGCGGTCGGCAGGCGGTCGTGGTGGTCGAGCTCAGCCGACCGCGGGGCGTGCACGCAATCCGCATCGACGCCGATGGGCGGGCGAGCCCGGTCGAGCTCGACGCCTGAGCGCGGCGCCGGTCGGGCGGCGCAAGAAGCTGCCGTCGGGCTGGCGCGTGAGCCGAAACAATGCGCTGGGCAGCGTCGTCCTGCCCGCGCCGGGGTACGGCGGGGCTCAAGCGCGCCGGCCGAAGTACGCGACGACCGCGTCGGGGGCGGCGCCGTGGGCGGCAAAGGCCGCGGCGAGGGCGGCGTCGCCCGGGGCCTCGCCGAGCTCGGCGGCGTGCACCCCCGTCGTCACGAGCACCGACGCCAGCGACGCCCGGCGGGCGCCGGCGATGTCGGTCTCGATCGTGTCGCCGACGGCGACGACGCCGGCCGCCGGGCGGCCGAGGCGCGCGAGCGCGGCGCGGTAGATCGGCGGGTGCGGCTTGCCGTAGAGAAAGGTCGGGCCGCCGAGCGACGCGTAGGCGTGCGCGACCGCGCCCGGGCCGAGCGTGAGGCCGGCGCTCGACGGAATGAGCCGGTCGGGGTTGGTGCACACGAGCGGCGTGCCCCGCTCGGCCAGCGGCGCGAGCGTGCGACGGAGGCCGTCGAGCTCGGCCTCGCCGGCGACGGTGCCGGTGGCGACGACGAGGTTCGCGCGCTGCGGCTCGCGGACGAAGGCGAGGCCGAGCTCGAAGAGCCACGGCACGAACGAGGCGCGGCCGACGTGGAGCACGCGCGCGGCGTCGGGAGACGCGCCGAACGGGCGCGGGTCGCGGGCGGCGAGCGCGGCGCGGGTGACGTCGCCGGACGAGACGACGTCGACGAACATCTCGCGGCGCAGGCCCATCGCGACGAGGCTCTCGGCGACGCGCGGGCCGAGGCGCGACGAGTTCGTCAGAAAGAGGACGCGCGCGCCGCTCTCGGCGAGCGCCTCGAGGGTCGCGCGCGCGCCCGCGAAGAGCCGCTCGCCGTCGTGGACGACGCCCCAGAGGTCGACGAGAAAGTCGTCGTACTCGCGCCGGAGCTCGAGGACGTCGGCAACTCTGCGCACGGTCGGCATCCGCCGAGCGTAGCGCGCCCGGGGCGGCGGGCGGAGCGTGTTCCGGCTACGCTCACGGCATGCGCCGCCTTCGCGGGGGGCGGCGAGCCGGCCCGAGGCGGCGTGAACGACGAACGAACGGCCGGCCCTCGCGCGAAGGCGCCTCCCGTGCGCCGCCCGCTCCTGCCGCTGGCCCTCTGCTCCGCGTTGAACGTCACCGCCTGCGAGCTCCCGACGCTCGCGCCCGAGACGACCGGCGCGTACGCGCCCATCGCGCTCGGCTACGGCCTCGGCTGGGCCACGTTCGAGAGCCCCTTCGGGCGCGCCTTCTTCAAAGAAGGGCACGACTGACACCTCCCGCGACGCGTCTATTGTGGGAGAATTCGCGACCATGGGCCTGACGATGGACGCGGTCGGTTCGCTGTCGCTGCGGGCCGGCGACGACACGACGCTCGCGGCGAGCCGGTCGGGCCGGGCCTTTCAGAGTGCGAAGGTGCGCAAGAATGACCTCGAAGCGAGTATGTTCACGCTGCGGCACTAACGTGGTACGTCGAGGGCCAGCGCGTGCTCGCGCCGTCGATCGAACGAGGAGGGGTGCTGACGATGAGATACCAATCGATGGGGGTGCTGGCGCTCGTGGCGCTGGCTGGGGCGGTTGCGTCGGCGTGTGGCGATGATGACGATAGCCCGTCGGGCACGTCGGGCACGTCGGGCACGTCGGGCACATCGGGTACGTCGGGCAGCTCCGGCGGCTCGTCAGCGGGCAAGGGCGGCATGGGTGGCGGCGCCGGCCAACCGCAGGGCGGAGCGAGCAGCGGCGGGCAAGGGGGCGGCGGCGCCGGCGGCAGCGGCGAGGGGGGCACGGGCGGAACGGGCGGCGCGAGCGGCGCAGGCGGCTCCGACGCCGGTGGTGCGGGCGGGTCGGGCGGCGAGGGCGGGTCGGGCGGCGAGGGCGGGTCGGGCGGTGAGGGCGGCGGCTCGGCGAAGGCGACGTGGGTCTCGTCGGGCGCCGACCATACCTGCGCCGCGCTCGATTCGGGCGAGGCGCGCTGCTGGGGGGGTAATGTGTTCGGCCAGCTCGGCGACGGCTGGTTCGCGAACTTCGGCACGTATTCTCCGCGTCCGGTCGTTCTCGAGCCCGGCACCGAGAACGGCACCCCGCTGGCGGGCGTCGCGAGCGTGGCGCTCAACTACATGCGAAGTTGCGCCCTCGTTACCGGCAGCCAGGTGCGGTGCTGGGGCCTCAACGGTTTTGGGCAGCTCGGCGACGGCACCGAATACGATCAGACCGTGCCGCGCCCCGTGGTGCTGGCGAACGGTGCGCCGCTCGCCGGCGTCAACGAACTCGCGGTCGGCCGCTACCACTCGTGCGCGTTGACGTCGGGCGGCGCCGCGCTCTGCTGGGGGTGGAACGTCAACGGCCAGCTCGGCGACGGCACCGCCGTCGATCACGGCGACCCGCGTCCGGTCGAGCTGTCGCCGGGCGTGCCGCTTGCGGGCGTGCGGGCGCTCGCCTCGGGCGACTTTCATTCGTGCGCGCTGATGACCGACGGGGGCGTGCTCTGCTGGGGCGCGAACGACGACGGCCAGCTCGGCGATGGCACCAAGACCGCTCGCGGCGTGCCCCGCCTGGTCGAGGCGTCGCCGGGTTCGGCGCTCACGGGGGTGCGCCAGCTGGCGGCCGGCGGCAACCACACGTGCGCGGTGACGAACGATGGGGGCATGCTCTGTTGGGGGAGCAACACCTCCGGCCAGCTCGGCGACGGCACGACGAACCAGCGCCTGCGGCCCGTGGCGGTCGAGCTCGCGCCGGGCCTGTCGCTCGCCGGCGTGCGGCAGGCCACCCTCGGGTCGCCGCACTCGTGCGCCGTGCTCGACGACGGCACGCTGCGCTGCTGGGGCCACAACGAGTTCGGCCAGCTCGGTGACGGCACGACGACGCCGCGTTTGCGGCCCGTGGCGGTCGAGCTCGCGCCGGGCGCGCCGCTGCCGGGGGTGCACAGCGCGGCGCTCGGCTTGTTTCACACCTGCGCCCTTGGCGACGACAAGGCATTGCGCTGCTGGGGCCGAAACGTCAGCGGCCAGCTCGGCGACGGTACGGGGCAAGATCGCCACCGGCCCGTGCTCGTCACCTTCTGACGTCGCGCGCGACACGGAACGACACGTCGGCCATCCAGGGGTCGGCGCCGGGCGCCGCTGTGCCGGTGGACACGCAGTGGGCGTTGGTGATGACGTGCCGCGGCTCGATTCACGTCGTGTTGCAGCCGCCGAAGTCGCTGACGCGCTGGCGCTCCCAGGGGGCATAGTAAGCCACGGGGGAGTCGGTGGGGTTGCGGCGCGCGAGCGGAGGCCCGGGGGTGGAGGGGGGCGTGTCGGCCTCGTTGCGCTCTCGCGGGCAGAGGCCGCGAACGACCGGGCCGATCAGAGCGGCGCGTAGATGCCGAGCACCTTGCCGCCGCCGTTGACGAAGGCCTGGCGGCTGCCGCCGTAGCCCATGTTGGGCCCGTCGTTGATGAAGCGGCCGCCGCCGGCCGCGATCGCGATGTCGCCGGCGGTCGGGTGCGCCGTGCCCGGCGAGCCGGCCGCCACGACCACGACGGCGCCGACCGGCGCGTCGTAGGGGTTGTTGATCGGCAGGCGCTGCAGGCCCCAGGTCGCCGCGTTGTTGCCCTGGTTCATGTACTCGGCGAAGTTGCGGGCGTAGGCGCTGGGCATGTCGGGGGCGTCGTTGTACTCATCGATCTTGCCGTAGCCCGAGCGCCAGAGGTAATCCCAGACGTACTCGAAGCAGCGGCCGCCCGACACGCCGCTGTGGTGCGCGTCGGCGTACGCGACGATGCGCGACATCTGCGCCTTGCCCTCGGCCGAGATGCCCCCCGGGACGGGGCCGACGCTCTTCGGCCGCGCCATGCCGACGGCGACGCGGTTGGTCTCGCAGGCCGCGCCGCCGCCGCCGGCCGTCTGGCAGAAGAAGACGTCGTCCTTGGTGAAGGGGCCGTACAGGTTCTGGCCGTCCGAGCAGTAGCCCTGGCCGGCGTTGAACGTGGTGCCCCGCGGGCAGCCGTCGGCTTGCTTCGTGGCCAGGCGCGCGTCGATGGCGAGCGAGCGGGCCCAGCGCGTGGCGGGGAAGCCCCATTCGTTGGTCTGGCACGCGTTCGAGCCGTCGGCGCGGTTGGGCACCCACTGCCGGCAGAAGTCGATCATCGAGGGGGCGAAGGGGCCCGCCGCCTCGGTCGCGCTCAGACAGAGCTGGTGGCCGGCGTCGAAGGCGAAGCCCTGCGGGCAGAACGCGTCGCCGGCCGCGATCGCCTCGTCGGTCGTGCTCGCCTCGGGCCCGGCGTCGGGCTGGGCGCCGCACGCGGCGAGGAGCGCGCCCAAGGCGAGGGCGCCGAGAGCCAGGTTCATGCGAAGGCAAATCGAAGGGGGCAACGTTGACATCGAAGGCACCTATTCAAAAAAGAGGGGGGGGGGAATGGCCCGGGGGCCGACGCGAGGGCGCAGAGCCGCAGACCCCGCCGGCCCCGCGCCCGGGGGCCCGGCCCTCGGTACGCAGGGTCGACCGAGTGCCCGGGCTTGGCGTCGCGTCCCACCGGATAGACAGGCGGCCGCGCCAGGATTTGCGAAAAATCGTCCGGGCTTCGGGCGCGACGCAGCGGGGCCCGGCGGCGCCGCCTTCGGGCGGCCGAACCACAGGCCCGAGCACCCGCGTGCCCCGCCCGAGCCTGGTGACCGACGCGCCGAGCGTCCGCCCCGACGGCGGGCGCCTCGGCTTCGCCGCGTGCGGCCGGCGAAAGCTTCGCCGACCGCAACGAAAAACGCGCCCTGTCGCCGGGCGGCGCCGAGCGCTACGTGTCGGCCGTGCGCCGTCCCCCGCGCGACGGGGGGGCTGACCGCGCCCCGCGGCCGCGCCGTCCAGCGCACGCATTGACCCACGAGGAGCCATGACCGACTCTCCCCAGCCGACCGCCGTCTTCGGCGCCGAACAAGCAGCCGGCTACGACCAGCAATTCGCACGCCTCGCGCCGGTGCGCGACGCGCTGCAGCTCGTCGCGCGCTTGGCGCTTTCCGACCTGCCGCCCGACGCGCGCGTGCTCTGCGTCGGCGCCGGGACCGGCCTCGAACTGCTCGACCTCGCGCTCGCGTTCCCCGGCTGGCGCTTGACCGCGGTCGAGCCCTCGGCGCCGATGCTCGCGATTTGCCGCCAGAAGGTCGAGGCGAGCGGCCTGGCCGGGCGCTGCACGCTGCACGAGGGCTACCTCGACTCGCTGCCCCCGCAGCCCCCCTTCGACGCCGCGACCGCCCTGCTGGTGTCGCATTTCATGGTGCGGCCCGACGCGCGCCGCGACTTCTTCGCGCAGATCGCGGCGCGCCTACGGCCGGGCGGCGCGCTGGTGAGCGCCGACCTCGCGATCGGCGCGTCGCCCGGCGGGTTCGAGCGCCTGTTCGAGGTCTGGGCGCGCGCGATGGGCCACGCCGGCGTCACGCCCGAGCGGGTGGCCGCCATGCGGGCGTCGTACGGTCGCGACGTGGCCGTGGTCGCGCCCGGCGAGGTCGAGCGGCTCATCGCCGACGCCGGCTTCGAGCCGCCCGTGCAGTGCTTCCAGGCGCTGATGATCCACGGCTGGTGTACCACGCGCTCGCGGTGATTGGGGCGCGAAGGCACCCGGCGGTAAGCGTGCTGCCGGCCCTCGTCGTCGTCGAGCCGCCGGCCCGAATGGAGCCCGCCCGGCGAGGGCCCCGTCGCATGACGCCTCGAGGGGGGGCCCTGCGGGCTGGCGAAACCGAGGCTCGAGCGGCGGCTACCGTAGGCTCACGGCGCCCCCGGGCGGCGGCGTCCCGTCGTCGAGCGGGTAATCGGTATACCCCCTTTCGCCGGGCGTGTAGAACGTCGCCGCGTCCGGCACGGCCAGGTCGGCGCCGCGCTTGAGCTTCGAGACCAGGCGCGGGTTCGCAATGAACGGACGGCCGAAGGCGATGCTCGAATGAGGTTGGGGGGCGCCCGAACGCCTCGGGCGCGAGGGGGGCCGACGCCCCGCGTGAGAGCGCCGCGCCTGCCGCGACGCGGGCTCGAAGGGCGAACGGCACCGAAAGGCTTCGGGGCGGGGGGCGGTGCGAGCGCCGCGCCCGGCCGCCCCCACCGCCCCCGCGTTTGCGCCTACCAGGCGACGCGCTCGCGGTCGGCGAAGAAGCCGCCCGTGGGCCCGCCGTCGGGCAGCGTGGCCAACCAGATCGCGGTGTCCGCGGCCTGTTGCGGGCTCCGGGGCGCGGCTTCGCCCCCCATGTCGGTGCGCGTCCAGCCGGGGCACATCGCGTTGACGAGAATGCCGTCGGCGCGCAGGGCCTTCGCGAGCAGCGCGGTCACCGCGTTCAGCGCGCTCTTCGAGAGCCGGTACGACGCGGTCTCGACGCCCGCGTAGGGCGAGCGGGGGTCGACGATGTCGGCCGGCAGGCCCACCGTGCTCGATACGTTCACCACCCGCGCGCGCTTCGACGCCCGCAAAGACGGCAGGAGCGCCTTGACGACCTCGAGCGGCCCGAGCGTGTTCGTCGCGAACGACTCGTCGACGTGTTCGCGGCTCGCGCCCAAGATGTCGTCGGCCATGCCGAGCATCACTCCGGCGTTGTTCACGAGCGCGTCGAGCCGGCCGTGGCGCTCGGCGACGAAGTCGGCCGCCCGGCGCGCCGACCGGGGGTCGCGCACGTCGAGCGCGACCGCCTCGGCCGACCCGCCGGCCGCGGCGATGGCCTCGACCGTCGCGCCGGCCCGCGCGGCCTCGCGACTGGCGGCCACGACGTGAAACCCCTCGCGCGCCAGGCCCTCGGCCACGGCGCGGCCGATCCCGCGGTTGGCACCCGTGACGAGCGCAATACGAACTTGTTCCATGATCTCAGCTCCGTTTCGTCGTTGGGGGGGGCCCGGGGCGCGCGGCCGGCGACGGCGCGCCCGCCCTGGCCTCGGCGATCATGCATAGGCCCCCGCCGCCGGCTTGAATAGGTCACCAAGGCCGCGCAAACTGTCACGCAGATGGATACAATCGACGGCGTCGAGCTGGGTTCGTTGCGCGTGTTCGAGGCCGTGGTGGCCCACGGGGGGTTCGCGGCGGCGGGCCGGCGGCTCGGCCTCTCGCGCGCGGCCGTCAGCCGCGTCGCGCGCCAGCTCGAGGCCCAAATCGGCGTGCGCCTCTTTCGCCGCACCACCCGGCGCGTGGCGCTGACGGACGCCGCCCAGCGGCTCGCCGCCGATCTGGCGCGCTGCCTGCCCGCCCTGCGGACGGGGCTCGAGCTCGCCGCCGCCGAGCGCAAGCCCTCGGGCCTCGTGCGGGTGTCGGTGAGCCGGGCCTTCGGGCGGCACTACGTGCTGCCGAGCGTGGCCCGCTTCGTCGCGGCGCACCCGGCGGTGCGGGTCGACGTCCAGCTCAACGACCGCGTGGACGACCTCGTCGGCGAACCCATCGACGTGGCCGTCCGGATGGGCCCGCTGCCGCCGAGCTCGCTGATCGCGCGGCGCCTCGCCCGCTTGCCGGCCGTCGTCGTCGCCTCGCCCGCGCTGCTCGACGCCGCGCGCCCCCGCCCGCGGCGCCCCCCGGCCACCTCGCCGCTCCTGCCCCTCGCCGCGCTCGCCGAGGTCCCGGCGGCGGCGTTTCGCATCCCCGGCACCGACGACATCGTCCCCTGGTCCGTCGCGCACGGGGGGCGCCTTCACGTCGTCGCCCCTTCGCGCGTCGTCGCCCGCTCGGACGCGATCGAAGGCGTGGCCGACCTCGCGCGGCTGGGCGTCGGCGCGGCCTTCGTGCCTCGCTATCTCGTCGAAGACGATCTGGCGACGGGGCGCCTCGTCGTGCTGGCCGACGGCGCGCCTTCGGCGGGCCCCGAGGTTCACTTGTGCTTTCTGCACCGCGAGTTGCAGCCGCTGCGCGTGCAGACCATCATCGCCCATTTGAGCGACGACCTCCGGCGCGCGCTTTCGCGCTAGCGACCGGGGGGCGGGCCGCGCCGCCGCCGTACCCCTGCGGCCGCCGGGCGCTCCGCCCGGTCGAACCCAAGAGGGGGCCGTGATTGCCCCCCGGCCGCCGGCTGCGGCCCGGGGCTTGGTCCGTCGTTCCGCGAGGCGTCTGGGTGTAAGCGCGCGGGCGGGCCGTCCGTTGCCGCCCGCCCGCCATGTGCCGATGCTCGCGCGCCGGAGCGCGAAGTCGCCCGCGCTTCACGCCGTTCGTCGCCGCCGCCGCCGCCCTTGCCGCGAGCGCGGCACATCGACGTCGAACGCGGCGCGACCGAAGCGGCACCGGCGCCGCGCGACGACATGACCCCGGCGCCGCGCGACGAAGCGGGCGGCGGGAACGACGCTTTCGACTCGGGCGCGACCGCTGCTCAACATCTGCCCCGAAGATTACGGCTACGTCCTCAGCGGCGCCTGGCTGGCGGGCGGGCTCGAGCTGCGCGTTAATTTGAGCACGGGCGCGGTCAAAGAGAAGCGCACCTGCATGCTCGATTATGCCACCTGCGGCGCCGATCACACGTTCTACGAGAACGGCGAGGGCGCCTACGTCTGCGCGCCCTGAGCCGCGCCCGCCGCCGGGCGGCCCTCGGCCGGCGGCGCGAGCGCCGGCCTCGCGGGGCGCGCGTTAGCCCGGGCGGCCGGGCGATCGGAGCGCTTCGATTCGGTCGACCGGCACGTAGAAGATGTTCTCCCAGGCGATGTCGAGGTTCGGCTCGTAGCTTCGCACGTCGTTGCGGGCGAAGAAGAGGTAGCGTCCGTCGGGCGAGAGAGAGGGCGAGAACTCGCCGTACTCGGGCGTGTTCACCTCGGGGCCGAGGGGTCTCGGGTCGGACCACCCCCCGCCCCGACGCAAGCTCACGTAAAGGTCGGACTGGCCGACGCCTTTCGGGCCGACGGTCTGAAAGTAAAAGAGAAGAAAGCTCTCGTCGGGCGCCACGAAGGGCGTCGAGGTGTAGCCGTCGGGCCGGTTGATGGGCTCCGGCAGGCGCTCGGGCTCGGCGTAGCCCTCGCCCAGGCGGGCGGCCCGGTAGATGCCCGGCGGCTCGGTGCGCGACGAGGTGAAGTAGAGCGTGCCGTCGCGCGTGAGCGAGGGGCCGACCTCGAGGGCCGGGCTCTCGACGGGGGCGCCGAGGCGCCGCGGGGGGGCGAAGCCGTCCGGCGTCGGCCGCGCCACCCACAGATCGAGATCGGTGCGGCCGTCGCCCGCCACCCGGGGCCGGTTGGAGGCGAAGTAGACCGCCCCGTCGGCGGCGACGAAGGGGGTGAGCTCGGTGGCCTCGACGTCGCCGAAGGGGGCGGGCTCGGGGGGCGCCCACGCGCCCCCCGCGAGGCGCGAGACCATCAGGCGGGTGTGCTTGCGCTGGCGGCCCGTCTTGACAAAGTACATCGTGCGCCCGTCGCGCGCGAACGTCGGTGCGATCGCGTCGCCCGAGGACACGACGTTCTGGGCGAAGACGCGCGCGGCGGGCGCGTCGGGCGGCGCGGCCTCGGCGCTTGCGGCCGCGGGCGCGGCGCGGGGCTCGGGGGCGCCGTTCGAACAGGCCGTCGCGAGGGCGGCGAAGGCGAAGACGCGGACACGACGGAGGGCGAGACGCATCGCAAGGTGCTCTCTTTCTTGGGGTACCGCGACGCCCGCCGCGGCGGCACCGTCCGCGCTCGGCCGGCGTCCCCCCGGGTGTGGCCGCGGTCGAGGGCGACCGCCAAGCCCTTTCGGCGAGCGGACGCCGGCGTCGGCGAGCGGTCGCGGGAGCCGCTCAGGGCCGGCTGCGCGCCGCCCTCCGCCGCCTGTAGTAGGACTACACCGCCCAGCCGGCGCCGACGAGCCGCGCCACGGCGGCCGGCCGCTCGCGGATCTCGCGCTCGAACTGCGTCGCGGGCTCGCCTTGCATCGTGCCTTTTTCTCGCCCCAGGGGGCGCTGCGCCGGGGCGGCTAATAGGCTGGCTTCAGCAGCCCCTCGATCACATGGTGCTGGATCACCGGCCGCAGCTCGTCGGTAAGGCGGTACGTGAGGTGGTCGAGCACGCGCGGCGGCAGCGTGGCGGCGTAGGGCCGGCTGAGCTGCAGGTCGTGGTGCTTGGCGTTGGTGGCGTCGGGCGCGTCGACGCCGACGACCAACACCGGCCGCGCCGAGCTCGAGCGGTTGGCCGTGCCGCGGTGAATGGTGAGCGCCGACCGGGCAGAGATGTCGCCCATCTGCGGCAACTTTTGCACCGCCCTCGCCCGGTAGCGCGGCCAGCGCTCTTCCGGGGGGAACATGTCGCCCTTGCAGCCGGTGATGTCGTCCCACTGGGTGCCGAGCGCGACCTCGAACGGGCCCATCTCGGGCACGGTGTCGACCGCGGTAAGGTTGAAGGCGAGCGAGTTCAGGCGCCGCCCCTCGAGCGTCGCCGCCGGCGAGGGAAAGTCGCGGTGCCAGGGCTGGTCGGCGGCGCCGGGAAACGGAATGTCGAACCCCACCTCGACCACCTTGTAATGGGGCCCCAGCACCGCCTCGCACACCGCGACGAACCAGGGGTGGGTCACGATGTCGACGAACCCCCGCACGCGCTCGGGGTGCACCTCGACGTAGTAGCGCTCGGGCCCGCGCGGCAACGCCCCGCCGGGCACCGCGCGCGCCTCTTCGAACAGGGCCTCGATGTCTTCGCGCATGCGCTCGACCCACGCCCGGTCGAACGCGCCCTTGAGACCGATGATGCCGTCGCCGTAAAGCCCGCCCATGATCGCGGCGGTGTCCCAGCCCTGCTCGGTTGCGTGCTCTGCCATACGATTCCCGCTCCTGCCCCGGGCAGGGTCGCACCTCCGCCGCGCTTTGCAAACCCCCGCCCGCACGACGCGCGCGCCGCCCGGGCTTCGCGAGCTCGACCGCTGCGCTAAGCCGCCGGCGCGCGCCCCGACGCGCTCAGAGGGGCATCGCGAGCGCGTGTCGGGCGGCACGAGCGGCTCGAGCTCGCTCGCGCCCGGGCGCAGGCGAAAGACGCCACCTCCCTCGCTGGTCACCCCTCGCCGGGCCCCGGGGCGGAACCGCCCGCCGGCCCGCGGCGTAGTGCCCTCTGACCATGCACCCGCCGCGCCCGTTCTTGACCGCCCTCTTCGTCTTGTTCGGCCTCGGGTGTGCCTCGACCCCGGCCGGGCCCGGCGCACACGCCGTCGCGCCCGCGGGGGCCCCACGCCAAGACCCGATCTGGGCGAGCTTTTCGCTCGAGACCTTCGCCCGCGCGAAGGCCGAACATAAGTTCATCGTGCTCGATGGCACGGCCGAGTGGTGCCGCCCGTGCCGCGCGATGGAGGCGACGACGTACCGCGACCCCGCGGTGCAAAGGTTGCTCGACGAGCACTTCATCGCCATCAAGGTCGATGTCGACACGAACCCCGACGTCGGAAAGCTCTACGCCGACTGGGGGTGGCCGGCGACGGTGCTCTTTTCGCCCGAGGCGGCCGAGCTCGGCAAGTACCAGGGCTACATCGGCCCCGAAGAGTTCGCCGGCATCTTGCGCCGGGTCGTCGCCGAAAACGCGCGAGACCGGTCACCCGGCAGCGCCGACGGCGCCATCTTGCGCGCCGTCCCGACCCCCGGGGCGAGCGCGGCAGACTGCCGCCCGCCCGCCGACGCCGCGCCTCCGGGCGGCGCGACGAGCCCGGGGCGGCCGTCGCCCTGAAGCCCCGTCGAGGGGGCGAGGGGCGGCCTGGCTTGACGGCGTTCGTGGGCGTGGCCGCCGGCAGCCGCCCCCTGCCGGGGCCGTGCCGAACGCGCTGCCGGCGCGCGGCCGCCCCCCGCGCCTCGGGGGCATCGTGTCAACGGCGTCCGGCCCGCGAGACGCCCGTCGGCGGCGCGCGGGGTGCGTCAACGAGACGCAGTGTCACCGCCGTCGTGCGGGCGTACAGCATGGGGCATGACGGTCGCGTACGGATGGCTCGTCGTGCTGCATTCGTGGGGGCGGTGGGCGGTGTTCTTGTCGGGCGTGCTCGTCGCGGCGCGTGCCCCGCAGGGCCGCGCGTCCGGCCGCGCGTGGGTGACCGCGCGCCGCCTCGACGCGGGCCCCGCGCGCCTTTCGCGCCTCGGCCTCGGTGCGCTCGCCGCGCTCGGGCTCGCGGCCCTCGCCACGCCCTGGCCCGCGCTCGCGTACGAGAGGCCCTTGCTCCATGTCCCGTGAGCCCGCGACCCCGGCGACCCGCGCCGGCCGACCCGCCCCCGCCCCGCCCGGCTTCGACGGGCGCCTGCGCCGGCTCGCCTGGGCGGAAGGGTCGTCGCTACTCGCGCTGGTCGGGGTGGCGATGCCCTTGAAGTACGCGGCCGGCCTGCCCGCGGCGGTGCGCGTGACGGGCCTCGTGCACGGGCTGCTCTTCGTGCTCTACATCGTGGCGGTGCTCGAGGCGTTCGGCACGCGGCGCCTGAGCGGGCGGGCGGCGGCGCTCGCGATCGCCGCGGCGATGGTGCCGGGGGGCACGTTCGCGTTGGCGCGCCGGTTCGGGCGCGGGCCCGGGTGAGCCCCGCCCTCACTTGGGGACAGGGTACTTGGCGAGCTTGCGCTGCAGGCTGCGGCGTTGAATGCGCAGAACCCGGGCCGCCTGCGAGATGTTGCCGCCGCAGTCGGCGAGGACGCGGTTGATGTGCTCCCACTCGGCGCGCGCGAGCGAGGGCGCCGGGTGGGCCATGGCCGGCGCCGCCCCGGGCGGGTGGGCGCCGCGGGCGAAGGCGACGAGCAGATCGTCGAGGTCGGCGGGCTTGGGCACGAAGTTGGTGGCCCCGCGCCGCACGGCGTCGACGGCGGTGGCGATGCTGCCGTAGCCGGTCAAGACGACGACGTTGGCGTCCGCGCGCAGGCGCCTGAGCTCGTCGAGCACCGCGAGGCCCGAGCCGCCCGGCAGGCGCAGGTCGACGACGGCGTAGTCGGGGGGCTCTTCGCGCGCGAGGGCGAGGGCGGGGCCGACGTCGCCCGCGCCGCGCGCCCGGAAGCCGCGGCCTTCGAAGGCGCGCACGAGGCGTCCGCGGTACGCCGCGTCGTCGTCGACCACGAGCACGAGGGGCGGCGCGGGCTCGGTCACGGCAGCCCTTGCGCCGCGGGCAGCTCGAGCGTCGCGCGCGTGCCGCGACCGGGCGACGACTCGAAGCGCAGCTCGCCGCGGCACGCCTCGGCGAAGGCCGCGCAGAGGAAGACGCCGAGCCCCATGCCCCGTCCCGGCGGCTTGGTCGTCACGAAGGGTTCGCCGAGCCGCTCGAGCAGCGCGGGCGGCAGGCCTGGGCCCTCGTCTTCGACGACGAAGCGCACGGCGCCGCCCGAGCGCTCGACGCGCAAGAGCACGGGGCCCTCCGCGTCGGCCTCGAGCGCGTTCTGCACGAGGCAGGCGAGCGACTGGGCGAGCGCCCGCGGCGGCAGCGCGAAGCGTGGCCCCTCGCCCGGCCGCGCGACGACCCGGGCCCGGCCCGAAGGCGGCAGCGCCGCGAGGACCTCGTCGCACAGCGCCGGCGCGCTCAGCCAGGCCGGGGCCTCGCCGCTCGGCGCCCCGGCGCGCGCGCCCATGCGCTGGACGATGGCGCGGCAGCGCTCGACCTCGTCGCGGATGAGCCGCGCGTCGTCGAGGGCCTGCCCCGCGTCGCCCGCGAGCATCGACGCCTCGAGCTCGTTCGCCGCCAGGGCGATGGTGCCGAGGGGCGAGCCGAGCTCGTGGGCCGCCCCGGCCGCCAGCGTGCCCAGCGAGGCCACGGTCTCGGCCCGGGTGGCCGCGCGCTGCGCGCGCAAGAAGGCGTCTTGCCGCTCGCGCAGCGCGCGCGAGAAGCGCGTGAGCACGAGCGCCAGCGCCAGCGCGGTCAGGCCGAGGGCGGGGGCGTGCAGGCGCGCCGCCTCGGCCCCCGGCGGCGCCTGGCCCGTCGCGCCGAGCGCGAGGGCGGCGTAGCCCGCGACGCAGAGCCCGAAGACCGCGGCCGAGCGCCGGCGCTCGAGCACGAGAGCGGCGATGGCGACGAGCACCAGGTACAGCGAGGCGAAGGGGTTCGAGGCCCCGCCCGAGAGCGCGAGCGAGCCCGTCAGCGAGAGCACGTCGAGCGCGAGGGCGGCGGCGACGACGCCGGGCCCGACCGCGGGGGCGCGCCGCAACCAGGCCACGATCGCCGCGTTCGACAGGGCGGTGAGCGCGGCGAAGGCGGCGAGCGGACCGAAGGGCAGTTCGGCGCGCCAGACGCTCGCGGCGAAGGCGATGGCGAGGGCCTGCCCGGCGGCGGCGTGCCAGCGCAGCGACACCAGCCAGCGCAGCGCCGCGGCCGGCGAAAAGGACCGCGTCGCGACCCCCTCGAGGTCGGAGCCCCCGGGCCACTCGCGCCCGACCGTGGCCGCGCGGGTCGCCGGCGACGTCACGGTCGCGACGACCCGCGCTCGCACCTCGGGCGCGGGCGCCGTCGCGGGCCACGCCCGGACGGCGGCCGAAAGCCCCAGGTCGCTCGGGGGCGCCTGGCCTGGGTCGCGAGCAGGCATGCAAGCACGCTACCCCACTACCCGGGAGCGGGCTGCGACATAGTGACGCAGGCCCCCGACCCGTCTCGCCCGGCCGGGCCGCGACAGAGTGACGCACCCGCGAGGGCGCGGCCTCGGCCAAGGTAAGGCCCGAACGCCATGCGCGACCCCCGACGACGCGGCCGCCCTTCCTCATCCCGCCGGGCGGCCCTCGCTCTCGCCCTCGCGAGCGCCTCCTGCTCGCCCTACCGGCTGCCCCCGGAGTCACCGCTGACCGCTCGCCTGCCGGCGCGCGTTTCGGACGCCGGCTTCTACGCCGACGCGGCGCGCGGGTTGGTCGCCGCCGACGCGCGCCCGTACGCGCCCGCCTTTTCCCTCTGGAGCGACGGCGCGTCGAAGCGGCGCTGGGTGCGGCTCCCCCCCGGGGCCACGATCGACAGCTCGGACATGGATTCGTGGCAATTCCCCGTCGGCACGCAGCTCTGGAAGGAATTCTGGAAGGACGGTCGGCGCGTCGAAACGCGGCTCCTCATGAGGGTGGGCGAGGGCGAAAGCGCCTGGGCGGCCGTGGCGTACCTATGGGGGGCCGACCAGTCGGACGCGGTGGCGGCTCCCGACGGGGCCGAGCGGGCGCTCGGCACGGCCCACGACGTCCCGCCCGCGCGGGCGTGCATGACGTGCCACGGCGGCCGCCGGGAACGCGTCCTCGGCTTCTCCGCGATCCAACTCGCGCACCCGGCCGCGAGCGAGGGCGAGGCGACGCTCGACGCGCTCGTCGCCGAGGGGCGCCTGTCGGCGGCGCCGGCGCGCCCGATCGAGGTCCCCGGCACGCCCACCGACCGGGCGGCCCTCGGCTATTTGCACGCGAACTGCGGCAGCTGCCACAACGGCGACCGCCCCCGCGACGCCGGCTACTTCCGGCCGCCGCGCGGCCTCGATCTATGGCTCGCGACGTCCGACCTCGATCGCGTGGAGGCCACGGCCGCCTACCGCACGACGCGCCGCCTCGTCGACCGCGACGACGTCGCCGGCAGCCGCCTGCTCCACCGCATGCGTCGCTCGTCGTTGTTCCTCCGGCGCATGCCGCCGCTCGCGACGGAGCACGTCGACGCCGACGGGGCGGCGGCGGTCGAGCGCTGGCTGCGTTTGCGCCCGTGATTGGCGCCGACCGGCCCGGGAGACGAACCCGAGCGTGAGGGCGCTCGGCGGACGGGCGGCGTGGGTCGTCGAGCACCGGGAGGGCTCGCCGCGGCGGCCGGGGTCATGAAGTTTGCGCCGGGCGACGCCGGGTCGTTGCGCGAGTACCTGACGGGGGTCGCCGAGCGCGCCGACAATCAAGAATTCGGCATCTACATAAGAAACTTTCATCGCTACTGCCCGCGGCTCTTACCCGCCGCGCGCGCCTTCTTGCGCCCGCTGTTCGAGCGCGTCGGCTTGCCCGCCGGACGGACGCCGCCCTCTTCTGCGGCACGTACGACGTCGGCCCCTTCGGCATTCACCGCGACGCCGGCAATGCCGTGTTCACCTTCCCCGTGCTCGGAAAGAAGCGCTTTCTCGTGTGGGAGCCCGACCACTTCGCCGCCGACCCTTTGTCCGTTGACCGCGACCCGAACCCGGCCAGCCACGAGGCGCAGGCGTTGGCGCTCGAAGGGCGCTCGGGTGACGTGATGTTCTGGCCGCGCGACTGGGTGCACGTCGCGCACGAGCGGTCGACCGCGCCGCACGCCACCTTCAGCCTCAGCGCCTGGACGCACGCCGACGCCCCCTCGCTGCTCTCGCCTTGGGTCGGCCGGGCGCTCGCGTCCGTCGAGGGGCTCGACCAGCGCCTGCCGCCCGGGCTGCGCCTCGGGCCCGACCTCCCGGCCGAGGTCGACCGCGCGTTGACGGCCCTCGGGCAGATGGCGCGTTCAGGCGCCCTGCGCGAGCAGGTCGTCGCGAGCTGGCGCGAGAGGGTCGACTCGTCGGGGTTGGTGCCGCCGCGCGGAGAGGCCCGGGCCCCGGGCCCCTTCGGGCTGGCCCGCGCCGCCGGGCCGAGCGGTCGCGCCCCCGGTCAATCGAGCGGCAAGCGCACGGCCACGGGGGTGGGGTGAACGCCCGGCGCGGCGATGCCGAGTTGGCCGTCGTTGTTCCCGCCCCAGCATTTCACGTCGCCGCCGCCGAACCAGGCGCAGGTGTGAAAGCCGCCGGCCGAGACGGCCTGGGCGCCGGTCACGGGGGGCCCGTTGATCGATTGCACCACGGGCACGGGCGTTTTGCGTTCGCGCGTCGAGCCGTCGCCGAGCTGGCCGTTGAAGTTTCGCCCCCAGCAGCGAACCTTGCCGCCGTCGAGCAGGGCGCAGGTATGGTAGAAGCCGAGCGAAAGGGCCTGCACGCCGGTCAGCGGTGGCCCGCTCGGCGACCGGCGCACCGGCACGGGCGTCGGCCGGCCGATCTTCGTGCCGTCGCCGAGCTGGCCGAAGTCGTTGTCGCCCCAGCAGCGCGCTTCGCCGCTCTCGAGCACGGCGCAGCTGTGGCCGCCGCTGCCGAGCGCGATCGACTTGACGCCGCTCAGCGGCGGCCCGCCCGGCGATTCGAGCACCCTCGTGGGGGTGGCTCGGTTCGTCGTCGTGCCGTCGCCGAGCTGGCCGTTGATGTTGTACCCCCAGCAGCGCACGTCGTCGCCCCGGAGCCAGGCGCACGTGTGCAGGCCGCCGGCCACGAGCGCCCCGACGCCGGCCAGGGGCGGCCCGCCCGGCGACTGCACCACCGTCACGGGGCTGAGCTCGTCGAAGGGCAGGTCGTGCGAGAAGGTGCCCGTGCCGAGCTGGCCGGCCAGGTTGTTGCCCCAGCAGCGAACCTCGCCCCCCGCGACGAGGGCGCAGCTGTAGTTCGTCCCAGTCGCGATGGCCTCGACGTCGGGCAGGGGCGGCCCGCCGGGCGAGAGCAGGGGCGGCACGGGCGTCGATCGGTCGAACGGCGTGCCGTCGCCGAGCTGGCCGTAGTCGTTTTGCCCCCAGCAGAGGGCCCCGCCGTCGCCGGTGACGCAGGTATGGTAGGCGCCGCTGTTCGGCAGGGTTTGCGCGCCCGCCAGCGGGGGCCCGCCCGGCGATTGCAGCACGGGCATCGGCGTCGACCGGCCGACCTTCGTGCCGTCGCCGAGCTGGCTCTCGTAGTTCGCCCCCCAACAGAGAACGTTGCCGGCCTCGGTCAGCGCGCAGCTGTGCGCGAACCCGACCGCGATCTGGCGCACGCCCGGCCCGCCCGAGCCCGCCGCGACGCCCGCCGACACCGCGCTCGTCGCAGCCCCGGTGCCCCCCGGGCTCGCGGCGTCGCCCGAGCCTGGCACGCCGCCTCTCGTCGCGGCCCCGGTGCCCTCCGGGCCCGCGGCGTCGCCCGAGCCTGGCACGCCGTCTTCGGCGTCGGAACACGAGGCGACCGCCGCCAACGATGCGAACACGAGCACCCACCCCGGTAGGACTGCCTTCATGGCCGTAGACTACTACCAACCGAGGAAAAGCGAATCCCAACGGCGCGCCCCCCACCGCGCGCCCTCTCGATGGGTTCGGCCGGCGCCCCCCACCGCGCCCGTCGAAGGCGGGGGGCCTACCCCAGGGGCAGGCAGAGTCGCACCGCGGGCAGCCGGCGGGCTCGAGCGGCAAGCGCTCGACTCGTCGCGTCGAGCAACGCAGCGACCGACGCGGGGGCCGTCACGATCGCCATGGGGCGCAGGCGCCCGAAGCAGTGGGGGCCTTCGAACGCGTCGAGGGCGAAGGTAAGGGTTGGGTAATCGAACGGGGTCTGGAGATCGATGAGCTTCATTAGGTACGTCTCCTTGGCTCGGGCACGAATGAGATCGCTCGGGGGTGACGAGAGAGAGCAAAAACATCACCACGCGTCGCCCGCGGGCCTCGGGCCCCGGCGCGTTCGCAACACCGGGCGCGACCGAGCCCGGTTCGGCGGGGCGCCGATCGCGTCGGCCCTTCACCCGACCTAGGCTCTGTCGGACGAATGCTCCCGTCGCCCGGCGCCCGATCCGCGGCGCCGTCGGCCGGGGTCGGGAGCTCGAAATCCGGGCGGATTCCTTCGCCCCCGGCCCCGGCCGACGGCTTGCGTCTCGGCCGCCGCGCTCG
>DASTPP010000218.1:0-53688 GCA_035762175.1 Polyangiaceae bacterium | reverse complement strand
CGGGCGAGGGCTGCGCCGAGGGCTGGTACCGGCTCGCGCCCTACGGCTTCGTGTGCGGGCGCAACGTCACGCTCGACGCGAACCACCCCGAGGCGCGCGCGCGCACGCCGAACCTCGACGACCCGCTGCCCTACCCGTACGCGCACAACCTCTCGCACGGCACGCCGCTCTACAAGTCGCTGCCGACCCGCGACGAGATGGCGTCGTACGAGCCCTACCTCGGCATCACCCCGAGCTCCGAGCCGGCGGCGCGGCGCGCCTCGCGCGAGCGCGACGACGAGCGCTCGTCGGGCTCGAAGCGGCGGCGGCGCCGCGAGCGCGAACGCGAACGCGAGGAGGCGGCGGCGAAGGCCGAGGCCGAAGAGACGACCGTGGGGCTGCCCTTCGGCGGGGGCTTCTCGCCGGCGCCGCCCGAGGGCGCGGGCGGGGCGCCGGGCTACGACCCGAGCAAGCCCTGGTGGGCGCAGACGGGCAAGGGGGTCAAGCCCGAGGTGACGCTCGCCGACCTCTTGAGCGACGCCGACGACGTGCTCGCCAAGCGCATGGTCCGGGGCTTTTACGTGTCGGTCGACCACACCTTCACGCACGAGTCGCGCCCCTTCCACAAGACGCTGAGCGGGCTGCTCGCGCCGGCCGACCGCATGGGCATGGTCAAGGCGCCCTCGCTCTCGGGGCAGGCCATCGACGAGGCGCACGCGGGCCACGCCGTCGCCTTCGTGCTCGCCAAAGAGGCCTCGAAGTACGAGGCCGACGTCGACAAGAAGACGGTGCGCCCCGCGGGCCCGCTCGCGCGCTACGACCGGGCGTTCTTGACGGGCAAGACGCTGAGCGTCGGCGGCAAGATCTACCGCGAGACGACCGACGGCCACTGGCTGCGGGGCGTCGACGTCGCCTTCACGCAGCCGGGGGCGCCGCCGGTCGACCTCGCGCCGGGCGAGAAGTGGGTCGACGTGAACCTCGCGCGCCAGACGCTCGTCGCCTTCGAGGGCACCCGGCCCGTCTTCGCGACGCTCGTGTCGACCGGCCGCAAGGGCCCCGACAAAGAGCACGATCACAAGACGCCGACGGGCACCTGGCGCATTCGCGAGAAGCACGTCGCGGCCACGATGGACGGCGACGGCGCCGTCGCGGGCGACCTGCCCTACTCGATCGAGGACGTGCCCTTCATCATGTACTACTTCGAGTCGTACGCGCTGCACGGCGCCTTCTGGCACGACAACTTCGGCCGCCAGCAGAGCCACGGCTGCGTCAACCTGGCGCCGGCCGACGCCAAGCGCCTCTTTCTGTGGACCGACCCGCCGCTGCCGGCCGGCTGGCACGGCGTGCAGTCGACGGCCGAGCGTCCGGGCTCGCGCGTGGTGGTGCACGAGTTAGGGGGCGACGCTCCGAGAGCCATCGAGCAGCCGCAGCCCCTCGTCGCGCCAGCGGGCGGCCTCGTCGGGGCCGAGGTGCGCGGGCGCGACGAAGGCGAGAAAGGCGCCGGCCCGCGCGCGCAGCTCGGCGTCGCCGGGCGAGCGCCGGGCGCCCTCGACGAGCACGCGCCGCGCGGCGTCGAGCGCGGCGCGCGAGGGGCGGCCGGGGCCCGAGGCGACGAAGGCGCCGACGTAGCGGTAGGGCTCGCGGAACGAGGGGTCGAGGGCGAGCGCGGCCTCGACGTAGGCGATGGCGCCCTCGAAGCGCTGGCGGCGGGCGAAGCAGGCGCCGTGGGCGACGCGGGCGCGCGACCAGAGCAGGCGGGCGAGGGCGCGGTCGTGGCCGAAGGCGAGCGCGCGCAGCGCGAGCGGCGGCGGGGCGGCGAAGGCGCCGCAGGGCGCTGCGGGGGCGGCGGGGCTGGCGAGGGCGGCCCGGCCCGCGAGGGCGGCGAGGGCGAGGGGCGCGGCGAGGGCGGCGGCCGCGGCGGCGCGGGGCCTCACTCGACCTCGCGGTCGACGAAGAGGCCGGGCAGCACGCGGGAACCTTCGGGCGTGCACTCGCCGTAGAGTTCGAAGGTGGAGCGCTCGCCGTCGCCGTCGAGGTCGCCGTGGGCGCGGGCGACGAAGGTGGCGCGATCGGGGCCGTTGTGGCTCTCGAAGGCGAAGCTGAAATAGTGTTCGTGGTCGATCGAGAAGCCGAGGGCGGCCCAGGTGAGGTGGTCCCAGGTGCCGGGCGGGTCCTTGACGCGGCGGCCGCGGGGCACCTCGGGCGGGGTGAGCGGGGCCGGCGGCGGGAAGGCCTCTGCGGGGGGCTTGCCGCGGGCGTAGGCGACGGCGCCCTCGCCGATGTCGTGCAGGCCCCGGACGGCCTCGGACAGGCGCGAGGCGTGCAGGTCGCGGACGAACGAGGGCACGACCACGGCGAGCAGCGAGCCGCCGAGGGCGATGCCGAGGGCGAGCTGGAGGTAGGTGGGCGACCGGGACAAGGCGCGGGGGCCGATACCACGGCCGGGGCGGGGCGGCTTTCGGGCGGGGGCGGGCGGGCCGAAAAGGCCAGTGCCGGGGCCGCGGCGAGTCGGGTATAGACGGAGGGGCCCGAGACCCGCCCGATGAGCGCCGCCGACGCCGTAGCCGCCCCGCCGCCCGTGCGAAAGCGCGAGATCTTCGGGTGGGCGATGTTCGACTTCGCCAACTCGAGCTACACGACGGTGGTCATCACGGCGGTGTACGCCGAGTTCTTCACCGAGCACGTGGTGCCGGCCGGCGCGGCGCGCGACTCGTACTGGTCGCTCGCGATCGTGCTCTCGACGGTGCTGGCGCTCGGGCTCTCGCCGCTCGTCGGGGCCATCTGCGACAAGAGCGGGCGCAAGAAGGTCTACCTGCTCGGCACGACGGCGGCCTGCTCGCTCGCGACCGCGGCGCTCGCGCTGGTGGGCCCGGGCGACCTCGGGGCGGGCGTGGCGCTCGTGGCGCTCAGCAACGCCGCCTTCATGCTGAGCGAGTCGTTCTGCGCGAGCTTTCTGCCCGAGCTCGCGACCGAGAAGACGATGGGCAAGATCTCGGGGCTCGGCTGGGGCCTCGGCTACTTCGGGGGCCTGGCCAGCCTGCTGCTGGTCGGCTCGATCGTGGGGGGCGAGGGGCCGGGCGAGGTCGGGCGCACGCAGCGCGCGATGGTGGTGACGGCGCTCTTCTTCACGGCGTCGAGCCTGCCGACGCTCTTGCTGGTGCGCGAGCGGGGGCGCCCGGCGCCGGGCTTCGAAGGGGCGGGGCTCGGGCGGCTCTTGCGGGCGGGGCTCGGCGAGCTCAAGCAGACGGCGGGGCTGGCGCGGCAGCACTGGGTGCTCTTCCGCTTTCTGCTCGCGTTCATGGTGTACATGGCGGGGCTCGAGGCGGTCATCAAGTTCGTCGGCATCTACGCCCGGTCCGAGCTGCAGTTCGGCATGGGCGACCTGCAGACGCTCTTCGTCATCTTGCAGTTTAGCGCCGCGGGGGGCGCGTTCGCCTTCGGCCTGGTCGAGGCGAGAATCGGGGCGAAGCCGACGGTGCTGGCGACGCTCGGGCTCTGGTTCGTGGCCGTCATGGCCATCTACGGGCTCGGCGCGCTCTCGGCGGCGGCGGGCGTCGAGCCGAAGCGGCTCTTCTTCGCCGTCGCCCTCCTGGCCGGCACGGGCATCGGGGCGACCCAGAGCTCGAGCCGCACGGTGGTCGGCCTGCTCGCGCCGCCCGAGCGCTCGGCGCAGATCTTCGGCTTCTGGGGCATGTTCTCGCGGCTCGGCACGATCCTCGGCATGTCGTTCGGGGTCGCCGCCGACCTGCTGCACTCGCGCCGCACCGCCCTGCTGCTCGTCGCGTCCTTCTTCGTCGCGGGCGCCGTCCTGCTCTGGCCCATCCCGATCGACCGGCCGAGCCGGGCGCGGGCCTGAGGGGGCGGGGCGGCGCGCGGGCCGAGCGGACGCGGGCGTTCTGGCGTATACTCGCGGGGCCGCCGCCCCCCGGGCCGCCCCGCCTCGATGCCCCGCCATCGCCCGCCCTTTTGCGTCGCGCTCGCCGCGCTCGCCGCGCTCGCCCCCGGCGGGGCGGGGGGCTGCGGGGGCGAGGGGGGCGACGCGGCGCCGAAGGGCCTGGCCCGGGGGCGGCGCGAGATTGCCTTCGAAGAGGGCGCGGTCGGCCTCGAGCTCGGCTTCGGGCGCGTGCGGCCGGTGCGGGTGCGGGTCTCGCCGCCCGAGGCGGGGCTCGCGGTGCGCTTCGCGCTCATCGGCGACGTGGCCGACGCCGCGCTCGACGCCGGCCGGGCGGTCACCGACGGGACGGGCGAGGCCTTCGTCGCGCCGCCGGCCGAAGGGGGTGGCGGCGAGGGGCCGCGCCGGGTGTCGCTGCACGCCTCGAGCCGCGAGGCGAGCTTCGTGCTCGAGGCGCGGCTCGACGGCGGCGAGCGGGCCGAGCTCGGCGTGACGGTCTCGTCGCTGTCGAAGTCCGCCGGCTCGGTCGCGGCGCGGCCCTCGTACTCGGGCAAGCGCGTGATCGACGGGTGGGTCGCGCAGGCGAGGCCGGGCGAGACCTGCGCGTCGGTCGGCGCGCGGCCGGTGCCCGTCCGGGGCGGCGCGGGCTGGCTCGACGAGCTGACGGTCGAGGGCGAGGGGGGCGACGAGCTCGCCATCGACAACCTGACGCCGGGCGAGCCCTTCGCCCTGCTGGTCTGGGGCGGCCCCTACGCCCGGGGCTGCCAGGACGTGGCCGCGGGCGTCAAGACGGCGAAGCTGCTCGAGGTCGACGTGGCGGCGCAGAACGTCGAGCTCGACACCGGGTCGCTGCGCGTGTCGGTCACGCTGCGGCTCGACCCGGCGTCGCAGGCGGCCCTCGCGCCGACCCTCGACCGCTGGGGGGCGTCGTTCCTGAGCGCGTTCCAGGCGGGCGAGCCCGAGGCGGGCCCCGGCGTGCGCGGCGCGGGCGCCCTCGTCGAGGCCATGCGCGAGCACATCGGGCGCACCGACGCGGCCGCGGCCGACCACTTCGCGGCCAACGTCACGGCCGCCGAGATCGGGGCCCTCGCCGCGCTGCCGATGCCCAACGCCGAGGTGTCCGGCTGGCTGCAGGGCGCCCGGGCGCTGCTCGAAGGCGCCGCGTCCGCGCCGCTGTCGGGGGGCGTGCGGGCGCTCGGCGGCGGCGCCTTCTGGCTGGACGCCGCCGCGCTGCTCGGCGTGCCCTTCGGCGACGTCGCCGGCGCCGGCGTGGCGGGCTTCGGGCTGGTGGCCGACTCGGCGACCGACCGCATCGCCGCGAGCGGCGAGGTCGGCTTCAACCACGGGGCGCTCCTGGCGGTCGCGATCGCGCGCTCGCTCGGCGTCGACCCCGACGCCTTCGACGCGACGCTGCGGGGCGCGGTCTCGTGCCCCGACGTCGCCGAGGCGCTCCGGGGCGCCGGCGCCTTCCTGCCGGCGTGCGACGAGGCGTGCGCCGTCGCCTACTGCGAGGGCGCGCTCGAGATCATGTGGGACGCGGCGCGCACGGCCGGCGCGGGCGAGGTCGCGTTCTCCTTCGCCATCTTGGGGGCGGCCAACTTCGACGACCGGCCCGCCCTCACGAGCTGGAGCGAGGGCACCTGGTCCGGGGAGATCGCCGACGGGGGGCAGGCGGTCGCGCTGCTCGGCACGGCGCGGGCGACGCAGGCGACCGAGTGAGCGCGCCCGCCCCCTGCCGACGCCGCCCGGGCGCCCGGGCCGGGCGCTGAGCGCCGCCGCCGCGCATGCCGACCGAGCGACTCGTCCGCGCCGCGCGACCGGGCGAGCTCGGGGCCGCCGCCGCGCTCGCCGAGCGGGCCTTCCGCAGCCGGCCGGTCGGTTCGACCTGGGCCGCCTACCTCGGCGACAACCCCCACCTCGGGCCCGGCGACCTGTTGCTCGCGCTCGAGGGGGCCGAGCCGGTGGGGCTCGCGGCGGGGCTGCGCCTGCGGGCGAGCCTCGCGGGCGAGGACGTGCCGGTGCGCGGCCTCGCCGCGGTCGCCGTCGCGCCCGAGCGCCGGCGGGCGGGGGTCGCCACGGCGCTGGTGCGGGCGATGCTGCGCGCGGGCCACGAGCGGGGCGAGCCGCTCTCGCTGCTCTTCGCCTACCGCCTGCCCTTCTACCGGGCGCTCGGCTACGGGCTGGTCGAGGCGCGCGACCAGCTGCGGGCGCCGCCGGGGCACCTGCTCGCCTCGCCCCTGCGCGCGAACGTCGCGCGCTTCGAGGCGCGCAAGCACGGCAAGGCGCTGCGGGCGATCTACGAGCGGGCGCGGGCGGGCACGACGGGCCAGCTCAAGCGCGACGAGCACTGGTGGCGGCGGCGCGTGTTCGCGCGCGCGCTCGAGGGGGCGGTGTACCTCAAGCCGGGCGGGGGCGAGCCCGCGGGCTACGCGCTCTACGAGGTCGACGACCGGGCGCCGGGCGGGCCGCAGTGCCGCGTGCTCGAGCTGCGGGCCGCGTCGGGCGAGGCGGTGCGGGGCCTGCTCGGCTTCTTCGCGTCGCTCGGCGACCAGTACGCGCTCGTCTCGCTCGCGGTCGCGCGCGACGAGGCGCTCGCGCTGGTCGACGAGCACGGCCTCGGCGACGCGCCGCCGGCGTGGGCGCAGTACGACCCCTTCGCGGTCACCAAGGCGGGGGCGATGGGGCGGGTCGTGCACCTCGCGCGCGCCTTCGCCGCGCACCCGGGCGCGCGGCGCGAGCTCGCGCGGGGCGCGCTCGGCCTCGATCTCGAAGACCCGGTGATCGCCGAGCAGTCGGGCGCCTACGACCTCGAGCTCGGGCCGCGCGGCGCGCAGCTCGCGCGGGGGGCGCGCGCGGCCGAGCGGGTCGCGCTCTCGATCGACCGGCTCTCGCAGATCTACTTCGGGGCGGCTTCGGCCCGCACCCTCGTGCGGCTCGGCGTCGCGCGGGGCAGCGAGCGCGCCGCGCGCCTGCTCGACGAGCTCTTCGCGGGCCCCCTGCCCTTCGTCGGCACGCTGAACGGCTTCTGAGGCGGGCGGCCGTACGGGTTCGGCACGCCGGGGCGCGCGCGCGCTCGTAGCCTTTTTTTCGGGTGGGCCGACAGGGACTCGAACCCTGGACCTACGGATTAAAAGTCCGCAGCTCTACCGACTGAGCTATCGGCCCTCGGTCACGCGAAGGCTTACGCCAGCTTTGGCCGCCCGTCCAGGCTCTGTCGCCGGGCGGGCCGCTCAGGCGCCCTTCGGGGGGCCTTCGAGCAGCTTGGTGAGCTTGCCCTCGACCTTGGCGCGGTCTTCTTCGAACTTCACGAGCGCGCCGAGGGTGTCGGCGACGAGGGCGGGGTCGAGGTGGCGGGCGCCGAGGGTGGCGAGGGCGCGGGCCCAGTCGAGCGTCTCGCCGACGCTCGGCGCCTTGCGCAGGTCGAGCGCGCGCAGGCGCTGGACGAAGGCGACGAGGGCGGAGGCGAGGGCCTCGTCGAGGCCGGGCAGGCGGCGGCGCAAGATGGCGAGCTCGCGGCTCGGCTCGGGGTAGTCGACGAAGGCGTGCAGGCAGCGGCGGCGCAGGGCGTCGCTCATGTCGCGCGCGCCGTTCGAGGTGAGCACGACGAGGGGCGCGTGGCGCGCGCGCACCGTCCCCAGCTCGGGGATGGTGACCTGGTAGTCGGCGAGCACCTCGAGCAGGAAGGCCTCGAACTCGGGGTCGGCGCGGTCGACCTCGTCGACGAGCAAGAGCGAGGGCGCCTCGGAGCGCAGCGCGCGCAGGATGGGCCGGGGCACGAGGAAGCGCTCGCCGTAGAAGACCGAGGCGCCGTCGCCGAGCCGGTCGGCGGCCTCGGCGAGGCCCCTGGCGCCGGCGAGCTCGCCGGCGACCGCCTCGCGCAAGAGCTGCGTGAAGAGGATCTGCTTCGGGTAGTCCCAGGCGAAGAGGGCGCGGCTCTCGTCGAGGCCCTCGTAGCACTGCAGCCGGATGAGCTCTCGGCCGAGGGCCTGGGCGCCGGCGCGCGCGAGCTCGGTCTTGCCGACGCCGGCGGGGCCTTCGAGCAGCAGGGGCCGACCGAGCTCGAGGGCGAGGTAGAGCGCGACCGAGAGCGGGCGCGAGGGCAGGTAGCCGACCGCCCCGAGGGCCCGGGCGAGCTCGTCGGGGCCGGCCGGGGGTTGGAGAGGGTTCGGATCGTGCACGCTGCCAGCCTCGGGGCGCCCGCCGCGGGGCGCTCGGTCGGACGCCGCGCGCCCGGCCGGGCGGGGGCCACGTGCGGCGGGGTGCGGGGCGCGCGCCCGGGGCGTCGGGGTTGAAATTTTAGCGGAGGGCGGCCCTTGCTGCAAGGGCCGGGGCCCTCGCGCGGCCCGACTTTCGGCGCGCGCGCGCGCTTGCTAAGACAGGGGGGGTCGCCTTTCGCCCGCCCCCGCCCCGGCGACCCTCGCGCGGGGGGCGCGAAGTGCTAACGCTACCGGTGGCAAGGACCGCATGGCCGACGTTCCGACCGACCTCGTCCGCATCGACGAAACGGGCACGGCGCACGCCATCTCGCGCACGGCCAGCCAGCGGATGCGCGCGCGCAAGGGCACCTTCCGCCTGCTGCCGGCGCCGGCGCACGTCGTGTTCATGCGGCAGGTCGGCGAGGACGGGCGGCGCGACCCGGAGGACGGCGCGCTCGTCCGGCTGGCGGGCGAGATCAACAAGGCGGGCTGCCTCTGCGACGTCGTCGCCCTCATCGGCCACTCGGGCTGGAAGGGCGAGTTCGTGGTGCTCGACGGGCAGGCGAGCCGCTCGATCTTCTTCGAGCAGGGCAAGGTGCTCGCGGCGCAGTCGACCGCGCTCGGCGAGCGGCTCGGCGAGATTCTCTACCAGTTCGGCGCGCTGAGCCCCGAGCAGATCGAGGCCTGCACGCAGGTCGAGGGCAAGCGGCTCGGCGAGGCGGCGGTCGACTTCGGCTTCATCACGCGCGACAAGCTCTACGCGCTGATGGGCCGGCAGGCCGAAGAGATCGTCTACAACACGCTGCGGCTCGGCGAGGGCATGTTCTACTTCCTCGACCAGTTCGACGAGAGCCGGCTGACGCGGCGGCACAACCTGCCGGCCAACGCCCTCTTGATGGAGGGCGTCCGCCGCATGGACGAGCTCAGCTACTTCCGCGAGCGCATCCCGTCCGATGAGCACGTGCCGGTGCGGGTGCCGGGGCGGGCCGAGCCCTCGCGCGAGCTCGCGGCGGTCTACCACGCGGTCGACGGCGAGAAGAGCGTCGCCGACCTCGGGCGCCTCTGCCAGGTGTCGCTCTTCGAGGCGACGCAGTCGGTCTTCCAGCTGGTGCAGGCGGGGCTCCTGGCGATCCGGCCGCCGCGGCCGACCGACCCGATGGCCGTGGTCGAGACGTTCAACACGGCCATGCGCGCCGTCATGCGGGCGGCCTCGTCGGCCGGGCAGGGCGACGAGCTCCGGCAGACGCTCGCCTCGTTCGCCTCGAGCTCGGGCGTCTACGACCCGCTCTTCTTCGCCGCCGGGCCCGAGGCCGACGGCTCGGTGCGCGCCGAGCGCATCGTGACCAACATCGCCTCGCTCGCGGGCGACGACCCGCTGCACACGCTCTCGCAGTGGCTCTACGACTACGCCGCCTTCGGCCTCTTCGCCGCGCGCTCGCTCGTGCCGGGCGACGCGGGCCACGAGCTGTCGCGGCAGGTGGCCGAGCTCATCGCGCCGCTCAACCGCGCCGAGCCCGAGCCGAACCGGCCCTCGCTGCTCTCGCTGAGCGACGAGCTGAACCGCTGAGCGGCGGCCGGGCCCGCGCGGCGCCGCCCGTCGCGCGCCGCCGGCCGCCCGTCGCTCGCGGGGCCCGCCGGGCGGCGCCGCCGCGCTAGAATCGCCCGAAGCGCCCCCCGCCGGGCGCGACGGCACGCCCGGCGGCGGGCCGCGACGGAGGCCGCGCCGGCCCCCCGCGCCCCCCCGCCGGGCGACGCCGGCAGCGCGCACGAGGCCCGCCTTGCCCGACCGCCCCCTCGCCCGAGCCCCCGCCCCGCCCGAAGGCGAGGCCCCCGCCCCGCCGCGCCGCACCCTACCGCGGGGCGGGCTCTGGTTCTTCGCCCTCTCGCCGCCCGTGCTGACGGCCCTCTTCGACCCGGGCTTCTTTCTGGCGAGCGCGGCGAGCAACGTGCGCAGCCTCACCGCCGTCTACCTTTACACCGGCCTCGGCGTCGCCATGACGCACCTGCTGTGGGACCGCCTGCTGCCCCGCCTCGCCTTCCTGGCGCCCGCGGGCCCGCCCCGCCTCGTCGCCGGGCTCGCCTGCCAGGCCGCGGCCATGGCCGCGTACACCATCGCGATGCGGCCCGCCCTGCTCGTCCTGAGCCCGGGCATGGTGATGAGCCTGCCCCGGCTCATCACCCAGGGCTTCGTGGTGACGGCGGTCTACGTCACCGCGGGGCTCGGGTACCTCTACTGGCGCGGCCGCGTCGAGCGCGAGCAGACGCGGGCCGAGCGGGCGAGCGTGGCGGCGCTCGAGGCCCGGCTCGAGGCGCTGCAGGCCCGCACCAACCCGCACTTTCTGTTCAACAGCCTGAACACGGTGATGGAGCTCGTGGCCTCCGACCCCGAGCTGGCCGAGGAGACGCTCGCGCGCCTGGCCGCCATCTACCGCTACGCGCTCGAGGGCGCCGAGCGGCGCCTGGTGCTGCTGCAGGACGAGCTCGACGCGGTGCGCGACTACCTCGAGGTCGAGCGGGCGCGCTTCGGCGAGCGGCTGCGCTACCGGCTCGACGTGGGCCCGGGCGCCGCGTCGATCAAGGTGCCGCCCATGCTGGTGCAGCCGCTGGTCGAGAACGCCGTCTTGCACGGCATCGGGCGCCGGGTCGAGGGGGGCGAGGTGCGCCTGTCCGCGCACGCCGAGGGCGGGGCACTCGAGCTCGTCGTGCGCGACGACGGCCCGGGCCAAGTCGCCAAGGCGCACCGGGGCGCGGGCACGAGCCTGCGCAACATCAACGAGCGGCTGCGCCTGCTCTACGGCGAGTCGGCCACGCTCTCGACGCAGCGCCTGCCCGACGGCGGCTTCGAGGCGCGCCTGCGCCTGGGGGCGCCGTGAGCGGCGGGCCGGGGCCGCGCGGGGGCGCAGCGAGCGGCGGGGCGGGGCCGCGCGGGGGCGCCGCGAGCGGCGGGGCGGGCCCGCGCGCGGGGGCGCCATGACCGCGCCCTTGCGCGTGCTCGTCGTCGACGACGAGCCGCACGCCCGCGCCCGGCTCTGCCGCCTCCTCGCCAAGATGCCCGCGGCGCTCGTCGTCGGCGAGGCCGACAACGGGCCGCTCGCCCTCGAACTCGTCGGGCGCCTCGGCCCCGACGTCATGCTGCTCGACATCGAGATGCCGGGCCTCGACGGGCTGGCGGTGGGCGAGGCGGCGGCCGAGGTGGCCGCGGCGGCTGGGGCGAGGGCGCCGGCCATCGTGTTCACGACCGCGCACTCGCGCTTCGCGCTCGACGCCTTCGAGCTCGACGCCGACGACTACCTGCTCAAGCCCGTCGTCGCCGAGCGCCTCGCCCGCGCCCTCGCCAAGGCCCGCCGCCGCCTCGGCCTGCCCGCGCCCGCGCCCGAGGGCGAGCCGGCCGCCGCGCCCCCGCCGCCCTCGCCCCGCGGCGCGCGGACGAGCGACCCGCCGCCCGAGCCCGACGACGCCCCCCAGGGCGTCGAGACGCCGCGCGACCCGGCGCAGCTCGTCGTGCACGATCGGGGCGTCACGCGCTTCTTCGACGCGCGCGCGGTGACGCGCTTCCGGGCCGTCGACAAGTACACCTCGTTCGTCGTCGAGGGCGCCGAGTACCTGACGCGCGAGAGCCTGAGCGCGCTCGAGGCGCGGCTCGGCCCCCTCGGCTTCGTGCGGGTGCACCGCGCCGACCTCGTGCGCCTCGACGCCGTGCGCGCGCTCGAGCCCGAGCCGGGCGGCGCGCTCGTGCACCTCGGCGACGGGCAGGCGGTGCAGGTGAGCCGGCGCTTCCTGCCCAAGCTGCGCAAGGCGCTCGGGCTGCGCGGGGCGTGACGCGCGGCGCTCGGGCCGCGCGGGGCCGGACGCGCGGCGCCCGCGCTCAGCGGGGCGGCAGCGGGCCGAAGAAGCCCGCGATGAGCGTCAGCGTGCCCGCGGGCCCGACGAGGCCGACGTCCATGCCGTCGAGGGGCGTCGCGCCCCCGCCCTCGAGGCGCCAGCGGAAGTGCACGAGCCCGTGCGCCTCGAAGGCGCCGCTCGCCGCCGGGAGGCTCGCCCCCGGGAGCGTCGCGCGAAAGCCGCTGATGACCGCGTCGAGGCCGGGGCGCCCGCGCACGTCGGCGGTCGGGTCGACGTAGCGCCCCTCGTCCGACCAGCTCTGCGCGAGCAGCGCCGCGCGCGCCGCCGGATCGCCCTCGTTCCACGCCTTCTGGTAGGCCTCGATGACGGGCGAAGTCGCCGCGGGGTCTTCGGGCGGCGCCCCCGCGAGCGCGAGCCATGAGGCCCGCCCTTCGGCGTCGAGCCCGCCGAAGAGCAGGTGCTCACCTTCGCCCTTCTGCACCCTCACCCGGAACACGTCGTGGTGCGAATCGACGCCCGACGCGAGCGCCCAGGCCCCGCCGCTGAGCAGCGCCGCCGCCGCCCCGGGCGCCTCGACGCGCGCCCTCGCGTCGACGTAGAAGGCCCCCGGGCCGAGCCGCGCGCCCAGCGCCGCCTCGTCGCCTTGCGAGAGCGCCTGCGTCAGCGCGTCGACCAGCGGGGCCGCCGCGGGGTTCGGCGGCGCGAGCACGGGGCCGCCCCCGGCCCCCTGCCCTCCCCCGCCCGAGCTGCCACCCCCGGCGCCCGCTTGCGCCGGGCCGCCCCCGCCGCCGCCGGCCCCGCCTGCCCCGCCGCCCGCCCCCGCGGCGCCCGCGGGCCCCGCGGCCGCGCCGGCCCGCCCGGCGGCCCCCCCGGACGTATCGTCGTCGTCGCAGGCGGCTTGCAGGCCGGCCAACGCCAGCACGCAGGCCGCGGCGGCGCGCGAAGCGGGCGCCCAGCGGCGCGCGACGAAGTGCGGGGCGCGCCCCCCGCGTGCCCTCGCGGCTCGCGGCGAGGGGCGTGATTTCGAAGCAAGCGGTATGGTCGTCGGTCGTTCGGCGTGCATCGTTCTGATCCTCGGGGGGCGCGTACCGGTGCGCCTTCGCTTCGTTCCAGGCCAAGCCTTGACGAAGCGCCCCCGCCGGGCCCCCGCCTTCGGCCGGGCGGCCCGGGCGCTGCGACGAGCGGTAGCGGCGGCGGAGCGAGCGGTAGCGCCCCCGCGCCCCGCACCCGACGAGGCGCCCAGCGGGCGCCCCGCCGCCTCACGGCGCCCGCTCGTCTGGAAGACCCGCGCGCGCGCCCTTGTTGCCGCCGTAGCGCCGAGAACGCCCGAGCGGCGGGGCCCGTCGCGACCTCCCCCGCGCCGCGAGTCGCCCCCGCCCGGCCGGCGACGACGCCGCTCGCGGCACGCCTCTACCCCGCCCGTCGCGCGCCCGAGCACGCACGTCGCACCGCCCGGGCACCGCGCCGCGGACGACGCATCTTGAGCGGCGTGACGAACGACGCGACGCAACCCCGACGCCCCGCCCCGCCCGCTGGCCCCTCCGAGCCCCGCCCCGCCTCGGGGGCGCCGGCGCCCGCCCGCCAGGAAACGAAGCGCCGGCGCGCGGGCACGATCGGCCACCCCGCGCCGCGTCGCGCGCCCCGAGCCCCGCGCCCTCCCCTGTACGCCCTTCGCTTGCCGACCTTGGTGCTCGCTTCGCTTGCCCTCTTGCAGGGTTGCACGACCGACCCCGCGCCGGCCCCGGCGCCCGCCGCGGCGATCGCTGCGGCGCCCGAGGCCCCCGCGCGCCCCGCCGAGGGCGGCGCGCTCGGGCCCCTGCAACGTTACGCGCTGCCCGCCGCCGAGCGCACCTCGTTCGACGGGGTCGTCCTCGAGCGCCTCGACGCCGGCTCGTACGGCTACCTGCGCGTGCGGCGCGACGGCGACGCCGCGCCGACCTGGGTGGTCACGATGCTCCCCTCGGTCGGGGTCGGCGCGCGCGTGCACGTCAAGGCCTACGGGCGCGCCCGCGACTTCGACTCGCGACGCCTGGGGCGCCGCTTCGACGACCTCTACTTCGCCACCGTGCGCCGCGCCTGACGGCGCGGCCCGGCCCGCCTTCGAACCAACGACCCGGGGCGACCGCCCCGCCGGCAGCTTTTTGCCTCACCGAGGAGACCACGCACCATGTTCGCCCTTCAGAATTCTCGTTTCCAACGAACGCTCGTCCGCAACCTCGCCGCCCTCGCCTCCTCGCTGCTGCTCGCCGCGACGGCCGCCTCCGCCGCCGGCTGCGACGACGAAGACGACAACCCCGGCGCGTCGGGCTCGGGCGCGGGCGCCGCCGCCGGGACGGGCGGCTCGGGCACCGGCGGCTCGGGGACGGGCGGCACGGGCACGGGCGGCTCGGGCACCGGCGGCTCGGGCACCGGCGGCTCGGGCGGCGGCGCGAGCGCGGGGGCCGGCGGCGGCGCGGGGGGCGGCGACGTGGACGACGGCTGCACGCGCGGCGAGCTCGAGGCCGACCTCGCGGGCCCGCCCGACGGGGCGCCGATCGCCGGGCAGACGCCGCTCGCCGGCCCCGGCGTCGACCCGACGACGGGCGCGCTCAAGCCGGGCAACTACATCATCAGCACGACCTACCTGCGCATGCCGCGGACCGAGGCCGCCCAGGCCCGCTTCGGCGAACTCCTGGGCCCCATCACCGAGAGCCTGCCGTCGATGGCCGGCCTGGTCGCGTCGAGCTTCTCGAGCTCGAACGCGTGCGCGACCGCGCGCACGCTCACCGTCTGGGAGAGCGAGGAGGCGATGCTCGAGTTCGTGACCTCGCCCGCGCACGCGACGGCCATGGCGGGCGCCCGCGAGGTGAGCCGCGGCGGCAGCGCGGCGATGAGCTGGTCGGGCACCGAGGCGGACGTGACCTGGTCGAAGGCGGCCGAGAAGATCGGGGCGGACCCCGGCCTCGGCTACTGAGCGGACGCCCGCCCGATCGCGCCCACCGGACGCGCCGGGCGGGCGGCGGGCGCGGGCGCTCAGCGCGCGGGGGTACTCCAGGCGGACTCGACCGGGCCGATGTACGTGCCCAGATCGCGCTCGCCCTGGCAGATGCGCTTGAAGAAGCCCTGCTCGTCGAAGTTGAACACGTGCAGCGGCATCGAGTAGTCGCGCGCCAAGATGAGGGCCGACTGGTCCATCACCTTGAGGTTCTTCTGGACGATGTCGTTGTAGCCGAGCCGCGCGTAGCGCCGCGCGTCGGGGTTCTTCTTCGGGTCGGCGTCGTAGACGCCGTCGACGCCGTGCTTGGCCACCAAGATGGCGTCGCAGCCCACCTCGATCGCGCGCTGCACGGCCGGGTAGTCGGTCGTCATGAAGGGCTGGCCGGTGCCGCCGCCGAAGATGATGATGTACCCCTTCTGGAGGTGGTGCACGGCGCGCAGCCGGATGAACGGCTCGGCGATGGCGTCGATGCGCACCGCGCTCATCAGCCGCACCTCGGCGTTGCTGCTGCGGGCCTTGATCACGCCGCGCAGCATGATGCTGTTGATGATGGTGCCGAGCACGCCGATGTTGTCGGCCTCGACGCGGTCGATGCGCCAATCTTTGGCGATGTCGCCCCGGAAGATGTTGCCGCCCCCGATGACGACGGCGACCTCGACGCCGAGCTCGTGCACCGAGAGCACCTCGCGGGCGATGTGCTCGAGCGCGTGCGCGTTGAAGCCGACCTCGTCTTCGCCCGCGACGGCGCGCCCGCTCAACTTGATGAGGACCCGCTTGTACTGCGCTCCCATCGACGATTCTCCTCGCCTTCGCGGCGGGCCCGGCCGGCCGGCGCGCCGTCGCGCCGCCCGCGCGTGCACGCGCCAGCGAGCGCTCTTAGACACCGTTACGCGGGCGCAGCAACGACTTTGTACCCGGCCGGCGCGAGCTCGGCCGTGGGGGCGCGCGCCGCGGAGCCCGCCGGCTCGCGGCGTCGGGCGGCCCCGGGGGGCGGGCGGCGGGGCCCAGCGCTCGGCCGGGCGCCTTCGCCGCGGGGGCCGGCGGCGCCTCAGCCGCCCGGCTTGCGGTGCTTGGCCAAGAGGTCGCCGAGCGTGCCGAAGCTGCGGGGCGGCGGCTTCGGGCCGGGCTTGCCGGGGGCCGCGGCGGCGGGGCCCGCGGCCTCGGACGAGGCCTGCTTTTTGTGCTCGCGGAAGGCCGCCTGCTCTTCGTCGTCGCGCAGCGCCGTGACCGAGAGCCGAATCTTGCCGTCTTCGTCGACCCGCACCACCTTCGCCTCGATCGGCGCGCCGACCGGGAAGAGCTTGCGCAGGTCGGCGTTGCGCGGGGCGCCGAGCTCGGCGGCGGGCACGAGGCCGCGGCCCGTGCGCCCCTGGGTGCCGGCGATCTGCACGAACACGCCGTAGCGCTCGACGCGCGTGACCGCCCCCTTGACCCGCACGCCCTCGGCGATGACGGGGCCGGCCGCCTCGGCCGTCGGCGCCGCCTCGACCGAGCCGTCTTCGGCCCGCACGACGAGCGGCACGAGCTTCGGCGCGCCGTCGCGCCCGCCGCCCGCGTCGACCACCCGCGCGAGCACCTTGGTGCCCTCGCGCAGGGACGAGGCCCCCTCGCCGAAGGCCGAGCGCTCGATGAACCCTTCGTGCTTGCCGTCGAGCGAGACGAAGACCGCGTCGCGGCCGATCTTGATGATCGTCACCTCGCGCTTCTCGCCCACCGCGATGGGCGGCCCGCGCCGGCCGGTGTCGCGGCGGGTCGCGTCGAAGAGGGAGGCGAAGCTCTCGCCCTCGGGGTCCTTCCGTTCGTTGCTCGTCATGATGTGCGTGCCCGGGGCGACGTCGCTCGGCCCCCGCGGGCCGCGACGCGCCGACCCGCCCGATCTAGCACAGCCCGGCCGCGCCCCCGCGACAAAGCGCGCCCCGGGGCCCTCCGGCGCCGCCGGAAGCCAACCCCGGCCCCACGTCGCCGCGCGGCCGGAAGCCAACCCCGGCCCCGCGGCGCCGCGCCGCCGGCGCGCGCGAAGGCCCCGCCCGGGCGCCCCCGGGCCCCGCGCCCGCCTAGCGCAGCTCGGCCACCTTCTCGCCGAAGAGCCGCTCGAGCCCGGCGAGCATCGCGTCGCTCGGCTCGACCCGCAGCTCGGGCAGCAAGAGGTGCGCGCGCGCCTCGCTCTCGAGTTCGAGCACCAGGTCGACCGGGCAGGGCCCGGGGCTGCCCTCGAGCACGCGGCGCAGCTGGGCGAAGAGGTCGGGCTTGAAGCGCCCCTCTTTGAGCCGCAAGGTCACCCCCCGCGTCTCGGCCCGGATCGCCTCGGCGAGCGGCCGGACCTCGTTCAGAAAGAGCGTCGGGTCGCGCGGGCCCGAGTCGCCCTCGCCCTCGTCCTCGCTCTGCTGGGGGAACGACAGCTTGCCGCTCAAGAGCACGGGCTCGCCCGCCGTCAGCACGTGCGAGTATTCTTGAATCTGCCGGTCGCGCACCTTGACCTTGACGCGCCCGACGGTGTCCTCGAGCTCGAAGAAGGCCACCTTGCCGCCGCCGCCCTTGAAGACCTTCTCGCGGTAGCCCTCGACCATGCCCGCGATCTTGACCGCGGCCCAGTCGTCCATGCCCGGCAGGTCGGTCGTCGGGCGCACCTCGAAGCGGCCCATGTCGCGGCCGTAGCGGTCGAGCGGGTGGCCCGAGACGTAGAAGCCGAGCGACTGCTTCTCGCGCACCAAGGTCTCGCGCAAGTCCCAGGGCTCGGCCGGCGGGAAGGTCGTCGCGTCCGACGTCGCCCCCTTCGGCGCGCTCGCGGCGAACAGGTCGAGCAGGCTCGTCTGCCCGCTCTCGCGGTCGCGGCTCGCCGAGCGCGCGCGCTCGAGCGCGAGGTCGATCGCGGCGAAGGCCCGCGACCGCGTCACCCCCGACTCGTTGAGCGAGCGGTCGAAGGCGCCGCCCTGCACGAGGGCCTCGAGCACGCCGCGGTTCAGCTTCTTCGCGTCGACCCGCGCCGCGAAGTCGAAGAGCGACGAGAAGGGCCCGCCCGACGCGCGCGCCTCGAAGACCGAGACGAGCGCCGCCTCGCCGATGCCGCGCACCGCGCCGAGGCCGAAGCGGATCTGCGGCTGGTACTTGTCCTTGACCTTCATCGACCGCGGCGGGCTGAAGTCGCCCTTCGGCGAGGCGTAGACGACCTTGAAGTCGGTGTCGCTCTCGTTCACGTCCGGCGGCAAGACGCGCATGCCCCAGGCGCGCGCCTCGGCGATGATGCGCACGACCTTCTCGTTCTTCTCCTTGTCGGCCGTCATCAGCGCGCACAAGAACTCGACCGGGTAGTGCGCCTTCAGGTACGCGGTCTGGTAGGTGATGAGCGCGTACGCGGCCGAGTGCGACTTGTTGAAGCCGTAGCCGGCGAACTTCTCGACCAGGTCGAAGATGGCCGACGCCTCCTCGGCCGGCACGCCGTTCTGGCCCGCGCCGTCGACGAAGGTGCCCTTCTGCTTGGCCATCTCCTCGGGCTTCTTCTTGCCCATCGCGCGCCGCAAGAGGTCGGCGCCGCCGAGCGTGTAGCCGGCGAGCCGCTGCGCGATCTGCATGACCTGCTCCTGGTAGACGATGACGCCGTAGGTCGGCTTGAGCACCTCGTCGATGAGCGGGTGCATCTTCTTGATCGGCTGGCGGCCGTGCTTGCACTCGACGAAGTCCTTCACCATGCCCGTCTCGAGCGGGCCCGGGCGGTAGAGCGCCACGGCCGCGACGATGTCCTCGAAGCAGTCGGGCTTCAGGTCGCGGAAGAGCTGCTGCATGCCCGACGACTCGAGCTGGAACACGCCCGTCGTCTCCCCCGACTGCAGGAGCGCGTACGTGTCCTTGTCGTCGAGCGGGATGGTGTCGAGGTCGAAGGGCCGCTCGGCCCCCCGCTGGTCGGGCCGCCCCCGCACCAGCGGCACGCACACGTCGATCACCGTCAGCGTCTTCAGGCCGAGGAAGTCGAACTTGACGAGGCCCGCGAGCTCGACGTCGTCCTTGTAGTACTGCGTGACGAGCGCCGCCCCCTCGCCCGGGCCCTCGGGGCTCGTGGGGCCGTTGACGAAGACCGGCACGTGGTCCCAGAGCGGCCCCTCGCTGATCACGACGCCGGCCGCGTGCATGCCGGCGTGCCGCGTCAGCCCCTCGAGCCGCTGCGCCTGCTCGATGAGCTCCTTGACGCGCGCGTCGGTCTGCATCAGCGCCGTCAGCTTCGGCTCGATGTTGTCCTTGAGCACCTCGGGGATCGTGTACGTCTGCCCCGCCCCCTTGATGGGGATCATGCCCGCGATGCGCTGCGACTCGACGGGCTCGAACTGCATCGCGCGCGCCACGTCCTTGATGACGCTGCGCGCCTTGAGCTCGTGGAAGGTGGCGATCTGCCCGACGCTATCTTTGCCGTACTTCTGCGCGACGTACTGAATGACCCGGTCGCGCTTGTCCATGCAGAAGTCGACGTCGAAGTCCGGCATCGACACGCGCTCGGGGTTCAAGAACCGCTCGAAGAGCAGGTCGTAGGGGATCGGGTCGAGGTCCGTGATGCGCAGCGCGTACGCGACGAGCGAGCCGGCGCCCGAGCCGCGGCCGGGGCCGACGGGCACACCATTCTCTTTTCCGTAGCGGATGAAGTCCCACACGATCAAAAAGTACCCGGGGAACTTCATCTTCACGATGATGTCCGCCTCGGTCTCGAGCCGCTTCTTGTACGCCTCGCGGTCGACCTTCTTGCCGACGGCCTCGAACTCGGCGAAGCGCCGCTCGAGCCCCTCGCGCGCCTCCTTCCGGAAGTAGTCGTCGAGCGACATGCCTTCGGGCACGGGGAAGTTCGGCAGCATCGGCGTGCCGAGCTTGAGCTTCCAGCCGGTGCACATCTCGGCGACCCGCAGCGTGTTCTCGGCCGCGCCCGGGTAGTCTTTGAGCGCCTCGGCCATCTCGTCGGGCGACTTCAAGAACATCTCGAAGGAGCCGTGGTGCCCCTCCTTCGCGTCCTTCAAGCTCCGCCCGGTCTGGATGCACTGCAGGAGCAGCTGCGCCTCGCCGTCGGCGCGCTCCTTGAAGTGCACGACGTTGGTGCCGACCAGCGGCAGCTCGAGCCGCGCGGCGAGCGTCGACAGGATGCCCCCGACCACGGGCTGCTCGGGCAGGCCGTGCTCTTGCACCTCGACGAAGAGGTGCCCGGGCTCGAAGATCTCCTTCAGGCGCCCGAGCGCCGCCTCGCCCGCCGCCTCGCCCTCGTCGAGAATGCGCTGCTGCACCAGGCCGCCCAGGCAGCCCGTCAGCCCGACCAGCCCCGCCGTCTTGCCCTCGAAGGCCTCGAGCGTCACGCTCGGCACGCCCTCGACCGCCGGGTGGGTGTGCCCGCACGAGACGAGCCGCACGAGGTTCTTGTAGCCCTGCTCGCTCGCCGCGAGCACGACGAGGTGGTCGACGGGGGGCGCGCCCGTGCCGCGCCCGGTGCGGGGCCGCGCGACGTTCAGCTCGCAGCCCAAGATGGGGCTGACCCCGAACTCCTTGGCGTACTTGTGCAGCTGGATGGCCCCGAACATGTTGGCGTGGTCGGTGATGGCCACCGCCTTCATGCCGAGCGCGGCCGTGCGCTTGGCCAGATCTTTGACCCGCAACGCCCCGTCGAGCGTCGAGTACTGCGTGTGCACGTGCAGGTGGGCGAACTCGGCCATGGGTAGCTTGGTTAGCGAGCCTTCGGCCCGGCCGCCAAGAAAGGCGCAGCGGCGGCCGGCCCGAGCCCGAAAGCTTTCGCCCGGGCGGCCCCGCGGGCAAGCGCGGCCGCGGCGGCCCCCCCCTTTCCGAGGGCGAAAAATCCGGCTAGAGGGCGTACTCGGGTGAAGAAAGCGGCCCCCGCGCCCGTCCATGGGCCGTCGCCCGCCCCCCGAGGGCGGGCGCCCCGGCCCGAACGGCGCGGGCGGCGAAGGCTCGCCCGCGGGGCCGGGCGCGGGGCCGGCTCGGGCGTGGGCACCCGCCCTTCCGGACGCTGGAGGAAAGCAAGACCATGAAGAGTCGCTTCGCAGGCACGTTCGCCCCCTTCGTTCTCTTGGCCGCGTCGCTCGGGGCCTGCCATGTCGAGACGCGCACCGGCCCGCCGCCCGCGCCCCCGCCCCCGCCGGCCCCCGCGCCCGCGCCCGCGCCGGCCCCCGCCCCCGCCCCGGCCCCCGGGCCCGCCCCCCAGCCGAACGGCCCGATGAAGGTGCCCGGCGGCGGCAAGCTCAAGGGCAGCCAGGTGCCGATCCCCGGCAATATCATCTACGAGAAGGGCAAGGCGACCATCTTGCCCGAGTCGGAGCCGGTGCTGAACCAGCTCAAGCAGTTTCTCGACGAGAACCCGCAGGTCACGCAGCTTCGCATCGAGGGGCACACCGACACCGACGGCGACGATCAGATGAACCTCAAGCTCTCGGGCGACCGCGCGGTGTCGGTCGCCAAGTGGCTCGAGGGCCGCGGCGTCGCCCGCAGCCGCCTCATCGCCGTCGGCTTCGGCGAGCAGCGGCCGATCCAGCCGAACACCTCGCCGCAGAACAAAGAGCAGAACCGGCGCACCGAGTTTCACGTCGCGACGCTGAACAACAAGAACTTCCTCGGCCGCGATCCGACCGGCGGCGGCACCGTCTTTCAGTGAGCCCGCGGGCCCCCGGGGGCGCCCCGGGCCGAGGCCCCGGCGGCCGGCGGCCGGCCCGGGCGAAGCGCGCGGGGGCCGGCCGGGCGATGCAATAAACGCCCGGGCAGGGGCGTTGACAGCCCGGGGCCCCTCGCCCATCGTCACCCGCCGTGTCCCGCTTCTTCTTCCCGCCTCCCCCTTACCTCGCGCTCGCCCTGCCGCTCGTCGCGGCCCTCGCCGGCGGCTGCCAGACCGCCCGCGACGTCCGCGAGTGGAAGGCGAGCGACCACGAGCAGCCCGAACACCCGCCCGCCGAGCGCCAGCCGCAGCGCCGCCCGAGCCAGGTGCCCGCCCAGGCCGAAAGCCCCGAGTCGACGGCCATGCTGACCGAGATCGCGTGGCAGAAAAATTGTCTCACCTGCCACGGCCCGGACGGCAAGGGCGACGGGCCGCAGGGCAACCTCTTCAAGGCCCAAGACCTGACGCGGCCCGAGTGGCAGGCCTCGGCGAGCGACGAGCAGATCGCCCAGACCATTCGCCAGGGCAAGAACCGAATGCCGAAGTTCGACCTGCCCCCCGAGGTCGTCAACGGCCTCATCAAGCGCATCCGGGCGCGCAAGGGCCGCTAGGGCCGGGGCCCCGCCCCTCGGTCGATGGCCGCGCCCCCCGAAGAGCCCCGCGAAGAGCGCCCCGAAGCAACCGCTGGCGAGGTCGGGCGCGAAGCCGCGGCCGGCGAAGAGGCGCGCGCGAGGGCGCCGGGCGAAGAGGCGCGCGCGGGGGCGGCTGACGAAGAGGCGCGCGCGGGGGCGACGGGCGACGGGCGCGCGGGGGCGGCGGCCGATGGCGGGCGCGTGACGGGCGCCGGCGTCGCGCGGCGCGAGGCGGCGCTCGCCCCGGCACGAAGCCGCCTCGGGGGCGCGGTGCCGAGCCGCTCGCGGCGGCGGCTCGCGGGCCTCTTGCTGGCGGGGGGCCTCGTCGCCTCGGGGCTCCTGCTGGCCGAGTGGGCCCCCGTCGACCAAGAGATCACGCTGCGCCTCGGCGGCGAGCGCGCGCGCCTGCGTTCGCTCGACGTCACCCTGCTCGACGGGCAGGGCGAGACGCTCGGCGCGAGCCGCTGGGATTTTTCCTCGCGAGCGGCCCCCCCTTCGGTCTCGCTGCGCCTGCGCGCGCCGCGGGGCGACGGGGTCGTGTGGGTGAGCGCCTCGAGCGAGGGGGGCGATCCGCTCGTGCGCGAGCACCGCGTCAAGCTCGACGGCTCGCCGCTGACCATCCCGTTGCGCCTCGGCGAGGCGGGCGAGCGTTAAAAAACGCGACCTGTCCTTGAGGGGCGCGCGGATCCCGACCCCGATGGCGTAGACTCGCCCCCGGCGGCCGCCTCGCTCCCGAGTCGGCCAGGGGTTGTCCTGAGCCGAGGGGCCTTCTTCCGTCGAGGGCTCGAGGCCGGCGAGGCCCGACTCGAGCCGAAACTCGGCTTTGGGGCCCTGGTAGGCGCAGGTAGCTGCGATTTTTTCGCTTGAGATGTCTGTGGCGCCTGATTTAGAAGTTGGCCCACGACAAGGTGCACTGCCACCTTAGCTTACATGTAGGCAAACCCGCACGGGCATCAGGCGGTGGGTTCGGGCCAGTGGTTTTTGGGAGCCAACATGAAGCGAACGTCTTGGTGCATGGCAACGTTTGTCGGCCTCATGCCGGTCGGCGCCTGGGTCGGTGTTTCGCCCGCGGTTTATGGGCATGCGCTGATTCTGGCGATCACCTTCGGCATCTTCTTCGGCACGCTCTCGCTGGGGCGCAGCAAGCCGGCGGTGGCGGTGCCGACGCCGCTGCCCGAGATGGCGCCGGGGGCCGATAAGGCCGCCTGAAGTCGCAGCCCCCTAGTAAGGCGGCGTGCGAGCGTGCGCGCCGGGCGGCCACGTTCGGGATAGGCGTCAGCGCGAAGCTGTCCTCGGGCGGGGCTCGGGGGTTACGATAGGCGCCGATGGCGTCTCCCGACGAGCGGCTCAAGCGCCTCGACGAGCTCACGCTCGGCGACCTCGAGGCGTTGCGCCTGGCGCTGCGCGGCGAGTCGGTCATCGACTGGCACCGGCTGCACTTCCACGACCTGGACGGCGCGCGCGAGTTCTTGCGCTCGCAAGAGTTCGACCCCGACGACGCGGGCGACCGCGAGCGGATGGAGTCGATCAAGGCCGAGGCGGTGGCGTACCTGCGGCGCCACTTCGACTTCGCCATCCCGAAGCCGATCGAGCACGCGAGCACCGAAGAGCTCTTGATGCTCGCCTCGGGCAAGGGGCACCGGCAGGTGTGCGCGTGCACGGTGCTCAAGGCGATGCACATCATTCACCACGTCGACGGCCGCGAGCTGCTCTTCATGCTGCCGGCGTCGACGCACGAGGTCTTTCACCTCGTCGAGGAGAAGGTCTACAGCGTCATCGGGGGCATGCTGGCGGCGGGGCTGCCGGTGGCCGAGCTGATCGGCGGGCGCAAGAACAAGGACTCGCTCTACACGAAGCTGCTCTCGAAGCAGGAGACCGTGGCGGCGGCGATCTACGACAAGCTCAGGTTTCGCATCGTGACGAACGACGCGTCCGAGCTCTTGCCGGTCTTGCAGTACCTGACACACCGGCTCTTCCCGTTCAATTACGTGCTGCCGGGGCAGAGCATCAACACGCTCGTGCCCTTCCGGACGTTCTGCGAGGCGCACCCGCACCTGAAGGGGCTCTTGCCCGAGCTGCAAGGGCCGCCCTTCACGGACCTGACGCCGACGGACAACGGCTTCAGCGCCTCGAGCTTCCGCATCATGCACTTCGTGGTCGACATGCCGGTGCGGGTGCCCCCCGCGCTGCTCGAGCGCTGCCCGCCGGGGGCGCTGTCGCTGGGCCCGGTCATCTTCATGCTCTGCGAGTTCCAGCTCTTGGACCGGGCGACCGAGTCGGCGAACGAGCAGGGCGACGCGAGCCACGCGCGCTACAAGCAGCGGCAGCGCGAGGCGGTGGCGCGGCGGCTGAAGCTGGGCACGCGCGAGCCGCGGCTGCCGCCGAACGCGGCGCGCAAGGCGCCGACCGAGGGCTGAGGGCGGGCCGGGCCGCGGGGGGCGCCGGGCGGCAGGGGGGTACGCGGCCGGCTCGCGGGCTGGGCGGGTGCAAAAACGGCGCCGAGCGCGTTGACGCGACGCCCCCGGCGCCTCTACGGTGGGGGCGATGCGACTTTTCGCGGCCAAGCTGTCTTCGCTCGCCTCCGAACTCGTCCGGGCCTTGCTCGGGGCGTCGGCCATCGAGACCGAGAGCCCGGCGGAGGTCGAGCGCGACGTCGAGGCGGTGCTCGGCAGCTACGTGCGGCTCGAGCAGGAGGCGTCGGACAAGGCGCGCGATTTCATCCAGCAGCGGGGCCTGGCGTCGAGCGAGTTCGGGCGGCTGAAGCGCGCGGCGGCCGAGCAGCGGGGCATCAAGGTGGGCGACGAGGCGCTCGACTACGTGCTCGACCAGCTGGTCGAGATGCTCTTGCACTCGAACAACGTCGACGAGGTGTACGCGCAAGATCACGAGCTGCGGCGGGCGATGGTGCCGATCTTGAAGAAGCACATGTCGCTCGAGGACGAGCTCGAAAAAGAGGCGCGCGCGCAGCTCAAGCACATGCGCGAGGGCACCTCGAGCTGGGAGGTCGAGTACCGCCGCGTGATGGCCGACATCCGGCGCCGAAAGGGCCTGTAGGCGGGGCGCCCTCTGGGGGCCCCGGGGCGCGGCGGGAGGCGGCGGCAGGGTGCGCAGCATGACGGGCTACGGCGCGGGCGAGGCCGCGCTCGGGCGCGGGGCGCTGGGGGTCGAGGCCCGCACGGTCAACCACCGGGCGCTCGAGGTGCGGGTGCACGTGCCGCCCGAGCTCGGGGACGCGGCGATGGCGGTCGAGCAGGCGGTGCGGGCGCGGCTCGGGCGGGGGCGCTGCGAGGTGGTGGTGCGGGCGCAGGGGGCGTGGGCGGGCGAGCCGCGGCTCGACTTCGAGCGGGCGCGCGCGGCGTTCGCCGACCTCGGGCGGCTGCGCGACGAGCTGTCGCCGGGCGAGCCGGTGCCGCTGGCGCTCTTGGCGACGGTGCCCGAGCTCTTCGCGCGCCCGACGGGCGGGGCGGGCCCGGAGGCGCGGTCGGCGCTCGCGCGGGCGCTCGCGTCGGCGCTCGACGCGCTCGACGCGGCGCGGGCGCGCGAGGGGCGGGCGCTCGCGGCCGAGCTCGGGGCGAGGGCGGCGAAGCTCGGGCCGCTGCTCGACGCGATCGAAGAGCGGCGCGCCGAGGGCAGCCGGGCGCTGCTCGGCCGGATGCGCGAGCGGGTGCGCTCGCTCGTCGCCGACGCGGGCCTGATGCTCGACCCGGGGCGGCTCGAGCTCGAGCTGGCGCTGGCGGCCGAGCGGGGGGACGTGGCCGAGGAGCTGGCGCGGCTGCGGATCCACCTCGAAGGTTTCTTCGAGCTGCTCGGGCGCGAGGGGCCGGTGGGCCGCGAGCTCGACTTTCTCTTGCAGGAGATGCTTCGGGAGATGAACACGCTCGGCTCGAAGAGCCAGGACGCGGTGGCCGCGCGCGCGGCGGTGGGGGCGAAGGCGGAGATCGAACGGCTGCGCGAGCAGGTGCAGAATGTCGAGTGAGCGCCGGGCGCCCGAGGCGCGCGATTGGCTGCTGCTCTTGCTCTGCTCGCCCTCGGGCGCGGGCAAGACGACGCTGAAGAACCGGCTGCTCGAGCGCTTCGGCGACCTGCGCTTCTCGGTCTCGCACACGACGCGCCCGCGGCGGGCGCACGAGCAGGACGGGCGCGAGTACCACTTCGTGGGCCGCGACGCCTTCGAGCGCATGGCGCGCGAGGGGGCGTTCGTCGAGTGGGCCGAGGTGCACGGCAACCTCTACGGCACGAGCGTCGCCGAGGTCGAGGCGGCGCACGACGGGCGGCACCGGGGCATCGTCTTCGACGTCGACTACCAGGGGGCGCGGCAGATCCTGGCCCGGCGGCCCGACGCGGTGAGCGTGTTCGTGCTGCCGCCCTCGTTCGCCGAGCTCGAGCGGCGGCTGCGGGGGCGGGCCGACGAGCCCGAGGCGAGCGTGCGGCGGCGGCTCGGCAACGCGCGGCGCGAGCTCGAGCACTACGCCTTCTTCGACTACGTGCTCGTCAACGACGGCCTGCAAGAGTCGACCGAGGCGCTCTGCGGCATCGTGCTGGCCGAGCGGCAGCGGCGCGAGCGGCGGGCGCCCGACGCCGAGCGCGTGCTCGCCGAGGCGCGCCGCGCGGCGCCCGGGGGGGCGCGGCCCGACGCCGACCCCGCCTCGGGTCCGGGCGGGGCGCCGCCGAAGCCCGTTCCTGAACGACCGCGCTTAGGCTAGGCTGCCGCCCCGATGGGTTACTGCCTTGGGGTCATCGGCGGCAGCGGGCTTTACGAGGCGTTCGAGGGCGCGAGCGGCCGGCGCGAAGAGCGGGTCGAGACGCCCTTCGGGGCGCCGAGCGACGCGCTCTACCGGGGCCGGCTCGGCGCGACCGAGGTGCTCTTTCTGCCCCGGCACGGCCGCGGCCACCGCGTCTCGCCGTCCGAGGTCAACTACCGCGCGAACGTCGCGGCGCTGAAGATCGCGGGCGCGACGCACGTCGTGGCCGTCTCGGCCGTCGGCTCGCTGCGCGAGGGCGTCGCGCCGGGCGACCTCGTGGTGGTCGACCAGTTCATCGACCTGACCAAGCGCCGGGCCTCGACCTTCTTCGAGGGGGTCGCCGCCGCGCACGTCAGCTTCGGCGACCCGGTCTGCCCGGCGCTCGCGGGCGCGCTCGCCGACGCGGCCGAGGCGGCGTCGGGCGCGCGCGTGCACCGCCGCGGCACCTACGTCTGCATGGAGGGGCCGCAGTTCTCGACCCGCGCCGAGAGCAACCTCTACCGCTCGTGGGGCTGCGACGTCGTCGGCATGACGGCGATGCCCGAGGCCAAGCTCGCCCGCGAGGCCGAGCTGCCCTACGCGCTCGTGGCGCTCTGCACCGACTACGACTGCTGGCACGGCGGCCACGGCGACGTGAGCGTCGAGGCCGTCGTCGCCGTGCTCCGGAAGAACGTCGCCGCCGCCTCGCGCGCCGTCGAGGCGCTCGCCGCGCGGCTGCCCGACCCGGCGCAGAGCCCCGCCCACCGCGCCCTCGAGGGCGCCGTCATGACGGCCCCGTCGCTGCTCGGCGCCGAGGCGCGCGCGCGGCTCGGCTTCCTGCGCCCCTTCCGCTGAGGGGCCGCCCCCGGCCCCCCGCCCCCGCGCGCCCCGCGGCGCGCCCCCGCCCCCGCGCGCTCCGGCGCGCCTTTGAACCGCGCCCCCCCGGCGCGCACCGGTTGCCCCCATGTCCCCTCCGCCCGTCCTCATCGTTGGCTCCATGGCGTTCGACGACCTCCAGCTGCCGAGCGGCGACTTCCCGGACGTCGTCGGCGGCTCGGCGACGTACGGCGCGTACGCGGCCACCGCGTTCGCGCCCGTGCGGCTCGTCGCCGTCGTCGGCCACGACTTCCCCGAGGCGCACCTCGGGCGGCTGCGCGAGCGCGGGGCCGACGTCGCCGGCGTCGAGCGCAAGGCGGGCGACACCTTCCGGTGGGTCGGGCGTTACAGCCAGAACCTCGCCTCGCGCGAGACGCTCGACACGCGCCTCAACGTCTTCGCGCACTTCGAGCCGCGGCTGCCCCCGGCCTACGCCGACACGCCCTTCGTGCTGCTCGGCAACATCCACCCGCGGCTGCAGTCGTCGGTGCTCGACCAGGTCAAGGGCGCGCGCTTCGTCGTCGCCGACACGATGAACTTCTGGATCGAGGGCGAGCCGAAGGCGCTCGCCGAGATGATGAAGCGCGTCGACGCGCTCGTCATCAACGAAGAAGAGGTGCGCCAGCTCGCCGGCGAGCACAACGTGCACCGGGCCGCGCGCGCGGTGCAGGGCATGGGGCCGCGCATCGTCATCGTCAAGCGCGGCGAGTACGGCGCGCTGCTCTTCGACGAGGCCGGCCCCTTCTTCGCCCCGGCCTACCCGCTCGAAGACGTGCTCGACCCGACGGGCGCGGGCGACAGCTTCGCCGGCGGCCTCGTCGGCTACCTCGCCACCCAGCCCGCGCTCGCGCCCCTCGTCCTGCGCCGCGCCGTCATGGTGGCCTCGGCGTGCGCCTCGTTCTGCGTCGAGGCCGTCGGCACCGAGCGGCTGACGCGGCTGAGCCGCGCCGACGTCGCCGCGCGCCTCGACGCGTTCCGCACGCTCTTGCACTTCGGGCCCGACCCCTTCTGAGCCGCCGGCGCGGGCCCGAACGCGTCCGCCGGCGCGGGCCCGAGCGCGTCCGTCGCCTCGGGCCCGGCCGCCGGGCCCGCCGCCCGCCCGCCGGAGCCTGACCCCCGCGGCCCGCCGCCGTCCTGCCGGCCCCGGCGCCTCTGCGTTGCGCACGCGGCCGCGCTCCGGTAGTGCCTACGGCGCCCCTTGCGTGGCCCCGGGGCGAGCCCTCCCCCCCCGCGGCCCGCGCCCGCCGCACCGACGATCCGGCGCGCCCGGGCCCCCGCCGAGATGGTGACCGCCCCCCCCGCCCCGCCCCCCGCCCCCTCGCCCCTGGCCGAGCTCGCCGCCCACCCGCAGGGGCGGGCCATGGCCGTCTGGGCGCTCGCCGTCGTACGGGAGGCGGCCCGCGAGCGCACGCGCGACCTCGCCCCGATCGCGCTGCGGGTCACCCCGGGCTTCGCGCGGGACCAGGCCGAGACCTCGCTCGGCCACCCCGTCGCCGCGCTCGAGCGGGGCCCCGCCAGCCGCACCGAGCGCGCGCTGCTCGGCGCCCTCGTGGCGCGCGCGGTCGCGCTCGATCCGCCCGCCGGCGTCGAGGCCGCCGAGGCCGTCACCGCCGACCTGCTCTGGGCCGCGGCCCACACCCCGATCGACGCCTTCGCCCACCTCGACGAGGCGCTCGGCGAGCCGGCGGCGGGCCTCTGGCAGGCGCTCGCGGCCCTGCTCCGCTCGATCGACGCGGCGAGGCACCCCACCTTCGACCGGGCCGAGGCCTTCGTCGGCGCCTTCGCGCTCGGCCGCTCGGCGAACGCCGAGGCCCGCCGGCTCGCCGCGGCGCTCGCGGGCGAGCTCGGCGACCCCGCGCTCCGCGCCCTGCTCTCGGGGGCGGCGACGGCGCCCGACGACCCCTCGGCGCCCTCGCGCCCCATCGTCGGCGAGCTCGAGCCGCCGCCGCGCGGGCCCGTCGCGACGGTCGTGCTGGCGCTGACGGGCGTGCTGCTCGTCACGCGGCTCGCGCGCCTCGTCGGCCGCCTCGCGCTCGCGCGGCGCACGCCGGTCGAGCTGCAGATCCGCGACGGCCGCCTGCACCTGCGCAGCCGCAGCGAGCTGCTCGGCAAGGTGCTGCGCGAGAGCGAGCACGTCGTGCCCGTCGACAACCTCGCGCGGGCCTCGCGCGAGGTGCGCTACCCCCGCCTCGCGCTCTACGCGGGCCTCTTCGCGCTCGCGCTCGGCGCGTACACGGGCGTCTCACTCTTCGTCGACGGCGCCCGCTCGGCCTCGCCCTCGCTGCTCGGCACGGGCCTGCTCCTGGTCGCGCTCGGCGTCGGCCTCGAGCTCGCGCTCACCACGCTCTGGCCGGGCGCGCGGGGGCGCTGCCGCCTCGTCCTGCGCTCGCGCAGCGGCGAGACCTATTGCGTCGGCGATCTCGACGTGCGGGCGGCCGAGCAGGCGCTCGCCCGGCTCGCGGCGGGCTGAACCCCGCCCGCGCGCGCCGGCCCTTCGCGCGCCGGCCCTTCGCGCGCCGAACGACGCCGGGGGCCCGGGCCTCGCGCAGCGCGAAGGCCCCCCCCTCAGCGGCCGCGGCCCGGGGCCGCCGAGGGCGCAGCGGGGGCGGCGCCGGCGGGCGGCGCGCTGCCGCCGGGGGCCGCCGCGCCGGGCAGCGCCGGGCCGCCGGGGGGCGTCACGGGGCCGGGGGCGGCCGCCGGGCCCGGAGCCGCCGGCGACGTCGCGCCGGGCGCCCCGCTCGCGTCGGGCCAGGCGCTCGGCGCCTCGTAGTCAGGGGGCGGCAACGTGGGGCGGCCCTTGGGCGCGCCGCCGCACGACGCGAGCGCGGCGAGGCCCGCGAGGGCGGCGAGGGCGGAGGGGCGAAGTCGGCAGGGTTTGGGCACTCGGGCTGGTTTCCTTCGCGCAGGCGCCCGGCGGGGCGGCCGCCTTCGCGCCGCTCAGAGGGCGGTGGGGCCTGGGGGGGGCGCCGGGCGGGCGGGCGGGCCCGAGCGCGAGGGCGGCGGCGTCCGCGGCGCGGGCCCGCGCGAGCTCGTCAGGGGCTCGGCCCCGGCGCCCTCGGCGTGCGGCGGCGCGACCGGCAGCGGGGCGGAGGGCGCGGCGCGCGGCGCGGTCGCCGCCGGGGGCTCGTCGCCGCACGCGAGAGCGGAGAGCGCGAGGGCGGCGAGCGTGAGGGCGAAGAGCGGCGCGAGCGCGGGCGCGCGGGCCGGGCTCATGGCCGGCGCCCCCCGCCGACGGCGCGCACGGCCTCTTCGATCAAGGCTGGCCCCCTTCGCCGGTGGCGCGCGCGGCCTCTTCGATCAAGGCCAGCGCTCCTCGTCGACGGCGCGCACGCTCTCTTCGAGCGAGTACAGGGGCGCGTAGCCGAGCACCTCGCGCGCCCGCCGGTCGTCGACCATGCACACGTACCGGATGTGGTCGATCTCGGGCGCCGGGAAGGACGTCAGGTGCATGTTCCACATCTGCTTGAGCGCGCCCTGGAAGAGCGCGTGCGGCACGGGCAGCTGCGGGCGGCCGAGCGCCTTGACGAGGCGCGAGAGCGGGGCGGGCGGGGGCCCGGCGAGGTTGAAGATGCCGCGCACGCCCGGGCGCAGGGCGAGCAGCAGCGCGCGCATGACGTCGTCCTCGTGCACGACCTGCACCATCGGGTCGAAGCCCATCACCGTGGGGATGACCGGCAGCCGCAGGTAGTTCGAGGCGGCGTTCTTGACCGTGCCGACGATGTGCACGGGGCGCAAGATGACGGTCTCGGTCTCGGGGTGCTTCCAGAAGAACGACTGGGCGAGCATGTCGACCTCGATGAGGTCTCGGATCTCGCTGAACGAGGCGCCGCCGAGCAGGGGCCAGTCTTCGGGCAAAAATTGCGGGTTGTCGGGGCGGGGCCCGTAGACGTTGGCGCTCGAGAGCACCACCAACTTGGGGATGCGGAACGCCGCCACGCTGTCGAGCAGCTTCTGGAAGCCCGCCACGTTCCAGTCGTGGTGGACGGTGGCCGACACGCGCGGATCGTGCATGACGCCGAGGTGCACGACCGCAGCGGTGTTCTCGCTGCGGAAGATGTCGCGCGTCTTCTTGCGCCGGAAGTCGACCGGGTAATGAACGACGTCCTTCGGCCGGTCGGGGAAGGGCCGCCGGTCGATGCCGACCACGCGCCGCTCGCGGTGCAGCCGGCGCGCGAGGCGCCGCCCGAGCCGCCCGCAGATGCCCGTGATGACGACCGCCGGCTCGGGCGGGCGCGCGTCGGGCGCCCGCGGCGAGCCCGCCGCGCGGCCCTCGGCCGCGACCGGCTCGTCGGACATCGGCTCAGCCACGCCGCCCGGCCCGCCCCGCGCCGCTCACGTGAAGATGCCCCGGCGCTCTTTGAGGCCTCGGTTGATCATCGACTGCACCGTCGCCTTGACCACCCACACCTTCTCTTCGATGACCGCGTCGTCGTCGTCCGGGTCGCCGTAAAAGCGCATCGGCTCGCCGAAGTAGATGCGGTACTTGGTCGGCAGCGGCAGCTGCAGCCCCGGCACCAGCAGCTGGGGTATCACCGGGAACGAGGGCATGCCGAGCTTCTTCGCCACCGCGCCGACGTTGGCGAGGTTGACGTACTGCTCTTCGGCGCCGATGACCGCCACGGGCACGATCGGCGTCTCGGTCTCGAGCGCCAGGCGCATGAAGCCCAGGCCGAACTCGGTCAGCTGGTAGCGCTGCCGGAAGGGCTTGGAGATGCCCTTCGCCCCCTCGGGGAAGACGAGCACCGCCTCGCCGAACTCGAGCAGCCGCCGCGCGTTCTCGGGCACCCCCACGACCTGCCCCATGCGCGTGAAGAGCACCGAGACGAAGGGCAGCGTCTGCGACCACTTCTCGACCATGCTGCGCAGGATGCGCGGCGGCTCGGCGTCGAAGAACATCGACGCGCCGATCATGGCCGCGTCGATGGGCACCTGCCCCGAGTGGTTCGCGATGAGCAAGACGCGCCCCGCCGGCACGTGCTCGACGCCGTGCACCTCGGTGCGAAAATACTTGCGGTGCAGGAAGGCGACGGCCGCGAGCACGTACTTGCCCCACTCGAGATCGAGCCCGAAGGGGTCGACGCCGCCGGGCCCCGGGTGCACCGGCACCCGCGCCAGGCGCGCCTCGATCTGCTGCCCGATGAAGGTGCGCCACGCCGCCTCGGCCCCCTGGGCCGCGGTCGCAACGATGCGCTGGGCCAGGGGCAGGGCGTCGCGCGCGGCGTCGCGCGACCAACGGGCCAGGGCTTGGGTCGTCCGCATCTCGGACGCGCATCGTAGCCCGTCGCGTCGCGACGTGCAGACAAAGCGTGGTTCGGGCTCCCCTGCCCCGCCCCGCGCCCCGCCGAAGGGCCCGCCCCCGCCCCCCGGCGCGCCCGAAGCCCGCGCCCCGCCCGGCCCGCGCGCCCGGCCGCCCCCGCGCGCCGCGCGCGAGCCACCTCCCGCCCGGGAGCGAGCCCCCCGCAGCGCCGCGCGCGAGCCCCCTCCCGCCCGGGAGCGAGCCCCCCGCAGCGCCACGCGCGAGCCGCCTCCCGTCCGGGAGCGAGCCCCCCGCGGCGGCGAGCACCGCCCCTGCGTGCCGAGCGCGCCGCCCTCGCGTGCCGAGCGCGCCGCCGCCGGGGTATAGGGGGGGCGCCGTGATCGTGCCGCCCCCCTTGCGCCCCGGCGACCTCGTCGCCGCCTTCGCCGGCTCAAGCCCCTTCGACCCGACGCTCGCCTTCCGGGGCCTCGCCTTCCTGCGCGAACGGTACCGCGTGCGCTGGGACCGCTCGCTCTTCGAACGAAAGGGCTACCTCGCCGGCGACGACGGGCGGAGGCTCGGCGAGCTCGCGCGCGCCCTCGCCGACCCCGAGGTGCGCGCCGTCGTCGCCGTCCGCGGCGGCTACGGCCTCTCGCGCATCGCGCCCGCGCTCGACCTCGGCGCCCTCGCGCGCGCGCCCCGCTGGGTCGTCGGCTTCTCCGACGTCACCGCGCTGCACGTCGAGCTCGCCCGCCTCGGCGTCGCCTCGCTGCACGGCCCCATGGTCGCCGCGCTCGGCCGCGGCGACGCCTGGACGCGCGAGCGCTGGGTCCGCGCGCTCGAAGAGCCCCTCGCCCCCTGCGCCTTCGAGGGCCTGCGCGCCTGGGCCGGCGGGCGCGCCGAGGGCCCGCTCGTCGGCGGCAACCTGAGCCTCTTGCACGCCTGCGCCGCCGCCGGCCGCCTCGCCCTGCCCCCCTCGGCCGTCGTGCTGCTCGAAGACGTCGGCGAGCGCCCCTACCGCCTCGACCGCATGCTCACCACGCTCCTCCAGGGCGGGCACCTGCGCGGCGCCGCCGGCGTGCTCGTCGGCGACTTCAACGAGTGCGGGCCGGGCCCCGACGGCGTGCGCGCCGAAGAGGTGCTCCGCGAGCGGCTCGGCGGGCTCGGCGTCCCCGTGCTCGCCGGCGCGCCCGTCGGGCACGAGCGCTACAACCACCCGCTCGTGCTCGGCCGCCGCTGGCGCCTCGACGCGGGCGAGGGCTCGGCCCGCGCCCTCTGAAACCGGGGGCGCACGGCCCGCGCCCTCTGAAACCGGGGGCGCACGACCCGCGCCCTCGGAGCCGGGGGCGCACGACGCAGTAGCGGGCGCGGGGCGCGCGCGCTACATAGGGTGGCGCCGCAGAAGGCCAGATGGTCGCCGGTCGCGCGGCCCGCAAGGCGCCGCGCGACGGGAGGAAAGTCCGAGCTCCACAGGGCAGGGTGCCGGGTAACGCCCGGGAGGAGCGATCCTACGGAAAGTGCAACAGAGAGCAGACCGCCGCCCCGCGCGAGCGTCGGCGGTAAGGGTGAAACGGCGGGGTAAGAGCCCACCGCGCGGCCGGCAACGGTCGCGGCAAGGTAAACCCCACCCGGAGCAAAGCCACGCAGGGGGCGCCGTGCCGTTGTCGGGCACGAAAGAACGGCCCGTTCGAGCCCCCGGGTAGGCTGCTCGAGGTGTCCGGCAACGGGCACCCTAGAAGAATGACCGTCGCCGCCGGGAGACCGGCGGAACAGAACTCGGCTTAGGGCCTTCTGCGGCCTTTTTTGTCGCCCACGTCGGGGCGCTGCGCCCCCGCGAGGGGGCGCCGCACGACGCGGCGCCGAGGGCGCGCCGCCCGGGCCCCGAGCCCGGGCCGAGCGCCTCACTGCGCGGCGAAGTTGAACGTCGCCGTGGTCTGCGTCGTCCCCCCCGACGAGGGGAAGATCCACGAGCGGACGCGGCCCGCGATGCAGCCGCCGAGCGAGGGGAAGTTGTCGCCGCCCGACGCCGACGCCTGCTGCACCTTGCCGTCGGGCCCGATGGCGATGTTCACGGTCACGCGCGTCGAGCTGGCCCCGCCGCCCTTGGCGGCGAGCGCGGGCTCCCAGCAGGCGCGACGAATGGCGGCGCGCCCGTTGTTGACGACGCCCTGCACCTGCTCGCTCGTGAGCTGCCCGCCGCCGCCGCCGCCGCTCGGTCGGGCCGTGGGCCCGCTGACGGTGGGGCCGGACGGCGTGCCGGTGAGCGTCGGCACCTGCACCGGCGCGGCGGCCTCACCGCCACCGGAGGGCTTGGCGGCGTGCCCCTTCGGGTGGCGACCGCCCACATGGCGGGAGGCCGTGGTCGGGGTGGCGTTCGTGGCCGCCGCGACCGCCGTGCCCGCGCCGGCTGCGCTATCGCTGTTGCCCGAGCCCGCGGCGCTGTCGCTCGCGCCGCCCGCGCCCGCGCTCTCGGTCGAGCCCGAACCGGCCTCGCCGGCGCTGCCCGCCGCCTCGGCGCCGGCCTCGCCGCCCGCCCCGCCCGCGCCCGCCGCCTCGGCCGCCGAGTCGCCGCTGCCCGCCGACCCGTTCGCCTCGGCCGTGGCCGAGCCGGCGCTCTCGCCGCTGCCGTTGGCCGAGTCGCCGCTGCCGGCCTCGCCCTCGGGCTTGACGTCGGTGGTCATCTGGCTGTTCTCGTCGCCGCCGCTGCGGAACACCATGGCCCCCACGGCCACGCCCGTGCCGAGCGCGGCCGCAACGGCGAACCAGCCCGCGAGCGGAATGCCGCCCTTGCGCCGGGGCGTCGGGGTGCTGACGACCGGCCCGAAGCCGGGCGTCATGCTGCCCGGAAAGCCTGGGGGCGGGGGCAGACCGAAGCCCGGCGGGGCCGCCGGGGCCCCCATGCCGAAGGGCTGCTGAAAGGGCATCACCTGCTGCTGGACGGGCGCAGGCGCTTGCATGGGAGCCCCCATGCCGAAGGCCGGGCCGCCCATGCCGGGGCCACCCATGCCGGGGCCACCCATGGGAGCACCCATCGGGGCGCCCATGCCCGGACCACCCATCGGAGCGCCCATGCCGGGGCCAGCCATACCCGGGCCGCCCATGCCGGGGCCACCCATGCCGGGGCCACCCATGCCCGGGCCGCCCATGCCGGGCGCACCGAAGGGGCTGCCCATGGCGGGCTCTGGCGGCGAGGGCGGAGGGGCCGAAGGCGCGGGCGCGGCGGGGGCCGGGCCGGTGGGGCTGCGCCCGAGCGCGCCCGTGTTGTTGCCGGGGGTGTTGAGCCCGCCCAGGCCGGGCAAGACGAGCGGCATGGCGCCCGGGCTGAGCGCCAGGGTCTCGTGCACCTGGCCCGCCGGGACGTTACCCCCGGCCTTGCCCGCGTCCCCGCGGGACGAGAGCGGCACCACCTGCCCGCCGCTCGTCGAGGGCGGGCGCACCGAACGGGGGCCGATGTTCAGCTTGCTGATGAGCGCGCCCGCGCGCGACGAGAGCGGCGAACGCTCGGCCCGAACCAGGCGGGCGATGTCACGCAATTCGGGCACGGTGCCGAGCGGCACCCACTCGCTGAAGCCCTCGCGCCAGACCAGCGAGTCTTCTTGCACCGCCCCCGAACTGGCCCGCGCCCGCAGCTCGTCGGCGCCGATCGGGCCGACGGGCGAGCCGTTGATGCCCACGAACCACTCGCCGCCGACCGACGGCGCCGGCTCGCTCACCGCCTTCGCCTCGGCCGCCACGGCCTGCTGGAATGCCGACGCGAGCCCCCCCTGCACCACCGTGCCCGTCGGCACCATGGCCTCGGGCCCGCGCGACGACTGCTTGGTCTCGCGGGGCGCCGGGCGCGGGACCGACGGGACCGGCTGGCCCCCGACCGGCGGCGCCGCCGAGGCCCGGGTCGGGCTCTCGGACACGCCGTGCAAGCCCGGGGCGGCGACGCTCGGGGGCGCGTCGCTCGCGCCGGCCCGCAAGAGGTTGGCCGAAAACACCAACGTCGCCGAGGTTTCGGTCACCGACGAGCGGATTTCGATGAGGTGCTGGCACTTGCGGCACTTCATGCGGACGCTGCGGCCCGCCACCTTCTCGTCAGCGATCTGGTACTTTGCTTTGCAGTTCTCGCAGAGAAACTTCATGGCAGGGGGGCCTGGCGCGGTGGGCTCAGCCTACAACGAAAGGTCGTTCGCAGTCTGCCCCTATCCTTGCGGGGGTGACGGCTCGCGTCAAATGCGTCAGGCCCCGCTTCACCGGGCCTGCTCCCGTGGTCCAACCGAGGGCAAGGGCCGATCGCTAAGCCCGGCTACTTCGGCCCCGAAATCGGAGTCGTGTCGCATCGACGCCTCCCTTATCGTACGCAACGCCCGGCTGAAAGCTTCTCGCAACCCGAACGAAAGCGCTAGCTTCTGGCGCCTCGCGGCCGCCCGGGCCCCGAAACGACGCCGCGGCGAGCGCCCACGCGGCCCGAAACCGCGCCAACCCCGCCTCGCCAAACCACGCCCGCACGCCCCCCGCGCCGGCGGTGCGCGAGGTCGGCGGCGCGCCTTTGCATTCAGGGCGTAGAATTGCAGACCCCTTCGCCCGGCGCGCGCCCCCCGCCGGGGCCCCCGGGCGCCGCCGACCAGCGCGCCGCGAACGCCGCCCACGACCCCTCGACGATGGCCCGCCGGGCCTCGCGCATCAGGCGGCCGTAGAGCCAAAGGTTGTGCTGGCTGAGCAGGCGCAAGACGAGCAGCTCGCCGGCCATGAAGAGGTGCCGCAGGTACGCGCGGGTGTAGCCGCCCGTGCAGCAGGGGCACTCGCACTCGGGGTCGAGCGGGCCCAGGTCGTCGCGGTAGCGCGCCTGCTTGAGCACCACGCGGCCCGTGCGCAAGAAGGCCTGGCCGTTGCGCGCGTTGCGGGTGGGCATCACGCAGTCGAACATGTCGACGCCCGCGGCGACGCCGACCACGAGGTCGGCCGGCGTGCCGACGCCCATCAGGTAGCGCGGCCGCTCGGGGTCGAGCGCGCCCGCCACCTCGGCCACCGCCTCGTGCATGCTCGCGACCGGCTCGCCGACCGAGAAGCCCCCGAGCGCCAGCCCGTCGAAGGGCATCGCCCCGAGCTCGTCGGCGTGCGCGCGCCGCAGGGCGACGTCGGTGCCGCCCTGCACGATGCCGAAGAGCGCCTGGTCGGGCCGCTTGGCGGCGAGGCACCGGCGCGCCCAGCGCGTGGTGCGCGCGACCGCGCGCTCGAGCTCGGACCGCGGCGCGTCGCCCGGCGGGCAGACGTCGAGCTGCATCGCCACGTCGGCGCCGAGCAGCCCCTGCGCCCGCATCGACTCTTCGGGGCTCAGCCGCTTGAGCGCGCCGTCGAGGTGCGAGCGGAAGGCGAAGCCGTCTTCGTCCTCCCGGCGCAGCTTGGCGAGCGAGAAGGCCTGGAAGCCCCCCGAGTCGGTCAGCATGGCGTGCGGCCAGCGCGCGAAGCCGTGCAGGCCCGCGTGCGCCGCGACGGCCTCGGGGCCCGGGCGCAGCCACAGGTGGTAGGTGTTGCCGAGCACGACGCGCGCGCCCGTCGCGGCCACCTCGCCCGGCGTCAGCGTCTTGACGCTGCCCTGGGTGCCGACGGGCATGAAGGTGGGCGTCGGCACCTCGCCGTGCGGCGTCGCGAGCACGCCCGCGCGCGCCGCGCCCGCGCGCGCCTCGACCCGGAAGGCGTAGCCGGGCGTCGGCGGCCTCACGACGCGGCCTCCGCCGCGGGCGCCCGCTCGCGCAGGAGCATCGCGTCGCCGTACGAGTAGAAGCGGTAGCGCTCGCGCACCGCGTGCTCGTACGCGGCGAGCACGCGCGAGCGGCCCGCGAAGGCGGCGACGAGCGAGAGCAGCGTCGAGCGCGGCAAGTGGAAGTTGGTCAGGAGCGCGTCGACCACGCGGAACTCGTACCCCGGCTGGATCAAGAGCCGCGTCGAGCCCCGCCCGGGCCGCACGCCGCCGGGCCGCGCCGGGTCGGCGGCCGACTCGAGCGCGCGCACCACCGTCGTGCCCACCGCCACGACGGGGGCGCCGCGGCCGCGCGCCTCGTCGATCGCGGCCGCCGCCGTGCGCGAGACCTCGTACCACTCTTCGTGCATCGGGTGCGCGTCGAGGTCGTCGGCCGTCACGGGCACGAAGGTGCCCGGCCCCACGTGCAGCGTCACCGTCGTCAGCCCGACCCCCCGCACCGCCAGCCGCCCGAGCAGCGCCTCGCTCAGGTGCAGCCCCGCCGTCGGCGCCGCGACCGCGCCCGGCACGCGCGCGTACACGGTCTGGTAGCGCTCGCGGTCTTCGGGCTCGTCGTCGCGGCCGAGGTAGGGCGGCAGCGGCACGCGCCCGAGCCGCCCGACCAGCTCTTCGACCGAGGCGCCCGGCCGGGCCCGCAGCTCGACCTCGAGCAGCCCGTCGTCGGCCCGCCCGAGCACGCACGCCTCGAGCTCGCCGCCCGCGTCGAACCGCACCTCGAGCGGCATGCGCAGCGGCTTCGACGACTTGCCCATCGCCCGCCAGCGCTCGACCTTGCGCCCCCCCTCGCCCTCGCGCGCCTCGACCCGCCGCACGAGCAAGAGCTCGACCTTGCCCCCGCTCTGGGCCTTGTGGCCGAGCAGCCTCGCGGGGATGACCTTCGTGTCGTTGACCACCACGAGCGCGCCCGGCTCGAGCAGCTCGGGCAGCTCGGCGACGGCGCGGTCGGCGAGCCCCGCGGGCCCGACGTCGAGCAGCCGCGCGCCGTCGCGCCGGGGCGCGGGCCGCGAGGCGATGAGGTCTTCGGGCAGCCGGAAGTCGAAGAGATCGGTGCGCAAGCCGGCGAGCCCTTTACCACCCCTCGGCCCGCCCGCCCACCCCCCCGGCCGGCGCGCCGCGGCCCGCGCGGGCCGCGGACGGGCGCGCGCGGGGTCGAGGCGCAGGCGGGCGCGGGGCCGGGGCGACGTCGGCCCCCGCGGGGCGGCGTCAGGCGCTGTGCCGCTGGGCGTCGAAGGAGATGCGCAGGCGGGTCATCTTGCGCCAGAGCGTCGTCGGGCTGATGCCGAGCATCTCGGCGGCCCGCTCGCGGCTGCCCTCGCAGTCGCGCAGCGCCACCTCGATGGCCCGCCGCTCGGCCGCGTCGACGACCGCCGAGAGCGAGCGCACGTCGTCGGTCTGGCCCGAGATGGGCGCCTCCGGCAGGATGTCGTCGGCGCTGATGAAGCCCCCGCCCGAGAGCGCCACCGCCTGCTCGACCATGTTCTCGAGCTCGCGAATGTTGCCGGGGAAGTCGTAGCGCAAGAGCGCCTCGAGCACCCCGTCGCCCAGGCGCGAGCGCACCCCCATCTTGCGGTTGTACTTGTCGAGGAAGAAGTCGACGAGCGCCGGCACGTCTTCGCGCCGCTCGCGCAGCGGCGGCAGCTGGAAGCGCGCCACGTTCAGCCGGTAGTAGAGGTCTTGCCGGAAGCGCTTCTCGCTGATGGCGAGGCCCAGGTCTTGGTTGGTCGCGGCGATGATGCGCACGTCGACGCGCGCCGGGCGGTTCTCGCCGATGCGCCGCACCTCGCCCTCTTGAATGACGCGCAAGAGCTTCGCCTGGAACGAGGGCGGCGTCTCGGCGATCTCGTCGAAGAAGAAGGTGCCGCCGTCGGCCTCCTCGAAGAGGCCCTTGCGCGCGGCGTGCGCGCCCGTGAACGAGCCCTTGGCGTGGCCGAAGAGCTCGCTCTCGAGCAGCGTCTCGGTGATGGCCGCGCAGTTGACCGGCACGAAGGGGCGGTCGGCGCGGCGGCTGTTGGCGTGCACCGCCCGCGCCACCATCTCTTTGCCCGTGCCGCTCTCGCCCGTGATGAGCACCGTCGCGTCGGTCGGCGCGATCTTGGCGATGCGCGCGAGCACGTCGCGGATGGCCGGCGAGCGGCCGATGATGGCCCGCTCGCCCAGCGCCGCCCCCGCCGGCGCCGGCGCCGGCGCCGACGCCTGCCCGCTCAGCCGCCGCCGCTCGAGCGCGCGCCCGAGCACGCCCATCAGCTCTTGCTCGCTGAAGGGCTTCTGCAGGTAGTCGAAGGCCCCGAGGCGCATCGCCTCGACCGCGCTCGCGATGCTGCCGTAGGCCGTCATCACGATGACCTCGGTCATCGTCTGCGCGCCCTTCACGGCCCGCAGCACCTCGAGCCCGTTCGATCGGCCCATGCGCAGGTCGGTCAGGATGACGTCGAACTCGCCCTTCGCCCCCGCGAAGGCCCCCGCCGACCCGTCCGAAGCCTCTTCGACCTCGTGCCCCGCCCCCCGCAACATCATCGCCACCGTGGCACGCACGTTGCGCTGATCGTCGACGACAAGAATCTTCCCCATCCGCCTTGCCCACCTCGCGCTCGCGCGCCAACCCCCCCGCGGGGGAGCGGAACCCTACCACCCGGCCCTAGGCGCCGCCATGGCCCCTTACGTGCGTGACTGCCCCTTATCCTTCCCATCCTACCGCGGACTCGGCCGCCTGCCACCCCCTAAGAGGTGGTGACGGCTCTGCATTTTTGAACGACCGAAGCCGCGCCGCCACTCGCCCCCGGGCGCCGCCGGCCCGGTGGAAAACTTGGCGACCTCGAGGGCAGCCGGCTACGAGCGCGTCACGGGCGGCACGACGCCCGGGCGCCCCGGGCTCGGCCCGCGCGCCCGGCGACGCGGCGCGCCCTCCGAGGCCCGTGTCGCGCGCGGGGGCCGGGGCGCGCGCCGGGTGACTCGCACGGAGGCAAGAGAATGGCAACGCGTGAGACGAGCAAGCAAGCGGCCCGCCGTCGGGCCAAGACCAACTCCGCCGACGATCGCGCGGCGCGCACGCGGCGCGCCAAGGCGCCCGACGCGCCGGCGTGGCAGGCGGTCGCCTGCGACGCCGCCCCGAGCGGCCGCCGCGACGAGCCCGCGCTCGCGCCCCTCGTCGCGGTCGACGTGCTCTGGGCGGCCGTCGCGTCCGCCCGGCCGCCCCGCGCCGAGCGCCGCGCCCCGACCGCCGAGCTCCGCGCCCCGACCGCCGAGCGCCGCGCCCCGACCGCCGAGCTCCGCGCCCCGGCCACCGAGCGCCCCGCCCCGATCGCGCCGACCGCCGAGCTCCGCGCCCCGATCGCGCCGACCGCGGAGGCCCCGCGCGCGGCCGCGTCCGAGCCGGAGCCGGCGTCGGCGCCGCCCCTCGCTGCCCCGCCCCCCGAGGCCGTCGACGCTGCCCCGGCGATCGTCGGCGCCATCGAAACAGCCCCGACAGCCACCGACGTCATCGAAGCGGCCCCGCCGGCCGTCGACGCCGCCGGAGCGGCCCCGCCGGCCGCCCCCGTCGAGGAACGCCCCGCGCTCGACCCCAGGCTGCGGCGGCGCCGCGTCGCCGAGCGCGCGTACGCGCTGGCGGAGGCGAGCGGCTTTCGCGTCGACCCCTTCCACGCGTGGCTGCGGGCCGAGCGCGAGCTCGGGGCCGACGGCGCGTAACTCGAACCAGCCGCGCGTCCCGCTCAGCATCACGGCCCACGACGCGAACTCGCGCAGGACGTAAAGGGGCTTGCCCCGCAGGGGCGTGTCGCCCTCGTCCGCGGGCGAGGTCGTCGCCTCGACGCCCTCGCGCCGGGCGAGCCACGCGACGCGCGCCAGGTGGTAGTCGTGGCTGACGAAGAGCGCCGAGCGCCACCCCTCGCGGCGCGCCTCGCGCGCGACCGCGCGCACGGTCGCCGCGGTGTTGACGCCCGTCTCGTCGAGCACCATCGCCGCGCGCGGCACGCCGGCCCGGGCGGCGACCTCGGCCATGACCCGCGGCTCGCTGACGCCCGAGGCGTCGACCCCACCGCTCAGCATCAGCTTGCGGCCGAGGCCCCGGTGAAAGAGCGCCGCCGCGGTCTCGACCCGCTCGCGCAGCGCCTCGGAGGGCTGGCCGTCGGCGTAGGCCCGCGCGCCCAGCACCACGATGACGTCGGAGGGGGCGGCCCGGTCGGCGCGGCCGAAGGCGAAGAGGGCGCAGGTGAACGCCGCGGCCGCCGCGAGGGCCCCCAGGCCGAGGGCGCCGAGGGCGGGGCGCCAGCGGCGGGCCGGCGGGGGGCGTTCGGAGAGAGTCATGGTCGCTCGCACCCCGGGACGGCGCGGGCGGCGCCCGCTCAGCGGTCGTGCCCGGGGGCAAAGCGGGGTATAGCTCCGCGGCGATGGGGTGCACGTGGGCCTTAGCCTCGACGACGTCGCGCCCGAGGGCCCGCCCGTCTGGCGCCGGCTGCGCGAGCTCGCGGCCCGGGGCGAGGCGGCGGCGCTCGAGGCGCTCTGCCGCGATCTGTGCGAGCGGCTCTGGGCCTTCGGCGCCCCCGGGCGCGCCCGGCACGAGAAGCTGCGCGTCGCGCTGCGCCTCTTCGAGCGCACCGGCTCGGCCGCCGCGCTCGCGAGCGCGGGCGATCCGGCCGCGCTCGCGCCCCCCTCGCGCCGCTTCTTCTTCCGCCGCTACCGGCGCTACCTGCGCGACGACTTCGCCCACCGGGCCTGCGCCGAGCGCCGGCTGCGCGAGGCCCTGCTCGCCGAGCCAGGGCCCGCGGCGAAGGCCTTCCGGCAGCTCGCGCCGCCCGCGCCCGACGCCGCGCTGCTCGCGCGCCTCCTGGCCTGCGCCGGGCGCGTGCCGGCGGGGGTCAAGCTCGCGTACTTCCGGACGATCTGGCACCGCCGCCCCCTGCGCCGCGTGGCGCTCGAGCACCTGCGCGGCCTCGCCGCCGCCGGCGACGCCGAAGCCGCGGCCGCGCTCGCCGCCGCCGAGAGCTGGGGCGCGAGGCCGCCCGCTCGGCCCGGGGCACCCCCGCCCGGGCCGCCCGCCGCCCCCACGCCGCCCGAGCCGGGGGCCTGATTCAGGCGGCGCCCGCTCAGGCCTCGTCGACGACGGGGTTTCGCAGGAGCCCGACGCCCGCGATCTCGACCTCGACGACGTCGCCCGCCTTCAAGTAGAGCGGCGGGGTGCGCTTATGGCCGACGCCCGAGGGGGTGCCGGTGACGATGACGTCGCCCGGGGCGAGCTCGGTGAAGGTCGAGCAGTAGGCGATGAGCGCGGGCACGTCGAAGATGAGCTCGGAGGTCGAGGCGCGCTGCACCTCGGCGCCGTTGACGCGCGTCGTGAGCAGCAGGGCGGCCGGGTCGGGCACCTCGTCGGCGCCGACGAGGAAGGGGCCGAAGGCGCCGGTGCCGACGAAGTTCTTGCCGGGCGTGAACTGGTGGGTGTGCCGTTGCCAGTCGCGCACGCTCGCGTCGTTGTAGCAGGCGTAGCCGGCGACCAGCCCGAGGGCCTCGCCCCGCGCCACGTGCCGCCCGCGCCGCCCGATGACGACCGCGAGCTCGCCCTCGTAGTCGAGCTGCGCCGAGACGCGCGGCCGCACGAGGGGCCGCCCGTGGCCCACCTGGCTGTTCGCGAAGCGCGTGAAGAGCACGGGGTGCTCGGTGCGATCGCGCCCGGTCTCGACGCGGTGGCCCTCGTAGTTGACCCCCACGCAGATGATTTTCTCGGGGTCGGGCACGACGGGGGCGAATTCGAGCCCGGCGAGCTCGAGATCGGCCGAAAGGGCACCGAACTCGTCGCCCGCCCGCCCGAGCACGCCCGCCGCGAGCGCCTCGCGTAGCGACCGCCACGGCGCGCCGCCCCGGGCGCCGACGTCGATGACGCCCGACCCCTTCACGAGCCCGAGGCGGGGGCCGTCGGGGCCTTGAAACGTGAGCCAACGCACGCGCGCCCTCTCCTCCTCGGGGTCAAGGCACCGCGCCCCGAGGCGCCTACCCTGCCCCGGCCGCCTTCCGCCCGCAAGCGCGGCGGACGTTGACGCGGCCGGGGGCGGCCGGATACACCGCTGCCTACGGCGGTCTCCGCGGGAGTCGATGGTGCTTCGGGCAGCGACCAAGGGCAGCGGGCGCGAGGGCAATCGCCCCGACGGGCAGGGCGGCGCGCCGGCGCCCCGCCCCGAGGCCACATGAGCTCGGCCGCCCAGACCTTCGAGCGCGAGCAGATCGTGCGCTGGGGCGACAGCGACCCGGCGGGCATTCTGTACGGGCCGCGCAGCTTCGAGTACGGCGTCGGCCTGGTCGAAGAGCTCTTTTTGCACCTCTTCAACGAGGGCTTCGACGCCTTCCAGCGCCGCCACCAGGTGCTCTTGACCTGGGTGCACCTCGCGTGCGACTTCCGGCGGCCGGCCGCGACCGGCACCGCCCTCACCCTGCGCCTCGCGGTCGAGCGCCTCGGCACGAGCTCGGTCACCTACCGCGTCGACGCGCTCGGCGCCGGGGGCGAGACGCACTTCCGGCTGAAGATGGTCTCGGCCACCGTGGCCATGGCGACCGGCCGGCCCTCGCCCCTCGTCGCCGAGCAGCGCGCCGCCCTCACCCCGTACGTCGCGCCCTGAACGCCGCCGCCCCGTACGTCGCCGCCCCCGCCCCGTACGGCGCGCCCTGAACGCCGCCGCCCCGTACGTCGGAGCGCCGCCCCCGCCCCGTACGTCGCGCCCTGAGTGCCGCCCCCGCCCCTTACGTCGCGCGCGGAGCCGCCGCCGCGCCCTCGCCCGCCGCGCCCCCGCCCACGCAGCGCCGCAGCGCCTCGCCGAGCGCCACCTTCGGCGCCCAGTCGAAGGCCTTGCGGAAGGCCGCGTCGCTGATGACGCAGGGGTACATGAGGAAGCGCAACAGGTAGGGCGGCGCCGCCGCGGTCGCGAACGAGTAGGCCCGGGCGAGCGCGGGCACGACCGGGTAGGGCCGCGCCCCGACGAGGCGGAGCGCCGTGCGCCAGGGCAGCGCGCCGGGCCCGGCGACGTTGAACACCCCGGCCTGGTCGCCCCCGGCCGCCGCGAGCACGGCGGCGGCGAGATCGTCTTCGTCGACGAACTGGGTCATCGGGTTGAAGCCGAACACGTAGGGGGCGCGCCGCCAGCGCAAGAGGCGGCTCATCGTGTTCTGCAGCGTCGCCCCGATGACGTTGGTCGGCCGCAGCACCGCCGTCGAGACCTCGGGGTGGCGGTAGACCCAGGTGCTCGCCATGTTATCGAGCTGGATCGCGTCGGCGATCTGGGGGAACTCGACCCCCGCCCGCAGCGGCTCGTCTTCGAAGATGGGTATGTGGTTGCTCGGGTGCGCGCCGTAGATGTGGAAGGTCGAGAGCACAACGAGCCTGCGCACGCCGTGGGCGACGCAGAGGTTCATGATCTTCTGCGTGCCGACGACGTTCAGGTCGAAGCGCTTGCCGACCGACTCTTTCAGGTTGCCGACGCGCCCGAGGTGCAAGACCGCGTCGTAGCGCCGGTGCCGGAACACGTCTTCGATCGAGGTCTTGTTGTAGCTCGCGCGCCGCACCGTCAGCCGCTCGAGGCCGGGCCCCGCGGCCCCCGGCGCCTCGCGGTAGTCGACCCCGACGACCTCGTCGCCCCGCGCGAGCAAGCGCTCGGCGACCCGCCGCGCGAGCCCGCCGGCGATGCCCGTCACCAACACGTGCGCCATTCGGCCTCCCGGAGCCTTTCGCGTCAGAAGAAGAGCGAGGTGCGGGCCGCGAGGCCCTCGTCGATCATGCGCTGCAGCGTCGACTGCACCCGGTCGACCTTGCGGTCGATGGCCGCGTCTTCGTCGTCGAAGGGGCCCTCGAAGCGCATCGGCTCGCCGAACCGGAGGTGGAACTTGACCGGCAGGGGCAGGTACGCGAGCGGCCCGAGCAGCGGCAAGAGCGGGCTGACGGGGATGTACGGCGCCTTGACGAGCCGCGCGAGCCCCTGCCAATCGTACACGCTGACGATCGCCTCTTCGGACCCGACGACCGACACCGGCACGACGGGCGAGCCGGTCTGCAGCGCCAGGCGCATGAAGCCCCGGCCGAAGCGGCGCAGCTTGTAGCGGTCCTTCCAGACCTTGCCGCTGCCCTTCGCCCCCTCGGGGAAGACCAGGATGGCCTGGTCGTCGAGCAAGATGTTGCGGCAGTTGATGGGGTCGCCGAGCACCACGCCCGAGCGCGCGAAGGCCTCGTTGACGACGGGCAAGGTCGAGACCCAGCGCTCGGCCATCGAGCGCACCAGGCGCGGCGGCCGCGCGAGCAAGAGGCACGCGACCGCGATGACGAGCCCGTCGAAGGGCAGCTGCCCGCCGTGGTTGGCGACGATGAGCACCCGCCCCTCGGGCACGTTCTCGACCCCCCGCACCTCCGGCCGGAAGTAGCGGTAGATCTGCTTGGCGAGCGAGAAGTAGACCTTGGCGTGCCGCGGGCTCAGGCCCCACGGGTCGTAGCCGAACTCGTTCAGCCGGTTGGGCAACGTGTCGATGGCCCGGTCGACTTCGGGGTCTATCAGGTCGTCCGTACGCAAGGCGCCCTCCGGCGTGCCAGGGTATAGCAGCCTTCCGCCCGCCCGGGGGCGCCCCACACGCACCCGCGCGCGCCCCTCGCCCCGACTCGCTCGCGCGCCCGCCCCGCCCCGCCCCCGCGCCGCCGCGGCCGCGCGCGCGCCCCTCGCCCCCGCTCCGCGCGCCACCGCCGCCGCGGCCGCACGCCCGCCCCGGCCCCCGCGCTTCCGCCTTGTGCCGGGGCCCGCCGCCGTCCATCATCGCGCGCGCGCCCTCATGGCCCCCCCGCCGCGACCGGCCCCCCCTGACGGCGTCCCGGCCCCGCTGCCGACGCGCTTCGCGCGCGTCGTGCGCTCGGTCGAGTGGGCCGCGATGGCCGCCGCCGCGCTCGCCGAGGGCGCGCTCGTCGCCCGCCTCGCCGCCGCCTTCTGGGCCCGCCCCGAGCTCGGCCCGGCGCTCGCCGCCGCCGCCAGCGTGCCGGCCGCCTACCTCTTCGTCGACTTCGTCTCGGGCCTCGTGCACTGGTACGGCGACACCGGCGGCGACGCCTCGACGCCCGTGCTCGGCCCGCTCTTCTTCCGCACCTTCGTCGAGCACCACTTCGACGCGCTCGCCATCACGCGCCACGGCGCCGCCGAGGTGAACGGCACCAACGCCTTCCTCATCGCGCCCTTCATCGCCGCCGCCCACGCCGTCGCCGCCCCCTCGGGGCCCCGCTGGGCGCTCGGCTGCCTGATGGCGTCGCTCGCCGGCTGGGGCCTCGTCGTCAACCAGGCGCACTGCTGGGCCCACGAGCCGCGCCCGCCCGCGCTCGCCCGCCTGCTGCAGCGCCTGCGCGTGCTCTTGCCGCCCGAGCACCACGACCGGCACCACCGGCCCCCCTTCCGGCGAAACTATTGCGTGCTCGCCGGCCGCTGCGACGCGCTCGTCGAGCGGCTCGTGCACCCCTCGCGCCCCGCCGGCCGCCGCGGGCCCGACGCGCGCCTCGCGCCCGGGCCGCCCTGACGCCGGCCGCGCCTCGCGCCCGGCCCGCCCCGACGCCGGCCGCGCCTCGCGCCCGGGCCGCCCTGGCGCCGGCGCCGCCCCGGGCGCCCCGGGCCGGCCGCCGCGCCCTCCGGACCGCGCCCCTCAGACCAGCGCCACCGCGCCCCGCCAGAAGGGCCGCTCGACCGGCCCCGCCGCGTCGTCGACCAGGCGGTAGCCCGTGAAGGTGCCGTCGTCTTCGTGCTCGAAGTGGTAGCCGAGCACCGACCGGCCCGCGCGCTCGTCGTCCCTCCGCGCCCGGTCGTAGGCCGCAAACATTTCGTCGACGATCGCCTCTTCGCGCAGCGCCCGGTCGTAGACCGCACACACGCCCTCGACGATCGATTCCGCCAGAGATACGAGGTCGTTGTCCGCCATGCCCCCCCTTTGCCAGAGCCGACGTCGGCGGGCCAAATTGCGTGGCAGTGCCGACGAGCTTGGGGTAAATTTGATGCGCCGCGACATCGCGTCCGCCCCATGGCCCGCCCCTTCCCCGCCGTCTCGCCCGACTCGTCGTACGCGATCCGCCTGACGGCCGCCGAGAGCGACATCGACGAGCTCGGGCACGTCTCGAACATCGTCTACGTGCGCTGGCTGCAAGAGGTCGCGCAGGCCCACTCGCGCGCCTGCGGCTGGGACATCCCCGAGTATAGGGCCATCGGCGCCGTCTTCGTCGTGCGCCGCCACGAGATCGACTACTTCCGGCCGGTGTACGCGCGCGACGCCGTGCTCGCCACCACCTGGGTGGCCGGCTTCTCGGGCGCCTCGTGCGAGCGCTGCACCCGCTTCGTCCGCGAGAGCGACGGCCTCGAGCTCGCGCGCGGCGTGACGACCTGGGTCTTCGTCTCGTCCGAGGGCGGGCGGCCCAAGCGCATCCCCGACGAGCTGGCGCGCGCGTTCAACGCCAAGCGCTGGTCCCGCAAAGAGACGGGCGGCGCGGGGGCCTGATCGACGCGGCCCCCCGACTGAAAGTCGGGGGCAGCGAACGCGCTCGGAAACGGCCGTTCAAGCCCTGCCGGAAGCAGGGCTACAGCGTCGCGAGCCGCTCGCGCGGGCTCGCCCAGAAGACGAAGCCCGAGAGAGCCCGGCCCCCGGCGAGGGGGCGGGCGTTGCTCTCCGAATCGGGTCGAGGCCGCGCGGCACGAGAGGGTGGTTGCTGCCCCGTACTTCAGTGCTGGGCATTGGTCACTTCTTGGGGACAAGCTCGAGCCCGAGCTGTTCGCGCTGCGCCCGCAGCACCTCCGCGGCGATCGCCACCCGCTCCAGGCCTCGCCCCAATACCGTCGCGCCCGCCGGCGGCGCCGACGGCAGCCCGCTGTGGCCCCCCAAGACCCCCACCCACCGCATCGCCTGCCCCAGCGTCGGCGTCTCGCCCGGCCGCCAGCCCGCCGGACGGTGCAGCAGGATCAGCGCGTCCAGCTCGTCGCGCGTCAGCTCCCGGTCGGCCGGCTGCTGGGGGTCGGTGCGGGCCAGGTGCGTGAGGCGGGCGACGCGCATGGCCACCGAGCTTAGGATGGCCGCCCACGTCCGCACGCGCTCGGGCCGGCGCAACTGCGTCCGCTCCAGCTCGCAGCCGCCGCGCTTGAGCGCGCGGAAAAAATCCTCCACTCGCCAGCGGCAGCCGTAGCCGTCGAGCACCAGGGCCGCGGCGGCCAGCGTCTCGGCCGGGTACGTCGTCCAGAGCACCCAGCGCAAGGGCGCCTGGCCGGCGGCCACGGCGCTGACCTCCTCGGCCACCACCACCCAGAGCGGGGCGGCGCTCGCGCGCAGCCGCACGGCGGCCGCGCGCACCGCCACGTGCGCCCGGCGCGCGGGCCGCCCGGGCCGCGCCGGCACCTCGAGCCAATGGGCGCCGAGCCGCGGCGCCCGGGCGCTCGCTTCGTCCAGCGTGCGCCCGTCGGCCAAGCGCCGCCGAAGCTGCCCGGCGCGCACGGTCAGCAGCGTGCCGCCCGAGGCGGCCGCGGCCAGCAGCGAGCCGAGGTCGGCGCCGCGGTCGAGCTGCGGCCAGGGCACGACCCCGTCGCCGTGCGCGGCGAAGGCGGCGCCGACGGCGGCGAGCAACTCGGCCCAGAGCGCCGACTCCTTGCGCGCGGCCGGCCGCCGCTTTCTCGCCGCGCGCCGCCGCTCGGCCCAGCGCCGGCGCGCCGCGGGGCCCCAGCGCCGAAAGCCGCGCGGCCGCGGCTCGGGCTCGGGCCGGGCCCAGAAGCGCTGGGCGCACACGCCCTGGGGCACGCCGTCGGGCGTGACCACGAGCGCGGCCAGGTGCTGCAGGCCGCGGCCGCTGCGGCCGTGGCGGCCGAGCGGGCCGGTGCCCTTGCGCGCGGCGCGGTCGGCCAGCCGCACGCTCGAGCCGTCGACGGGCACGAAGGCGAACGGCTCGCCCGAGGCGCGGCGCACGGCGGCGGCGGCCGCGCTGGCGAGCACGGCCTCGGCCGTCACCTCGGCGTTGGCCAGCAGGCCGTAGGCGCCCTGGCGGCCGGCGCCGTCGGCGAAGACGGCGGTGATGCGGCCGTCGGGGCGGGCGGCGGCGGCGGCCGCGACGGCCACCAGGCGCTTGGTGCGCCGGGCGTCGCCCAGGCGCGCTTGGCCGAACTCCAGCTCGGCCCAGCGAAGCGGGTCGGTCCAGTCCGCGAGTGCGTCCATGCGGCGGGGCTAGCGCCAGGCCGCCGCCAGGGCTCGCACGAAGGTACCTGAGCTCGTGCTTGCCCCGCAGAAGTGACCAATGCCCAGTACTTCAGTGCGGGGCTGCCGGCCCGACGCCGCGCCCCTCACGCCGTCGGCTGCGACCCCGCCCGCGGCGCCTCGGGCCCGAGCGGCAGCCCCGCCGTGAGCCCCTCGCCGGCCGGCTCGAGCGCGGCGGCGAGCACCTCGCTCATGTCCTCGGCGAAGACGAACTCGAGCGCCTTCTTCGCCTCCGCGGGCACCTCGTCGACGTCGCGCCGGTTCTTCGCCGGCAAGATGACGCGGGTCAGGCCCGCGCGGTGCGCCGCCATCACCTTCGCCTTGATGCCGCCGACCGGCAAGACCCGCCCGCGCAGCGTGCACTCGCCCGTCATGGCCGTGTCGGGCCGCACGCGCCGCCCGGTCAAGAGCGAGGTGAGCGCCGTGAAGATCGTGACGCCGGCCGAGGGGCCGTCCTTCGGCACGGCGCCGGCGGGCACGTGGATGTGCAAGTCCTGCCGCTCGAGGAACTCGGGCCCCACCCCGAGCGCGCTCGCGTTCGAGCGCACGTAGGTGAGCGCCGCCCGGGCCGACTCTTTCATCACGTCGCCGAGCTGGCCCGTGATCTCGATGCCGCCCTTGCCCGGCATGCGCGAGGTCTCGATGAAGAGAATGTCGCCGCCGAAGGGCGTCCAGGCGAGGCCGGTCGCGACGCCGGGCGAGGCGGTGCGCTCGGCCGCGTCGGCGAAGTAGCGCGGCTTGCCGAGCAGCGCGTCGAGGTCGGGCGGGCCGACGTCGAGCGGGGCGGGCTTCTCATCTTTCGCGCGGGCGACCCGCAGGGCCGCGGCGCGGCAGATCTTCGTCACCTGCCGGTCGAGCTGGCGGACGCCGGGCTCGCGGGTGTAGTCGCGCACGATGGCGTCGAGCGCCTCGTCGCCGACCGCGAGCGAGCCCTCGGGCAGGCCGTGCTCTTTCATGCGCCTCGGCAAGAGGTGCCGCCGCGCGATGTGCCGCTTCTCGTCGGGCGTGTAGCCCGAGAGCTCGATGATCTCGAGCCGGTCGCGCAGGGGCGCCGAGAGCGTCTCGAGCGAGTTCGCCGTGCACAGGAAGGTCACCTCCGACAGGTCGAAGGGCGCCTCGAGGTAGTGGTCGGTGAAGGTCTTGTTCTGCTCGGGGTCGAGCACCTCGAGCAGCGCCGCCTCGGGCGAGCCGCCCCAGCCGACGCCGAGCTTGTCGATCTCGTCGAGCAGGAAGACCGGGTTCTTCACCCCCGCCTTGCGCAGCGCGTGAATCAGCCGCCCCGGCAGCGCGCCCACGTAGGTGCGCCGGTGCCCGCGAATTTCGGCCTCGTCGCGCACGCCGCCGAGCGCGATGCGCAGGAAGGGCCGCCCCGTCGCGTCGGCGATCGACTGGCCGAGCGAGGTCTTGCCGACGCCCGGCGGGCCGACCAAGCAGAGAATGGTGCCCTTCTTGTTCGGCGAGAGCTTGAGCACGGCCATGTGCTCCAAGATTCGCTTCTTGACGTCGTCGAGGCCGTAGTGGTCTTGCTCGAGGCGCTCGGCCACCCGGTCGAGATCGTCGTTCACGTCGGCGCGCTTCTGCCAGGGCAGGTCGGCGAGCCACTCGAGGTAGGTGCGAATGACGTTCGCCTCCGGCCCCGAGCGCCCCGCGGCCTCGAGGCGGCCGAGCTCGCGGTCGGCGATCGTGCGCACCTCGTCGGGCAGCCCCGCCCGGTCGAGCTTCGCGCGCAGCGCGCCGAGCTCGTCGTCGTCGTCTTCGCCGAGCTCGCGCTTGATGGCGCGCAGCTGCTCGCGCAAGACGGCCTCGCGCTGGTGCTTGCCGAACCCCTTGCGCACGTCGTCGGCGATCTTGGCGCGCACCTCGGCCGTCACCTTCGCCTCGCCGAGCAGCCCCACGACCAGGCCGAGCCGCTTGACGACGTCGGCCTCGGCGAGCACCGCCATCTCTTTGTCGGTGCCCAGCCCGAGCGAGGCGGCCACCTGGTCGGCCAAGAGGCCCGGCTCGCCGCCCGACCCCCCGAGCCGCCCGAGCGCCGCGCCCTCGCCCAGCACCTGCAGCTGCTCGCGCACCGAGTCGGCGATCGCGCGCGCCTCGGCGCTGTCTTCGTTGCGCTCTTCGATCGCCTCGCCCTCGGCGAGCCAGTAGGGGTCGCGCTGGGTGAGCCCCTTGAGCGCGAAGCGGCCGAGCCCCTCGAGCACCACCCGGAACTCGCCCTCGCTCACCTTCTTGATCTGCTGCAGGCGAACGAAGGTGCCGACCGGGTAGAGATCGTCGAACCCGGGGTCGACGGTCTTCGCGTCGCGCTGGGCGACGACGCCGAGCACGTCGCCCGGCGACAGGGTCTTCAAGAGCGCCACCGAGCGGTCGCGACCGACCGCGAGCGGCATCACCGTGCCCGGGAAGATGACCCCGGTGCGCAGAGGCAAGACGGGAAACGGAGACGAGGGGGCGGCGACGCCGCCACGGAGCGTGGACATGGACGAACACTCCTTCGCGGGTGGACGGGGTCGAGACGCCGCCGCGCTCGCGGGTCGAAGAGGGCTCAGGCCGCGGCGCCGCCGGGGGCGCTGCAGGCCTGGGGGTCAGAACAGTGAACGAAAACTAAGGGCGTTCACGGGCCCGTCAAGAGCCGCGGTTTTTGCCTGCCCAAACGGGGGGGCCCCAGCCTGAACCGGCAGGAGCGGGGTCGTCGGCCCGCCCGCCGCCCGGGGGTGTCCGCCGGGCACCCCAAACTCGCCCCCCT
>DASTPP010000217.1:0-8373 GCA_035762175.1 Polyangiaceae bacterium | reverse complement strand
CGCCGCCGCCGCTCGCGCGGGGCCACCTCGGCGTAGACGAGCGGCAGCTCGACGTTCTTGAGCGCGCTGTGCCGCGGCAGAAGGTGAAACTGCTGGAAGATGAAGCCGAGCTTCTCGTTCCGGAGCCGCGCGAGCTCGGCCTCGCCCCGCCCCTCGACCGGCTCGCCGTCGAGCAGGTAGCGGCCCGAGGTCGGCCGGTCGAGCGCGCCCAAGATGTTCAGCGCCGTCGACTTGCCCGAGCCGCTCGTGCCCATGATGGCCACCATCTCGCCCTGGCCGACCGCGAACGACACCTCGCGCAGGGCGTGCACGTCGCCCCCGCCGACCCGGTAGACCTTCGACACGTTTTCGAAGCGAACGACCGCCTTCATGCGCTTGCACCTCGGCCGCGGGCCCGCCACCGGGGTCGGGCATCGAACCCGCCTCGTGGAACCCTCGCGCCGCCCCCCCGTTCGCCCGAGCCCCCGGCGCAATTTCACGCCGGTCTCAATTTCGGGACGAGGCCGGGACGCGGCCTTTTTCGGCTTCGGTGCGCCGGGACGCGGGGTTAACGCGCCGCGAAGACGACCAGCACGCCGCCGAGCACGAGCAGAAAGAGCCAGGCGCGCCAGGCCTCGCGCGTGCTTTCGATCGGGTCAGGGGGCCCCTTGCAACCGCCACAACCGCCGCCGGAACAAGCCATGCTCGTCGTATAGCACCCCCGCCCGGCCCCGCCGTCAAGTCGGGCGGCGCGGCCCGGCGGGCTTCGGGGGCGGCCCCGGGCGCGGGGGGGCGCCGGCGATCCGGCGCCGCGACCGCCGGGCCTCGTGCGGGCGGCCCCGGGCGCGGGGGGGCGCCGGCCCATCGCTTCGGCCGCACCGTTTGGGGGGCGCGGGCCCGATCGTTCGTCGCGAACGGGGCGCTCAGCGCCCGCGCCTCGGCCGGGCCCGGGCGGCGGGCGAGGTCGGGGCGAGGGCGCGCGCCAGGGCGCGCTGGGCCTCGGCCAGCTCGTGGCTCGACGAGGGGTCGTTCGCGAGCAGCGCGACCGACCGCCGCAGCGACTCGCCCGCCGCCCGCCGCTCGCCCGAGGCGAGCTGGGCGCGGCCCCGGGCCGAGAGCGCGACCCCGTAAAGGATCTCGTCCTGGTCGGGCGCGATGGGGTTCGCCGCGAGCACGCCGCGGGCCTCGCGCGGCGACGACTCGGCGAGGAACGACGCGAGCTGCACGGCGGCGCCGGCGGTGATCTCGTGCCCGCGACCGAGCGCGCCGAGCGCCGTGCGGTACAGCTCGCGCTGGCAGGCGATCGCCGGGCCCCGCTCGCCCCCCCGCCAGAGCGCCAGGCAGGCGTTGAGGCGGCCGGCGAGGGCCCGCGTCGAGGTGGCCCCGAACGCCCGCGCGGACACGTCGTACGCGCGCTCGAAGTGCTCGCGCGCCCGCCCGAGGTCGCCGAGCTCGGCGTACGCGTTGCCGATGCCCTCTTCGCAGTAGCCGACGTCGGGGTGGTCGGGGCCGACGGCGCCGACCGTGAGCTCGCACGAGTGCTCGAAGAGCGCGAGGGCCTCGTCGTAGCGGCGCTGGTTGGTGCGCAGGACGCCGAGCTGGTGCACCGAGCGCGCCCGCGACGGCGCCGTCACGCCGGCGCGCACCCCGGCCTCGAGCGCCCGCCCGAGCACCTCGGCCGCCTCGTCGGCGCGCGCGGCGTCTTGCATGAGCAGGAAGCCGCGGTTGGCGAGCAGCAGGGCCTCGATGGGGGCGTTCGCGCCGCCCGCCCGCGCGAGCGCGGCGAAGCCGAGGTCGGACCAGCGCAGCCCCTCACCCGTGCGCGCCGGCGTGCGCCCGACGAGCGACGAGAGCAGGCCCGCCGCGCGCGCCTTGGTCGCGTCGTCGCGCCCGGCGTCGGCCACCCGGTAGGCGTCGACCGCCGCGGCCTCGGCCGCGTCGAGGTCGTCGAGGTCGGTGCGGGCCATGCCGAGCTGAAAGAGGGCCTGGGCCTCGAGGGGGCGGTGGCCGAGCGCGCGCGCCCGGCCGAGCGCGCCGGCCGCGAGGTCGGCGGCCTCGCGGTAGCGGCCGAGCGAGTAGAGCGCCTTGCCCCGCTCGAGCTCGCGCCCGACCGCCTGCGCCTCCTCGCGCCGCGCGGGCTCGGCGGGCGGGGGCTCGGGCCCGAGCAGCGCGGCCACGTCGGCGCACTGGCCGACGCCCTCGAGCCCCTCGGCCGCCTCGGCGGCGCGCCGCGCCGAGGCGGCGTCGGCGCCGGCGAGCGCCTGCCCGAGCGCGCCCATCTCGGCCAGGCGCCGGTCGAGGCAGGCGTAGCGCAGCGCCAGCACCCGCTCGGACTGCTCGCGGTGCACGTACGTCGCCCGGCACGCCTCGCCGTGCGCCGCGACCCACGCGCGCGCGCGGCGGTCGAACGAGGCCTCGACCCGGGGCCAGGCGTCGCGGCCGACCGGGCCCAGGCCCTCGAGCGCGGCCCGCACGCCCGCCCGGCTCGCGTCGTCCCAGACGCCGGCGAGGTGCCGCTCGGCGCCCTCGCAGGGCGAGGAGCGCCCGGGGGCCGGGGGCGAGAGCAGGCCCACCAGCCCCAGGGTCGACCCGAGCGCCCCCACCCCGAGCGCCGCCCAGGTGAGCGCCCGGGGCCGCCGCGGCCGCATCGCCGCGAGCAGCTCGCCCATCGACGCGAAGCGCCGCTCGGGCGCCGCGCTCAGCCCGCGCGCGAGCGCGTGCCGCACCCGCAGCGGCACCCCCCGCCGCACGGGCGGCGCGGGGGGCCCGGCCTCGACGGCGCGCAGGAGCGCTTCGATCGTCTCGCCCTGGAAGGGGCGCTCGCCGTAGAGCGCCTCGTACGCGGTCACGCAGAAGGCGAACTGGTCGCTCCGCGCGTCGGCCCGCTCGCCCCGCAGCTGCTCGGGCGCCATGTACGCCGGCGTGCCGACGAGCTCCCGGGTGCCGCTCACCAGCAGGCCCGCCGGCGCCTCGGGGCGGCTCGCGGGCCGCTCGCTGCCGAGGCGCGAGAGCCCGAAGTCGCTCACGCGCGCCCCGCGCGTCGCGCTCACCAGCACGTTGTCGGGCTTGAAGTCGCGGTGCACCAGCCCCGCCCGGTGCGCCGCCTCGAGCCCCCGGCCCGCCTCGAGCAGCCGCGCGAGCACCGCCGCCCGCGGGCGCTCGGCCTCGCGGCACCAGCGCGACAGGGGCTGGCCGTCGACCAGCTCCATCGCGACGAAGAGCTGCCCCGCCCAGGTGCCGACGTCGAAGACGGGCACCACGTTCTCGTGCGAGACGCGCGCCATCGCCTGCGCCTCGCGCCGCAGCCGCTCGGCGCGCGCCTCGCCCGCCTCGGACGCCTCGGGCGCCAGGAGCTTGAGGGCGATCTTGCGTTCGAGCTCGGGGTCGAAGGCGGCGTAGACGACGCCCATCGCCCCCGCCCCGAGCGGCGAGAGCACGACGTAGCGGCCGACGCGCGTGCCCCGGGCGGGCGCCTCGGGCGGGCCCGCGCCGGCCCCGGCCGCGGCGCGCGCCAGCTCGGACAGCACCACCCGGCACTCGGCGCACCCGCTCGCGTGCCGCTCGATGCGCGCCCGCTCGGCCGCGCTCGCCCGCCCCTCGACGTAGGCGACGGCCCGCTCGTCGTCGAAGCACGCCTCGTCACCCCGACCGCCCGGGGGGACCGCTATGTTGGCCGGTCGCATCGAGCCTTCGGCGCTGCTAAGATCGGCTCCTATGGGTAGCATATCGCCCGACGAAACGCTACTCGTCGCCCTCGCCCGGCGGGCCCACCCCTCGTTCGAGGTCGACGAGGGGGCCTTCGCCGAGCACCTGCGAAAGGCCCGCGAGAGGGCCCGCGGCGCGGCCGACGAGGGCGAGGGCGAGGGCGAGGGCGACGCCGACCTGCACGTCGACGACCTCTACCTCGCCTTCGCCTGCCTGCAGGGCGACCGGCGCGCCCTCGGCCGCGTGAGCGAGCTGCTCGCCGACGTGGCCGAGTCGGCCCTCGGCACCATGGGCGTCGCCCGCGCCGAGCGCGAAGAGGTGCTGCAGCGCACCCGCCAGCGCCTGCTCGTCGCCGAAGGGGGCCCGCCCAAGCTCGCCACGTACGCCGGCCGCGGCGCGCTCAAGCCCTGGTTGCGCGCCTGCGTCGTGCGCACCGCGCTCAACCTGTCCGAGCGGCGCCGGGTCGAGATCGCCGACGACGAGGCCTGGCTGAGCTGGCCCTCGCCCGAGGACGACCCCGAGCTCGCCCTCTTGCGCCGCTCCTGCGCCGAGGCCTTCCGCCGCGCCGCCACCGAGGCGCTCGAGGCGCTGCCGCCCGCCGAGCGCCTGCTGCTGCGCCAGCACTACATCGACGGCCTGAGCGCCGAGCAGCTCGGCGAGCTGCACCGGGTGCACTTCGTCACCATTTATCGCCGCCTCGAGCGCGCCCGCCGCGAGCTGCTCGACGCGACCCGCCAGCGGCTCGGCCAGAGCTTGCCGCTCAAGGGGCGCGAGCTCGATAGCCTGGTTTACCTGCTCGGCAGCCAGCTCGAAGTGAGCATCCGTCGGCTGTTGTCGAAATAGAACCGTGGCGTCGTAGGGGCGCCCGGGGGGCGTCGCCCGCGATCGGAGCGATCTTCTTTTTTCGCAAATCCGCTCGCCCCCCCCTGTCTTCCAGGTGCGGGGAGGCACCGGGGCCGCCCCGCCCGATGACCGCAAGGGGCGCCGAAGCCCCCGGCCGAAGGGTCGGGCGCCGGCGCCCCCGTCCGCCCGCAACGCAGGCCCCGCCCCGGGGCCGTCAAAGAAAGTACCCATGAGCACGCTTACCCGCCTTCCCTTCTCGAGCCTCCTCGCCCTGCCCCTCGCGCTCGCCGCCGGCTGCGCCGCGCCGCCCGAGGGCGAAGGCGAGGGCGCGGCCGCGGCGGCCGAGAGCGCCAACGAGCTGCCGCCGCGCCCCGCCGACACCGACACCGTCAAGCACTGCGACGTGGTCATCGCCGGCGGCACGACCGCCGCCCTCGCCGCCGCGCTCGCCTCGGCCGACCGCGGGGCGAAGACCTGTCTGCTCGAGCCGACCGAGTGGCTCGGCGGCCAGCTCACCGCCACCGGCGTGCCCGCCATCGACCAGGCCTGGCACACGACGCCCGGCGGCTACGAGGTCGGCAAGATCGCCAAGGACCCGGCCAACATCAGCGGGTGGTTCCAGAAGATGTTCATCGGCACCGGCCGCGTCGACCGCTGCACGGTGAGCTTTCAGTGCTTTCAGCCGAAAGATCTGCTCGTCGGGCCGATCGCGAACCTGACCGCGCCCTACCGCAACAACGGGCGGCTGCAGATCTTCAAGCAGACCGTGGTCAAGCGCGTCGTCGTCGAGGGCGAGTACGCGACCCGGCTCGTGGCGGTGCAGCGGCAGGCGAAGCCCGGCGTCGAGTGGGGCGGCTACGACAAGCTGCCGTCCGAGGACGTGCCGGACTGGTACGACCCGGCGCCCTCGGCCCGCTACGAAAAGACGGTGCTCGAGTTCCCCTCGGACCCGGCGCGGCCCGCGGTGTTCATCGACGCGACCGACTGGGGCGAGCTGCTCGCGCTCTCGGGCGCGCCTTACCTGCAGGGCTACGAGGCCGAAGAGGGCTCGCTCGCCGACAACGACCGCTGCGGGCAGGCGACGGTCTTCCCGTTCGCGATGCGGCTCGAGGCGGGCCCGACCACGGAGGACTTCGCCATCCCCGCCGCCGACGCGTCGTCGCAGGCCTTCTACAGCCTCACGAGCGGCAGTCGCACCTACTCGTTCTCGGAGGTCTGGCGCTACCGCCGGCTGCGCGGCGAGGCGCCCTCGCCCTCGGCCGGCGACATCAGCAACCAGAACTGGAACCCCGGCAACGACTACCCCTTCGCCTACCTCTTCAAGTCGAAGGCCGACGCGGCGGCCGAGCGCGGCGACTGGCGCGGCGGCGTCGACTTCGCGGCCATGGCGGGCGCCGAGCGGCACGCCTACGGCTGGCACGCGTTCATGAAGCAGCAGGCGGGCCCGCTCGCGAACCGCATCAAGCTCGACCGCACCGTCTTCGGCACCGGCCACGGCCTGTCGAAGCTGCCCTACATCCGCGACACGCGCCGCTCGGTCGGCCTCGGCAACTTCATCATGACGGCCGGCGACATCACCGGCGCCCCGGGCGCGAAGACCGGCACGCCCTTCTACGACCGCGTCGCCCTCGGCGCCTACGCGGTCGACGTGCACGGCCTGAAGAACGCCTGCAGCTACCCCGCGTTCATCGACCGCTACACCGGCACGCACGACACGCTGCCCTATTACATACCCTTCCGCGCGCTGACCAACGCCGCCGTGACCAACCTGCTCGTCGCCGGCAAGACCATGGCCCAGAGCTTCGTCGTCAACGCCGCGACACGCCTGCACCCCATCGAGTGGTCGTCGGGCTCGGCCGCCGGCGTCGCCGCGGCGCACATGGCGCGCTTCAGCATCGGCAGCGAGCTCGCCCTGCAGAGCGTGCAGGACATCCAGGTGCAGGCGGCGCTCTACACGCCCGCCCGCTGGAAGGTCAACGGCCAGCTCCTGCCCTGAGCCCCGGCCCCGCGGCCGGGCCCGCGCCCCCCGGCCTTTCGTTCGGGCCCGTGCCCCCCGGCCCCCCGGTCGGGCTCAGGCCCGCCGGCTCCCCGGCCGGGCCCGTGTGACCTCTCGCGACGCCGGCCGGCGCCCCCGCGCGCCGGCGGCGTCGCGCCCCCGAAGGCGGCCCCCGCCGCCCGCTTACCCCCCGTCCATCTTGAAAGCGAATCGCCGACAAGCCTGACCCCGAGGACTCCGAGACGACGCCATGCGAACCCAACTCACCCCCCGCCTTCTCGTCGCCCTCACCGCCCTCGGCGCCGCCGCCTGCGGCGCCCCAGACGCCGAGCAGGACGCCCAGACGACCGACGAGGCCGTCGCCGCCGCCGACGCCTTCTGCCCCCAGGGCTTCGCCTTCGACTCGGGCACCCAGCTCTGCCTGAGCGCCACCGAGGCCGCCGGCCCCTTCCCCCGCTCGATGATCGAGTTCTGCCGCCAGTGGGTGCCCAACCGCGCCGACGGCTCGAACGCGTGCGAGACCGCCGACGCGGGCGGCCCGGCCACGCGCTGGGCCCGCTCACTGGCGGTCGACGCGCGGCTGTTCACGCGCAAGGCCGACGGCTGCGCCGTGGGTACGGCGCCCGACGCCAAGCAGGGCTACTGCTCGGACGGGGCGAACCTGTACGGGCCGTTCAGCAAGGACGACGTGTTCTTCTGCCAGACGGCCGGCGGCGGCGGCGCCGCCTGCGAGACCAACCGCATCGCCGTCGGGCTCGCCCGCCCCAAGAGCGGCGCCTCGGGCGAGTGGGCGTACATCATGCCGATCGATCTCGGCGTCCGCTCGGACTCGCTCGGCGCCGGCCACTTCGGCGCCTCGCGCTCGAACAGCGCCGGCACCCACTCGGGCATTGACTTTCTGGCGCCCGTCGGCACCGAGCTCTTCTCGGTCTGCGACAGCGACGGCGTGCAGACGGGCTTCGACGGCGGCTTCGGCAACTGGGTGCAGCTCGCCTGCCCGGTGCCCCAGAGCCTCGCGGGCGGCCAGCAGCTCTGGGCCTCGATCTTCTACGCCCACCTCGCCTCGGTCAGCGTCACGAACGGCGGCAGCGTGCGCAAGGGCGGGCGCGTCGGCACCGTCGGCAAGACGGGCAACGCCTCGTCGGCCGGCATCAACGCCCACGTGCACTGGGAGGTGACCATTCACGGCTCGCGCCAGGCCGCGCTCGCCGACGGCCACCGCTCGTCGGACAACGCCGGCAACGCCGCCGCGACGAGCTTCGAGCAGAGCTTTCGGAGCGCCTGCCTCGCCCCCAACGGCGTGGCCACCAAGACCGGCCCCGTCATGCGCGGCCGCCGCCCCGACCCCTACCTCTTGCTCGCCTGCAGCGTGCGCGGCAAGCCCGCGCTCGCGAGCCCGCCGCCCTCGCTCCAGTCGTCGCTCGAGCCCTGGAGCGATCACTTCAGCGCCACCGGCTTCGACGTCAACGCCGGCTTCTGAGGCGCCGCGCGCGCCCCGCCCGGCCTTCACCCCCATCGACTCTTACGGTTAACGAGATATTCGACAGGTGACCCCGATGCAAACGATTCGCTCCCTCTCCCTGACCGCCCTCGGCCTGCTGGCCGGCGCCTCGCTGCTCGCCGCCTGTGCCGGCTCGAACGAGGCCGACGCGCCCGCCGAGGCCGCCGCCACCGACGAGATCGCCGCCGCCGACGCCTTCTGCCCCCAGGGCTTCGCCTTCGATTCGGCCGCGCAGCTGTGCCTGAGCGCCACCGAGGCCGCCGGCCCCTTCCCCCGCTCGATGATCGACTTCTGCCGCCAGTGGGTGCCCAACCGCGCCGACGGCTCGAACGCGTGCGAGACCAACGAC
>DASTPP010000216.1:0-12079 GCA_035762175.1 Polyangiaceae bacterium | reverse complement strand
CCCCCCCGCGCCCCCGCGCCCCCCCCCCCCCGCGCCCCCTCGCCCCCTCGCCCCCCCGCCCCCTCGCCGCCCCCTCGCCGCCCGCCCGGGGCAGCCTCGCCGGGGGCGACGTACAAGGCCGTTGACCGGGCGCCGGGGACGGGGTACCCCCTCGGGCGTGTCTCGTGGGGGCTTGCCCCTACGGCCATAGCCCCGACGCCCAGGCAGTCGGGGCTGGTGGTGAGGTAGCCAAGTGGTCAGGCAACGGTTTGCAAAACCGTTATACGCGGGTTCGAATCCCGTCCTCACCTCCGCAGCGTGCCGCGCGGCGGGCCCCGACGCGCGCTCAAAAGCGCACGCCCGCGGCGAGCACGACCTTCGCCAGAAAGGGGTCGCCCGCGAAGGGCAGGTGGCCCTCGAGGGCGACGTCGACGGGGCCCGCGAGCAGATCGACGCCGACGAAGGCGGCCGCCCGCCGCGCCCCCTCTTCGTCAAAAACGGGCTCGGCCCCGTACGCGCCGACGCGCGCCCGCACGAGCTCGTGCACGAGGTAGCCCGCGCTCGCCGCGGCCTCGACCTCGGAGCGGTTCATCGGGTTCACGATCGGCCGAGGGCCGCCGTGGTGGCGGTGGCCGCCCGAGCCGACGTCGATCGCGCCGCCGTAGCCGAGCTGCGCGGTGACGAAGGCGCGCCCCGGGGCCCACACGACGAAGGCGCCCGGCATGGCCATGAGGTGCCCCATGCCGAGCTCTCGCTCGGCGTCGCCCGTCGGCACCGTCGCCGCCAGCACCGCCCCGATCTCGAGCGCGCCGCCCTCCGGGCGCACGAGCGGCACGCGCCCCTCGAGCAGCAGATCGCCGAGGCCCTGGCCCTCGAGGCCGTTGCGCACGAGGCGGTACGCGGGCAAGGCGGCGCGCAGGCGCACCCAGGGGTTGTCCCACTGGACGACGACGCTCGCGCCCTGGTACTCGCCCTCGTAGCGGGCCGTGCGGTACGTCGCGTACTCGGCGCCGAGCCCGGCGCGCAGCCCGAGGCCCCGGCGCTCGAGCGGCGCGGGCTCGTGGCAGTGCTGCTGCGCCGAGGCGCCCCCCGCCCAGAGCAGCGCCGCCGCGGCGGCCGCCCTCAAGGCATGCCGCACGCGAGCCACTCGCCGAGCTGACGGCGCTCTTCGGCCGTCGGTTTGGGCGAGCCGGCGGGGGGCATGGAAGCGTTGATGCCCGCCTCGCCCGCCGCCGCCGTCTCGTCGATGTGGCCCGGGTACTCCGCCTCGAGCGCGCGAATACCCTCGATCGTGTCGAAGTCGTGATCGCTCGGCGCGCCCTGCCGCGCCGAAGCCGGCAGCGCGCTCGAGTGGCAGCTCGTGCAGTACTGGCCCATGAAGGCCCGCCCGAAGCTCTCGTACGTGAGCGCCGACCCCTGCGGGCAGGTGGCGCCCGAGGTCGGCCCCTCGCCGCCGTGGTCGTCGCCGCCCCCGCCGCACGAGGCCGCGCAGAGCGCCAGCACCGCGACCGTGACATAGCCCGTCTCACGTCCCATCAAGACGCATCACCTAGCGCAGGCGGGCCGCCCGCGCATGAGCCATTTGTCGTACCCCAAGGCCCTCGCGACCCCTCGGCGGGCGGCCCCACCGCGGGGGCGCAGCCAATTGATCTCGACGCGCTCGCGGGGCGGCCGGGCGCTGCGGTATTTTTGCGCACCCGCCCCGCCCCCGCTCAGGGGCCGGCCGCGGGCGCGCCCTGCGCGCACCGGAAGCCGTTGTCGTTGAAGTCGGCGCCTCGCCCCAGGGGAAGCGCGAGCCCTCGGGCATAAGCCTGAACGCGTGGGCAAACCTCGCCCCTTGGCGCGCTCCGAGCAGGCGTCGAAAAACTTACCTTTTTCGGGCGCGAGTCCGTTCACCAGATTGAACCGGCTCCCCCGAGCCGCATACCGCTTACGCACGCGCGATCTGCCTACGAGGGGCCCCCGCCCATGGTCAAGCCGGCAGGTCTCCTCTTCGTCACGTTCGCCTTGCTGGCCGCGTGCGCCCACGAGGCGGGGCCCCGGGCCCGAGACCGCTTCAGCGGCAAGAATGCCGACGGCGCCACCCTCGGAAGGCCATCGCGGGCTCGACGACCACGCTGCAGAACCACCTGGTCGCCTGCACCCGCATGCTGCGCGCCGACGACTGCGGCGACGGCACCTCGTACACGGTCAACGGCACGACCATCAACCTCTACGACGGCGTCGTCATCTAGGCCGACAGCCAGGCCTGGGCGGTCGAGGCCGACTGCCGCCCGGGCGGCCCGAGCGGCGGCCGCCCCGGCGCCCGCGCCCCTGGGGGTGGCCCCCGGCGCTCCCTTCGGCGGCTTCCGACGCTGGGCAGGGCCGGGCAGGGTCGTCGGGCGTGGCCGGCGCCGGGCGGGCCCGCCGGTGTGTTCTCTTCGGGGCCCACCTCCGACCGGGTGCGTTCAGTGCGGGGCTCTGGACGCCTCGCCGTAGGCCGGGTTACTACCGGCCTTGGCCCGGCCCTCGCCTGCCGGGCCTCGAAAGGCGCCCTTTGGTTCGTTCGAGCAAGCCCGCCCCCGAGCCCAGCGAGAGCGCCTCCGACCCCTCGGCCGCGCCCTTGCCCGCGGTGCTGCTCGTCGACGACAACCGGGCGAACCTCTACGCGCTCGAGGCGCTGCTCGAGCGGCTCAAGGCGCGCACGGTGCAGGCGACCTCGGGCGAGGAGGCCCTCTTGCGGGCCGCCGAGCAAGAGTTCGCGCTCGTCATCCTCGACGTGCAGATGCCGGGGCTCGACGGCTTCGCCACGCTCGCCCGCCTGCGCGAGCGCGAGCGGGGGCGCGCGACCAAGACGCCGGTGCTCTTCGTGACGGCCATTTCGAACGAGCCCTCGTACGCCGAGCGCGCCTACGGGCTCGGGGCGGTCGACTTCATCACCAAGCCGATCGACCCGCCGGCGCTGCGCTCGAAGGTGGCCGTCTTTCTCGAGCTCTACGAGGCGCGCGAGGCCGTCAAAAGGCAGGCGGCGCTCCTGCGGGCGAGGGAGCGCGCGGCGAGCGAGCAGCGCTACCGCTTCCTCGCCGACGCGACGACCGACCTGGTGTGGACGGAGTCGCCCGACGGCGCCATCACCTACGTCAGCCAGCACTTCGCCGACCACACCGGGCTCGACGCCGAGCGGGCGCGGGGGGCGCGCTGGGCCTCGGTGGTGCACCCCGACGACGTGCCGCGCTGCGCCGCGCGCCGGGCCGTCGCCGCGGGCGAGGGGCTGCCCTTCGTCGTCGAGTGCCGGCTCAAGCGCCACGACGGGGCCTACCGGTGGTTCCTCGCGCGCGTCGGGCCGCGCCGCGACGAGGCCGGGGCGGTCGCCGAGTGGGTCGGCACCGCGACCGACATCGACGACCAGAAGCGCGCCGCCGCCCAGACCGACGCGCTCTTCGAGGGCGCCTCGGTCGGCATCGCGCTGCTCGACCGGGCCTTGCGCTTTCAGCGCGTCAACGAGGCCTTCGCCGAGGCGAAGGGCGCCGCCCGGCACGCGCTGATGGGCCGCACCGCGCGCGAGGCGCTGCCCGAGCTCGCCCCGACGCTCGAGCCGCTCTGGCGCACGGTGCTCGAGGCGGGCGCGCCGATCGCCCAGCGCGAGCTCGAGGGGCCCACGCCCGACGCGCCCTGGGGCCGCACCTGGCTCGTCAACTACTACCCCGTCCGCGTCGAGGGCGAGACGACGGGCGTCGCCGCCGTCGTCACCGACATCAGCGGCCGCAAGCGCGTCGAAGAGACCCTCGACCTGCTCGCCCGCGCCGGCGAGGCCTTCGCCGGCTCGCTCCGGGCCGACGCCACGCTCGCCACCCTCACCCGCCTCGCCGTGCCCGACTTCGCCGACTGGTGCGTCGTCTACGGCCGCGAGCCCGGCGAGGCCGTCACCCAGATCGCCCTCGCCCACGCCGACCCCGCCCGAGAGCGAGAGCTCGACGCGATGTTCCGGCGCTATCGCATCCGCGACGACGCGCCCTACGGCTACCCCTACGTGATGCGCACCGGTCGCCCGCAGCTCAGCCCCGAGGTGACCGACGCGATGCTCGAGGCCGTGGCCGTCGACGACGAGCACCTCGCCCTCCTGCGCACGTTCGGCATGCGCTCGTCGGTGCTCGTGCCCCTCGCCGTGCAGGGCCGCGTCTTCGGCGCCATCGCCTTCGCCCGCGCCGGCGGCCGCCGCCCCTACGACCCGATCGACCTGCTCGCCGCCGAAGAGCTCGCCCGCCGGGCCGCCCTCGCCCTCGACAACGCCCGCCTCTACGAGGCCGCCGGCCGCGAGCGCGACCGCGCCGAGGAGGCCAACCGCGCCAAGGACGAGTTCCTCGCGGTCGTGTCGCACGAGCTGCGCTCGCCGCTCAACGCCATCTTGGGCTGGACGCGCCTGATGCGCACCGGCCGCCTCGCCGAGCCGAAGGTCTCGCACGCGCTCGAGGTCATCGAGTCGAACGCCGCCTCGCAGGCCAAGCTCATCGAAGACCTGCTCGACGTCGGCCGCATCACCTCGGGCAAGCTGCGCCTGCACGTCGCGCCCCTGCAGCTCGACGCCGTCGTGCGCGCCGCCCTCGACGTCGTGCGCCCCGCCGCCGACGCCAAGGGCCTGCGCCTCGACGCCGCCCTCGAAGAAGACGTCGCCTTCTCGGGCGACGCCGACCGCCTGCAGCAAGTCGCGTGGAACCTGCTGACGAACGCCGTCAAGTTCACCCCCCCCGGCGGCCGCGTCGAGGTGCGCCTCGCGCGCAAGGGCCCGCAGATCGAGCTCAGCGTCGGCGACAGCGGCCGCGGCATCGACCCCGACCTCCTGCCCCACGTCTTCGAGCGCTTCCGCCAGTCGGACGCCGAGCGCGGCCGCGGCAAGGGCGGCCTCGGCCTCGGGCTCTCGATCGTGCGCTCGCTGGTCGAGCTGCACGGCGGCACCGTCGAGGCCAAGAGCGACGGCGAGGGCGAGGGCGCCTGCTTCGTCGTGAAGCTGCCCGCCGCCCCCCCCCCGCACGAGACCAAGCCCCCGCCCCGCGCCTCGAGCGCCCCCCGCGCCGCCCGCCCCCTCGAGGGCCTGCGCGTGCTCGTCGTCGACGACGAGCCCGACGTGCGCGAGCTCATCGAGACCATCCTCTCGACCCGCGGCGCCGCCGTCACCACCGCCGAGAGCGCCCCCGAGGGCCTCGAGCTCTTGCGCGCCGAGCGGCCCGACGTGCTCGTCAGCGACATCTCGATGCCCGGCGAAGACGGCTACTCGCTCCTGCGCAAGGTGCGCAAGCTCGCCCCCGAGGCCGGCGGCGCGACCCCCGCCCTCGCCCTCACCGCCTTCGCCCGCCCCGAAGACCGCACCCAGGCCCTGCTCGCCGGCTTCACCATGCACCTCGCGAAGCCCGCCGACCCGAACGAGCTCGTCATCGTCATCACCAAGCTCGCCGAACGCCCGCGCTTAGCGCGGCCCTCGGTGATGCGTCGAGCACCCCGAGGTCGCGCCGCTCCGGCGCAGCGCCCCCGTTGCAGTTGTCTTGCTGCGCGAGCGCCGCGCACGCGGCCTGCGTGTCGACCGCGCCCGACGGCGGCTCGTTGCCCGCGCCGAGCCGCGAGAGCGTCGTGCCTGCCAGAAAGTCCGCCCCGCAGATGGCCACGCCCGCCGACGCCCCCACCACGAAGCGGTTGCCCGCGAGCGACAGGTTCACGCAGTCGTTCGCTTGGCTCACGCCCAAGCCGTTGAGGGTGAGGCCCGCGCGGTTGCTCTCTACCGGGCCCGCGCGCCGTCGCCCGAGCGCTGCTTGATCTCGTCGCGCCGCACCTCGCCCCAGCGCCCCGTCACCTTGCCGGTCTCGACGAGCGACTTCAGGCGCACCAGGTCGCCGGCCATCTGCTTCTTGGGGTCGAGCCCGAAGGCGGCGGCGAGGGCGTGGCCGATGGCGCCGGCCGGCGGGTTGTACGACAGCTTGACCGACAGGCGCGTGCAGCCCGAGGGCAGGTGTTCGAAGCGCACCATGCCGCTCTGCCGGACGGCCGCGCCGGCGACGCTCTTCCAGCAGATGCGCTCGTTCGGCTCCCACGCCGTGACGATGGCGTCCCAGCCGAAGGGGACGCCGGCGGGGCCCTCGACCGTCCAGTGGTAGCGGCCGCTGCCGACGCAGCGCACCTCTTTCACGTGGCTCATGAAGCGGGGGAAGCCCTCCATGTCGTGCCAGAGCGCGAAGACCTCGCCGACCGGGGCGTCGATCTCGATGGCCTTCTCGACGTCGACCGCGCGGCGCCCCGCGCCGACGCCGGTGACGCGCCGGAGCGGCAGATCGAGCGCCCCGCGGGTGAGCAGCGCGAGGCCCGCGACGCCGAGGGGCGTGCCGATCAGCCCGGCGCGCCGGCCGACCGCGACGAGGCCCGCGCCGGCGACGACGGCGCCCAGGCGCGCGCTCGGCGGCCAGCTCTCGGGCCGCGGGCGCGGGTGGCCGCCCTGCAGCTCGGGCACGCCCTCGGCCGTCTTGCACGCCACGAGCGTGTTGACGACCTCGCGCACGCCGCGCACGCCGCGGGTCACCTCGAGCGCGGCGGCGAGCTCGTCCTCGAGGATGCGGCCGACCAGCTCGACCTTGCCCTCTTCGCAGCGCACCTCGATCGCGCCCGGGTGGCTGAGCACGTGGCCGAGGCGAGCCCGGACGCGCTCGCGCAAGACCTCGTCATCGACGGGGCCGCCGTGGAGGGCGCCCAGCGCCTCGGCGACCAGGCCGCGGGCGCGGTTGAGCGCGTCGCGCGAGGCCGCCGACGCGAGGCCGACGACGCCCTGCGCCGAGTGGATGAGCTTGTCGCGGGCGAGGCCGCGCCGCCGCGCGCCGGCGGCTGGGTCAAGCCAGTAGACCGCCGCGGCCCCGAGGGCCGCGCTGCCCAGATAAGACGAGAACGTACTCATGGCGTTGACCTCCCTCTTTCGACTGCGCCTCGTCGGCCCGCGGCGGCTTCGGTGTCACGCCGCGGGCCCGCGCCAGAGCCCCCGCGCTCTGCAGAAGGCATGCCGCGGCGCGCCTTCGGGGCGCGATCGGCCCGCCCCGAACACCACTCTCGAGCCGAGAACGCGCGCCGCGCGCCTTTGACGCCTCGCCCGAACTCCGTGTCGTTTTGCCCCGCTGTGCCCTTCTTGCGGCGGGCACATTTGCACCCGCGCCGGGCCCCCGCGCGCACTCATCTAGGCGGCGCACGCGGCCCCGGACTCGACGTCCGGGGCAGGGGTTAACCCGCGCGAACGGAGAGCAAAGCCCGCCCCCGTTGGGGTCGGGCTCGCGCGCCGCGCGCCGCTCGCGCGCGCTCGCCCGCAAGCCGACGCCCGCGCGAGCCCGGCCCCAGCGAGGGCCGGGCTTTGCTCTCCGCATCGGTGCCGAGTCCGCGGGGCACGAAGGGGTTACCCCGTGCCCCGGACTTCCAGTCCGGGGCCGCGGCCTTCGCGCGCGCTCAGCCCAGCGCGCGCCGCCCGGCCCGATCGCGCGCGATCAGCGCGTACATCGCCGGCAAGACCAGCAGCGTCAGCAGCGTCGACGTGAGGATGCCGCCGATGACCACGGTGGCGAGCGGGCGCTGCACCTCGGCGCCGGCGCCGGACGAGAAGGCCATCGGCAGGAAGCCCAGCGAGGCGACCAGGGCGGTCGTCAGCACCGGGCGCAGCCGCCCGCGCGCGCCCTCGACGACGGCGTCGGCGACGGGGGCGCCGTCTTGCCGCAGGCGCTCGATCGAGGTGACGAGCACCAGGCCGTTGAGCACGGCGACGCCGAAGAGGGCGATGAAGCCGACGCCGGCGGAGATGCTGAACTCCATGCCGCGCAGGGCGAGGGCGAAGACGCCGCCGGTCGCGGCGATGGGCACGTTCAAGAAGATGAGCAGCGCCGGGCGGGCGGCCCCGAAGGTCGCCATCAGGAGCACGAAGATGAGCAAGAGCGTCACCGGCACGATGAGCAAGAGGCGCGCGGTGGCCGACTCGAGGCGCTGGTACTCGCCGATCCATTCGAACGAGTAGTTGGTCGGCAGCCGCACCTCGCGCTCGATCTTCGCCTTGACCTCGTCGACGAAGGTGCCGAGGTCGCGGCCGCGCACGTTCATCTGCACGGTGATGCGTCGCTGCAGCCGCTCGCGGTTGATCTGCGAGGGCCCGGGCGCGGTCGAGATGTCGGCGAGCTGCGAGAGCGGCAGCATCGCCCCCGAGGGCGCGCGCACGGGCAGGGCGCCGATGCTGGCGAGGTCTTTGCGGGCCTCGGGGGCGAAGCGCACCTGGATGGGGAAGCGCCGCTGCCCCTCGACCACGGTGCCGACCTGCTTGCCGCCCACGGCCTCGACGGTGTCGAGCACCTCGGCCGCGTCGATGCCGTAGCGGGCGATGGCGGCGCGGTCGACCTTGGCGTTGAGCGTCTCGAGGCCGGCGATCTGCTCGGCGCGCACGTCGGCGGCGCCGGGCACGGTGCGGGCGACGCGCGCGACCTGGTCGCCGAGCAGCTTGAGCCGCGGCAGATCGTCGCCGTAAATGTTGACGGCGACGTCCGACTCGATGCCCGACAAGAGGTCGCTCGTGTTCATCTCGATGGGCTGGGTGTAGGCGAAGCCGGCGCCCGGCACCCCGGCCCCGAGGGCCTTGTCGAAGGCGGCGATGAGGCCCTCGTAGTCGGGCGCGGTCTGCCACTCTTCTTTGGGCTTCAGCATGACGTACACGTCGGTCATGTTGACGCCCATCGGGTCGACGGCGATCTCGGCGCGGCCCGTGCGCGAGACCACGGTCGTCACCTCGGGGAACTTGAGCAAGATCGTCTCGACGTCGCGCGACTGGCGCGTGGCCTCTTCGAGCGACACCGAGGGCAGGCGCACCATGGTGACGACGAAGGTGCCCTCTTCGAGCTTGGGCAAGAACTCGCGGCCGAGCCCCGCGGCGACGAAGGCGCTCGCGACGAAGGCGGCGAGGGCGAGCGCGCCGGTCGCCGCCTTCTTGCGCAGGGCGAGCGAGAGCAGCGGGTCGTAGGCCCGGCGGGCGAGGCGCGAGAAGGCGTTCTCGCCCTCGTGCGCCCGCCGGTCGAGGCAGAGCGAGGCGAGCGCGGGCACCACGGTGAGCGAGAGCACGAAGGCGCCGGCGAGGGCGAAGAGCACCGTCAGCGCCATCGGCCGGAACATGCGCCCCTCGACGCCCTCGAGCGCCAGCATCGGCACGTAGACGAGGGCGATGATGGCCTCGCCGAAGGCCGTCGCCGAGCGCACCTCGCGCGCCGCCTCGAGCACCTCTTCGCGCCGCTCGTCGTCGGTCAGCGCCCGCCCGAGCGCGCGGGCCCGCAGGGCCAGGCGCCGCTCGGCGTTCTCGACCACGATGATGGCCCCGTCGACCACCAGGCCGAAGTCGATCGCGCCGAGGCTCATCAGGTTGCCCGGCACCCCCGCGGCCCACATGCCGACGAAGGCCGCGATGAGCGCGAGGGGGATCGCCACGGCCACGACGCCGCCGGCGCGCAGGCTGCCGAGCGTGACGAAGAGCAAGACGAGCACCAAGACGCTCGCCTCGACCAGGTTCGTCGCCACCGTCTTCATCGTGCGGTCGACGAGGTCGGTGCGCTCGTAGTAGGGGTCGATGCTCACCCCGGGCGGCAGCGACTTCGAGATGTCGGCGACGGCCTCGCGAATGCGCCCGACGGTGTCCGACGAGTTCTCGCCGAGCAAGAGCATGGCGACGCCCACCACCGCCTCGCGCTTGCCGTCGCGGGTGACGGCGCCGTGGCGGGCGACGGGGGCGTGGGCGGCCTGCCCGAGATCGCGCAAGAGCACCGGCGTGCGGTCGTCGCGCAGCGCGACCACGACCTGCTCGAGCTCTTCGAGCGACGCGACGCGCCCCTCGCCCCGCACCACCACGCGCTCGCGCCCGTCGTTGTAGTAGGCGCCGCCGCGGGCGAGGTGGTTCTTCTCGAGCGCGCGCGCGACGTCCGAGACGCCGAGGCGGTTGGCCGCGAGCCGCGCCGGGTCGAGCTGAATCTCGAAGGTCTTCGCCTCGCCCCCGAAGACGTTGACCTCGGTCACCCCGCGCACCATGCGCAGCCGGGGTATGATCTGCCATTCGAGGGTGGCCCGCAGGTCCATCAAGGGGACGTTCTCGCCCCGCACCTCGAAGTGGTAAATCTCGCCGAGGCCCGTGGCGATGAGGCCGAGCTGCGGCGACCCGTACTCTTCGGGAATGTCGCGCCGCGCGGTCTCGAGCCGTTGGGCGACGAGCTGGCGGGCGAGGTGCAGGTCGGTGCCGTCTTCGAAGACGACGGTGACGACCGAGATGCCCGCCCGCGAGATGCTGCGCACCTGCTCGAGCCCCGGCAGCCCGCCCATCGAAAGCTCGATGGGGAAGGTGACGAGCGTCTCGACGTCGAGGGGCCCGAGCGCCGGGCAGGGCGTCTGAATCTGCACCTGCACGTTGGTCACGTCGGGCACGGCGTCGATGCGCACGCGCCGCGCGGCGACCAGGCCGAGCGCGCAGAAGACCGCGGTCAGAAGGAGCACGAGCGCGCGCTGCCGGACCGCGAAGGTGAGCAGCGCGCCGATCAATCGTTCTTCCCCATTTGCTCGCGCAGCACCTCGCTCTTGAGCAAGAAGCTGCCGTCGGCGACCACGGCCTCGCCGGCGTCGACGCCGCGGCGAATTTCGACCTTGCCCTCGGCCTCGGCGCCCTTCTCGACCGTGCGCAGCTCGTAGGCGCCGGGCCTCTTCTCGACGAAGACGAAGGGCAGCCCGTCGATGGTCTGCAGCGCCGCGCGCGGCACGTTGACGACCTTCTCGGCCGGGCCCGAGGCGTGCACGATGCGGGCGCGGGCGCTCATGCCGGGCTTGAGCGCGCGGTCGGGGTTGGGCAAGACGATGCGCGCCCGCGCCGCCTTCGTCACCTCGTCGAGCACGCCCGCGATCGAGTCGACGCGCCCGTCGAAGGTGCGGTCGGGCAGCGCCAGCACCGAGACCTTGACCGTGTCGCCCTCGCGCACGAAGGGGTAGTAGCGCTCGTGCACGTCGACGAGCAGCCAGACCTCGTCGATCTCGCCGACGACGAAGAGCGTGTCGGCCGGGCCCACGCTCTGGCCGATTCTCGCCTTGACGTCGAGCACCGTGCCCGCGAGCGGCGTCGTCAAGACGACGCCCCCGCCCGCCGGCGGCGAGGCGGCCGAGGGCGACCCCGGCGCCGCGATGCCGAAGGCCTTGAGCCGCTCTTCGGCCGCCCGCAGCTCGACCCGCCCGACGCTCTCTTTCGCCCGCGCCTCGTTCACCTCGCGCTCGGTCGTCGCCTTCGAGCCGAGTAGCTCTCGCTCGCGCTGAAGCTCGCGCTCGGCCAGCTCGGCCTGCGCCGCCGCCGACGCGTAGTCGGCCCGCGCCCGCGCCACCTCGACGCTGTCGACCGTCGCCAGCACCGTGCCCGCCGCGACGCGCACCCCCGGCTCGACCTTGAGCGAGGTCACCCGCCCGGCGACCCGCGGCCCGACCCGCGCCACCCGGTTCGGCACGAACTCGATCGACCCCGAGACCAGCGTCGACTGCGCCCGCTCGCCCAGCTCGGCCTTCTCGACCACGAGCTTCGCCGCCGCGAGCGCCTCGGGCGAGAGCTCGACGAGCCTCGCCCCGGCCGGCGCGTGGCTCGCCTCGGGCTTCGCCCCGCCCGCCTCGGCCTCGGCCCCCTTGCCCCCCTTGCACGAGGCGAACGCCCCCAGGCAAACGGCCATGACGAGGGCGGCACGAAGGGCGAGCGTAGGCACGGCGCGCGGGGTTTACCATGGTGGCTCGTCCGCGTGAAACCCGTCCCCCGGACTGAAGTCCGGGGCACGGCGTCACCCCTTCGTGCCCCGCGGACTCGGCACCGATGCGGAGAGCAAAGCCCGGCCCTCGCTGGGGCCGGGCTCGCGCGGGCGTCGGCTTGCGGGCGAGCGCGCGCGAGCGGCGCGCGGCGCGCGAGCCCACCCCCAACGAGGGGTCTAGGGATTGGTCACTTTTTTTCCTTGCCCGGCGGTCGGCTAGGCTGCGGGGTGGATGCCGCCGCCTTCGCCCCCTTCGACCCCGACGCCCTGTTCGCCGACGCGCCCTACAGCCGCCCGATCCGCCGGCGCCTCGGCGC
>DASTPP010000215.1:0-14885 GCA_035762175.1 Polyangiaceae bacterium | reverse complement strand
CCCCCCGCGCCCCCGCGCAGAAGGACGCGCCCGCCGATGGCCCAGCCCGAAGAGTTCCAACCTTACGTCGCCGACGACGCGAACGTCGCCGAGTTCACGCCGAAGGCCGTCTTGACCGGCGCCTTCTTCGGCATCCTCTTCGGCGCCGCCACGGTCTACCTCGCCCTGCGCGCGGGGCTGACGGTCTCGGCGTCCATCCCCATCGCCGTGCTGTCGATCTCGCTGCTGAAGAAGTTCGGCGGCTCGACCATTCTCGAGAATAACGTCGTGCAGACCGTCGGCTCGGCCGGCGAGTCGATCGCCGCCGGCGTCGTGTTCACGCTGCCGGGCTTCCTCTTTCTCGCCAAGGGGCCGGGCGGCGAGAGCGTCGGCGCGGCCTACTTCAGCTACGGCACCATCTTCACGCTCGCGCTGCTCGGCGGCATGCTCGGCGTGCTCTTGATGATCCCGCTGCGGCGGCCGCTCATCGTCGCCGAGCACGGCAACCTGCCCTACCCCGAGGGCGCCGCCTGCGCCTCGGTGCTCATCGCCGGCGAGAAGGGCGGCTCGCTCGCCAAGACCGCCTACCAGGGCCTGGGCTTCGCCTTCCTGTACGCGCTCGCCCAGAAGGTGCTCGTGCTCATCGCCGAGACGCCCCAGATCGTCAGCCGCAACACGAGCCGGGTCTTCCCCGCCGCCACGCTCGCCGCCGACATCACGCCCGAGTACATGGGCGTGGGCTACATCATCGGCCCGCGCATCGCCGGCGTGCTCGTCGCCGGCGGCGTGCTCGCGTGGCTCGGCATCATCCCCCTGCTCGCCTCGCTGGTGCCGCCCGACGCCATCGCCGCCCAGCTCGCCAAGCTCGGCTACCTCGCCGACGTCGCCAAGCCCGGCGCCTACGGCTGGAACCCGGCGACCCACGAGTTCGCCCAGCTCAACCGCGCCATCTACTTCGCCTACGTGCGCCAGATCGGCGCCGGCGCCGTCGCCGCCGGCGGCTTCATGACCCTCTTGCGGACGCTGCCCACCATCGTGTCGGCCTTCCGGGGCAGCCTCGCCTCGCTCAAGGACCGCGGCGCCGCCGCCTCGGCCCGCCGCACCGAGCGCGACCTGCCCCTCACCGTCGTGCTCGCCGGCGCCGCCGTGCTCGTGCTCGTGCTCGCCGCGCTGCCGTTCATTCCCGGCAACACGTTCGGCAAGCTCTTGCTCGGCGTGCTCATCGTGGTCTTCGGCTTCTTCTTCGTCACGGTCTCGTCGCGCATCGTCGGCATCATCGGCACGAGCTCGAACCCCGTCTCGGGCATGACGATCGCCACGCTGATGGCCACCTGCCTCTTCTTCGTCGGCCTCGGCTGGACGAAAGACTTCTACCAGCCCATGGCCCTCTGCGTCGGCGGCATGGTCTGCATCGCCGCCGCCAACGCCGGCGCCACCAGCCAAGACCTCAAGACCGGCTACCTCGTCGGCGCCACCCCGCGCGCCCAGCAGATCGGCCTGATGATCGGCGCCGTCGCCTCGGCCTTCGCCATCGGCATGACCATGAAGGTGCTCGACAACCCGACGCTCGACCCGGCCACCGGCGCCGTCGTGCACGCGATCGGGTCCGAGAAGTTCCCCGCGCCGCAGGGGACGCTGATGGCCACCCTCATCAAGGGCCTGCTCGCGCAGAACCTCGACTGGCAGTTCGTGCTCGTCGGCGCCTTCCTCGCCATTACCATTCAGCTCTGCGGCGTCAGCGCCCTCTCGTTCGCCGTCGGCGCCTACCTGCCCCTCTCGACCACGCTGCCCATCTTCGTCGGCGGCCTCATCCGCGGCGCCGTCGACGCCCGCCGCAAGCGCCCCGCCGGCCACAACGCGGCCGACGACGAGCTCGGCCCCGGCAACCTCTTCTCGACCGGCCTCGTCGCCGGCGGCGCCCTCGCCGGCGTGCTCGTCGCCTTCCTCGCCGCCGGCGCCGACCGCCTCAAAGAGCAGGGCAGCACGGGCCTCAGCACCCTGCTCGCCTCGCTCAACCTCGAGCACGCGCTCACCCACGCGCTCGGCGAAGGCGGCTACTTCTTGCTCGGCGTCGCCTGCTTCGCCCTGATGGGCGGCGTGCTCTACCGCGTCGCCACGCGCGAGCCCGCGGCCTGAGGCGCCCCGCCCCGAAACGCGGGGCGCGCGCCCCACCGCCGCCCCCGCCCCGCCGCCGGCCCTCCGAGCGAGGCGCCGCCGCGCCGCCCGCGGGGCCGCCGCCGGCCCCCCGACGGCGCGCTCAGCCGCCCTCGGCGACCAGCTTCACCTCGATGTTGTTGCGCGTCGCGCGCGAGTAGGGGCAGACCTCGTGCGCGGCGTGCATCAGCTTCTCGACCTGCTCGCGCGAGAGCCCGTCGAAGGCGCCCCGCAGCTCGACCCCCAGCTCGAAGGCGCCCGCCTCGGTCTTGCCGAGCGTCACCTTCGCCGTGATCTTGCCGCGGGTCAGCGGCACCTGCTGCGTGCGCGCCACCAGGCGCAGCGCGCTCTCGAAGCAGGCCGCGTAGCCGGCCGCGAAGAGCTGCTCGGGGTTGGCGCCCGAGCCGCCCGGCCCGCCCAGCTCTTTCGGCATGCTGAGCGCCAGGTCGACGGCGCCTTCGGACGAACGAACGTGGCCCGCGCGGCCCCCCTCGGCGGTCGCGGTGGCGGTGTAGATGGGCGTCATGGTCGTGCTCCCTTTCTCGCCGTCGGCCCGGGCCGCGGCGGGCGGTGGCATGACACGGGCGCGCCCCCCGCGCACGGCCCGAATGCGCCCCCCGCCCGGGGGGGCCCTCAGCGCACCCGCCGGTACGAGCCCGACAGGAAGGTCGTAAAGTCGGCCACCCCCGCCGACTTGCCCTCGATGTGGTGCAAGAGGTGCCGCCCCTCGACCCGAAAGTGGTAGCGCGCCTCGCCCCGCCGCGTGCTCTTGGCCAGCAAGAGCCCCCCGTCGTGCCAGCCCCCGCGCGCGGGCTCGTTCGGCAGGTAGCCCAGGCTGTCGAAGAAGAACCACGCCACGACCCCGCTCAGCGGGTCGATCGCGAACACCCCGTGCCCCGAGATCGGGCGGGTGCCGTCGTCGCGCCGCCGCTCGTACTCTTGCACCAGAATGCTGCCGTCGACCGCGCGGCGCATCACGTGCCGCCCCCGGGCCGGGCCCTCGCGCACCACGGGCGACGAGGCGATCTCTTCGTCGCCCTCCCACACCCCCTCGAACGCGGCCAAGCTTTGCCGCAACGCCGCAAGCCGCTGCGCGTCCATCAAGCACCCTCCCGCGGAGCCTCTCGACCCTAAAGCCCTTCCGCCCGCCCCACCATCTTGACAGTGCGCCCCGCCTTCGACCAAGCCCGCCGCCCCCCGGCCGGCCCCGAGCGCCCGCCCCCGCGGCAGGCGTTCGTTTACCAACGCTTAGCACTCCTTCACGGAAGGCCCGCCCCCGGCTTGCGTAAAGTTCGGGCGTCCAGGGGCTCCGCCCGGCGACGCCGGCGCGCGAGGGCGCACCCACGCGGGGCACCCCGCCCGCCCTCGCGCGCCGCCCGCCCGGCGCCCCTGACCACCTAACCCCCCACGCCAAGAGAATTGTCATGAACTACTGGAAGCTCTCGACCTTCGCCTTCGCCGCCGCCCTCGCCACCGTCGTCGGCACCGGCGCCCTGCCCTCCGCGCACGCCGACCCGCAGCCCCGCATGCACTCGGCCGTCAACCACCTGCAGGACGCGCTCAACGATCTGCAGAACGCCGCCGACGACAAGGGCGGCCACCGCGTCAAGGCCATCGCCGCCACGCGCGAGGCCCTCGAGCAGACGCGCAAGGGCATCGCCTTCGACAACAAGCGCTGACGCGCCGCCGGCCACGAGGCGGCGGGCCACGGCGGCGCCGAGGTGACCGCCCGCGCCGCCGGGCGACCGCTCTAACGCAACCGCGTCGTAGCGGGCCGGCCGCAGCGCCCAGCCGTAGAGGTGGCGCAGGTGCTCGGCCCAGCGCCGCGCGGCGTCTTCGAGGCGGTGCACGAGCGGCGTGCCGTCGTCGAGCGTGTCGCGCCCGTCGACGGTGCTGATCGTCTGCAGGCGCCCCTCGTCGTCCATCAATACCCACCCCGGCCCCATCGAGCTTACCCACTGCTGGTGCTCTTGGCCGAAGTAGTTCTCTGCCGCCGCCCAATCAAAATAGCCGCACTTGCACATCGTTGACCTCACACTTCGCCGCGACGACCGCGTGCACGACGCGCTGGCCTCGGGGCCTCGGGCCGCACCCTCGGGGTCAGGCCTTGGCTCGACGTCAAAGCAATCCCCGGGCCGAAGCCGCGCGAAGAAGGGCCCGCCCGACGGGTCTCGAAGCGCGCGCCGACTCTGCCGAACGCGCCGACCGGGCCTCGAGCACGAGCGAGCCGCCCGAAACCCGGCCCGCCGACGTCCCTTCGCGCCCCGGGGCCCCCGTTATCGTGGCAGAAAGTGACTCGGCAGGGGCGGGCGACACGCTGCCTCTTCACTTCGAAAGGGTATGCACGCGATACGACTTCGAGGTCACGTCGACCTCTTCATGGAAGGCCACGGCCCCCCCCCGCGTCGACGCCTCGGCGCCCGCCGCGCCCACGTGGCCAAAGCAGGGGTTCGCGAGCCGAGAACCGCCCCACATGATCGCCCCCACCCCCGCCAACAAGAGCACCAGTTTCGACCCGATCTCGCCATCCCTGTGCATGAAGGGGGTAACGACACGCTCGAGGTCGAAGTTAACCTTCGATTCAGAGTCGACATCAGCCCTTCCGAGCCGGGGGGCGGCGCCGTCGGGGCGGGCTTATCCCGCAACCCTTCGGCCCCCGATGACATCGAAGGCGGCGATTACCCCGTAAGGCTCACATCGCTCGCCGAACGCACACCCACACGCGCTGGCCGATGCCGCCGTGGGGCGCGGCCGGGCTCAGGCCGAGCGCCGCGGCCCAGGGCGGCAAGGTCGGCCCGAAGGTGCGCACGTCGTAGCCGGGCAGGCGCCCTTCGATGATGGCCTCGACGTAGGCGCGCGTCGCAGGGTTCGGGCCGCTCTTCGACGTCATGGCGGGGGGCGACGCTTCGACGAAGCGCAGGGCGTACGCCTCGGGCAGCACGATGACGTCGGGGGCGCGGGCGGGGGCGTTCTCGAGGGTATCTTCGACCTCTTCGGCGCCCGGCAGCGGGTTCCGGCGGCGCGCGGGCTCGGGGCCGACGCGCCGCAGGCGGTAGGGCACCTCGCCCGGACGCCCGAAGCGCGGCAGGTACGTGAGCAGCCCGTACGTCTCGACGCGCGTGCCCTCGGGCAGGCCGGACAAAAAGGCCTCGACCTCGCGGCGCGCGTCGCCCCACTGCGTCAAGGCGAAGGCCACCGGGGCCCGCGCGCCCGCGACGAGCGCCGCCCCGAGCGCCCAAGGGGCCCAGCGCCCGAGGGGCGTCGAGCGCCGCAGGCCCCGGGCGAGCGCGTCGAAGGCGACGCCGCCATAGAGCGAGAGCCAGAAGCCCAGCGGCAGCAAGAAGCGGTGCTCGTTGCGGGCGACGACGAGGGTAAAGAAGAGCTGGCTGCTCACCCCGGCGACGAGCGGCATCAGCCGGAAGGCAGGGACGCCGAGCGGGGGGCGGGCCGGGCGGGCGAGGGCGAGGGCGACGCCCGCCCAGGCGAGGGCGACGATCGGCCAGGGCCACCAGTAGTCGGCCTGGCCCGAGGCGAGATCGATCACGTTGGCGCGCAGGCCGGCCAAGGTGCGCGGGTAGAGGCGCCAGTCTTGGCTGTTGGTGCCGACCAGCATGCGCACGTGGGCGACGTAGCCGGTCGGGTTGAGCAGCCCGCCGCTCAGCACGCCGTAGCCGAGGGCGCCGAGCGCGAGCCCCCCGCGCAGCCGCCGCCAGTGCGCGGGGCCCGCGGCGAGCGCCCCGGGGCGCGCGAGCGGCAGCGCCACGAGGTAGGCCGGGGCGGCGACGACGTACGAGGCGTAGGCCGGGTCTTTCGTGGCGAGCGAGGCGGCCGCGAGCAAAAAGAACGCGCCGTAGTCGCGCGCCGTGCCGCGCTCGGCGACGGTGAGCAGGCGGTCGAAGGCGAGCGCCGTCCAGGCGAGCGCGGGCACGTCGACGTTGCTGGTGCGGCCGTAGTAGGCAAAGCTCAGGTTGATCGCGGCGAGCGCCACGGCCCAGCGCGCCGCGCCCGCCGACGAGACGCGCCGCGCGACGCGGCCGAGCGCCAAGAGCGCGAGCGCGCCCGCGCCGACGCCGAGGGCCTTGGCGGCGAGCGAGACGCCCGTCATCACGGGGACCGAAAGCACGCGGTCGGCCAGCGCCGCGGGCGTCAGCGCGGCCGAGGTCGCGAGCGCGTACGCGAAGGCGGGCAGCGACGCGAGGCCGACGAGGGCGTAGTGCAAGAGCGGGTAGCGGTGGGCGGCGCCGGGCTTGAGGTTGAAGGCGAGGCCGCCGAACAGATCGCGCGGGGCGACGCCGTCGTTCTCCCAACCGTACGAGCCCGGCACGTCCCACAGGGCGAGGGCGAACTGGAGCGCGGCGTACCCCGCGACGAGCCGGCGCAGGGCGCGGTCGTCGCCCCGGAGCTCGACGAACGCCGCGCGCACGCCCCGGCCGGCCGCGCCGAAGCGGCTCGCGAGGCTCATCGGTCGAAGCGCATGCGCCAGACGCCCACGACGGCCTCGGCGAAGATGGCGCCGCTCATCTTCGACTTGCCCGAGCGCCGGTCGACGAACACGATGGGCACCTCGACGACGCGCAGGCCCCGGCGCAAGGCACGGTACGTGGTCTCGATCTGGAAGGCGAAGCCGTTCGAGCGCAGCGACTCGAGGCCGATGGCCTCGAGGGCCCGGCCGCTGAAGGCCTTGTAGCCCGTGGTCAGATCGCGCACCGGCACGCCGAGAATGGCCCGGGCGTACGCCGAGCCGCCCTTCGACAGCGCGAGCCGCCCCGGCCCCCAGCCCCGCACGCCGCCGCCGGCGACGTTGCGCGAGCCGACGACCACGTCGGCGCCCCGGCCGAGCGCGCCGAAGAAGAGGGGCAAGAGGGCGGGGTCGTGCGAAAAGTCGGCGTCCATGCCGACGAAGGCGCCGTAGCGGCGCTCGAGGCCCCACCGAAACCCGTCGACGTACGCGGAGCCGAGCCCCCGCCGGCCCCGCCGGCGCAGCACGTGCACCCGCGGGTCGGCGGCGGCGAGCCGCTCGACGGTGCGCCACGTGCCGTCGGGCGAGTCGTCGTCGACGACCAGCACCGACGCCGAGGGCGCGGCCGCGCGCACGGCGGCGACGAGGGGCTCGACGTTGTCGGCCTCGTTGTACGTCGGCACGACGACGAGCGCGCCCTCGCCCGAGGTAAACGATGCGTCGGAGACGACAGCCATCGATGGTTCGCGTAGCAACATCGCCAAAGCGTACGCCCGCGCCGCGGGCGGCTCCGATGCTACAGCCTCCGCGAGGTCACGGCCACCACTCACAACCCGGCGAGCCGACGCCCAGCCCCTGTCGGCGCCACCCGACGAGCCACCACGCTTGCAGACGGGATTGTCACCGAAAGCCAACAGAGATGTCATAACCCAGCGCCACCCCGAGCGCCGCCGCGACCAACGCTGAGCTCAGCACGGCGACCGCCGAGCCCCGCCGCCCGCGGCCCCTCGGCCTTGCCCTCGCGCAGCCCCGCCGCGCGCCCCTCGGCGCCCCCCCCTCGCGCGCCGCCGCGCGCCCCTCGGCGCCCCTCCCTCGCGCAGCCCCGCCGCCCGCAGCCCCTCGGCGCCCCCCCCTCGCGCGCCGCCGCACGCCCCTCGGCGCCCCCCCCTCGCGCGCCGCCGCGCGCGCCGCGCGCGTTGACGTGTGCCGTCGCGCGCGCCGCGCGCGTTGACGGTCGCTCAGCGCCCGGCGCACGTCAGCGTTCGCGGTGCCACCAATCGCCCGTCATGATGTCCCAGGGCAGGCAGCGGTGCCGATGGAAGGGCACATACACCGTGACCCACCGCTCGCGGCCGGCGACGAACCACGAGTCGTTCGACTCGTTCGGCAGCGTGAACGTCTCGTCGTCGACCAGCTCGACCGGCGCGCCGACCCAGCGCTCGATGGTCGCTTGGCACGCCCGCGCGAAGGCCTCACGTTCGGGCACGGACGAGAGCTCGACGGTGGCCCACGTCCAGCCGTTCCAAAGCTCGGTCTTTCCCTTGTGCCCTCCGGCGAGCAGCGCGCCGACGAGCGACGGCAGCGCGCTGGCGCCGGCGCCGGCCGACTGCGGCAGAAAGGCGATGCGCCGGTCGGGGGGGTCGAGGCCCACGCGGACGTCGACGAGGCGGCCGAGCTGGCGCATCCGGAAGCGACCGCAGCTCAGCCACCCCGCCGTCTCGGTGGCGCGCTGCCCCTCGAGCGCCTCGGCGTCGCGGACGAGTTGCAGCAGCGTGCGGTTGGCCCCGAGGGGCGTCAGCAAGTCGCCGATCAGCGGCACCTCGCCGCCGATGAGCTCGTAGCGGTACGAGTGGCCGCGCCAGAAGAAGGCCTCCCACAGCCGCGCCGGGTGCGCCTCGACGCTGGCCGCGTCGCCGGCCGCGCCGCGACGGGGGCCGAAGATCGCGCGCTGGCCGTCGTCGTCGGGCGACGCGTCGAACCGGAACGCGGGCTCGGGGACGAACACTCGCTCGCCGTACGCCATGCGCAAGAGCGGGCTCAGGTGCTCGATGTCGAGCCAGCGCGACGGCGGGCGCGGCGGCGCGAAGTCGAAGGCCGAGCGGTCGGCGTCGACCAGGCCGACGAAGGGCACGTGCTCGAGCACGCGCGGCGCGACGTCTTCGGTCAGAAAGCGCAGGGACTCTTCGCCCCGGGCGCAGAACACGGCCACGCGCGGGCGCCCGGCGCAGGTATACACGTCAAAGCCCTGCGGCGCGTCGGCCGGCCAGTCGAAAAGGTGCGGGCAGACGATGAGATCGGGCGCAAGCTCGACCGGGTAGCGCGACCAGATGCGCCGTTCTCCACCAAAGCGCATCGCCCCCTGGAAGACGTGCCAGTCCCAGAGAATGTCACCGTTGCGTGCCATGGCGAAACCTCACCCGAGAGGGTAACGCACGCGGCGCCCGGCGGCGAACGCACGCGCCCCCCGTCCGGCCAGGTTGCCCCCGGCGCCGTCAGCCGGGCCAACGCCGCTGCTGCTTGAGCGCCTGCCGCAGCGCCTCGAGCTCGCCCAGCCCCATCGCCTCGAGCGCGGCGCGCTGCGCGTCGGTCGGCTCGAGGCCGAGCAGCTCGCACAGGTCGAGCACCGCCGCCCGCAGCCCCTCGGCCTTGCCCTCGCGCAACCCCTCTTCTTTGTCCTCGCGCAGGCCCGCCTCGCGCCCTCGCAGCTCGCCCTCGCGCACCCCTTCTTCTTTGCCCCGCAGCTCGCCTTCGCGCGCCCGCGACTCGACCAGCTCGGTCAGGCTGCGCGCCCAGCCCGCCAGCTCGGCCGGGTCGTCGGGCGGCGGCGGCAGGTTCGCCACCACCGGCTCGTCGAACGAGGGCGGCACGGGCAGCGCGGGGCGGACGGCGTCGGGGCCGCAGAGCGAAGCGAGCTTGTCGAGGCTGGCCGCGCGCACGCGCCGCGCCAGCTCGAGCACCCGCCCCTGCAGGGTCGTGAGGTCGGCGAGCGTAATGCGGTAGGACTTCGAGTACCGGGCTTCAATGTACGCCTTTCGCAACAAGTCGTGCAGCCGCTTGTCTTCGGGCTCGGTCTTGGGCAGCGCCTCGGCCAGGGGCGCGGCCCGGGGGGCGCCGCCCGGACGATTCCTGGCCCCATCACGCACGCTCGGTCTTACTCGGCTTCGGGCCACACCGCCTTGACGGCCGCCTGCACGAGGGCCGGCTCGCCCGAGAGCAGGAGGGTCGGCCTGCCGCCGGCGCACGCCTCGAACTCGGCCCGTACCGACGCCGGGCTGACCTGGGCGAGCTCGTCGGCGTAGGCGTCGACCCAGCCCTCGTCGAAGCCGTTGTTCATGCCGACGAGCAGGGCCAGCAAGACCGAGTCATTGGTCATGAAGCTCGTCGCGTGGCCCTGCGCCGCGCGGCGCTTGGCCCAGTCGAGCTCGTTGGCCGAGGGCCCCTCGTTCGCGAGCGCCGTCATCGCGTCGCGGAGCCCGCCGAGCGCGTCGGCGAGCTTGCCAGCTTCGGCCGACCCTTTGATGGAGAGGGTGGTGGTGCCTTCACGCACCGATTCCGCATGGACGTGGAAGCCGTAGGTCACGCCGAGGCGATCGCGGAGCCGCACCCGCAGCCGGTCTTCGAGCAGCCGCGCAGATAGCTGGTGGGCCGTGAGCGTCGCGCTCGTCGCCACCGGCGGCAGCAGGCAAGCGAAGTCGATGCGGGCTTGCTTCGCGCCCGGCCGGGCCACGCGAACGACGCGGGGCGCCGCCGCGCGCGAGGGCGACGGGGCGATCGGCGCGGGCGCGGGCGGCGCCGGCGGGCCCTGGCGCCAGACGCCGAAGTGATCGCGCACGCTCGTCTCGACGCGCGCGACGTCGATCTCGCCCACCACCGCGAGCACGGCGTTCTGGGGCGTGTGCGTGCTCGCGAGCCAGGCCTCGCCGGCGGGCAGGGCCGCGGCCTGCAGGCTCCGCGCGTCTGTGGGCCGGGCGCGGGGCGAGCCGGCGTACAAGAAGCTCGAGACCTGCTCGAACGCAGCCCACTCTGGCTTCTGCTCGAAACGACGTTGGGAGGCGACGAGCTCTTTCTGTAGCTCCGGCCACTCTTCCGAGTCGACGCGCACCGAGCGCGCGCGCTCGGCCAAGATCGCGACCATGGCGTGGACGTTGCCTGCCGCGCCGCGCAGCCGGTAGAGCCTCCCGTCGTCGAGGTCCCCCCCGCCCAGCTCACCGCCGAACGAGGCCGGTGAGCCTGCCCTGCCCCGGCGCGAGACGGCGAGCTTCGAGGCCAGCAGGGCGCTGCCGGCGTCGGGCGCTTCACCGACGCCGCCGCGCACGAGCAGCCCCAGCGACGCGATCGGCAGCCCATCGCGGCGCGCCAGGACGACCCGCAGGCCGTTGGGCAAGACGAATTGCCGATAGCTCGAGGCCGAGGCCCCCGACGCGATGGCCCGCAGTCGCTCCGGGCTCGCCCCGATCGGCGTCGCCTCGACGTCGGCGGTCGCGGGCAGCGCCACGGGGCGATGCCCGGCGCCGTCTTCGCCCTCGCCCCACGAGGCGTCGACCTTCGACGACGCGCCCGCGCCCGCCGGCAGCGCGGCGCCTCGGATCGGCGCGGGCGTGCCCTCGGGCGGAGAGAAGAGCACGGCGCGCGCCCGCTCGCGCGTCACGTACCGTCGTACGTAGTCGACGGCGGCGCCGTATTTCAGATGTTTCACCTCGCCCAGCTTGCGCGCATAAAGCGACGGGTCGCCGGAGAAGTGCGTGCTCAAGGCGCGCCCGCGCCCGCGCGCCACCAAGTTCTCGGCGTCGCGCACGAGCCACACCGCCAGCCGCTGCCGCACGACGGGCAGGCTGAGGCCCTCGACGAACCGCTGGGCGTTCCGCGCGCCCAGGGCGTCCCAGTCGTCTTGCCAGGCCTTGATGCGCTCGAGAAGCTGCCCGAGCTTCTGCTCGGGGGCGTCGTCGCGTCGAAGCCTCAGGCGGCAGAGCAACATCGAGCCTTGTACGCCCGGCGCCGCCACCACCCGGAAGGACGTGACGTCGGACGCGCCCTCGAAGGTCTCCTCGAGCTCATGCTGCAAGGTCGCTCTCACGAAATCGAGCAAGAGCGTCTTGCCCTCGCCGCTGCCCGGCAACGACCAACCGACCCAGAGCTCGGGCCCCTCGACGGCGGCGCGGGCGCGTACGAGCGGCGCCCCCGGCGGCGGCGGCGGCGCCTCGACGGGCTGGCGCGCCTTCAACGCGCTCGGCGTCGCTCCCGCGGGCCGCGGCTCGGACGACGCCCCCGGCGTCGGTCCGCCGCCCGGCGGCGCGCCCGGCGGGGGTGCGTCGAGCAGCGCCGGCGGCAGGCCCTCGCGCACCGCGCGGTCGATCGCCGTCAGGTCGACGTTGCCGAGCACGACGAGGGTCATATTCTCGGGCCGGTAGTGCCGCCGGGTGAACGCGTTGATATCGTCGACGCCGATCGACGCGAGCCCCTCGCCGGTGCCGGCGCTCGGGCGGCTGTAAGGGTGCCCGGCGGGAAAAAGCGCCTTCCGCATCGCGGCCGTCGCCGCGGCGAAGAAGCCATTCTCGTCGTGCTCGAGCTGCTCGTTGCGCACGACGCTCCGCTCGGCCTCCAGCGCCTCCGGGGCGAGGTAGGCGACGGGGGCGAGCATGCGCGCGCCTTCGAGGCGCAGCAGATCGGGCAGCGACGAGGCCGGGCCGAGCTCGTAATAGACCGTCGAGTCGAATCTCGTCTCGGCGTTGAAGTGCCCCGCGCCGGCCCGCTCGAGCATACTCCAGATGGTCTGCTTGCCGTAAGGCCGAGAGCGAAACGTGAGATGTTCGACGTAGTGAGCGAGGCCCTCTTTGCCGACCGGGTCGCTCATCGAGCCAACCCCGACGACGAGAAAGACCCCGGCCAGCGCGCTGCGCGTGTCTCGCTCGGCGATCACCCGCAGCCCCGAGGGGTAGCGCAGCTCGCGCAAGGGAAACTGCACGCCCCGCATGATGATATGCTCCGTCGGGTCGACGGGCCGGCGCGTCCAGGGGCCGGCGCAACCGCACAGGAGCGCGAGGAGGAGCACCCACGCCAGGCGCGCCGAGGCGCGAGCGGGGCGGGCAGTGCGGCGAGATGAGGGCGAGCGCGTGCGTGGCGGCAAGGCAGGGGTCTCCCGTTGCTTTCGAGAAGGTACGAAGGGCCCTTGAAGGCGCGAGGGCACGACGAGCGCCCCCCGCGGTCGACCAAACGAACCTGCCCGTATCGCCCGTCACGCGCAAGGGCACAGCGCCCCCTTCGTACGCCAGAGGGTTATAACAAAACGAACCCAGACGGCGCCCCCCCGCCCGTCGAAGGTAGCTTGCGGGGCGCGCGGCTGTGCGCGCGGGTGTGGGGCGCGGGTCGAAACGCGGAGCTCTACCGCCAGCGCTCGCTGCTCGGCACGGGCGCCGACGCCCCGAGCGCCCTCGTGCCGCGAGTTCGCCCCGGTCGAGGCCCGCCGCCGAGGGGCGCGCCTCGATTTGGCCGGCCCCTCGGCCCCTCGTAGGCTGCGCCCATGTCGCGCCTGCTGGCCCGCGCCCTGTCGATCGCAGGCCACCCCCTTCTCGTCTTGCCCGCGGCGGTGATGGCGCCGCTCGCCGCCCGCGGCCAAGGGCTCCGCCGCGCGCTGCCCTTCGCGCTCGGCTTCGCGGCGGCCGGCGCGCTCGTCATGGGGTATTCGTGGTGGCAAGTTCGGCGGCGACGATGGGCGCACGTCGACGCGAGCAACCAACAAGAGGGCGCTCTCTCAATCGCTTCTTGTTCGTCGTGCTGGCCGCCGGCTCGTGGCTGAGCGGGGGGCCGGCGCCGGGGCTCGGGCCTTGAGCGCGGGGCTCGCGCGCTGGCACAGGGTAGGACGAACCGGACGCGAGGTAGGTCGAACCCTGGCGGAAGGTAGGTTCAACCTTGACCGCGAAAGGTTGAACCTAACCGTCAAGGTTTATTCGGCTTGGCTGCCTCTTGAGCCCTCCCGTAGCGGGCTGGGGTGCTCACGACGTCAGGGCCGCGCCGGCCGACGTCGCTGCCACCGCCCCGCCCACCCGGCCAGGTCACCCCTGGCGCCTTCAGCCAGGCCAGCGCTTCTGCTGCTTGAGCGCCTGCCGCAGCGCCTCGAGCTCGCCCAGCCCCATCGCCTCGAGCGCGGCGCGCTGCGCGTCGGTCGGCTCGACGCCGAGTAGCTCGCACAGGTCGAGCACCGCCGCCCGCAGCCCCTCGGCCTTGCCCTCGCGCAGGCCCCTCGCTTCGCCCTCGCGCAGGCCCCTCGCTTCGCCCTCGCGCAACCCCTCTTCTTTGCCCTCGCGCAACCCCTCTTCTTTGCCCTCGCGCAGCCCCGCCTCGCGCCCCCGCTGCTCGCCCTGCGCCTCGGCCAGCTCGGCCAGGCCGCGCGCCCAGGCCCCGAGCGCGGACGGGTCGTCGGGCGGCGGCGGCAGGTGCGCCAACAGCGGCTCGTCGAGCGCGGGCGGTTGGGGCAACGAGGGGCGGACGGCGTCGGGGCCACAGAGCGAGGCGAGCTTGTCGAGGCAGGCCTCGCGCACGCGGGCGGCGAGCCCGAGCACCCGCGCCTGCAGGGCCGTGAGCTCGGCGAGCGTAATGCGATACGACTTCGAGTACCGCGCTTCAATATACGCCTTTCGCAACAGGTCGTGCAGCCGCTTGTCTTCGGGCTCGGTCTTGGGCAGCGCCTCGACGAGCAGGGGGTGCTGCTCGGCGGCCTTCTGGCCGAGCGCGTTCAAGTCGTGGCTGCGCGCTTTGTACCCCGTCAAGACGAGGCTCGCGGCGTGAAAGTAGCGCTCGGCCGCCTGGTGCAAGAGAAAGGCGGCGTGGCTCAGCTCGCCGAGGCCCGCGTAGTAGCGGCAGCCGCGGAAGAACAGGCTGGCGCTGTGAAACCAGTGGCCGTAGTTGTATTCGCCGACCGAGAGGCGCTCGCGGTCGTTGAGCGATTTGGGCGTGGCGAAGTCGAGCTTCTGGCCCGCGTAGAGCAGAATGCCTTCGTTCGCGACGTCGGCGAAGAAGTACTGCCCCATGCGGATCTCGCGGTTCAGAAACTTGATGTCGTGCGCGATGAGCGTGACGGGGCTGGGCGCCGCCGCCTCGCGCAGGCGCGCCTCGAGCGCGTGCCAGAAGGCGCCGTCGTTCGCCTGCGCGGGCTCGCGCACGACGGCGAGCAGGTCGAAGTCGCTCTGGTAGCCGGTCTGCGGGTCGTCGACCCAGTCGCCCCGGGCGTGGCTGCCGAACAGCACCAAGAGCCCGAGCGGCGCCGCCTCGCGGAAGAGGTCGACGAGGGCCGCGAGCT
>DASTPP010000214.1:0-3363 GCA_035762175.1 Polyangiaceae bacterium | reverse complement strand
GGGGCGGCGTTCGCAGGTCGACGACGGCCCCGTCAGCGTCCGTGAAGACGGCGAGCACCGTGGCGAGGGCGTCGCCGAAGCGGACGGCGACGCGCGGGGCGAAGCCCGCGCCCGACAGGCGCACGAAGGCGCCGCCGCTCGCCGGCCCCGAGGCCGTGGTGAGGCCCGACAGCGTGGGCAGGGTCATGGCTCGACTCCGGGGGCGAGGCCCAAGGCGAGGGCGACGCGGCGCAGGAAGCGGGCCCCGGCGTCCTTGCGGAAGGCGTCGAAGGCGGGGCGGAGGAAGGGGCGCGGGGGGATGCGCACGACGACCACCCCGCCGCCCGCCCCGCCCCGTGGGGCCTCGCCGGCGTGGCGCAGGAGCGCGAAGAGGAAACGACGCATCCGGGGCGTGAGGGGGATGACCGTCGGGGCCGAGCCGAACTCGTGCACCTCCGCGACGCGCACGAGCGGCGCGCCCTTTTTGCCCCGGGCGCTCCGGGGCACGCCGACGAACACGGTGTCGCCTCGGGCGACGACGGCGATGGCGTTGCGCAGGTCGCCCCGCACGACGAGCGACTTCGTCCCGCCGAAGCCCGTGAGCTTTCGCGCCGCGAGCGTCCGCGGCGCGGGGGGCGCGAGCGGCTTGCCGCCGGGCGCTTGGCTCGTCAGGCCGTCCACGATGCCCTTGCGCAGGAGCTCGGCCTCCTGCCGCAGGCCCCGCTCGACGCCCGCCTTGAGGCGCGCCGGCGCCGCCGCGAGTAGCCGTCGCGCGAGCGCCCAGTCGCCCGTCCGCCGCACGTTCACGTCGCACCCCCTGCCGTGGACGACGCGCGCAAGTGCGGCGCGTGTGCGTTCAGCCAGGAGAGCGCGACGCGCGTGGCCGGCACGAGCGCGGCGCCCTGCCGGACGGCGGGCTCCGACAGCCGCAGCACCTTCTCAGCCACCACCACGTCCTCGCCCGAGCAGCCGTAGGCGCGGAGTTTCGCCGCGAGGTCGCGCGCCGAGAGCATCGCGCCCGTGCGCCAGAAGTGCAGCTCGAGGTGCGTCCTGTAGGCCTCGGTCTCATAGCGGGCGCGCGTCGCCGTCCTCAGGAGGTACCCGCCCGTGAAGGCGAGCCAGCCATCGCGGTCGAGCTGCACCACGTGCTGGTGCTCGTGCACCGCGATGACCATTTGGTGCCAGAGGTCTTGCCCCTTGCCGAGCTCGAACGGGAGGTAGATGCGCCGTCCAATCGTCGTCGTGTAGTTCGCGAGGAAGCGCGCCCGGTCCATGACGCCGAGCCGGTCGAGGAAGGCGGCGACCAGGGCCATCTCGGCGGCGTCCGCCTTGTCGACGACGGTGGTGCCATAGTGGGCCGTGAGGAAGGCCCAGAAGGCGCGCACCTCCTCGGGCGTCGGCTCAGCGGGCACGCTTCGCCTCGCAGTCGGCGGCGGGCAGGCACGTGACGTCGGGGCCCGCGGCCGGGTCGGCGACGCAGCAGGCGAAGGGGCCGCCGTCCTCGGACGCGAGCTCGCCGCACGCGAGGAGAGAGACCCAGCGCCCGCCCGCGTCGCAGATTTCGGCCGAGGCGCCCCGGCACCGGGTCGCCCCCTGGGTGCAGTCGTCGTCGTGCCCGCACGCCGGCAGGGCCAGCGGCAGGGCGAGGAAGAACGCAAGTGTCGTCTTCATGCGAGCCTCGGCACGGCCGGCGAGCGGTCGCCGAGCGTGAGCAAGAGCAGGTTGCGGGTCGGGCGCAGCGGGTCGAGGCCCCAGCCGACGGGACGCGCCTCGGTCACGTACAGGCCCGGCGGCGTTCGCACCGCCTGCACGAGCGCGCCCGCCTTGTCGTAAAGCGCGCCGAGCCGGTCGCCGACGCGGATTCGTGCCTCGCCCGTCTGGGAGTCGACGAGCCCCTCGCGCTCGAGGTCGGCGAAGTGCAGGACGAGTTTGAAGGCCGAGCGCGGGGCGTGCCCGCCCGCCGCCCGCGCGAGCGCCTCGTGCGTGTCGGCCTCGACCTGGCAGGGAAGGCGCACGGGCGGAAGCTCCCGGCGCACGCGCTCCGAGAGCCCGTCGTCGTCCTCATCGACGAGCACGCCCTCGCGAAAGTCGTCGTCGAAGGCGCGCGGGTCGGGCCCGGGGCCCGGGGTCGGCACGAAGGGCCCGCGGTCGAGCCGGTGGAGCTCGGCGACGAAGGGGAAGAGGAGGAAGCCGCGAAGCATCAGGCCGCCCCCAGGCCCGAGGGCCGGCGGTAGGGGGCGAGAAGGCGGTCGATCTCCGCGTCGCCCGTGGCGACGGGCCTGCCCCCGGCCGCAGGGGGCGCGAACTCGATCTCTTGGTCGCGTGTCTTGACGCGCACGACGCGCCCTCGGGCTTCGGGGTCGTCGAGCGCGCCCGCGAGCCCGAGCGGCGTCAGGCGCCGCACGACGAGCAGCAGGGTCGCGCGCTTGATCGCCGCGGGCGTGCGGCCGAGGGGCGTGCCGTCGGCCTCGGTGTAGCCCCAGAGGCCCTCGCAGAGCACGTTGCCGTCGCCCTTGGGGAAGCGCCGCCCGCCCCGGAGGGTCAGGCGGGGCGCGGTGAAGCCGGGGTCGATGGGGGCGCCGACGATGGCGAGGTCCCGGGGGTCAAGCGACAGGGGCTCGGGCGCTCCCTCGCCCGGCGGGTTGAGGGCCAGCCGGTCGAGCCGCAGGGGCGGCACGGGCGGCTCGATCGAGGGCGTGCCCCGCCCGTCGAGACGAAACGAGCGCGGGCGCGGCTCGAACCACCAGCCCAGCAGGGCGTCGAGGGTCCGGCCCGCGTCCTCGAGCAGGGCGAGGAGGCGCGCGTCGTCGGCCTGCGCCGGGGTGACGCCCTCGGCACGCGCGTCGGCCACGGTGGCGTACACGGCGCCTACCCCTTCCCCCGCTTCGACTCGGCGCCCTCGGCCTTCGGCTCGGGCCCCTTCGGGGGACTGCCCTTCGGCAGGTCGCCCGACGCGAGGGCGCCCGCGTCGCGCGCCCGGACGAAGGGCACGGGGTCGTCCGAGGCGACGCGGCGCCGCGAGGCGGCCTCGTCCTCCGCGTCGAGCCGCCGCGCCTCGTCCTCCGTGCACACGTCGAAGGCGGCCGGCGCGTTCGGGTCGTCGGGGGCCTGGCGCACGCCGCGCAGGTACGCGGCCACGTCCGCCTCGACGCGGCACCAGCCCCGGTCCTCGGCGAACACGATGCCCCGGTAGGTGTAGCGCCGCAGCGTCTGCCGGCGGCGCGGGTCGAAGGGCCGGAGTCGGACGAAGAGCGTTTCCATCGCGTCACACCGCCACGTTGATGGCCTTGACCACGCCGTTCTCGTCGGCGTACTTGGCGTCGAAGCGCAGCGTCGCGACGACGCGCAAGACGCCCGCCGAGATGTCGCGCCAGGTCTCGAGCC
>DASTPP010000213.1:0-21355 GCA_035762175.1 Polyangiaceae bacterium | reverse complement strand
CGGGCCCCCGGCGCACCGCGGCGGTACCTCGCGCGGGGCGGCGCCTCGCGCGGCGTCGCACAAGGTCGACTCGAACCGGGCGGCGGTGGCGGCTCCGTCGTCGCGAGGCGAGGCGGGCTCGGCCGGCTCGACGCCCTCGTCGTCGGCGGCCCCGCGGCCCCGGGTGCTCATCGAAGAGCCCGCGCGCGCGAAAGTATTGGAATAGCCTTCTCTAAGCGTAGTAGGGTCGAGCGCGTGAGGCTCGCGCTCGTCCTTGCCGCGTCGTTGGCCCTCGCCGCCGGGCTCGCGCCCGCGGCCGCGCGCGGCGCCGAGCCCACGTCGGCCGAGCGCGCCTTGCGCCTCAGCGAAGAGGGGGTCGAGCTCTACAAGGCGCACGACTACCGCCGCGCGATCGAGAAGTACGCGACCGCCTACGAGCTCGACCCCGACCCGAATCTTCTCTACAACCAGGGCAAGTGTTACGAGGCGCTCGGCGATTACCCCGGGGCGAAAGGCAAGTACAGCGAGTTCTTGTCGAAGCCGAACGGCGACGTGAACGCGCGCAAGAAGGCGAGCGACTTCGTCGCGAAGTTCAACGCCGGCGGCTTCGGCGGGGCGCCGGCCGAGCGAGGGGCCGCGCCCGCCGCGCCCGCCGCGCCCGCCGGGGGCGAGCCCGGCGCGGGTGGCGGCTCGGCGTTGCGCCCGGTCGGCTTCGGGCTGCTGGGCGCCGGCGTGATCGGCGCGGCCGCGGGCGGCTACTTCTTCTTCAAGGGCCGGGCCGCCCTCGCCGACGTCGAAGCGACGTCCGGCTACGGCCAGGCCGCCGACCCCGGCGCGGTCGCGCCCCTCACCGAGGCCGAGGCCCGGCAGAAGATCGACGACGGCACCCGGCAGCGTACGCTCGGGGGCATCTTGTTCGGCGCGGGCGCCGGCCTCGTGGTCGTCGGCGCCGCCTTCGTCATCGCCGCCCCGAAGGCCGCGCCGCCCGCCGCCGCCCTGAACGTCGCGCCGCTGCCGGGCGGCGGCTACGCGACGTTCGGGGCGACGTTTTAGAGCGTGCGCCCGGTCGCGCGGGTACGGCCGCGTGCGGCGTTTTTTCGCTGCGGCCTACCTCGGTCGGCCTCGCTCACCAAGCCTCGCCGGCGGCCGTACCCGCGCGACCGGGCGCACGCTCTAGAGAGCGGCCTGACGCGCTCTAATGGCCCCGGCGCGGGCTCGGCCGAACGGCTTGCCCGATCTCGCCCGACTGCCGAAACGGCAGCTCGCACTCGTCCGGGACGGGGTTGGCCACGGGCTTGAGCGAGAGGAGGTAGTGGGCCAGGTCGGTGGCGTCTTGCAGGGTCATGTCCCTGTAGGCCCCGAGGGGCCCCGAGGGCATGGGAGGGCAGAGGCGCTTCGAGTCTTTGTCGAGCCCCTCGATCAACGTCTTGGCGAGCACGTCGGCCGTGTAGCCTTGCGTGCCGGTCGCGTCGGGGGTGAGGTTGCTCGTGTAGATGGTCGGGGGCAGGGGCAGCGACACGTTGAACGCGGCGCTCTGGAAGGGGCGCCCCCCCTGGAAGGCCTTGGTAAAGTCGGGGACGGCGTCGGGGGCGTCCGAGGCGAGGGGGGTGTGGCAGTCCATGCAAACGCCCATCTCGCCGGCGATGTAGCGGCCCCGCAGGGCGGCCGCCTGGTCGGGGTACGAAGGCTCGGGCGAGGGGATGAGCGCGCGGTCGACCGGGGGCGCCGGCGCGGCCGGCGTGGCGAAGGGCGCTTGGGGCGCGGGCGAGAGGTGGTCGACGCCGGGCAGCGTGCGCAGGTAGGCCACGATGGCGTCGGCGTCCTCCGGCTTCATGTTGTGATAGGCGTAATACGGCATGACGGGTATTACCGCCTTGCCGTCGGGGCGGACGCCGTTCAAAATGATGTCTTTGATCTGCTCGTCGGTGAGGTTGGCGAGCCCGGTCGAGTGGTTGGTCAAGTTCTTGGTGGGCAGGCAGCCCTTCTCGTCGTCGTCCGGCACGACGTCCATGAGGCAGTCGTTGCCGATAAACATCTGGTCGAGCGCGGGGACGCCGAGGGAGTTGCGCGGGGTGTGACAGATCAGGCAATCGAGCACGACGGTCGCCAAGTACTGGCCGCGCGCGACCGCCGAGGCGCCCCCGCCGGCGCCCGCCCCCCCCGCCGCGCCGGCGCCGCCCGCCGCCCCGCCCGCCCCCGCCCTGCCGCCGCCGCCGCCCGAGCCCGAGGCGCCGCCCGAGCCCGAGGCGCCGCCGCCCGGGTTGGGCGCGTCGTCGTCGTCGCCGCAAGCGGCGGCCCACCCCGCGAGGGCGAGCAAGGTCGCGGCGACGAAACGTACCGAAGTCATCTTCTTCATGGCAACCTTGGCTCCTGTCAGCCCGTCGGCGCGACGTGCGCCGGCGGCGGCTTTCTTCGTCCAATCGTGGGGGCGGTGGCGGGGCCCGGGGCCCGGTCGGTCGGCCCTCGGGGCGACGACGCGAGGCGGGCGCGGGCGGGCCCGGCGCTCGGGTCGCCGACGCGCTCGCTCGCCGTCGGGCGCCGCTGCCTCTCGTCGCCCCGGCGGTTCGTGCGAAACAGCAACGCGCTCGGCCCGGGGGCCCCGTCGGCGCACGCGCCGGAGGGCCCGAGCGACCCCGCCGTGCGAGCCCGACGCCGCACGCGATCGAACGCAGGCGCCCGTCGCGCGCGGGCCGCCGCGCGTCGCGCCTCGGCGCCGTCCGTCCCGACCATGTTTTGCCGGCAGAGGGTACGCGCTTCGGACAAAGCCGAGAAGGGGGACCGTTGTCCGAACCCGCCTGCGCCCGCCGTGGCCGAACCCTTCGGTCGCTTCGACCGAGCGTCTGTCTTGCGGCGCGAAGCGTCAAGGGAGCCTTCGCCTCAGGCCGATGTCGCGGGTTCGAGCATCAAATACTACGTTGGGGCCATGTGGCGGCGCAGAGCCTGCATGTAAGAGAAAGGCTTGCTGGCCAGCAATTGTGGTTGCCTTGGTCACTCGCCCCTTCTTATGATGGTAGGGGAAGATGTCGGGGGGGGGGAGGGGCGTCAGAGCCTGATTCAAGGGCGCCGACTTCAAAGGTGGCTGGCTTTTCGGTCGAAGAAGGCCTGCCTCGAGCGTCCCCGTTCGTTCGGCTGGCAGCGAACAAGGCCTCTATCGCCCGACGTTGGGTGAAGCCGAAGGTCTTTGTGGCGACGGCTACTTGATAAGGGTTAGCTTGGGCAGGTCGTCGCGCCCGGGCGTACCGTGGCGCACCTGGGTTCGACGGCGCTCTACCTGGCTCGCGGCGCTGACTTGACCCCGGCCGCCTGCCGGGCGCGCCGCCCGCGGGGGGCGCGTCAAAATTCGCTCAAAAGAGCAAGGCTCGGCGATGGTCGGAGGTTCATGGTACGGCAAAGAGGCATTCTATAAAGCGATACTGGCGCAATTCGCCGGCCGCCCCGCCGTCGCCCCCGAGACCGCGGCGCCCCCGGGCGCCTGCCCCGGGCGACGCTGGGGGGCCCGCCCGCGCCGGCCGTGGGCGGCGCGGCGCGCCTTACCGCATTCAGATTTGTCCGTTGACGGGATTATGAAAGAATCGTATGAAAGCCCCCATGGCGTGCGGCTCCGTCGTCCCGGCGCACCGCGAATCGGCGGCGGTCGGGGGCCCCGCCGGCGGGTCGGGCGAGGGGCCCGGGCGCCGGGGCGCGTGAGGGCCGGGGGCTTGCGCGGCGAGTACGACGTCGTCGTGGTCGGGGCGGGGCCGGTCGGGCTGGTCTTGAGTAACCTGCTCGGCCGGTTCGGCGTGCGCACGTTGCTGCTCGAGCGCGACGAGGGGCCGCCCGGCGAGGCGCGCGCCGTCAGCCTCGACGACGAGGCGCTGCGGGTGCTGCAGGCGGCGGGGCTGGCCGACGAGTGCGCCGCGGACATGCTGCTGGGCGGCGTGGGCGCGGTCTACCTCAACGGCCGGGGCGAGCGGCTGTTCGAGGTGCGGCCGACCTCGCGCGAGTTCGGCTTTCCGCTCGTCTCGCTCTTTCACCAGCCCACGCTCGAGGCGGCGCTGCGCCGGGGGCTCGGGCGCTACGCGCACGTCGAGGTCGCCGCCGGCCACGAGGTCGACGAGGTCGTGCCGGCGGCCGGGGCGGTGGTCGCGCGCGGCCGGGCGTCCGGCGGCCGCTTCGAGGTGCGGGGCGCCTACCTCGTGGGGTGCGACGGCGGGCGCAGCTTCGTGCGCCGCAGCCAGGGGGTCGGCCTCGGGGGCACGACCTTCCGCGAGCGGTGGCTGGTGGTCGACGCGGTCGCCGACGGCGACGCCGGCCGGGAGGTGCGCTTTCACTGCGACCCGGCCCGCCCCGCGGCGTGCGTGCCCGGCCCCGGCGGGCGCCTGCGCTGGGAGTTCATGCTCGCGCCCGACGAGCGCGACGAAGACCTGCTCGACCCGGCCCGGGTCGAGGCGCTGCTCGCGCGCTACCGCCAGCCGCCCGGGCTGTCGGTCCGCCGCCGGCGGGTGTACGCGTTCCACGCGCGCAACGCGCTCCGCTACCGCGCCGGCCGGGTGTTCCTCGCCGGCGACGCGGCGCACCTGATGCCGCCCTTCTTCGGCCAAGGGGTGTCGACCGGCTGCCGCGACGCGCACAACCTGAGCTGGAAGCTCGCGCGCGTGCTGCGCGGCCGCTCGGGCGACGCGCTGCTCGACACCTACCACGAAGAGCGCCGGCCGCAGGCCGAGATGACCGTCCGCGCCTCGGTGGCGCTCGGGCGGGTCGTCATGACGAAGAGCGCCTGGGGGGGCTGGGCGCGCGATCATTTCTTCCGGCGCCTGGGCCGCCACGAGGGCGCCGCGGCCTTCCTGCGCGAGGCGCGCTTCAAGCCGGCGTCGAGGGTGCGCCCGGCCTTCGGCGGCGCCGGCCGCCGGTCGCTAGCCGGGCGGCTCCTGCCGCAGCCGCCGGTCGAGGTGGCCGGCGTTCGCCGGATGCTCGACGACGTGCTCGGCGACGACTTCTGCTTGATCGGCGTCGGCCTCGACCCGGCGCGCGCGCTGCCCGCCGCCGCCCTCGAGCGGCTCGGGCGGCTCGGGCTGCGGCCGGTCACGCTCGTCGAGCCCGGCGACGCCCCGGCGGGGGCCGCGGCGCCCGTCGACGTGGGGGGCCGCTTCGCCGCGGCGCGCGGCGACCTCCTGGCCGTGCGCCCCGACCGCTTCGTGGCCGCCCACTTCCGCGCCGACGAGGCGCCCGAGGCCGCCGACCGGCTCGCTCGCTCGCTCGCCCCCTGACCCCCGCGGCCCCGCCCCCGACCGCCGACGGAGCACCCCGTGACCACGACCCGCCCCCGGGCCCCGGCCCAGATGAACTACGACATCTACGACCAGCTCGGCGAGCGCTGGTACGAGGACGCGACCACGCCCTTCGCGCTCTTGCGGGCCGAGAGCCGGTTCCGCGCGCCCTGGGTCCTCAAGACGCTGCGGGCGCTCGGCGAGCCTTCGCGCTGCCGCGTGCTCGACGTCGGCTGCGGCGGCGGGCTGCTGTCGAACGGGCTCGCGCGCGAGGGCTTCGACGTCACCGGCGTCGACCTGTCCGAGCCGAGCCTCGAGGTCGCCCGGCGCCACGACGCCACGGGCTCCGTCCGCTACCTCAAGGCCGACGCGTACGCCCTGCCCTTCGGCGACGGCTCGTTCGACGCGGTGTGCGCGCTCGACTTCCTCGAGCACGTCGGCGACCCGGCGCGCGCCGTCGCCGAGGCGGGCCGCGTGCTGCGCCCGGGCGGCCTCTTCTTCTTCTACACCTTCAACCGCACGCTGCTCAGCCGGCTCTTGGTCATCGAGTTCGTCGAGCGCATCGTGAAGGACGTGCCGCCGAACCTTCACCTCTACTCGATGTTCGTCAAGCCCGAAGAGCTGCGCGCGATGTGCGACCGCGCGGGCATCGGCGTGCGCGAGGTGCGGGGCGTGCGCCCCGACGTGCTGTCGTCCGCCTTCCTTCGCCTCCTCGTGAGCGGCCGCGTGCCCGACTCGTTCCGGTTCGAATTTACCGACTCGCTCGCGGTCGCCTACCTCGGGTATGGCGTCCGCGCGGGCCCGGCGGGGGCGGCGTGAGCCGGCGCGGGGCCCCGGCCTTCACCCCTACTCGGTTGTGCCCGGAAACGTTAGAAGATGAGCGAAAGGTGCTTTGACGGCCCGGCCGCCGGGCGCGCCGAGCGTTCGCAGCGACGCCGAAGGGCGGGCGGCCAAGGGGCCCGGGGCTGGCCGCTGGCGAGCGTGGCCCGGCAAAAATGCGGGGGGCGGGGCTCGTGAATGTGTCCAAAGGTGAGACGTCGAGGCACGGCGGGCCTGTGCCTCCAAAGAGCCCCGACCCCGAGGCGGTTTGTGTGTTGACAAACCACAGGGTATTCGTAAACTTACTTACTCATGGTTCGCGCGGTCGCCTTGAGAACCCTTGGTTCGATGGCGTTCGATTCCAACATAGCGCACTTCGTCGGCCCCCGCCCGGGGGCCGGCGGTGCGGCGCCGCTGGTTGCGCGGCGGCGCGTCGAATTCGCCCTTCGTTGGTTGAACAGGTTAGCGGGCCGCCCCGCGCGGGCCCGGCGGCCGATCGATCGCCGTAAATCAATCGTCTTTCACGGGCCGTCCGGGCGGCATGGCGGCCGCGCGCCGGCCGACGACATTCGGTTTTCATTGCGGGCGACGCGATCGGCGGCCGCCCTGGGGGGCTTTCAGGTTCGCGGAGGCGGGCGCGGCCCGGGCCCCCGGCATACCCGTTTGGGTTCGAGAAAGGACACGAAGTCGTGGACGAGGAAACGATTTTCGCCCAGGTGACCGAAGCGATCGTGCGGTCGAACCGCGACGTCGCGCACGCGACCATCCACGCCGACGCCTCGCTGGTGGCCGACCTCGGCATGGACTCGATGCGCCTGGCGGCGCTCATCGGCGAGCTGAAGGCCCGGTTCGGCGACGTCGACCTGACGGGCTGGTACGTCACGACGGCGCGCCACGGGGCGGACACGGTCCGGGGGCTCGTGGACTTCCTGTGCCGGGCGCTGGCGGCCGCGCCCTGACGCGCCCCATGCCGAACGCCGCGACGCCGCGACTGCCGACGCTCACCCGCCTGAGCTCCGCGTTCCCGCCGCTCCGCTTCTCGCAGCGCGAGATCTACGACGGGCTGCTCCGGCACTGGTACGCGGAGGTGCCGAACGCCTGGGAGCTCATGGAGAACGTGCGCGTCCGGCACCGCCACTACGCCTGGGACCCGCGCGAGGAGCTCGCCGAGCGCTCGCCGGGGACGGCGCGGCGCATGGCGGCCTACAAGCGGGCGGTGCTCGCGGTGGGCGGCGAGTCGCTGCGGGGCACGCTCGAGGGCGTCGACCGCGCGACGATCGGCAGCTTCGTGATGGCGAGCTGCACGGGGTACACCGGGCCGACGCCCGAGCTGTTGCTCGCGCGCGACGTCGGCCTGCGCGCCGACCTGCGGCGCACCTTCATCGGGCACATGGGCTGCTACGCGGCCTTCAACGTGCTCAAGACCGCGATGGACAGCCTGGCGGCGCGGCCCGACGAGCCCGTGCTCGTCAACTGCTCGGAGTTCAGCTCGCTGCACTACCGGCCCGAGCGCACGCGCGAGCAGGCCGTCATCCACGCCCTGTTCGGCGACGCGTGCGCGAGCGCGCTGGTGTCGATGGAGGGGCCGGGCGTGGGCGTGCAGCTCGTCCGGTCGCGGACCGAGCAGCTCTACGCCACCCACGAGCTGATGACCTGGGACGTGCTCGACGACGGCTTCATCATGACCCTGTCGCCCTACGTGCCCTTCGTCATCGCCGAGCACATCGGGGGGCTGCTCGGCCGGCTGCTCGGGCCCGAGGGCCTCGAGCTCGGCGACGTCCGGCACTGGGTCGTCCACCCCGGGGGGCCCAAGATCCTCGACGTGGTGGGCGACAAGCTGCGGCTGACGGGCGACGACCTCGGGCCGAGCTACCGCGTGCTCGAGGAGCGGGGCAACTGCTCGTCGACCACCGTGCTGCTCGTGCTCGAAGAGGTCTTGCGCTCGCGCTCGCCGGCCCGCGGCGAGTACGGCGTGATGTTGGCCTTCGGGCCGGGCCTCACGATGGAGTCCATGCTGGTCCGCTTCTGATGACGAACGCCCTGACCCCCCGAGAGGTGCGCGCGGTCCGGCTCGGCCCCGGCGCGGGCCGCGACCCCGAGCGCGCGGACGCGCCGGCGCCGGGGGCGCCCGCCGCGATCCTGCCGGGCGAGACGCTGGCGGCGGTGCTCGAGGCGGCGTTCGCGCGCGACCCCGGGCGGCGGCTCCTGCACTTCGTCAACGACGACGGCACCGTCGGCACGGTGCGCGCGGGCGAGTTGCGGGCGCTCGCGCGCGCGGTCGCCGCCGGGCTCCGCCGCGCCGGGGTGGGCCCGGGCGACGCGGTCTTGCTGGCGATGGACACCTCGCCCGCGCTCGTCGCGTCCTTCGTGGCCTGCGTCTTTCTCGGGGCGACCCCCTGCATCACGGACCTGCCCTTCTCCGCGCACGGCGCGCCGGCCTGGCGCGAGAAGTTCCGGGCGAGGGCCGCGTTGGTGGGCGCGCGGGTCGTCGTCGCCGCGCGCGAGTCGCTGCCGCTCGTGCGGGACGAGGGGCCCGCGGCGTTCACCGCCGAAGAGCTCTCGGCCGAGGCGCCCGCCGGAGCGCCCGACGAGGCGCCCGCCGCCGCGCCCGAGTCGCCGGCCTTTTTTCAGTTCACCTCGGGCACCGTGTCGGGCGGGCGCGCCATCCGGCTGTCCAACCGGGCGGTGGTCGCCAACTTGCGGCAGATTCAAGGCGGCTGCGAGTGGACGACGACCGACCTCTTCGTGAGCTGGCTGCCGCTCTACCACGACCTCGGCCTCGTCGGTCAGCTGCTGGCGCCGCTCGCGGCCGGGCTGCCGGCGGTGCTGCTCTCGCCGCTGCACTTTCTGCTGCGCCCGGCGAGCTGGCTCTGGGCCATCCATTACTTTCGCGGCACGGTCGCGTTCGCGCCGAACTTCGCGTTCGAGATGTGCGCCGCCATGGTCCAGCCGGCCAAGACCGAGGGGCTCGACCTCGGCTCGCTGCACAGCGCCTGCAACTGCGCAGAGTTCATCCACACCTCGACGCTGCGCCGCTTCGCCGAGCGCTACGCGCCGCACGGCTTTCGGTACGAGGCCTGGCGGCCCGCCTACGGCATGGCCGAGGCCGTCGTGGGCGTCACGGTCCGCCGGCGCGGCGCGCCCCTGCGCGTCGACCGCATCTCGCGCCAGGCGCTCGGCGCCGCGGGGCGGGCCGAGCCGGCGGCCGAGGGCGGGGCGGACGCGGTCGAGATCGTGAGCGTCGGGCCGCCGCTGCCGGGGGTCTCGGCGCGCGTCGTCGGCCCGGGGGGCGAAGACCTGCCCGAGCGCCACGAGGGCGTCGTGATGCTCTCCGGCCCCTCGATCTTCGACGGGTACCAGCACGACCCCGAGGCGACGTCGGCGGTGCTGCGCGACGGGTGGCTGTCGACGGGCGACCTCGGCTACCTCGCCGGCGGCGAGCTGTTCATCTGCGGCCGCGCCAAAGATCTCATCATCAAAGGGGGCGAGAACTACCACCCTTACGCCTTCGAGCGCGCCGCCGCGGACGTCCCCGGCCTGCGCGCCGGCCGCGTCGCCGCCCTCGGCGTGCCCAACCCCGCGACCGGCACCGAAGACTTCTGCCTCGCCTTCGAGACCGAAGAAGGCGATCCCGAGCGGCTGCGCGAGATTTGCTCGCTCGTCGAGCGCGAGCTGCTCCGGCGCTTCGGGGTCCGGCCCGACCGCGTCGCGCCCATCCCGCTGCGCGCGATCCCGAAGACCACGAGCGGCAAGATTCGTCGCGGCTCCCTGGCGCAGAAGCTCGACGAGCTCGACAAGCTGCGGCGGCCCGCCCCGGGCGCGGCCCGCTGAGCGAGGCGGGGCCGAGGCGGCTCGGCGTCGAGCGGTCGCGCGCCGGCCCGCCCCGGGCGACATCTTGCCGGAGGCGAGGGGCCGTGGTAGTGGTTCGCCCCGAGGCATCGCTTTTTGTCGAGGCCGCCGAGGCCGAGCAAGCACTCAAGCACGGGCGCAGAGATTAGGTAGAAAGCCGACCTCGCCCCGTGTCGGCCTCCAGGGCGGCTGGTTGCCGGTGGCAGCTCGAATGAGGTCCCGAACCGTGTCGAGATTCGAAACCACCCCCGCCCGCCGAACTCCGCGACCCGCCCCCGCGCGCCCCGCCCCGAGGCTGGCGCTGCTGTTCGCCGCGGCCTTCGGCGCGAGCCCCGGCTGCAGCTTCGTCGTCCAAGATCTGACCGATCGGTGCAGCAACGACGCCGACTGCAAGGGCCGGGGCGCCGCCTACGAGAACGCGACGTGCGAAGACGGGCTCTGCCGCGACAACCCGTCCCCGCGCCCGCCCCCGCCCGACAACACGCCCTGGGGCTGCCTGCCGACGCTCACGCTCACGCCCCCGGCGGTGCCGACGGCGAACATCTCCTTCCGCTTCGTCGACCCCGTCGACGATAGGCCCGTGCCCGGGGTCGAGGTCCGCTCCTGCAGCAACATCGACGCGTTCTGCATGATGCCCCTGGCGCCGCCGGCGGTCAGCGACGCCGACGGGCGCACGCAGCTGCCCTTCAGCACCCAGAATAGCGCGGGCAGTTCGGGCTACCTCGGCTACTTCTACCTCTCGGGCGCCGACCGCATGCCGCACCTCTTCTCGGTCCACCCGCCGATGGTCGCGGACCGCGAGGCCTCCTTCCGCGTCGTCACCCAGCCCGAGATCGAAACCTTCGCCGCGATCGTGGGCGTCACCCTCGACCCCCAGCGCTCGCTGCTCATCTTGCAGTCGCGAAATTGCCAGAACGTGGCGACGGCCAGGTCGACCTTCTCCATCATCGGCGCCGACGACAAGACCAAGCTGCTTTACCTGAGCGGCGGGCTTCCGAGCCTGACGGCGACCGAGACCGACTCGTCGGGTACCGGGTTCGTCGCCAACACCGTGCCGGGCATCGTGACGGTCGAGATCGTCAACCTCGACGCGGGCCGGCGCGTGTCGCGCACGTCCGTGACGGTGCGCCAAGGCCACGTCACCTACGCCGAGATCGCGCCCATTCCCGACTGAGCCCGGGCTTCGGGGCGGGTCGGCGCCCGGCCGGGCGAGCCGGGGTCGACGTTTCAGTAGGGCGATTCGGAGTCGATGGGTTGCACGGGGCGCTTGGTTCGCGGCGCCGGCAAGTCGAAGCTCGGTTCGGTCGAATTGGGCGTCGGGCTCGCCGAGCGCGGGGGCTGGGCGCGGGGCCGGGGCGGCGGCGGCGGCGGCGCGGCCACGACGCGGCGCGGGGCGGCGGCCTGGCGGACGAGGGCCAGGTCGATCAGGACGTCGCCTTGCAGCGTCACCGTCTGGGTCGCGGTCTGGTAGCCCGGCGCCTCGGCCCGCAGCTCGTGCTGCCCCTCGCGCGGTAGCGAACGACGGAAGGGGGGGCCTTTGAACTCGTGGCCGTCGAGATAGAGGGTGGCATTCGAGGGGGTGACGCGCACCTGCAGCTCGACCAGGTCGGGCGCCGCCGGGGCGAGCGGGGCTTGGGCCTCATTCGTCGGCACGCTCGCGCTCGCGGCCGAGGCGACGAGGGGCGGCGACAGGTTGGGGCGCTGGTAGAGCGCCCAGGCGGTGACGGCCGCCGAGGTCACCACGGCGCCGAGCCACGGCAGCACGCGACGCAGGGGCGAGGGCGGGGCCAGGGCCGGCCGGGGGGTGCCGGTCGAGGTGAGGTGGAAGTTGCTCGCGAGCGAGGCGCTGTCCGAGCGGATGGTGGACAGCTGCGAGTTGCCCGAGCGCGACACCAGGTCGGTGCCCGGGACCTCGGGCGTCAGGCCGGTCGAGTTGGTCAGCACGGGCAAGGGGAGCGAGTCCGAGCGGGTGCTGAGGGCCGATTCGACCAAGGTCCGGATCGCCGTGCGCTGCTCTCGAAAGCGCGCGGCCATCAAGGTCGCGACGTCGGTGGCGGTCACGCGCGAGCCCGAGTTGGCCAGGAAGGCCTCGAGCGCCTCGCGCATCTCTTGGGCCGACGAGAAGCGCGCGTCCGGATCGATCGCGAGGGCGCGCTCGCAGATCTGGTAGAGCGCTTCGGGCAGCCCGGGGGCGTGCTCGCGGATCGACGGCAGCTCGCCGGAGCCGAGCCGCTGGAGCACGCCGAGGTCGCTCTCGCCGCCCCAGATGCGCTTGCGCGCGAGCGCCTCCCAGAGGATGACGCCAGCGGGGAAGATGTCGGCGCGCCGGTCGACGCCGCGGGCGCGGGCCTGCTCGGGCGCCATGTACCCGAGCTTGCCCTTGAGCATGCCGGTGTGCGTCAGGTGCGAGGAGCCGGCCGCCTTGGCGATGCCGAAGTCGACCACCTTCGTCTGCCCCTCGTAGGTGACGAAGACGTTGTGCGGGCTGACGTCGCGGTGCACGACGTTGAGCGGCGTGCCGTCGAAGTCGCAGAGCTCGTGCGCGTGGTGCAGCCCCGCCAGCATGTCCGAGATGATGTACAGCAGCGAGGGCAAGAGGCGCCCGCTCTCGTCCGAGGCCGAGAGCTTCAGCACGCGCTTGAGCGTCTGGCCCTCGAGGTACTCCATCACCAGGTAGTAGAGGCCCTGGTCTTCGCCGACCTCGTTGGTCTGCACCACGTTCGGGTGGTTGAGCCGCGCCGCCAGGCGCGCCTCGTCGAGGAACATGGCGACGTGCTCGCTGTCGTGGGCGAACTCGGGCTTGAGCACCTTGACGACCGAGAGCTTGGTGAAGCCCACCATGCCGCTCGCCATCGCGAGGTAGACGTCCGCCATCCCCCCGCTGCCCAGCCTCGCGACGAGGCGATAACGACCGATGGTCGAGCGGTTCGGAGCGATGAGGCGGTCGGGAGATAGGTTATCCATGGCGGGTGCGGCGCGGGGGTGCACTAGCATCGGTGGCGGAGGCCCACGCCGCCCGGGGTGAGGCCGAGCGACCGGGGGGCGGCGGCCGCGCCGCTCGCCTCGGCCGAGGGCGGCGAGCGCACGGGGGTCAGCGTGAGCGTCAGGCCGGCGGTTAGCACGGCGTCGCCGAGCAACAGGTCGGACGCGAGCGCGAGGTTCTTGGCCCGGACGCTTCGGTCGCGCACGTCGCCGTCGACCGACCTCTCGTCCGAGCTGTCGCGCACGTCGCTCGCGTCGCGGTCGGCGAGCGAGCCGGTCACGGCCGCGCCGGCGCCGAGCGCGCCCGCGACGCCGAGGCCCACCCACGACAGGGGCGTCCAAGGGGGCCGGGGCTCGGGCGCGACCGCGGGCCGCGCGACCACCGACGGAGCGGACGCCTGGACCGGATTGATCGGCACCGTGCGCGCCTCGGCGCCGGCGATCTCGAGGTTCTGCTCGAAGACGCGGTCGCCCGGCTGCTCCGCCCGGGCCGGGACCGAGCCCGCGAGCAACGCCGCACACAGACCCTGCGCACCGACCTGCCCCGTTCGATCTACCGTTTGCATTGCCCGCTCTACTGTCCTTCGGCGCTCATCGAGTGTTCACCCCCCACTCTACCCACACCGCAGCGGTTAAACTACAACAGTTAGGCCTAGACTCTAGTGACCTCACATCGCCCCCCCCGAGAGACGCGGGCGGGCGCTGGCCGCCTCGCCTCACGGCCACCAACCGGCTCGGGGTCTTTGGACAAAGGTACAAGGGGCAAATTCAGCCTGCGTACCATGCTATAGCCGGAGCAAAGGGATTGGCAGGAAAAGTGAACGCCTAGGCTTCCGAGTGAGCTCACGTGGGCAATATGCCTACCTGAACAAGGACGCTGCAGACATCGCCCTGATGCGTTGCCCGACGTTCGAGAACTTGAGCCTAGCCCGGCGAAATTTGTCTCGAAGGGCGCAGCAGGTGGTCTGGGTGTGGGGCACCCGTCCGGCGTGGCCGCCGTCTTCGAGAAAGGGCGAAGGGCCCCTTTCCGCTCGTGCTGAAAGCCGCCCCACCATCGCGAGGGCGGGCGGGGGTCGCGCCAGGGGCTGTCGCCCGGCTGCTCGGCCGCCGCGTCGCCCGATCGCCTCGCACGGCGGCGGGCGCGGGGGGCCCGTCAACGGCCGGAACGGGCTACTTCGCCCCGGGGCCGGTGCGCCTCGCGAGAGAGCGGCGGTCGACGCTCGACCCCCGAGGTCGTCGAGAGATATGTCATTCAGGTGACATCGACCGCCGGGGCGAGCCGCGCCCGCCTTGCGCCGCGCGGAGGTGCTGAAGAGGGCGGGGCCGGAAACGTGCTTTGGCCCGGAGGGGGACTCGTGTAAAGCTCGGCCGCCGCAAGGTTAGCAGGTTTCTGTGGCACCTGCTCTCCCTCAACTCTGACACGAAGGTGGCCTAGCCCATGACGATGCGTCGAGCTCTTTGCGCTCTTATAGTCGTAGGAAGCACGAGCCTGTTGGCCCTGGCGGCCTGCGGCGACGACGACGACGACGGCGCCCAGGGTCGTGCGGGCAGCGCCGGGGCGGGCGGCACCGGCGGGACGGGCGGGACGGGCGGCTCGGGCGGCACCGGCGGCACGGGCGGCGCCGGCGGCACCGGCGGCACCGGCGGAGGGGGCGGGGCCAGCGGCGCAGGCGGCAGCAGCACGCCCTGCGCCGACGCGTTCGACGCCTGCGTCGCCGACGACCTTTGCAACAAGATCTTCAGCTGCGTCTCGAACTGTGCCCTCCAAGGCAGCGAGCCGGCGGAGGCGCTCCCGAAGTGCCTCGCCGCGGCGGGCGGCCAACCGCTTCCGATGCCGGGGCTCGCGCTGCTCGGCTGCGCCGGCAAGTGCGACCCGGGCGGGGCGGGCGCGGGCGGCGCCGCGGGCGCGGCGGGCTCGGCGGGCGCGTCGGGCGCGGGCGGCGCGCAAGCGACCTGCCCGGACGCCAGCACGGCCTTCGTCAAGAGCTGCAGCGGCGGCGGGCCGGAGCAATCGGCCGTCTTCGCGTGCTTCTGCCAGAACTGATCCGCCGCCCCCTGCGGCCCGCGCCGCGGGCCCGCCCGGGGGCTGGTGCCCGCCGCCGCTTCTTCCGGGCGCCCGCGGCGACGTAGCGCGGGCCCGCGCGGGGCCCGGCCCGTGGTGGGGGTTTCGGGCCTCTGCTCTCCCGGATTAGAATGGGCGAGATGACCGCACCGCACCCGACTCTGCTGCCGCTCGAGGACGAACGATGTGAGGAGCGAGCGCTCGTCGGGGGCAAGGCTGCCGTCCTGGCGCGCCTCCGCCGCGCGGGCTTTGCGGTCCCGCCGGGCTGGGTGCTGACCACGGCGGTCGCCGAGGGCGACGGCGCGGCAGCGATCGCCGAGCTCGCGGCGCTCGTCGGCGACGTGCCCGTCGCGGTGCGCTCGTCGGCGGTCGCCGAAGACGGCGACGGCGCCTCGTTCGCCGGCCAGTTCGAGTCGGTGCTCGGGGTGCGCGGGGCCGAGGCGCTCGAGGCGGCGGTCCGTCGTTGCTGGGCGTCGGCCCGGGCGCCGCACCTCGCGGCGTACGGCGGCGCCCCCGGGGGCCACGCCATGGCGGTGCTCGTCATGCCGATGCTCGAGCCCAAGGCCGCGGGGGTCGCGTTCTCGGCCCACCCCGTGAGCGGCGCGCGCGACGAGGTGGTCATCGACGCCGTCGCCGGCCTCGCCGACCGCCTCGTCGCCGGCGAGCGGTCCGGCGAGCAGTGGGTCGTCGGCCGCGACGGGGCGCGCCACGTGCAGGAAGGCGCCGGCGCGATCGACGCCGCGCTCGCCGCGCGCATCGCCGCCCTCGCGCGCTCGCTCGAGGGCGCGCTCGGCGCGCCGCAGGACGTGGAGTGGGCGGTCGACGACGCCGGCCTTTGGGTGCTGCAGAGCCGTCCCATCACGCGCCTCGGCGCGCCCCCGCCCGCGCGCCCGACCGTCGTGCCGCCGTCCGGCCACTGGCTGCGCAGCGCCGACCACGCCCCGCTGCCGCATTCGCCCTTCAACCGGAGCACGTACCTGCCCGGGGTGAACGCGTGCCAGGACGAGGTCTTCGCCACGGCCGTGCCGCTGATCGAGCGGCTCGAGCTGCGCGAGATCGGCGGCTGGGAGTACGTGCGCCTCGTGCCCTACGGCGGCGGCAAGCTGCCGCCGCCGCCGGCCTGGCTCGTGCCGCTGCTGTGGCGGGCCGTGCCGAGCCTGCGCCGGCGGGTGAAGGCGGCGATCGGCGCGGTGCGCAACGGGCGCGCCGACGCGACGATCGCGACGTACTATCGCGAGTGGCGCCCCGACTTCCAGCGCCGCCTCGCCGAGATGCGCGCGCGGGGCGGGGCCGTCGCGGCCGACGCCTCGGACGGCCCGCTCGTCGCGCACCTGCGCGCGGCCGCCGACCTGCTCGCCGAGGGGCTCCGCCTCCACTTCCACTGCCACGTCGCCGAGATGCTCGCCATCGGCGGCTTCGCCGTCGTCGCCGGCGAGCTCATCGGCGCGGGCGAGACGGAGACCCTCGACTTCTTCGTGGGGCTGTCGCAGGCCTCGACCGAGCCGGCGAAGAGCCTCGCCGCGCTCGCCGCCGCGGCGCGCGAACGGCCCGCGGTGCGCGCGCTGTTCGAGGGCGGGGCCCGCCCCGCGGTCGCGGACGTGCGCGCGGCCGACGACGACTTCCGCCTCGCGTTCGACGCGCACCAAGAGCGCTTCGGCCACCGGTCGCTGCGCCTCGACGTCATGGAGCGGACGCTCGCCGAGGTCCCCGAGGTCACGGTCGGCCTCCTCCACGACCAGCTCCGGCGCGCGTTCGAGCCCGAGCGCGTCGCCGACGCGCAGCGCGCCACGCGCGCGCGGGCCCGCGCCGAGGCCGAGGCGCGCCTCGCGCGGCGCACGCCCGCCGACCGGGAGCGCTTCTTCCGCGCGCTCGAGGGCGCCGAGCGCGCCTACCCCCTGCGCGAGGACAACGAGTTCTGGTTCGTCGGCTGCACGATGGCGCTCCTCCGCTACGCGGCGCTCGCCGTCGGCGCGCGCCTGGCCGAGCGCGGGCAGATCGGGCGGCAGGATGACGTCTTCTTCCTCGAGATCCAAGAGGCCATCCGGGCCCTCGCCTCGCGCGAGCGACAGGCCGCCCTCGTCGCCGAGCGCCGCGAGGCCCACCGCGAGGTGCAGCGGCACCCGGGCCCGCCGAGCTACGGCGTCGACCCCGGCCGCCCCGAGTCGTTCGACGGCTTCCCCCCCGAAGTGGGGTACACGATGCGGGCGCTGCTTTGGTACGCCGACCGCGCCATTGGCGCCGCCTCGCCGAGCGTCGGCGACGAGAACGGCCTCCGCGGCGTCGCCGCCTCCGCGGGGCGCTACACCGGGCCCGTCAAGGTAATCCGCGACGAGGGAGAGTTCGACCGCATCGCCGCCGGCGACGTGCTCGTCTGCCCGATCACGTCCCCGGTCTGGTCGGTCATCTTCCCCAGCATCGGCGCGCTCGTCACCGACTCGGGCGCCGTCCTCTCCCACCCGTCGATCATCGCGCGCGAGTTCGGCATCCCCGCCGTGGTGGGGACGGGCAACGCGACGAGCGTCCTGCGCGACGGCCAGGTCGTCACCGTCGACGGCACGCGGGGCGTCGTCGAGCGGCTCGGCGAGGGCGGTCGAGAGCGCCTCCCCTGAGCCGCGCCGCGGCGTTGCCCGGCGGCGTCGCCCGGGGCGCGCCCGCCCGGGGCGCGAGCGCGGCGGCGGCGCGAGCGACCGCCCGCGCGCCGAAGCGCCCCCCGCGCGGCTCCCCCCCCGACCGGGTCAGGCGGCCGGCCGAGGCGGGGCGCCCGGAGGCCCGGGCGCCGGCCCGCGCTCGCGCCCGAGCCGGGCGAAGACCAGCACCGACACGAGGCCCACCGGCAGGCAGAGCGCCCAGAGCACGTGCCCGCCCCAGCGCTCGAACGCGATCGAGCCGAGCCAGGGCCCGAAGCTGAAGCCGAGGCCGAAGATCATGCCGAAGTAGCCCATGTACTCGCCGCGCCGCTCGGCCGGGGCGAGGTCGGCCACGTACGCCGAGCAGGTCGGCAAGAGGATCATCTCGCCCGCCGTCCAGACGAGCACCGCCGCCGTCACCGACCAGGGGCCCCGGCACAACGCCATGGAAGAAAACCCCAAGGTCAAAAGCAGCGCCCCCAGTGCCAGGGCGCGCCGGGCCGGCCAGCCCGCCATCGCCGCGTTCAGGCGCACCTCGCCGAGCACGATGACCGCCGTGTTCAGCGTGAAGAGCGCCCCGAAGAACGAGGCCGGCAGCCCGAGCTCGCGCACCACGAAGAGCGGCATCGCCCCGTTGCGTTGAAAGTACACGAGCGAAACCGGAAACAGCGCCACCAGCAGCAAGAGCAGGCGCCGGTCGCGGAGCGCGGGCCCCGCCGGCCCCGCCCCCCCCCTCGCCGCCCTTCGAGCCCCCGCCCGCCGCCTCGGCCGGCGGCAAGAGGCCGAACGCGGCCGCCGCGAGCAGGCTCGTCGCCCCGTCGATGACGAAGATCGCCCCGAACGAGACGTCGGCGAGCAGCCCCCCGAGCGCCGGGCCCACGCTCATGCCGAGGTTGACCGCCAGCCGGTTCAGCGCGTACGCCCGCCGGCGCTGCTCGGGCGCCGCGAAGGCCCCGACCAGCGCCATCGTCGCCGGCCGCACCGTCTCGGACACCACCGCGAGCGGCACGAGCAACGCGACCAGGCTCTCGAAGCTGCGCGCCAGCGGCAGCAGAAAGAGCAAGAGCCCCGAGCCCGCCAGCGACGCCTTCGCCACGCGCAGGGACCCCCACCGGTCGCCGAGCCGCCCGAGGAAGGGCGAGCACGCGAGCGCCGTCAGGCCGTAGAACGCGAGCCCCAGGCCCGCGCGCCCCGGGCTCAGCCCGAGGTTGCGCGTCAGGTGCAGCATCAAGAAGGGCAGCACCATCGTGCCCGCGCGGTTGACGAACACCGCGAGCGCCAGCACCCACAGCGAGCGCGGCAGCCCCTCGAGATCGCGCCAAGGGTTCAGGGCCCGCCACCGCATGAGCTCGCCTTCTTACTACGCCCGCGCCCGCCCGGCCCGCGCCGTCCGCGGGGGCGGGGCCCGCCGCCGCGATTTCGGGCCCGCCCGCCAGACCGCCGGGCGCTTCTGCGCTTTCGAGCGCGCCCGGCGCCCGCTCCGAGGGCGCTTTCGCCGCGCGCCCGGCGCCCGCTCCGAGGGCGCTTTCGCCGCGCGCCCGGGCCCCGGCGGGGCGCCCGTGCTAAGGCCGGAGCCATGTCCGCAGAGCGAACCACGCTTGGCCCCGAGAAGGTCGAACCCGCCGCCCGCGAGATCATCGCGAACTTCCACCGTAACGTCGTCGACGACGTCGCGCGCGCGGTCGAGCGCGACAAGGTCGTCGTGGTCGGCATGGCCCAGAACCCCTTCGTCAAGCAGGCGCGCAAGCTGCTCGAGGCCGAGGGCGTGCGCTTCACGTACCTCGAGTACGGCAGCTACCTCTCGGGCTGGAAGCCCCGGCTCGCCCTCAAGATCTGGGCGGGCTTTCCGACCTTTCCGATGGTGTTCGTGAACGGCAAGCTCGTCGGGGGCGCCACCGAGCTCGAGGCCCTCAAGGCCGGGGGCAAGCTCGCCGAGCTGCGCTGAGCCTACGCTCGCCCCGCCGCGCCCCCGCGCGGCGGCCCCCCGAGCCCCGGGGCCGGCGCTTCAGGGCAGCATCGGCGGGCGGGCTTCGCGCCGCTCGCGGCGCCAGGCCGCGCGCTCTTCGGCGGGGGGCGTGATGCGCAGCGGCGTCACGCCCGTCCAGGCCTCGAGCGCGTTCAGCGCGATCTCTTGATCGGCCGGGTCGAGGTCGGTGATGCCCGAGCCGTGGTTGCCCGCCGGCACGAAGAACCGGTAGCTGTCCGAGGCCGCACCGAGCTCGTAGGCCGCGGCCGACCAGGGGTCGTTCTGGCCGTAAATGAACAAGAAGCGCTCGCCCTGGGTCTTCAGCCAGGTCGACACGCCCGGCATGGCGAGCGGGTCGAAGGGCTTCGGCACGCCCGCCGGCGGGTAGGCGCTCACCAGGTTCTGCCCCGGGAACTGGAGCAGGTCTTCGAGGTGCCTCTCGGTCGACTCGGGGCCGCCGAGCTGCACCGACGCCTGGTAGTAGTAGGGCGCGTAGAAGTTCAGCGTGGCGTCGTCGTACGAGAAGGCGAAGTTCGCGACGCCGTCGATGAAGTTGTAGATCGCGTCGTCCGAGGCCGTGGGCAGGGGCAGCGTCGCGCAGTCCGAGATGTCGCCGTACTGCCAGAAGACGAAGCGTACCTCGATCACCCCGAACTCGAAGATCCGGTCGGGGCCGAAGAAGTTGAAGGTGCGGTTGAACTGCGCCCCCTCCTGGACCATGCGCGCGACGAACTGCGGGCGCCGCGGGCCGAGCGCCTCGCGCTGCAGGGCGACGATGCGGTCGCGGCAGGCCTGCGTGCCCACGTCGTCGAGAAAGTCGGTGTAGCGCGGGTCGGCGGTGTCGAAGCTGAGCGGGGCCACGTAGGGCACCGTGGCGTCGACGTCGTTCGGGTAGAAGCGGCGGTGGTAGCTCGCCGTCATGCCGCCCTTGCTCGCGCCGGTCGACAGCCACTTGCCGGCGTAGAGCGGCCGCAGCACCTCGATGATGTGGTGGTGGTCGGCGGCCGACTGCTCGATCGTCAGGTGCTGCCAGGTCTGCGGCGCGGGCGACGAGAGCGAGAAGAACCGGTGCTCGACGTGCACCCGGTTGCCCTGCAAGAGGAACGACAGCTCGTCGTTGCCGATGCCCGAGCCGCCCGCGAGCGCGTAGCCGTTGGTCGAGAACGAGGTGGGCGCCGCGGTCGAGCGGTGCAAGAGGCGCAGCCGCTGCCGGAACTGCGGCCCGGTCGGGTTCTGGTGGTCGACCGGCTGGTTGATCTCGAGCACGAACGCGCAGGCGCCCGCCACGCTCGTGGTGCCCGCGCTCACCTTCGCGAAATCGGGGATGGCGCTGAGCTTCTCGAGCATCGCCTTCTGCACCTCGCCCGTGCAGGTCGCCGGCGGCCCGCCGCCGCCCGCGCCGCCCGCGCCGCCTCCGCCGGCCTTGCCGCCCGCGCCGCCGGCGCCAGCGAAGCCGCCCGCGCCGGCCTTGCCGCCCGCGCCGCCGAAGCCGCCCGCGCCGCCGAAGCCGCCGAAGCCGCCGAAGCCGCCGAAGCCGCCCACGCCGGCCGCGCCGCCCATGGGGGCGCCGCCGAAGCCGCCCGGGCCGTGTCCGTCGCCGGGTTGCTCGATGCCGATGCCGATGACGAGGTCGCCGTGGCGGAAGTCGATGAGCTCGCCGTCGACGCCGAAGCTGTAAAAGACGTACGAGGTGCTGCCGTCCCAGACGTAGGTGTATTGCGTCGGGTCCGTGAGGAGAATGGCCTGCTCGACCGGCTGGAAGGCGCCGTCGACGAAGCGCTCGAGGTACCAGTCGGAGGCGAGGGTGACCGTGTAGCTGCCGGGC
>DASTPP010000212.1:0-16709 GCA_035762175.1 Polyangiaceae bacterium | reverse complement strand
GCCTTGGTTGAACAGCACGCCCACCTCGGCGCCGACCTCGGGGACGGCGAAGAAGCCGCAGTCCTTCGAGCCCCCGCCGCCGGTGCCGAGTGGCCAAGCCCACGCGCTGTGCGGCTCGAGGACGCCCGGGATGCAGAGGCGGACGCGCCCGAGACGTTCCGGGTCGTCGCGGTCGGTGACGTAGCCGATGTAGAGGCCCAGCAGGCGAGTGTCGTGTTTCGCGACGTCGTCGGCGAAGGGCGTGTGGGTCATCGGCGTGCTCCCTCGGGGTCGCCCGCGCCGGGCGGCTTGCCCGCCGCGCGGTACTGCGTCTCGGGCGCCCCCGTCTCGAGGTCGACGGCGTCGAATTCCTGCATCGCCCCGTCGCCTGGGACGGGGGCTGCGTGCGGGTTCTTCGCCCCGCCCTGGGGCCGGCCCCGCCCTTCGGCCGCGGCGGGGGCGCCCTTGCCGTCGCGCGTGAGCACGAGGTCGCAGACGTAGCCGCTGCCGCCGAGCGTGTGCTTGACCGCGAGCACGTAGTACTTGCCCGACAGGAGCGCCGAGATGCCGCGCACCTCGACCACCGTCTTGGCCGCGAGGGTCGGGTCGCCGACGACTTGCAAGGACAGCTTCACGGCCTCGCGCTCGGCCTTGACGAAGCGCGCGTCGGCCTCGCGCTTCGCACGACCCGCCGAGCTCGCCGAGGTCGGCGCGACGTTCGCGGTCGCGTTGCGCGCCTGGAGGGCCGTCGCGCCCGTTTCGGGGTCGACGACCTCGACGACGTCGCTGAGCGTCGCCCGGGGCGCCGAGGCCGCGTTCGAGGAGGCGTCGAGCGTTTCTTTCCGGAGCGGGTCGCGCCCGCGCACGCGCGTCGCCCCCACGCGCCGTGCGAGGTCGGACTCGACGCGCACGCTCAGCACGTCTCCGGACGCGGGTCCCGCGTACCACGTGAAGACGCGTGCGGGCGGACTCTCCTGCCGGCGGCGGTGGAAGTGCAGACCTTGGGCGTCGACGTAGAAGACGAAGTGCTCGCGCTCGGCGAGCCGCTTGAGAAAGCGCGCGTCGGTCTCGGCGGCTTGGCTCAGGACGTCGTAGCGCTCGTGCGTCTCCTCGACGTCGAGCAGGGCCCCCGCGTAGCCGTACTCCGCGGCGACCTGGCGCACGACCTCGGCGCGCGTCGCGCCCTCGAAGCGGCGCGTCGTCGCGCGCTGGTTCAGGAGCGCCGAGAGCGCCTGCGCTTCGACGGTCAGGGTCGTGAACCCCTTGACCGACTTGACGACGGCGCGCCGGGGCGGGGCCATCACGCTCGGGTAGCCCCACGAGGCTTCGAGCAAGGCGCCGCCGAAGAGCTCCTCGCGGTCGAAGCGGGCGAGGTCGAAATTGTCGAGCTCGAGCGTCAGCTTGTCGGCCTTGTCGTCCGAGTCCTCGTAGGTGAAGCCGACGAGCCGGCCCCCGAGGTCCAAGGGGGCGACGCTCGCGCCGTTCGGGGCGGCGAAGAGCGACAGGCGCACGCCGGGAGCGCTCCGGTCGGACGGCGCCGTCATCCGAACTCTCTCCGACGCGCCTCGCCCAGAATCACGTCCGTCAGAACGCGCAGCGAGGGGATGTGGAGCGTTCGCCCGACCTCGAGGGCAAGGGTCGGGTCGAACATTGGATCGGCCTGGAAGTCGGCGAGGGCCCACCAGAAGCCGCAGGCTCGCGGCAGCGGGGCGAAGTAGCGGCCCGCGAGCGAGAAGAGCGAGTCGCCCTCGGCGACGAGGTGCAGGCGCGTGTCGGGCAGCGGCCGGTAGCGGTAGGGCTCGGGGGGTGTCAAGACGAGGCGGCTTTGGGCGTCGCGCACCGCGCGGCAGAAGGCGTAGCGGGAGCCGGCTTGGGGAGGCATCAGACGGCCATCCTTCGCGCCTCGCTCGTGACGCGCGCGTCCAAGATTTCCTCGAAGGTGCAGGTGGCGGCGTAGGCGAGAACCCGCCCGTCCGCGCCGAAGCGTCAGAAGGCGAACGCGAGGTCGGTGACGACGGCCTCGACGACGAGCACCTCGGGCCAGACGACGAGCACGCGCGGGGGCGCGCCCGCGAGTACGCCGCCCGCGGCCTCCGGCGGCACGGTGAGCGCGCGAAGGAAGGCGGCGAAGTCGAGCACCTCCGGGGCCGTGGGTTGCTCGGCGGCGAAGAGCCGGTCGAGGTAGAACTCGACGCCCGGGAGCTGGCGGTTTCCGGTCGCCTGGAACTGCAGCGGCTGGTGCGACAGGCCCGGCACCGTGAGGCGGTTCCAGACGACCTGGACCTTCTCGACGAGCTCGGAAGGGTTGAAGAGGCACTCCATCGCCTCGGCCGTCTCGACGTTGACGAGGGCGCAGCGGGGGGCGCGGGCGAGGGCGGCGGAGAGGGGCATGGGTCAGTAGGCGGGCAGCGGGCTGAAGGCGCGCGAAGCGCTCTCGGCGCTCGCCTTGGCGGCCGCGCGAGCGATCGTCTCGCCGTCGACCTGGACCTGCACGACGAGGGGCCGCTCGGGCCCCTGCGCGGTCGTGACCGCGCCTGGTTGGGTGGGGACGGCCTGGGCGCGGCCCGAGGCCTCGGCGACGGCAGGAGCGGCCGCCAGGGCTGCCAGACGGGTCCCTGCAGGGAGGGCGGCCGCCGGGGGCAAGGGCGTCACCGCCGTGGACGCCGAGGCCTGCTTGAGGGCGACGAGCGGCCCCGGCAGGAGGGCGTCGGGGACCGCACGGAGCATGCGCCCCGCTGCCCCGCGCGCCGAGGCGACCGCTTGCTCGATGCCGCGGGCGACCGAGGCGAAGGCGTCGAGCACGGCCGCGAGCGCCGCCCGGGCGCCGTCGCCGATGCGCCCGAAGGCCGACAGGACGGCCGTCGCCGCACTCCCGACGGCTCGTCCCATGGCGCCGAAGGCCTCGCCCACGGCCGTCGCGGCGCCGGCGAGGGCGGCCCCCGTGCCCGAGAAGGCCCCGCCCACGGCGTCCACCGTGCGCACCAGCAGCGTCAAAAGGTCGAGGGCGCCGGAGAGCGCAAAGGCGAGGACGGTGACGACGGCCGAGGCGAGGCCGCCGAAGAGCTCGCCGAGCGTGCGCCAGGGCGCGGTCGACGCGGCCGCCGCCCCGGCCCCGGCGTCGGCAGCCCCCGTGAGGCGCGCCCAGGCGAGCCGCAGGCGGTCGAAGGCCTGGCCGAGGGCGTCGAAGGCGGGGCCGACCACCGCCCCCATCGCGCGCAGGCCCCCGACGAAGCCCGTGGCGAGGCGCGCCCCCGCCGCCGCGAGCCGGACGAGCGCGGTCGCCACGGTGGCGAGCGCGGCGCCGACGAGCTGCCCGAAGGACAGGTACTGGGCGCTGGGCAAGGAGGCGGCACCGCCCACCAGGGCACCGAGCGCACCGCCGAGTGCGTCCGAGAGCTCGGCGAAGGCCTCGCGAAGGTCGTCGAAGACCGGCCGCGCCTGCTCGATGGCCGAAACGAAGCCCTCGTTGACCCCGTCCCACACGCGGCCGAGGCGGTAGGCGAGCAGGTAGGCCGCGACGACGAAACGCTTGAGGCCCGCGTTCTCGGCCCGCGCGAGCTCCTCGCGCACGGCGCCCGAGAAGCCGCCTCCCTCGAAGAGCTGCACGAGCGCGCGGAACGCGAGCGCCACGCGCTCACCCGTGCGGCGCGCGGCGTCGGCGAGACCGCCCACGTTGCGCGCGAAGGGGACGTAGAGCCCGGCGGCGGCGACGCCCAGCAACGCGACGACGGCGAGGGCCGGCAAGAGCGTCGAGACGACGCCCCCGAGCGTGACGCCGAGCGCCTTGAGGCCGAGCGCGAAGAGGGCCACCGTGGCCTTGGCGGCGAGGACGCCGCCGACGAGGGCGAGCACGGCGCTCGCCGCGACGAAGAAGCCGGCGAAGGCGCGCTTGACCGGCAGGGGCAGCGCCCGCAGGGCCTTGAGAAGCAGGTTGAGCCCGCCGACGACGCCCGCGACGACCGGCTTGAACACCTGGGCGAAGGGCTCGCCGAGCAGGATGGCGAGCGTCTCGAGCGAGCCGCGCAGGAGCTGCCGTTGCCCGGCGAAGGTGTCGAGCATCGTGTCGCGGAACGAGGCGGCCGTGCCTCCGGCCTGCTCGAACTGCCGGCGCAAGTAGGCGATGGCGTCGGCCCCCTTCACGGTCGCCCCCGCGTTCGTCCGGACGCCGTCCGTCACCTGCGTCAGGATGGCCTGCAGGCTCCCGAGGGCGTGCGCGCCGAAGGTGTTGATCAAGAAGGCCGAGCGCTTCGCGTCGGTCATCCGCCCGAGCGCGGGCACGAGGTCGCCGACCACGTCGAGGAAGGCGCGGAAGTGGCCCGCGCCGTCGACCACCTCGACGCCGAGGCCCTGGAGCGCCGCCTGCACCTTCGGGTCGGCCATCCGCTCCATGGCGACGGCGACCCCCGTCGAGGCCCGCTCGACGCCCGGGATGACGTTCTTGACGAGGCCGAGCGCGACGAGCGTCTCGGACAGGTTCTGGTGCAGGGCCTGCGCGCCGCGCGAGGCGATGCCGAGCGCCTGGGGCAACTCCGAGGCGTTGAGCGCGAAGACGTTGACCGCCTGCAGCATCCGGTCGACGGCGACGCCGGCATCGGCGGCGGACACGCCGAAGGCCTTCATGGCTTGCGAGGCGAGGCCCGCGGCCTGCGCGGGCGACAGCTCGCCGAGCGAGCCGGCGGCGAGGTCGAGCACGGGGAGGAGCAGTTGAATCGATTCGGTGGCGCGAAAGCCCGCTTGCGCGAGCTCTTTGAGGCCCACCGTGGCCTCGGTCGGCGAGAACTGCGTGGCGATGCCCGCGTCGAGCGCGGCCTCTTTGAGGGCGGCGAGCTCCGAGGCGGTGGCGCCCGAGACGGCGGCGACGGCGGCGACCGACTGCTCGAAGGCCGAGGCCTTGTCGGCGAGGGCAAAGGCGCCGACGACCCCCGCGGCGCCCGCGGCGAAGAGCGCGGTGCCGAGGCCGAGCTCGCGGAAGGAGCTTTTGATGGAGTCGGCGCCGAGGCCGACCTTCTTGTCGAGGCTCAAGAAACTGCGCTCGAGCTGCTGAATCTTACCCGAGGCGAAGTCTTTGGCCGTGAAGACGAAGCCGAGGCCGAGGTTGTTGAGCACCGCTCACCTCCCCTTGGCGGCGCGCTCGAGCTGGCGCGCCTCCTTCTGCCGCTCGTCGCCCACGCGCTCGAGCAGCCAGTCGCGGTCGCCGACGGGCAAGTCGAGCGCCTCGCCGAGACCGAGGCCCAGGCCCGAGCCGCCGTGCTGGTGCCAACAGAGGGAAAACATCGCCTCGCGCCAGGCCTCGAGGTCTACGTCGGGGAAGAGGCCCTGAAGGCCTTGCGCCGGGCCGCCTTCGCCGTCCCCGGCAGGAAAAAGGTCCGATCGAAAGGAAGCTCCACCTCCTGGGTGGCGAGGCAGCGCGGGCACTCGACGTCGAGGGCAGTGTCGACGCCGCAGTCGACGCGGTCGAACTCGCCGAGGAGGAAGTCGGCGTCGCGAAGGGAGAGGTCGTCGAGGGCGCGGCGCTTCTCTTGGGGGTCGACGCCCTCGAGCTCGAGCACGCGGAGCGAGAGCATGGCCGAGAAGGCGCGCTCGCCGGGGCCGCGGGCCGCGGCCGCGAGGCGCTGCTCGTCGGCGCCCGTCAGAAGGCGGAACCAGGCGCGGCGGCCCGCGTCCGGCAAGCGCGTCTCGAAGCGGTTTCCGGCGGCGAAGGCGGCGCGGCTCGCCTCGGCGAGCGGGCGGACGGGCAGGTCGAAGAGGTCGAGCTCCCACTCGATGGGGGCGCGGCAGCCCTCTTCGCGGCAGGCGACCGAGAAGGCGTAGAGGGGGCCGTACGTGAGGGCCCGGACGCGCAGGAGCGCATAGAAGCGGTCGCCCTGCAGCACCTGGGACCAGTCGGCGCGCCCGCCTTCGAAGGTGTAGGGCCCCGGGTCGAGCGTCTCCTCCCAGCAAGCGGCGAGCAGCGCATCGACCTGGCCGCCGCCGCGGGCGAGCGTGCGGTCGGCGAGCACGCGCTCCTCGCGCACCTTCATGCCGCGCACGCGGCCGCTCAGCCCCGAGGGGCAGGTGATGACGTTGGTCATGGCCTCAACTCGAACAAAGCCAGTTCGCGCCGTTTGGGGACACCGCACGATCGAACGAACGAGGGAAGGAGCGCCCGCGCGTCGGCCCGGCCCGACCGTGTCGGCACGTGCGCCGAGCTGCACGCTCTTCTATTGATGCTGGAAAAGTCGCCGAATGCCGGCAAGCCGCTTGCTAGCGAAGACCGCACGGCCGACGTGCTAGCCTGATCGCGGCGCATGAAGCCGAGCTCCCAGGGGCGCGAGGGTCCCGCCGCCAAGCCGGCGTATGGGGGCGGCGATCGCCGCTATAGCAACAATCGTTGCGACCCGCGGCCCGCTGCGGGCTCTACCCCCAAGTACCGCCATGAGCGAACCCACCTTTCACGCCCTCGCCGAGCGTCCCGAGCCCGAGTTGCTGGCGACTCTCCTGAGCGACGAGCCGTGAGCGCGCCTTTTTGCAGCCTGGGCGCTCGGAGCGCGTGCGAACCGCAGGGCGCTCGGCGCGTCGGCCGAGCCTTCGGCGAGCGAGCGCAGGCACTTCCCGATATCGCTCGCCTTGGTCAAGCAGGTACGTGCCCTCGCTGCCCTCGCTGAGTTCGACCCCGACACGGGTGTGCGGGCCAGTGCGGCTCAGTTTTTGGCCCGACTCGCCGAGTCCCACGATGCGGCGCCGTACGCCGCCCTGGTGCGCGTCGCCGGGCGTGATGAGAGCGTGCAAGTGCGCGTGAGCGCCGTGTCAAACCTGCGCGCCGACGCGCCGGCCGAGCTGAAGCGCCAGCTTGAGCAATTGCTGCACGACCGATCCGACGAGCTCTGGCAGGAGTTCGTCGGTCGGGTGCTCGCCTGGAGCCCGGACGTGCGCAGCTTCGTGCGCCGAATGAGCCGCGAAAGGCCGGCACAAATCGCGTTCGCGCTTGCGTCCATCGTGGGGCGCGAGCCGCCTGTTGACTGGGCCAACGTCGAGAGCGTCGCGGGTCAAGCGCCTCCCGTGCTGAACCAAATGGTGCTCCTTTTCGGCGATCGCCCGGACGCAGCTCCGCTCTCGTTCTGGCTTCGTTGCACGAAGCACCTCGGCAAGCTGGTCGAGGGCCCCGACGACGTGCTGTGCCTCGCTACCGATACGACGACGTCGGCCTGCGAGGCCAGGAGACCAGGCCCGCTCTCGACCGAAGAGCAAGACCTTCTCGACGGCGCCCTCTCGTTGTTGAGCCAGGTATTGCCCGCGGTCTACCACACCAGCTACCTTGAACTGCTCGCAGCCGGTGTCGTCAAAAACCCGCACGCGCCGCCCTCGCACCCCCTCCAACACGGCGTCTCTCGGCTCTGGGCGGCGTTGATCCGTCTCACCCCGCGCCCCACGGACTACGTGCTGAGAAGTGACCGAGAGCGCCCGCCCCTCGACAAACGCCCGCGAGCCGGTCGGGCGCGCCGCGCAGGGCCGTCGCGAGCGCCTCGAGGGCGCGCGCCGTCCACCGACTCGGCCGGCCGCGGCCGCGCCAGGGCGCCCGGGGCTGGGGCCCTTCGGCCCGCCTTGCCAGCGCGGCCCACCAGCGACGCACGGCTTGGCAGCTGACGCCGAGTTCGGTCGCGACCGAGACGAACGATCGGCCTGCGTCGACCTGCCGTACGGCGAGCGCGCGCGCGCCGCTAGAAGTGGGTATCGCGCACCGTGCGTAGGAGCGCCCGCAGGCGTCGGCGCTCGGCCGTGGGCAGACGAGACCTCGTTATGAGGTCGACCATGGCGCGAGCCGGCTGCTACCGCCACCGCGCTGCCATGGGGCAGTGTAAACTTTATTTTTGCGGACCTGCGTAGAGTGGCCAACACCACCTGGGTCGGGCTGCGCGACGGTTACGCTGCCGTGTCGCGAGAGCGTTCACTCGCCGAGTGCACGCCCGTACGCCTCGCCGTTTGGCGGCCGCCCGAGAAAATGCTCGACCATCTTCGCTTCGTCTTCGCCGCCGCCGGGGGCCATGATGGCCGAGCGAAAATCGGCCGCGGTCGCGGAGTTGAGGAGCCCCTCGCGCTTGAACCGCGTCAGCATGTCGTACGCCAGCGCCCGCGCCCACGTGTAGGCGTACAGGTTCACCCCCCCGTCGCCCAAGTGCCAGTCCGAGGTTTGCGGGTGCGCCCCCGCGACGGGCGCGTAGGGCCAGTACTTGGTCGTACTATCGTTGTACACCTGGGTAGTGTCAAACCCGGGCTCTCTCGTGTGGAAAGCGAGATCGAACGCCCCTTCACGGACATCCCACACTGCATGGCTACGCAAGCCGTCGCTCCGCTCTCGAACCAGTGCCAGGAGTAGCTTCTCGGGCATGGGCTCGCCCGTCTGGTAGTGTTTCGCAAAGAGGCCGAGCGTCTCGGGCGCGTACGCGAACTGCGCGAACAGCTCGGGGGCGGCCTCCAGAAACTCGTCGGCCGTCGCCCACCAGGCGAAGCTGGCGAGCTCCGATCGATTGAAGAGGGCGTGAAGGGCGTGGCCAAATTCATGAAAAAACACGCCCGTCTGCGACTGGCTGAGCAGCGAGGCCTTCTCGCCGTCGCCCGGGCGGGGGAAATTTGCCACGATGGCGATGGCAGGGCGGATGGAATGCGCGCCCGGTCGGCCTGGGCGCAGGGTGTAGCAGACGGCGGAGATGCCCTTCTGCTTGTTTTCGCGTGAATAGAGATCGAGGTAAATCGTGCCCAAGACGGTCTGGTCTTTGTCGATCACCTCGATCGCCTCGACCTCGGGGTGCCACTTCGGCGCGCTGGGCAACGGGCGGTACGTGACGCCGAAGAGCTTCGTGGTGATAGCAAGGATGCCGCGCTTGACGCTGCTCGCTTCGAAGTACTCTTTTACGACCTTGGGGTCGGGCCCGTGTTGATCTTTGTCCAGGAGAGACTCTAGGTAATCGGCGTCGGCATCGGAAATCGGTTCGGAGGGCTTGCCCCCGACCTTGGCGTAAATGGCGCGGATCTTTTTCATCCGCTCGGCCGTCTTCGGCGCGGCTTGCGCGTGAACGCCGTCGAGCAAGCGGGCCACCTCGGCGGGCGTCTTTGCCATGCGCTCTTCGAGGACGTAGTGGGCCCACGTCTCGTAGCCGAGCAGCTTGGCCTTGTCGTGGCGAAGGCGTAGCAATGTGTCCAACACCGGGAGGTTCTTCTCGGCCTTGTTCTTGGAGAGCACGTAAAGCGCCCGCGCCGCCCGGCGATCTTTGGCGTGGCGGAGGAAAGGCTTGAGGTCCGCGGACTTGGTCGAGATGGTGATCGTGCCGTTCGCTTGCGGTTTGTGCGCGGCACGAAAGTCATCGGGCAGCCCGGCGAGCTGCGCCGGCACGATCTCGAGCTCGGCATCTTTCGACTCGATGAGATTCGTCTGGAACGCCTGCTCCGCCTCCACCAGCGCGCCGTTTAGCTCGCGTAGTTTGGCTTGCCCCGCGGCGTCGAGATTCATTCCGTTGCGCTTGAAGTCGCGGAGGGTAATGTCGACAAAGCGCTTGCGAACCGATGAGTCGTTCGCACTCTTCGGCGCTGCGCGCCGTAGGGCCCGGTAGATCGCCGCGTCGAGGTAGATCGCCGCTTTCTTTTCTTTGACCTTTTTCTTGCAGGCCGCCGCCGCGTCCTTCACCGCCTTGTCGGGGTGTGCAGAGTTCATCAGGTTGGCGGGAAACTGGCCGTTCATGAGCGCCAGCCGCTCGTCGTCGAACTTGCCGAAGGTCGCCTCCCACGTCAGCGCCTCGTCCTTCGCGAGGGCGAGCGCGCGAAGCTCGCCGGCGATCGCGTCGGCGGTGGCGAGGCTGCCGTCGCACAGGCGCGTGAGCCCCTCGACGGTGAACGCCATCGGGAGGGGCTCGACGTCGAGAGGGAGGAGTGCCGCCCGGGGGTCACTCGGCGCCGCCGGCGCGGAAGAAGCGCTCGCAGCGGGGGCGGCCGCTACCGACGGCGGGGGCGCGCCGCAACCAGCGACGCAAAGGGAAAAGAGTGTAGTGTAGACAAGGCTTGGATTTCGCATCGCGGCCGGCGACTATATCAGCCCCTTCGGCAGGGCGGCATGTTTCATTATGTGTTCCGGGGTCAATCGAGCGGTTCTCGCTCGGGTGGCGTACAGGCTACCGTCACGAGGCGACGCCCCGGCTCGTAACGAGCTGGGGTTTCTTTCTACGGCTGTACGCCACCCGAGGGAGAGCCGGGCGAGGCGGGGCCTACCGCTCGCCCGCCCGCCCCACCTTCTGGGCCACTCCTTTGAGCACCTCGCTCGTCTCGTGCACGACGCGGGGGCTGACCGAGACGTCGAGGCCGGCGGGGGTCTTCACGTAGCCGAAGGCGCGGGTCGCGCCGAAATAGCGGAGGGCGCTCGCCGTGTGGTCGGGCTCGGCGCCGTAGCGCTCGACGAACGAGGCGCTGGCGACGCCGAAGCGGGACTCGGCGAGCAGGCGCAGCGTCGGCGCGAGGTGGCAGTTGGCGCAGGCGGTCGAGTCGCTCGGGGTCAGCAGGGGGTTTTCGAAGCGCAGGGCGCTATGCACGCGGGCTTCGGCCTCGACGGGGCTGAGGGCGCAGACCGAAGCGCTTGGGCCGAAGAGGTCGGGAGCCCCATCGGTGCTGATCGAAACGGTGGCTTCGCAAGCCCCGGGGTCGCTCGCCAGCAAGAGCCCGGACGGTCCGTCCGGCGTCGACCGGGGGTGCGCCGCGTCGGTGTCGAAGAATTGTATCTTGCTGGCCGAACCGGGGGCGACGGTGCGCGGCGACACCGAGGCGCCATCGACGACGTCGAAGGCCAAAAACGACCACTGTTGGACGCCATCGAGGGGGCGCGACCCGGGGAACGCAAAGATCGCCAGCCTCGTCAAGGTCGAGGCCCCCGCGTAGTCGAGAACGAACTGTCGCAAGGCCGAGGCATAGGCCCCGCCAAGCCCTTCGGCCCTCAGCACGGGGTGAGCGGCGAGCGCGGTCGGCTCGGCCTCGGTGTGTCCCGCACGAAGCCCGGCGACGGCCGCCAGGGCCCTGTCGAACTCGACCGCACGGAGCTTGTAGAGCGTATGCACCGCCGCATCGCCTTCGTTCGAGGGCTGCCAGATGAGGCGAATCTGCGGCTCACAAACCTGCCCCCCGTCGACCCGAAAGCATGGGTCGAGCCGGAACGACACGAGCCGCAACATCTCATACTCATTCGGCGTTGCTTCGAAGAGAGAGACGTTCATGGCTTGCCAGACCGACGGAGGCAAGAGCGCCCCACGCGGCCCCGACGCCGTCGGGGCGAGCAGCATCTCCCACTCGGCGGCGCTCGCGGGCGGCGGAAACAGGGTCGAGACGTCGGACGGCAGCAGGGTAAGGTTCCCGCCCGCTCCGCCCGTGCCACCGGAGGCCGATGCGCCCGCCGCACCGCCGGAAGCTGCGCCGCCCGCGCCGAACGCAGCGCCGCCGGTGCCGCCGGTGCCGCCCTGAGCGGCCTGCCCGGCGGTGCCTGCGCTGGCGCCCTCGTCGTCGGTGCCCGAGCCTGCGCACGCGAGTGCCCCGAGGGGGAGCGAGAGCAAGGCGAGGCCGAAACAATGCATTCGCACTCGTTGATGCGGAAGCATGGCACTGGTTACCTTTCGAACGGAGCCAAGAGGCCCCACTTTCGAGGCGGCCCTGCCGAGCGTCAGTCCTCGCCCGGCTCGCGCCCTCTCGCTGGCCCGCCGGGGCGGCGACAGCGTCAACCTGAGTTTCGCGCCGACGAACGTTGCCTTGCCGTCGCGATCGCCGGCGTTCGACGCGACGTCTTTGCAAAGTTCGAACGTGATGGAACCTTCGGGCCTGCGCCGGCCCAAGAGCCCGCCAGCGCAGCGAAGGTCTCGGCGTCGGGCCTACTCTCTTCTCGATCTCGTCGAGATTCGTCGGCAACGGAACGATCGCCATCGACCAAGACGCAGTGTGCGTCCCCGACGGCGACGAGCGAGAAACCCAGAAGGGCGCGGGTGCGGCCAATGAAACGGCCGCCGGGCGCTCGCCGGCGCGTGGAGCGGGGGGTGGGCGAGTGACCTTCGTCGTCGCGACGCAGAGCAAGAGAAGCAAGCATGGCCGGCTGCTTGAGCACGAGACATGCCAACAATGAAGATTCTTTCCGAAGGGGACCGGGCGTGAAGGTAGGCCGGCTCGTGCTTCAAACTTCAAAGCAGATCGCGAGCCAAGTTCGGCTCGACGCCGGTGCCTGATCGCTAGGCAGCAAGTAGCCCCCCTGACAGTCAAGCCATTGCGTTGGGCCAATCTGTGCCAGCCTCGCCAGGTGCAAGGGCAAGGCTGGGGGCGACCTGTGTCATCGGTAACACCTCGCCGGGGCAGGCGTGCGGAGGCTGGCGCGGATGTGCTACCGTGCGCGGGCGCACGGCGCGCTGCCGGTAACGGCTCGGGCGCCCCGGCAAGCCGCGGGTCAGGCGAGGGCTGCGGACGACTCGGTCGGCGGGTCGGTCGGGGGCTCGTCCGGGCGCAACTCGTGCGGCAGCGGGATCGGCTCGCCGCGACGCGCGCACCGCAGCGCCGTGATCAAATACCGCTTCGGCTCGACGCCGCACAGCTTCGCCGTCTCGACCAAACTGTAAAGCAGGGCCGCCACTTCGGTCCCCCGTTGGGAACGGGAACCGCAATGGTTCTTTCTTCCTACGACCGGCCCTCGCAGGCTTCTCTCCAACTGGTTGTTGTCAATGGGGATGCGCGGGTCGTCGAGGAAGCGCACGAGCCCGCTCCACATCCCCGTCATGTACGCGATCGCCTTGCCGAGCGCGCCCTCGGGCAGCGTCGTCGCGTACGTCGCGAGCGCCCAGGCGCGTAGCTCGTCGACCACCGCGCGCGAGCCCACGTCGCGAACGACCGCGCGCTCGGCGTCGCCCTCGGGGCCGCGCTCGCACAGCCGCTCGAGCGCGTAGAGCGTGCCGATCAAGGAGAGCGCCTCGGCCGCGCGCGGGAAGGCCGCCTCGCACTCCACGAACTTTCTCCTCACGTGGGCCCAGCTAGCGACAGGCCAAGCCTGGGGAAGGGGAACGACATGTAAGACATCGTCCGAAACCTTTCGTAGCGATCCAGAGGGTTCGACTCCCTCCCGGCAAAGGTCAGCAGCCAGCCGGAAGCCAGTCTTGCCCGGGGCGCGGCGACGCGCCTCGGGAAGCGTAGACCGCGGGTACTGAAGCCATGCGATTGAGTCTCGACATCATGTTGACCGCTGGGGCCTTCGTCCTGTTGGACACGGGGGCAGCACTCGTCGCGCCGTATGCGAGGTGCGGCGGGCCCGGCCGGGATCTTGGAGCCTGGCAGAGGTACGGGATGGGTCGCCCAGGAACCTGCGAGATCCCGTGCACCGCCGCGTGCAAAGCCGGACGGGGAAACCGGCACCCCTACCCCGAGGCCGCCGCGCGCACTCGCCGCGCGGCGGAGCGCGAAAGCGAACACGAAACCGCGAGCGACACGCGGGGCCCGGAAGCGAACCCATAAGTGATCGGGTGTCGGGCACGGGACGTCGTAGCGCTCTCGTAGTACCGCCGACGTCGGGGAACCCGGCTCCCGGGGACCCGGCCGAGGGAAGGGGAGCGCCGCAGTGGCAGAACCGCCGATGGGAAACACGGAGGGCGCCTTGAAGCCCGCGAACGTGTCCACGAAACAGCGGCGGATAGCCGACCTGGCGAGGACGAACCCGAAGATGGCCTTCACCTCGCTGAACCACCACCTCGACGAAGAATGGCTCCGGTACGCGTACGAGCTGACGCGCAAGGATGGCGCGACGGGCATCGACGGGCGGACGGCGGCGGACTACGAGGCGAACCTCGAGGAGAACCTTCGGGGCCTCCTCGGGCGCATCAAGTCCGGCCGCTACTACGCCCCGCCGGTGCGCGCGGCGACCATCCCGAAGGCGGACGGCACGGCGCGGACGTTGGGCATTCCGACGTTCGAGGACAAGGTGGCGCAGCGGGCGATCGTGCTCCTGCTGGAGCCCCTCTACGAGCAGGACTTCTTGCCCTGCTCGTACGGGTCCCGGCCGGGGAGGTCGGCGCACCAGTCGCTGCGTGACCTCCGCTCTGCCATCATGGAGCGGGGGCTGCGCTGGCTGCTGGACGTCGACCTGCGGACGTACTTCGACACGATCGACCACGGCCACCTGCGGACGTTCTTGGCCAGACGAGTCGCGGACGGCGTAGTCCGCACGATGATCGACAAGTGGCTCAAGGCGGGGGTACTCGACGAGGGGCAACTGCGCCGCTCGGACGTGAGCACCCCGCAAGGCGGCGTGATCTCACCGCTGCTCGCGAACGTCTACCTGCACTACGTGCTGGACGAATGGTTCGCGGCGGCAGTCGGCCCCCGCATGAACAAGAGGCACGTCCTGGTGCGCTTCTGCGACGACTTCGTCCTGGCCTTCGAGGATTTTCTCGACGACCGGCGGGTCTTCGAGGTCCTGGGCAAGCGCGTCGGCCGCTTCGGCCTGGCGCTGCACCCGGACAAGACGCGCCTGGCGACTTCCGCTTCCGGCGACCGAACGGGAGGCACGCCGCCGCGCAGGCGACGACGTTCGACTTCCTCGGCTTTACCCACGTGTGGGGCAAGTCGCGGCGGGGCAAGAACGTCCTCTACCAGCGGACGGCGAAGGCTCGGTACGCGCGGGCGCTGCGCTCGGTCCATGACTGGTGCAAGAAGTATCGGCATCGGCCTGTGCCGGAGCAGCATCGGCGCCTCTGCCGGATGATGCTGGGGCATTACGCCTACTACGGCATCACCGGCAACGGCCGACGCCTGCGCTGGTACGTCCACCGGGTCGAGTGCACGTAGCGCAGGTGGCTCTCTCGGCGGACGCGGGGAAACCCGATTCGCTGGGATCGCTTCACGCTGCTGCTCGCCAAGCACCCGCTGCCTCGGCCACGAATCGTTCATCGCTACGCCGCCCCGAGCGAACCTGCCCTGTGAAGAACCGGATGCGGGAAATCTGCACGTCCGGGTCTGTGAGGGGTGGGGGGCGGCAACGCCCCCCACCTACTCGGCAGCCGACTTCGGTCGGCGGCGGCCCGCGCGGTTCGTCCGGCGGCACCCCCTTGGGCGGGCCCCCCCGGAAGAGCGCGTCGTCGACCGCGTGCGCGTCGGCCTGCACGTAGCGGGAAAAGCCGCGGAACATCGCACAGACGGCGGCCGACGTGTGCTTGGGCTGGTCCTCGAAAAAGATGTGGTCCTTGTCGGCGAGCACGACGAAGAAGTGGCCCTTGCGGCACGCGGTGCGCCCCGGCGCGGCGCGCTCGGCGATCGGGCCCGGTTGGATGCTCACGCCCGTGGCGTCTTTCGGCATTCGGCGGCCATTTCCAGTGTCAACGGAAGGCGCGCGGGGCGCCGTGCCCGGGTCAACGCCAGCGAGCCGGGCCGATGCGCGCCGGCGCCCAGCCGAACCCCGCTTGGATTACCTGTGCGCCGTCGTCCATCATGAGCAGCTCGTAGATGCCCTTGCGCCCCTGGTAGCCGGTGCCGAGGCACTTCTCGCAGCCCTTCGCCCGGTAGACCGCCACCTGCTCGCCCGGCTCGGTGCCGATGCCCAGGTACTCGCCGGTCTGCGGCGTGTACTTGCGCGAGAGCTTGCGCGCGCGGCGCATGCGCGTGCGCTCGGGGTCGATGCCGAGCTGCTCGAGCTCGGTCGGCGTCGCCACCCCCAGCTCTTTGCAGAGCGGGCAGAGCACGCGCACGAGCCTCTGGGCCAAGATGCCGATGACCGACGACCGGATGAGGAAGGGCTCGACCCCCATGTCGACCATGCGGGTGATGGCGCCGGCCGCGTCGTTCGTGTGGATCGTCGAGAGCACCAGGTGGCCCGTCAGCGACGCGTTGATCGCGATGTCGACCGTCTCTTTGTCGCGGATCTCGCCGACCATGACCACGTCGGGGTCTTGGCGCAAGAACGCCCGCAGCGCGCTCGCGAAGGTGAGCCCGATCTTGGGCTGCACGTGCACCTGATGAATGCCCCCGATCTCGTACTCGACCGGGTCTTCGGCGGTCAGAATGTTGAGGTTGGGCTGGTTGATCTTGTTCAGGCAGGCGTAGAGCGTCGTCGTCTTGCCCGAGCCGGTGGGCCCCGTGACCAAAATGATGCCGTCGGGGCGCTTGATGAGCTCGCTCATCAGCAAGTAGTCGCGCTGCGAGAACCCGAGGTCGGTCAGGTCGAGCAGCACGTTCGTCTTCATGAGGAGGCGCATGACGATGCGCTCGAAGCCGCGGCTCGTGGGGATCGTCGACACGCGCACGTCGATGCTGTTGCCCGCGATCTTGAGCGCGATGCGGCCGTCTTGCGGCAGGCGCTTCTCGGCGATGTTCAGCCCGCTCATGATCTTGATGCGCGCCACGATCGAGCTCATGAACTGCTTGTTCTCGCGCCGCGTGACGTACAGCTCGCCGTCGATGCGGTAGCGCACGATCACCTCGCGCTCTTCGGGCTCGATGTGGATGTCGCTCGCCCGCTCTTTCACCGCCTGCGAGAAGATGCGGTTCACTCACCGGATGATGGGCGCCTCGTCGTCGGAGTCGAGGATGTCCTCGAGCTCGTCCTGCGACTCCTCGTTGCGCTCGCCCTGCAGCTCGCCGCCGCCCTGGTCGGCCCGCTCGTAGACGCGGTTGATGGCGTCGACGACGGCCGAGCCGCCGGCGACGAAGGCCTCGACCGGCTTGCCGAAGAGGGCGCGCACGTCGTCGACGGCGGCGACGTC
>DASTPP010000211.1:0-4156 GCA_035762175.1 Polyangiaceae bacterium | reverse complement strand
GGGGCTGCTCGCGTCGCTCGAGCTCGCGGCCTTTCCGATCGAGCGCGGGGGCGCCCGCAGCTACGCAGCCGCGGGCCAGATCGGCAACGCCGCGCTCTTCCGGGCGCTCAGCTTCGGGCCGCTCTGGCGGCGGGCGTCGGCGGCGGGGGTGCGGTCGTGACGCGGGCGGGGCGGGGGTTGGGGGCGCCGGGGCTCTCAGTCGCGGCGGCGCTGGGGCTCGTCGTGCTCCTCGCAGCGTTGCACGGGCTCGGGGGCCGGGAGGCGACGCTGGCGCTGACGGGCGCGCTCTCGCCCTCGGCGCCGCTCGGGCTCGCGTACGTGGCAGCGTGGCTCGCGGCAGTGGCGCTCGGGCCGTCGCTGCTCGTGGGGGCGGCGATCGGGTGGGCGCTCGCGCGCTGGCGGCGCCGGCGCGGCGGGTAGAAGACGCGAAGTGCATGGGGCTTTGCCTCGGCACGGCACGCGCGATGTTCGCGCCCCGGACTGAAAGTCCGGGGCACGGCGTTACCAGGTCGTACGGAGAGCAAAGCCCGCCCCTCGTTGGGGGCGGGCTCGCGCGCCGCGAGCCGCTTCGCACGCTCGCCCGGGGGCCGGAGCCCGTGGGAGTCCGGCCCCAGCGAGGGCCGGACTTTGCGCGCCGAACCGGCTCGAGGTCGCGCGGCACGAATTGGTGACGCCGTGCCCCGGACTTCGAGTCCGGGGCGCCCGGCCGAGCGATGTCATTCGCCGTCTGTCGTGGGGCGGTTTGGTCTTGGCCGATCGGGCGCGCGCGAAGTCGACGACTTCATCATCGACAACGCGCGCGCGCCGACTAAAGTAAGGTCGTTCGCGCCGACCGTTCGTCGCGCCTGACCGTTGCTCACGCCGTGGGGGCCCGCCGTGAAGACATCGCTCGATCACTTGCCCGAGACCAAGCGGGCGCAACTCGCCGAGGTTGTTGCCGCCATCCGCGAGCACGTGCCGCTCGAGATGCTCATCTTGTTCGGCAGCCACGCCCGCGGCGACTGGGTCGACGACTACAGCACGGGCTACCACAGCGACTTCGACCTGCTCGCCGTGGTCAAGAACCGCGCGCTCGTCGACGACCACGCCGCCTGGCAACGCGCCGAGAGCCGGGCCCGGGCCAAGACCCTCCGCACGGCGCTTGGTCTCATCATTCACGACATCAAAGACGTCAACAAGCAGCTCGAGAAGGGCTCGTTCTTCTTCGCCGACATCAAGAAAGAGGGCGTGGTGCTCTACGACTCGGGGCGCTTCGTGCTCGCGAGCGAGAGAGACCACACCCCCGAAGAGCGGCTCGAGCGGGCGCGGGGGTGGTTCCGCGACTGGTCCGAGGCGGCCGACGAGTTCTTGGGCATGTTCGAAGACGCCATGGCCAAAGGCCACTACAAGGTCGCGGCCTTTCTCTTGCACCAGGCCACCGAGCGCTACTACAACACGGTGCAGCTTTGCTTTACGGCCTACAAGCCGAAGCTGCACAACATCGAAGAGCTGGGCCGGCGCGTGGTGAACCTGCACCCGGGCTTCGCCGGTGTCTTCCCCCGCGATACCCCCGAAGACGACGCGCTGTTTAAACAGCTTAAGAACGCGTACATCGATTCGCGGTACTCGCGCACCTACCACATTACGCGCGACGAGCTCGACGTGTTGCGCACGCGCGTGCTCGACCTGCGCGAGCGCGCCGATCGCTACGGCAAAGAGAAGCTGGGGCTCGCGCCGAGCCCAGTGCGCGAGCCCCCCCGCGCGGGCGCCGCAGTGGCGCGCGCCGAGGGGTTGCGCGAAGGCGAGGCGCGCGGCAAGGCCGAGGGGCTACGGGCGGCGGTGCTCGACCTGTGCGAGGCGTTCGGCATCGACCCGACGGGCGAGCAGCGGGCGCGGCTCGAGTCGATGGCGGTGGGCGAGCTCGAAGCGCTGCGGCGAGAGCTCAAGCAGGCGAGGCGCTGGCCCCGCTGACGACGACGGCCTTGCGCCGATCGCGTTGCCGTCAGGCCTGCCCGTCGCTTCGGCGTCGGCAGGCTCGTTGGCCTGCCGAACGAGGGCCGCCGTGGGCGCCTCGCTGTCGCCTCGGCGTAGGCAGGCCCGCCGAGCGGGCCTCACTCGGCGAAGACCCCCTCGAGCGAGGCGGCCGTCAGCACGCGCTCGAGCCACCGATCGAGCTCGGCCTCGGAGGCGGAGCGCACGCGCTTCTCGATGGCTTCCGAGACTGGCCCGAAGCGCTGCGCGAGAAGTTTGAGCAGCGCCTTCGCTTCGCCCTTGAGCAGCCCCTGGTCTTCGCCGAACTTGACGAGGTCTTCGATGACGATGCGCTCGACGCCTACCCGGTCCATGGCCTCGAGCATAGCGTGGTACCGCCCCTGGGTCGCGGCACAAACGACCGCCATGTGCCAGCGGAACCAGCCCGCCCCGTCGGCCCGCAGAAGCTCGGCCGCCCGAAGGCACAGGGCCTCGGCCGTGAGCGGCCCCGGCGCGGCGGCGGGGGCGAAGCAGGCCGTGGGCGCGCTGGCGAGCAACCGCTCGGCCGGGATTTCCGGGAGCACGACGTGCTCGACCTTGACCGAGACGTCGTCGTGCTGCAGCACGCGGGCCAGCTGCGCCTCGGGCGGGCGCTTGAGCCAGAGCGCCACCGAGCGCACCTGGCGCGACCAAGCGCGCAGCACCAGGCTCAGGTGGTAGCGCAGCAAGCGGTCGGCGAAGTCGGTCTCGCCGTAGCCTTGACATTCTGCGTGCAGCAGCCCCGTGCCGCGGACGCGCGCCACCCAGTCGGCCTCGCGGCTGGGGGCGAGGGCGTCGAGTCGCGTCGGCTCGAGGTCTTCGGGGGTGACGGTGGCGCCCTCGGCGACGAGCGCCGGGCAGAGCACGCGCAGCGTTTCGACGATGACCTCGGGTTCGGCGTGGGCGAGCGCTCGGAACGCACGGTCGGAGCCGGCCATGGGCCCCGGGGTGTACACGGCGGCGCGTCCGTCGTCGCCTCTCGGATGCCGGGCCCGCCGACGTCATCGAGCGGCACTTCAACGCCACCGGCCGGTGGCGCGCGCTCTGGGTCGATGTCGAGACCGCGCGCGAGCAGCCCGACCCGGCGCTCGCGTTGCGCAGCGTCTTGACGAACTTCGATCTGGCGCTCGGGCACCGGCACCCGTCCATGAAGCGCCCCAACCCTTCGACCCTGGGCGCGCTGCTCGCCGACCCGGCCACCGCCCTCTTGCAGTACCTGACCCGTCTCTCTGGGCTCGACCCGCGGCCCCTCTTGTTGTCGTGGGCGGCGAGTATGCCATCGCCAACCCCATCTATCGCGAGGTCATTCCGCGATCGCTCACCTGGGTGCAGCAGCACGGCCTGCATCAGCCGACCGCCTGGTATCTGCGCCCCGACGGGTCGCTCGACCTGCCCCAACTGATGCGGGCGTGGCAGACGTTCTGGCGCAAAGACGGCCACCTCGCCGCCGAAGGGTTCGGCTACCGCGAGGCGGGGCCGCACCTGATGCTGATGGCCTTCTTGCAGCGGGTGGTCAACGGCGGCGGGCGCGTCGAGCGCGAGTACGGGCTGGGGCGTGGGGCCCTCGATTTGATGCTCTTCTGGGGTCAAGACCGGTACGCCATCGAGGTCAAGGTTCGCCGCGATACCGAGACCGAAGCCGAAGCGCTCGAGCAGGTGGCGCGCTACCTCGATCACGCGGGGCTGGGCGAGGGGTGGCTGGTGCTCTTCGACCTGCGCAAAGAGATCGCCTGGGCCGACAAGCTCTTTGTGCGCCAAGTGCAGCAGGGGGGCAAACGAATCGAGCTGGTGGGGTGCTGAGGTCTCGACCCCTGGGCCGACTTTTAAGTCGGCTCGGGCATCGATCTCGACCCCTGGGCTGACTTTCAAGTCAGTTCGAGCATCGATCTCGACCCCCGGACCGACTTAAAAGTCGGCTCGGGATCGATCTCGACCCCCGGACCGACTTAAAAGTCGGCTCGGGCATCGATCTCGACCCCCGGACCGACTTTTAAGTCGGCTCGGGCAGATCTGGCGAGCTGGTTTGTTATTTTTGGCTCAAGTCGGAGAGGCGCAAACGTAGAGCGGTTCCCGGGTTGGTTGCGACTGCCTTCTGGCACCCCAAACTCGCCCTCCCGGGCTCGAACAGTGGGGTCCCCGCCTCCAGGCAGTCGCAACCAACCCGGGA
>DASTPP010000210.1:0-8186 GCA_035762175.1 Polyangiaceae bacterium | reverse complement strand
GTGCTGACCCGCCGCGTGCGCGAGCAGCCCTTCGGCGTGGTCTTGCTCGACGAGGTCGAGAAGGCCGACGGCAGCGTGCACGATCTGCTCTTGCAGCTGCTCGGCGAGGGGCGCCTCACCGACGCCACGGGCTGCACCGTCGACTTCACCAACACGGTCGTCGTGATGACCTCGAACCTCGGCGCCGAGACCGCCGGCCGCGCCCTGGGCTTCGGCGAGGCCTCGGCCCAGGGCCTCGAGGCCCACTACCGCGCCGCCGCCGCCCGCTTCTTCCGGCCCGAGCTGCTCAACCGCATCGACCACCTCGTGCCCTACGACGCCCTCGCCCGCGACAGCGTGCTCGCCATCACCCGCCGCGCCCTCGACGCCGCCCTCGCCCGCGAGGGCCTCGCCCGCCGCGGCGTCGCGGTCACCTACGAGCCCGCCGTCGTCGAGCTGCTCGCCGACATCGGCCTGGACGCGCGCTACGGCGCCCGCCCCCTCAAGCGCGCCGTCGAGCAGCGCGTCGTCGCCCCGCTCGCCTGGCAACTCGCCGCCCGCGGCCCCGACGCCCCCAAGGCCGTCACGCTCACCGCCGCGCGCGGCGAAGTCGAGCTGCGCTGGGGCGAAGACGGAGGCCCGGCGCGATCGAACGCCTCGCCCTTCGTCGACAGATAGGCCTGTGTCAGGTGTAGCGACGCGTAAAAGCGCAAGGCCCCAGCGCCACGCGGGCGCGGTCCCTTCTTGCAGCGTGGCGGCGAGTGCTTTGTCTTCAGCCCAGCGCGCCAGATGAGCGCGGGGGTCAGCGGGCGCCCGGTCGACCTCTCGTGCCGCGGGGGCGGCCGTTCCGATCGAAGTCTCGGGGGCGCGTCAGACCCCCACCGGCTCGACGCGGCCCGACGTGAGGTCGTAGACGCCGCCGACGACCTTGAGCTTGCCCTGGCGCACGAGCTGCCCGATGACCGGTGAGGCCTCCGAGAGCACCTCCATCTGGTTGCTCACGTTGGCGATGACGGCGCGCTCGACGTCGCCGCCCGACGCCTTCGCCGCCGGGCGAATGTGCTGGTAGAGCGTGCTGATCTGCCCCGGCACCTGATCGCCCTTGATCGTGGCCGACACCGCGCCGCAGGCGGTGTGGCCGAGCACGAAGAGCAGCTTCGCCCCGAGCACGAGCGTACCGAATTCGAGGCTGCCGATGATGGCCGGGTCGGCGACGTTGCCGGCGATGCGCGTGACGAAGAGGTCGCCGAAGCCCTGATCGAAGATGATCTCGATGGGCACGCGCGAGTCGGCGCAGCCGAGAAAGGCGGCGAAGGGGGCCTGCTTGGGCACGACCTCGCGCAGCCGCTCGCGGTTGCGGTGCGGGCCCATCGCGCGGCCCTCGACGAAGCGCTGATTGCCGGCCATCAGCTGGGCGAACGCCTCGTCCGGGGTCGCCGGGCTCGGCCGCGAGCCCGGCGCGGCGGGCGCGAGCGGCGCCGAGGTCGTCGCCCCCGCGGGGGCCTCGCGCTCGAAAGCGCTCGCGCTCCGCGTTTCGCAGCCGAGCGCGGGCCAGCCGAGGGCCAGGCCCGCCGCGGCGCCAAGCAAGTTACGGCGGGAAGGTCGATGAGGGCAGTTGTATTCCGAGCACATGGGCAGTGTTCTCCTAGCAACCAACCGCGCACACTATGGCTGAGCTCATTCGCCTCACGCAACTTTATTGTATATTTATATCAATATGATAACTTTTGGTTATATATCGAGGGCGCGATGCTGAACTACCATCACCTCCACTACTTCACCGCCGTCATCCGCGCGGGCTCGGTCGTGCGGGCGGCGCGCGAGCTCGGCGTCTCGCAGCCGGCGATCAGCGCGCAGCTCCGGCGGCTCGAAGAGTCGCTCGGCGAGAAGCTCTTCACGCGCCGCGGCCGCACCCTCGCGCTCACCGAGATCGGCTTGCTGGTGCAGCGCTACGCCGAAGAGATCTTCCACCTCGGGCGCGAGCTCGAATACGCCGTGCAGGGGCGCCCGAGCAGCGGGCCGCAGCGCTTCACCGTGGGCGTGTCCGACTCGCTGCCGAAGCTCACCACGCTGCGCCTCTTGCGGCCCGCGCTCGAGGCGGGCGCGCCGTTCCGCCTCGTGCTGCGCGTCGACAAGACCTCGCGGCTGCTCGCCGACCTCGCCGGGCTCGCGCTCGACCTCGTGCTCGCCGACGAGCCGGTCACGCCGACCTTCAAGGCGCGCGCGTTCAACCACCTGCTCGGCGAGAGCGCCGTCACCATCTTCGGCACCGCGGGGCTCGCGGCGCGCTACCGGCGCGGCTTTCCGCGCTCGCTCGACGGCGCGCCGTTCTTGCTGCAGACCGAGAACACCGCGCTGCGCCGCTCGCTCGACCAGTGGTTCAACGCCACGCGCACCCGCCCGCGGGTCGTCGCCGAGGCCGAAGACATGGCCATGCTGCAGGCGCTCGGCCAGCAAGGGTTCGGCCTCTTCGCCGCGCCCTCGGTCGCGGCCGACGCGATCCGGAAGCAGCACGAGGTGCGCGACCTGGGCGAGCTGCCGACGGTGAAAGAGCGCTTCTTCGCCATCACCGTCGAGCGTAGGCTCCGGCACCCGGCCGCGGTCGCGATCTCGACCGCCGCCCGCAGCGAGATCTTCGTGCCGTGAGCGCGGCACGAAGGCCCGCCCTCGGGGGGCGCCCGCGCGGCGGCCCTCAGTCGGCTCGGCCCGCCAGGCTCGCCAGGCGGGCGAGCGCGGCCGCGCGCGTCGCGAACACGCGCGCGGGCACCTGGGCGCGAAAGCCCAGCGAGAGCGCCCGCATGCGCGCGTTCGCCTCGGTGACGATCACGACCACCTCGCGGCCGCCGCCCGCCGCGAAGTCGCGCAAGAGCTCGAAGACCACCTCGCTCGAGCCCGGGTCGAGCCAGTTCATGGCCTCGACGTCGACGATCTGAAACCGCTCGGGGCGGCCCGCGCGCAGGCGGCGGTACTCGGCGAGCACCCGGCCCATCTCGGCGGCCGTCACGTCCCCGCGGTAGACGAATTCGAGCGTGTGCTCGTCGTGCCACCGCACGACCGTGCGGTTCGTTTCGCCGTTCGCCTTCATGGCCCGAAGACCTTACCATCGAATCGGGGTGCCGCCCGCGGCCACCGCGCGCCATGGCCCCTGGTCGACGCGGACGTCTTCACGCTACTCTGCCGCGCCATGGGGACAACACGACGCAACGACACCCGCCCGACGGCCTCCGGCGCCCGGGCGACGACACGACGTACCGCGCGCTCCGAGCCGGCGGCCGACGCCGCCCCCGCGGGGCGCCGCGCGCGCGGCCGGCTCGGGCGCCGAGCGAAAGGGCGCGCGGGCTGCCGACCGCGGCGGGGCGCGAGGGGGCGCACGGGCCTCGGCCGGCGCGGCCGAGCGTGCGCGCGCGCGGGCCGCAGACGGCGGCGAGCGGACGGGTTCGCGAACCCCCGGCGGCGGGGCGAGCGCGCGCGCGTCGAGCGCCGGCGCCCGGCGCGGCGGCGCGCGCCCCCGAACGGCCGACGGCGCCAAGAAGGGCGGCCGGCGAGCGGCCGGCGACGGCGCCCCGCGGGGCGGGCGCTCGCTCGACCTCGCGCCGTACACCGCGCACCTCGGCCGTAGCGCCGGCGCCGATCGGCCCTCGCTGCCCGTGCGCGTCCTGCTGCTCGAGGCCGAGCGCTTGCGCAAAGCCGCCGAGGCCTACGCCGCGCAATTGAAGAAATTGCCGGGCTTCGTCGCCGACCACCTGCGCGATCTGCCCGCGCTCATCGAGCATCTCTCTGACGCCGAGCGGGCCTGGGGCCGCGCGCGCTTCGCCAAGACGCAATCGTCGCGCGGCGCCCTGCGCAAAGAGGCCGAAGAGCTGCGCTCGGCGGTCATGAACGCGGGCCGCTACCTCTTGCGCCGCGACGCCGCGGCGCAGGCCGAGCTCGATCGCATCAGCGAGGGCGAAGGGCTCGCCGACCTCGTGCAAGATCTCGACGATCTCGCCGACTTCGTCGAGGCGCACGCCGCGGTCTTCGCGCTCGACCGCCGCCTGCCCGAGCAGGCCCCCGAGCGCGCCCGCAAGCTCGCCGACGAGCTGCGCCAGATCGATCTCGACGACGGCGGCTCGATGCGCGCGCGCAACCTCGCCGCCGCCGCCCTCGACTTCGTGCTCGGCGAGGTGCGCGCCGCCGCCCGCTACCTCTTCGCCGACGAGCCGCGCGTCCTCGCGCCGTTCTTGAGCCGGTACGAGACCTTGCGCTCGCGCCGGGCGCGCGCGCGTCGCAAGGGCAAAGGGCAGGGCCAGACGCCCGACCTGGCGCCCGAAGAGGCCTGAAGACCGCTCGGCCGGCCGCGCGGGTCGCGGCGAGCGTCGCGGGTGACGTTACACGCGGGCTTCGGCGCGACCCGCGCGCCGGTCGCCGCGACCCGCGCGCCGGTCGCCGCGACCCGCGCGGCCCTCGCCGCGACCCGCGCGGCCCTCGCCGCGACCCGCGCGGCCTTCGCCGCGACCCGCGCGGCCCTCGCCGCGACCCGCGCGGCCCCCATCCGATGACGCTCGTTCGGGACAGGCGCGACGGCGGCCGCGCTGGCTCGGCCCGCCCGGGCGCCTCCTGCGGGCGACGGACGCGGCGCGCCTCTCGACGGGACCGAGCCGCGGGGGGCGCCGCACCACGCGGGCGCCTCCTGCGGGCGACGGGCGCGGCGTGCCCCTGCCCGCGGTGCTCGCTCGCCCGGCCATGGCTGGCTATGGTCGAGGCCACGGCGAGCGAAGGGCGAGAGCTGGTCATCATCAAAGGCCTGGTCAAACTCGGCGAGGAACAGGGGCGTGAGCAGAGCGTGGCGCGCTAGTTCGCCCGCCGCCTCGGCCGCCCGCTCGGCGAAGCCGAAACCTCTGCGCTGCACGCGCGCCTTTCTACGCGGGGGGCCGAGCGACTCAGCGACGTGGTGCTCGAGCTGGAGGGCGAGGCGCTGGCGCGCTGGCTCGCCGATCCGAACGCGCCGTTAGGTCGCGGAGGGCCGCCAGATCGGCGCCGACGACCGGCTTGGGCGGGGGACGGCAGGGGGTGCGGCCCCCCTTCTCGAGCCAGTGCGAGTGTCTCGGCCCCCCGGGCTGACCGGGGCCGTGGCAGACTTGGCCGGCCGATGCTCAAGTTGAAGCGCCTCAAGATCAACAAGTTTCGCCACGTCGTGCCGACCGAGCTCGTCTTCGACGACCGTTACAACGTGCCGCTCGGCATCAACGGCTCGGGCAAGACGACGCTGCTCAAGCTGATCTCGGCGTGCCTGCGGTCGGATTTCTCGGAGTACAAGGCAGAGGAGATTGACGTTGAGTACGAACTGTCGGCGACTGGCGACCGTTTCGTCGTAGGCGTCACAGGCCGGCGTGGCGATGCGCCATCGTGGCCCCAAGGCCTGCCTGGTCAGGGCGACTTGACACCGCCTGAGCAGGCAGCTGAGCGTCCTATCGACTTCAGCGTAATCGTCCTGGTGTCGCTGGCCGCCGGGACAACGTTTAGAATCGTAGTCGGAGAAGGGCAGTTCAGAGTATCGCTCAAGGACGAGGCGGTAGAAGTCAGCCGGCCTGGCTGGCGGCCGATCACGGCGGGGCCCTTCCTGGCCCAACTAATGGGCGACTCGATGGTTGCCTTGGCGCAAAGCCAGAGGCGCCTCCTTCAGCGAGTCCCCATCAAAGATCTAGTTGCCGCTAGAGCGGCATACCGCTTCGATGAGTCCCTCGAGCTCTTGTTGGACTTGCTCGGCACCGGGGGCTCTCCCCTCGGCGGCCCGGTCTCGGTACTCATGCAAGTTTCGCTCGGCGACGACGGTCGCACGAGAAGCATTGGCGGGACGGGCCCTTTGTCGCCAAGGACGTTTCTCTGGGCCTCAGAACGTCAGCTGGAAGAACTTACGATCTCAGGCAAGATGACCTTCAGGTCGGATGACACCGAAGGGGTCGGAGCTGCGCCCACGGCTGACCCGCACCCCAACTTTCTCGACAGTTTCGCTCGAATTGCGGGCTTTGCCAACGCTGAACTAGCCCTCCGGGTGTTGCAGTCGGAGGCAAGGGACCTGGGGAGAACGTTTCTTTTGGGTGCGGCTACGTTTCGCTTTGTCACCAAGCGTGGTGACTCGGTCTCGCATGAGCTCCTGAGCTACGGCCAGAAGCGCCTTCTGTCCTTCCTTTACTACGTGGCCTGCAACGACGCCGTGGTCGTCGCCGACGAGCTGGTGAACGGCCTGCACCACGCATGGATCGGGGCGTGCCTCGACGCCATCGGCGAGCGGCAGGCGTTCTTGACGAGCCAGAACCCCATTTTGCTCGATTTTCTGCCGCCGACCTCGCCCGAGGAGGCCGCGCGTCGCTTCATTCGCTGCGTGCTCGAGGAGCGCGAGGGGCGCGACGTGATGGTGTGGCGCAACCTGACGCCTGACGAGGCGAGCGAGCTGTGCAAGCAGTACGCCGTGGGCATCCAGCAGCTCAGCGAGCTCTTGCGGGTGAACGGGCTGTGGTGAGGCCGACGCCGGTCGTCGAGGTCGTCTACCTCGGCGAAGATAAATCGGAGCAGACGGGCCGGGCCCTGCGCCGCATCATCGAGCACATGTTCACGGGCATTCGCCCGACGCTGAACCTCGGCCGCGTCAAGTTTACCCCGTCGACTGCCGAAGAGCGCAGGGCCCTTCATGGCAACGCCTGGGAGGGCAAGGGCGCTGCCCATGCGATCACCCTATGCAGGTCGATCGCGACGAGACTGCTAGAGCCCTTGGTTGACGGCGTGCCTCGGTTCGTTCTCTTTCACTACGATGGCGACGAGGTTTGGTCAAAGCGTCACGAGAGCGATCGACACGAGAAGTTCGACCGCTTGGTGCGGGTCCAGGTGAAGCGAAATCTGCTGGCGAGGGCGGCCGGCCACACGGTGCACCCGAAGGGTTACGAGCCCTCGCAGTCGCTCGCGCCCTTCGGGCCCGAGAAGGTCGACCTGTTCTTGGGTCGCATCGTCGAGATCGTACCCTTCTACTGCATCGAGACCTGGCTCTACCACAACTTCAAGGTCGCCAAGGCCAAGTGTCGGGAGCACTGCGGCGGCAGGCACGTGGTCGACATCGAGTCTTGGGAAGCGAACTCACCGACCCTCGACGAGGTCGACAGCCCGAAAGAGAAGCTGTGCTTCCAAGACCGCTGCAACGCCGACTTGGCTGGCGCGGGCTTCCCGGTAGACGACTTGTACTGCGCGGGGACGTCCTTCTACGAGACGTTCGAGCGGCTCCGCCAGAACGCGGACTTGGTCGAGGCGCTCGAGCGAACCGAGCGCAGCTGAGCGTCGCGACGGCCGTGCGCGCGGCGGTGTGCGCGTGGCTGCGCCGACCGTCGTCGCCGTCGCCCTTGGCATGCGTTTTGCGAACAAGAAGCCGTTCGAGCATCGCCTTTTATTCGCAAACCCACCTTGCCTTTTCACCCCCACCCACTACACTCTCTATCGCACGCGACGCCGCCGCACCGACGCGCGCGGGTTCTCGTCGCCGCCCCGCAAGTCGGCCATCGCATCGGCTGGACCCCGACGCGATGACCTGGGGCCTCACCTCTCACTAGAAAAGGTGTGACCTTATGGCCAAGGTACCTCGTCACCGCACCGACCGCAAACGCCCGCTCCCTGCCCCCTCGGCCCCGTCGCCCGCCGAGCCGGCCCCGACGCCCGTTTCGGGCGAGGGGGGGCCTGAGGGGGCGGGCCCTCTGCCGCCGCCGTTGTGCCCCGCCGACGAGCTCGACGCCCGCCTCGCCGACCCTGACGAGGGCGCCTTTCTGTACGGCCTCGAGCAGCGCGTGGTCTACCCCACGCTGGTCGAAGAGGTCACCGCCGCCGGCATGCGCGTTCTGAAGGTCGTTCGCGAGAACGACGATCCGGCCCTCTGGTACTGGTACGAAGATTTGGAGTGCGACCTCGGCTTCCTGCGCGAGCGCGCCGCCTATTCGATGGGGTGGGAGCACGGGTCGGCCGACGGCCGCGCCGAGTTCTTTCGTAGCCAAGCCCCCGCCCTGAGCAAGAAGGCGAAGCGTCTCGCCGACCAAGCGCGGGCGCTCGTGGTCAACGGCGCCCTGACGCCGCACGAGGCGACGGCGATTCTGCTCGAGACGGCCTGGAGAGCCCTCTCCTTGATACCCCCCCTCCCCCCGAATCCGTCGGTCTAGACGACGCCGACCACGTCGTCGTCCTCGACCCGACCC